>JBOEHJ010000036.1:0-22921 GCA_050633905.1 Geminicoccales bacterium
TCTCGCTCGCCTGCCCCTGGGCCCATCGCACCCTGATTTTGCGCGAACTCAAAGGCTTGACGTCGATGATCGATGTCTCGGTGGTTCACTGGTACATGGCTGAAAACGGCTGGACCTTCGAAAAGGATGGTGCTGCCGGTGGCGATACCCTCTATCAGTCCAGCTTCATGCATCAGATCTACACCCGCGCGCATCCGACCTATAGCGGCCGCGTGACGGTGCCGGTTCTCTGGGACAAGGAGAAAGAAACCATCGTCAGCAATGAGAGCGCCGAGATCATCCGGATGTTCAATACGGCCTTCGATCATATTGGTGCGCATGAGGGTGATTACTACCCAAGGGAACACCGCGACACCATCGAAAAAATCAACGCCGAGGTGTACGACAACGTCAATAACGGTGTCTATAAATCAGGCTTCGCCACCACCCAGGAAGCCTATGAAGACGCGGTCATTCCGTTGTTCGGCACGCTCGACAAGCTGGAGCTGCTGCTTTCTGAGCAGCGCTATCTCGCCTGCGATCAGGTAACCGAGGCGGATTGGCGCCTCTTCACGACCTTGGTGCGCTTCGATCCGGTCTATGTTGGCCATTTCAAATGCAATCTGAAACGCCTCGTCGACTACTCAAATCTATTCGCCTATATCCGCGAACTCTATCAATGGCCGGGTATCCAGGCGACCGTCGATTTCGAGCACATCAAGAATCATTATTACCGTAGCCATGAGACCATCAATCCTACAAGAATTGTGCCCAAAGGTCCGGAGATCGACTGGACCTCCCCCCACCAAAGGGGCTAAGACATGCCCTCGCCCGACTTAAAGTCTCTCCCGTTTAACCATGAGGTCTCCAAAATATACCAAGACCCACTTTGGGAGAAAAAGTGATGACAATGTTGAAAAATAAACGAAGCACCCTGCTTGTTGCCGCCGCTGCCATCACCCTGTCCGGTGCCGCATCAGCTATCGATCTCGAAAAAGCCCATGACACGGCGATCAAGAACTGTGTGAACTGGAACGGGCTAAGCAACGAATATTGCACCTGCGTCCAAGAACGGGTTCGCGCCGGCCTTTCCGAGGACAGCTACTCGGCCATGCTCCAATTCGCCGAGGCCTATGAAGAAGGCCGCAGAGCCGATCTCGCAGCCATGCAGGTCGACACCAAGCTCTCGACAGCCCTCGAGCCCGTCGACGGCGCCGTTGCCGCCGCCGAAAGCTCTTGCAAAAGCTGATTTTTTGACCGGATCGAGTTGGCATCCAAGACGCGCCAGGTGCCGAGCCGAGGTTTTTTGACGTCTACAAGGTGAACTACGCGCCATCTCTTAGTGCTATGAGATCGTTGAAAGTCACCCTGATCGCGTCGACATTGTCGCCATGGCGATGTTCGAGCTGTTCGACCTCGCCGAATTTGCCACCGAGCTTGCGGTAGAAGGCCATCGCTCTCGAATTTCCAGCAGCGACGTAGAGATAGACGCTGTCATAGCCTTTATCGATCAAACGCGACGCCGTCGCCCGCATCAAATGCCCACCCGTCCCCTTTGAACGAAGGCCAGGCTCGACATGAAGATTGTCGATGAAGGGATCCGGCTGACACCAGATGGTGACGAACCCTTTGAGGCCGTCCTCTTCAGCCAGCAGGACCAGATCATCCCCCCTGGGCTGAAGCTCGGCCCAGCGGGTCAGCTGATCCTTTTCGATGCCTTCATCCAAATACCAATCCGGCATGATACCGCGATACACATCGCGCCAGCTTCGGATTTGCAACCAGGCGAGGTCCAGATACTCAGCGCGCTCGGCGTCACGAATGATGATTTTTGTCACTTGGCTGGCCTCTTAAAACGATGCTCTCCACAAAAGGCTTAGCAGGCCTTTGAGCAAATCCAAATCGCGAAAAAAGCTCCCCACCCTTCATTTCGAGTGCATGCGGGAAAACTGCACCAAAAGGATACTCACCATGATGATGGCAACACCCAGGAGATCGCGCAGGCCGATAAGCTCACCCAGGAGCATCGTCGCGATGATCACCCCGAAGGCCGGGTTCAGGAAATGAAAGGCCGCTGCATGGGTAGCACCGACCCTGCGCACTAGATAGAACCAGACCAAGGTCGCCAGGACGCCCGGCACCAGGACGATATAGGCAAAAGCAAGCATCAAGGAGCTGGTCAGGCGAACTGTCCCGACATCTTCGAGAAAGGCGACAACCGGCAAGAGACTGACACAGCCGACCAGCATCTGCAAACCGACGATCATGAGGAGGCCAGTACCGAGATCGGTGTTGCGCACGATCAAGGTGGCACCCGCCATGGCACCGGCGCCAAGAAGACAGAGCACAATGCCGAAGCTGCTGGTCCCACCGGCAATCCGGCCGGCCATGATGGTCAGCACGCCGGCAAAACCTAGAACCAGGCCGAGATGGCCTATCCAGTTGAGGCGTTCGCGCAAGAAAAAGCGGGAGAACAAGGCCACCAACAAGGGCACCGAACTTGCCAGGATCGCCGCCAATCCTGCTGGCACCAGGGTCATCGCCTTGAAGTTTAGCCCGAGATAGAGGCTGTTTTGGCAAAGCCCGAGGATGATGATGGCACCCCACTGCCGCTTTTGTGCTGGAATACGCTGGCCCAGCGCTAAAGCAATACCGAGCGCGATGATCCCTGCAACAAAGAAGCGCACCGTCAGGATCAGGAATGGCGGTGCATCCTGCAGCGCCAATTTCACAACGCTGAAGGCCGAACTCCACATCAGCGCAAAGGCGATGCCAATCAGAATGGCGATGACATCGATACGCCGTGACGTCGACGCTACGGCCTGCCCGCTCATCGACTAGCCATGGGGGGCGATACCGTTGGATTGGGGGCGACCGTCAACGAACCGGCAGGGATCAAAGACCCCTCGCCTGGATCACTGTGGTGACGATAGTGTAGAGAATGTCGTCCGTCGTCGCGCCGCGTGACACATCGTTGATCGGTCGGTTCAAGCCTTGAATGATCGGCCCGACACTGATGATACCGGCTGCCTGCTGCACCGCCTTGTAAGCGATGTTGCCTGCATCGAGGTCCGGGAAAATCAGAACATTTGCCTGGCCCGCTACATTGCTTTTAGGGAGCTTGCTGGCCGCGATGCGCGGGTTGACGGCGGCATCATACTGGATCGGTCCTTCGACCTTGAGCGAGGGGTCAAGCGCCTTGAGCTTTTCAGTCGCCGCCTTCACCATATTAACGCTGGTTCCGCTGCCCGATGCATCCGTGCTGTAGCTGAGCAACGCTACCTTGGGATCAAGCCCGAACCTCTGGGCCGTCACTGCAGATTGCTGGCCGATGGCCGCAAGAGCGTCTGCATCGGGATTGGTGTTCAAGGCGCAATCAGCGAAGAGCTTCGGCCCGTCCTCGAAACACATAAAAAAAAAGGAAGAGACCAACGCCTCGTCCTCGTGTTTGCCGACTAGCTGCAGGGCCGGACGGAGCACATCGGCCGTCACGGTTGCAGCACCTGAGACGAGACCATCCGCCTCGCCCTGCTCCACCATCATCGTCGCGACGATCTGCGGATTGCTGAGCATCGAGCGCGCTTGTGTTTCGCTTAAACCTTTCTTCTCGCGTAGGACAACAAGCCTTTTGACAAACGCCTCCATATACGGGCCGACATCGAAGGGGCGCATGTTGTCGTTGAGATCAATGTCGTGGTCTCGGCATTCTCGCTCCAACGTCGCTATGTCATCCAGAAACAGACAGGTTGCCACACCACGGCTAGTCGCCTCGGCTGCGGCGCGCAGCACACGCTCATCCCGTCCTTCAGGCAGGACGATGAGCCTCGGCTCCGATCGGGCCTGGTCGACCAGCTGTCGAATAAACGTTATTTCCATCAAGCTGTCCAAGAATGGGCCGACAAAGTTGGTTCACTCCCAAGATACAAGACGATGTTAGTGAGGACATCATCCGCTGCCAACACGTCAGATGAGCCTCGCTAAAACTCGGTGATGTTCATGTATTCTTAACCAAATATCGTCAGGATAAGTCACGTGCTTGGCAAGGACATCGAACGTACAAGCGGGCATGGCCAAGGCGGGTCAGCCAAGCACGTAAGACAGTGCTCTTGACAATGCGCCGATCAAGGGCATTTTCGTGGCATTTGAGCGGTATGAAGCGAAAATCACAACGTTTGTTGCTAGGGTGCCACAAGACAATCGTGAAACCAGATTTTGATCCAAATGGTAGGAAAAGGCATCTTGACTATCAACTCTGTCAATTTACGCTTTTTCGAGAGCCAGATGCGTTCTTTCTGTCCGTCATGGAGAGCCGCCTCGGTCGATAAACCCTTTATAGATTGGGAATTTGAGTAGAATGTCGCCGCACTCTGAACAACAACAGCAACATCGCCTCGAAGCTTTTGATCAACGGATTATTCAGCGGGTTATCCAAGCCTACAGGGCCTATAAAGAAAATGGCCAAGGTGAAATGGCGGCAAGAAACGCTGCCGTCATGGTGTTGAGTGAAATGCTGCCGAGCTGGACCTTCCGCGCCGCCTCCGACATGGTTGGGCGCATCATCGAATTCTCGACCCAGTCGCCGCAGACAGCTTCGTGAAATGTCCACAACATTTGCTTCCCCAGCAGCCAGACGATTGTGGTTTGGCAATCGAGATTTGACAGGTCTTGACATGGCGCTCCAAAGGCCATGCGAAGGGAAGCTTATGTTGTGGACATTCCACTAGCTCATCTTCGATCGAGTCTGATCAGGTCAGTCAACCAGCCCAAAAAGAGCAACCGCTCCCAATCAATGCTCTAACCTAGGTCCGAACCCGGGTGCCTTGCGCTCAACAATCCAACGTATGCTGACGTTCCCAGTCCGTAAGATGGCGCTTGAAATCCATCCACTCGCCATGTTTGAGCTTGGCATAGGCATCCACCAACTCATCGCCGAGGCTGGCGCGGAGCACGTTGTCTTTTTCGAACACTCTGAGTGCATCCAGCAGGTTTAGGGGCAATCGAGGCGCTCCTCTGACCTTGTGACCCTCGGCATACATATCGAGGTCGAGGCGCTTGCCAGGATCAGTTTTGTTCGCCACACCGTCCAGGCCCGCTGCCAACACGCCTGCTTGCAGCAAATAGGGATTGGCAGCACCGTCGGCGAGGCGGACTTCGAAGCGGCCAGGATCAGGAATGCGAACCATATGGGTGCGGTTGTTGCCACTCCAGGTCACGGTGTTCGGGGACCAGGTAGCGCCCGACAGGGTCACCGGCGCATTGATTCGTTTGTAACTATTGACCGTCGGATTGGTAAGCGCGGTTAAGGCCGTTGCGCGCTTGAGCACACCGCCTAGATAGTGATAGCCAAGCGCTGAAATCCCAAGCTCGTCCTTCTTATCATGGAAGAGATTTTTCCTGCCGGCCTTGTCCCAGGCCGAGACATGAACATGACAGCCATTGCCCGTGAGGTTGGCGAAAGGTTTGGGCATGAAAGTCGCGCGCAGACCATGGACCTCGGCGACGGATTTGACCATGAACTTGAAGAAGCAATGGCGATCGGCCGTGGTCAGCGCATCGCTATAGTCCCAGTTCATCTCGAACTGGCCATTCGCATCTTCGTGATCGTTCTGATACGGGGCCCAGCCGAGCTTGATCATGTGATCGCAGATCTCGCTCACGACATCATAGCGACGCATCAGCGCCTGCTGATCATAACAAGGCTTCGCTTGGCGATCGCTCAAATCGGCAATGTCGGAACCGTCGGGCTGGATCAGAAAATACTCGCACTCCACCCCGGTCATTTGCCGGAGGCCAGCGACCCTGGCATTCTCGAGCACGTTTTTCAACACCACACGCGGCGCATGCCCTACCGGCTGATCCGCCATCACCAAATCGCCCGCAACCCAGGCAACCTCGGGCTTCCAAGGAAGCTGAATGACACTCGCCGCATCAGGCACAGCGAACATATCGGGATGAGCTGGCGTCATGTCGAGATGGGCGGCGAAGCCTGCAAAGCCAGCCCCGGTCTTTTGCATTTCCCCAATCGCTTGCGCCGGCACCAGTTTTGATCGCTGCACGCCGAACAGGTCGGTGAAGCTGATTAGGAAATACCGGATCTTTTCCGACTTTGCATATTTCGCCAGATCGGTCGCCACGTTCATTTCTCCCAAGGCCTGCTCGGCGGTTTTCTTTTACGTTGCTGTGGAAACGTTAGCTCCAGCATGGCGTCGTGTGAAGATGTGTGTGGGCGCCTTCGAAACTGCGACCTATGCTGCACTGCTTCTCTATCTACCTTGGTTGGCCCCTAACGCTTCATATTTTCTTAACCTTTTCCCGATACAAATGAAGTTCCATTCCCATAGCCTTAGGCATCCCAGCAGTTCAAGCATTGTCTAGTGTTGATGAAAGCGCGGGGTGACAAGCTTGGAGGAATCGTTTTGCTACAAAGTGAAAACCTTCAGTTCTGTTCATTTGACGATGGATTTGGGCCGAAGCAGACAAACAAAGAAAAATCAGCGATGCAGCAAAAAATTAGAATTAAAATATAAACTCTTGAATAATTGAGTGAAAATTGCGTTAATACCTTATGACTATATGGCTTACACTTCAGTATCTCCGAGGCTTTGCTGCTCTAGCTGTCGTTTGGCTTCACTCTCATGTTCAGTTAGCCAAAACCAGTGGTTTGGGTCCATCGACAACGACATTTGGTGATTTCGGTGTCGATTTGTTTTTCGTGCTGAGCGGCTTCATCATCTGGGTTACCACAGATCATGAACGTAGTCGGCCCTTGGACTTTTGGCGCCGTCGCGCTCTCCGCGTTGTGCCCCTCTATTGGCTTTGCACATTTGCCATGGTGGCGTTGCTTGTGGCTGTGCCCACCCTTTTTCAAGAATCTCA
This sequence comes from Geminicoccales bacterium, assembly GCA_050633905.1. GTDB lineage: Bacteria > Pseudomonadota > Alphaproteobacteria > Geminicoccales > Geminicoccaceae > JANQPX01. The sequence goes on from JBOEHJ010000036.1 coordinate 6,856, forward strand.
TCTCGACTTCTGGCATATCGTCCAGTCTCTTCTCTTCATTCCCCACAGCGACCCCTTCCAGCCAGACGTGACCTTCCCTCTTCTCCAAGTCGGCTGGACGCTCAATTATGAGATGTTCTTTTATGCCAGCTTTGGCGTCGCCCTGCTGCTTCGCCCAACCTGGCGGGTGACGGCCATGACAGCCTGGCTTGCTGTTCTGGTATTGTCAGGCGCCTTACTGAGCCCCAAAAGTGCCTTGCTGGCCACCTATACCAATCCGCTTCTCCTCGAATTTATGGCGGGCATGTTGATTGGATATGCCTGCAAGCGAGTTGCGCAGACGTCTCTTCTGTTCGGCTATGGTTTGGTTTTCTTGGCAGCTGCCACCTATGTTGTCCTAAACCATGGGCTAGATATCACCCCGATGGACTGGCGCGCTCTTTGTTGGGGACTTCCTGCTGCCTTGTTGGTTGCAGGCGTCGTTGTAATCGAGAGGCAGACAACCATTCGCCGCGTCGCTGCGCTACTACTGTTGGGCGACGCTTCCTTTGCGATCTATCTCAGCCATCCCTTCACGCTAGGCGCCGCCGGCTGGGTTTGGGGCAGATTTGCGCTTGAAACGATGCTCCCGGATGCCGCCTTTATCGCATGCGCTCTATTGATTTGTATGCTTTGCGGAATCCTGCTGCACCTCGTCTTTGAGAAAGCGTTTATGGGCTGGCTGCAAAAATGGAGCACTGAAGCAGCAAAGCAGCGGAGGCATCTCCAGGGAGCGGAAATCCCAGCCGGATATTCCTAGAGACCCCTCTTTTCAAATCGGTCATCTGAGCTCTCAGCTCCTCAACCAATAATGCAGGCCGTCAAGGGCGGAAAATCACTCAACCGCCGAACCGCGCCTGCGGAATACCTCCAATACCCAGACCCTGCAAAGCAAACAAACCGCCGGCTTGGGGCTGTTTTTCCTCTGTCCCTTGCGTGAGCCCCGTACCGATGGACGTCACGTAAAGCGTATCGAGCTTCGATCCGCCGAACATCGGCTTCGAAGGGCGCTCAATGGGGAGGTCGATGATGCGGTCGATCTTACCCGAAGGTGTCAGGCGAACCAGTTGCCAGCCGCCAACACCCGCCATCCAATAGCAGCCATCGGCATCCACCGTGCCACCGTCCGGACGGCCTTTAACCTCTCGGCTATCGAAGAAGACGCGCCGCTCGCCAGGTCGACCGGTATCAAGGTCATAATCTGCGGCCCAGATGGTTTGGACGGCGCGGTTGCTATCGGCAGAATACATGGTCTTGCCGTTAGGGCTAAAGGCGAGGCCGTTGGTGGTGAAGATATCGCCAATCCAATGCTCGGAAGTAAGATCCGGATCAAGGCGATAGAACGCGCCGTCGGCCGTCGTCGACCCGCCGTCTTTCATCGTGCCCGCCCAAAGACGGCCTTTGGGATCGGTGGCACCATCATTGAAGCGGTTTTCAGGGAGATGCGCTTCCGGATCGTGGAGCGCGGTTTTTTCTCCTGTACCCGGATCGAAGCGCCAAAAGCCCGATTTGGTTGCGAGGATCAGATCGCCCTTAATGCTGGGCGCCAAACAACCGACCGGCTCACCGAGCTGGAACTGCTGATTGTCGCCACTCGCTGGATCGTAAATGAAAACCAGACCTTCGGGAATGTCGACCCAATAAAGCCGCTGGCTCTCCACATCCCAAAACGCCCCCTCGCCTGTTTTCGCACGGGCATCGACAACGCATTCAATTTCTACAGCCATAGGGACGATCCTTGTCAGAATAATCAAAGGTCAGCGACCGAGACCGCCAATGTCAACGATCAAGCGCGCCGCTTGCGGTTGAGCTGGGCGTTGATGATGTCTTCGGTGAGGCGGGTGACCACCCAGTTGTCGGCATCGGGATATTTGGTGATACCGGCTTGAAAGAGCTGCATGGCAGCAGAGGCGGTAAACAGAGGCACGCCCAGCTTTTGCGCCATATCCAGACTGATAGTCAGGTCCTTGTACATGGTGCGAATATGGCTACCGGTGCCCTCAAACTGACGATCGATGATATTGGCAAGGGTGGTGTTGGCGAGGCCACAGCCGGCAGACGATGTGCTCAGCACTTGATGGAACACCTCGCCCTCGACGCCCGCCTTGGCGGCAAGTGCAGCCGCTTCCGTGGTCGCGGTGATCACCGATCCCATCACTGATTGCAGGCAGGCCTTGACCGTCTGCCCCATGCCGGCGCTATCGCCGACCCGGTAGATGTCGCGACCCACGGCTTCCATGACCGGCTGGCAGCGATCCAATATCTCGTCCTTGCCCGCGGCCATCATGGTGAGCGTGCCACCTTGTGCGCCGGGAAAACCACCGCTAACCGGGCTGTCGATAATCTCGAGGCCACTTCCTTCAAGGCCGTCCGCGATGTCACGTGCCTCGTTCGGCTTGATCGTGGCAGTCAAAAGGACGATGCCACCTGGCTTCATGGTCGCCTTCAACCCGTCGCCGAGGATGACCGATTTGGCCTGATCGCCATTCATCACCATAACAAAAACTGCATCCGCCGCTTCGCCGACAGCGGCCGGTGAGGCAAGCGCCATGCCGCCCATCGTTGCGAAGGCATCGAGGCGTGGCTGCGCTAGATCGAAACCAACCACATCGAAGCCAGCTGCTATCAAATTTTTGGCGAGCCCTGATCCCATATCGCCGAGCCCGATCACACCGACCTGTTTGATCATCACGTCCCTCATCTGCAATTGCCGCCGGCGGGTCGACGGAACCGATAGCCTCAATCTCAAGCCATTGTTCTGCGGCGAACCCCTGCATGACGTAGCATGATTTTTCGAAAGGTCGCCAGCCGCGAAATGGCTTCGCAACGAACCAACAGCATATGAGGTCTTTCGGCCACGTCGATGATGTTGTGACTGGTTTTCTGGCAGCACCTAGCTTGACAGTCACCGATCACTGGTAGTCTATCCCGCCGATCAGGCCTCGATCGGAGAAAACAAAAGCGTATGTTCCAAGTCAATCAAATCAAGCTCGGCATCTTTTGGCGTATTGTCGAGGTTGTTGGGGCTGAATTTTTTGCCTTTTGCTCGTTCCTCATCCTAACGCGCTTGCTGGCGCCAGAGCATTTCGGCATCATCGCTCTGGCCACGATCCTGATCCTGATCGCACAACTCATCCTATCCCAAGGTGTCGGCGAGGCACTCATTCAGCGTGAAGAGCTTGATGAGAGCTATTTTTCAAGCGCACTCTGGATGAATTTGACCCTAGCCGCCGTGGCAGCCCTCGTGCTCATTTCGGCCTCCGAGATCATCGCCAAGGTCTTCTCGGAGCCGCAATTCGGCCCGGTCCTTCGAGGAATAGCACCCTTGCTGCTGATCTATGCGGGCAGCGGCATCCTGCAGGCCAAACTCAGGCGGGATCTCAGGCTTAAGGCCTTTGCCTATGCCTCCATCTTCGCCACGATTTGTGGCGCAATTGTCGCTGGCATCATGGCAGTTTGGGGCTATGGCGTCTGGAGCCTGGTAGGTCAGCAATGGGCTTATGCGGTGATCAGCACGATGATGTTTGTTCTTGCAGCGCGCTGGCGACCGAAGCTGCTCGTCTCGATGGAGCATGTGCACAAGCTCGCGACCTTCAGCTTCAATACGATCGGCGCCGCCATCCTGCGCTTCAGCCTTCGCCAGATCGACGTGCTGTTCCTCGGATTTTATCTGCCATCGAAACAGGTCGGCCTCTACTTTCTCGCGACCCGCATTCTGGTAACCGTCGGCCAACTCACCTACTATTCGATCCAGAAAATCGGTCTGCCGGTCCTCTCCCGCCTGCAGAACGACATCCCGAAACACCACAAAGCGATCATCTCGACCTTCAGACTGACCTGCCTGGTTTGCCTGCCGATCTTCTTTGGCATGGCGATGACGGCGGATCTCTTTGTTCCGATCGTCTTCGGCGAGGAGTGGCTTGGCAGTATTCAACCGTTTAGGGTCCTTTGCCTGTTCAGTATCTTCTACGCACTCTCCTTGATCGCCAATCAGGTCATGCTGTCAGTGGATCAATCCGCGCTTGTTCTTCGCCTCTCCATCGTCAATGCGCTAGTTTTTGCCGGCGCCATCGCGATTGCTGCCCCCCATGGGATTGCAGCAACAGCCCTTGGCGGAGGTCTTGCCAACATGCTGATGCTGCCAGCCTATTTCTATATGCTGCGTCGTCGGCTCAAGGTGGATCTCGTCCGGCTTGGCGGTGATCTGATCCCGATCTGGTCGGCGGCGTTCCTGATGGTCGCGGGGCTGATCGCTGCTCGACATTACGCGCTCGACAGCCTGGCACCCCATTGGAACCTTGTGCTGTCGATGTCCCTTGGCGCGATCATTTTCTGCGGCACGATCCTGCTGCTCCGCCGCGATTTTGCCAACGAATTCCTTAACATCGTCATCGGCAAACGCCTCCCCGGCAGCCAGTGATGTGATCAAGGCAGTTGGTTTCGACTGGCGTCGACAAAAGAGAGCGCCTTGAAATTCCGAGGGTATGCGGTCCCTTGTCGGATTAGGTTAAAGTCGTTGGGAATCGAACCTGTCGCTAGGCAAATAGGAGAAGCCCACCAAGAACGATGAGCCCAAATCTTGAAAAAAACCGCCAGGGTGCGATGGCACCGAAGGAAATCATGAAGAGGCCGGCGCCAATCTTGAGCGCGGCCAGCAGCGCATCCGACGGGACGGTTTGGAAGGCGATCAGATCGGGGTTGGCGATCATGGCGAGCGGGATCAAGTAAAGGCCGAGACCGAGCATCATCGCGCGCGATGCCACCTTCAGCCAATTCTCCTCCACCATGCCGGCCGCAATGAAAACAGCGCCGCAGACCGGCGGCGTGATCGTGCTCAGAAGTGCGAACCAGAAGACGAAGAGGTGGGCTTGAAGTGGGGTTAGGCCAAGGTCGATTAAGGCGGGTCCTGCAACAGATATGCAGATGACATAGGCCGCCGTGGTCGGCACCTCCATTCCAAGAATCAAGCAGGCAAGTGCCGTGAGCAGGAGAGCTGGCCAAAGCTGACCGCCGGCACCGCCGACGATCAGCGAGGTGATTTTGACGCCAAGGCCGGTGATACCAAGAACACCGATGATGATCGAGGCACAAAGGATAATGGACGCGATCATTGCGATCTGTTGACCGGACGTCAGGATCGCCTGTTCCAACCGTAGGAGGCTGCGCTTGACGTTCAGCGTCAGGTGGACATCGAGCGACAGCAGGAGAGCAGCGACGAAGATGGCAATGCAGGCAGCGTATTGCGGCGTATACCCCCGAGCGAACATACCCCAAAGGAGGACCGAAAACGGCAGGAGGAAAAAACCGGCGGTGATCAAAACAGCTTTGGCGCCTGGGCGTTGGTCCGAAGGCAGCCCCTTTAGCTCATGGCGGAGGGCGAAGGCGTCAATTCCCGTCCAGACAGCTAGAAAATAAAGAAGCGCAGGCAGGAAAGCAGCCGCCATGATCCCGGTATAGGGAACGCCGGTGAGTTCTACCATCACGAAAGCCCCAGCCCCCATTAGCGGCGGCATGATCTGACCACCGGAGGACGCGACCGCCTCGATCGCAGCCGCAAGAACCTTGGGATAACCAAGCCTGGTCATCGCTGGCAGCGTGATCGCGCCTGTCGAGGCGACATTGGCCGACGCCGAGCCCGAGATCGAGCCGAACATCGCTGATGAGAGCACCGCGACCTTGGCCGCCCCACCTTTCAAGCGGCCGGCAACACTGCTTGCAAGGTTCATGAAACCTTGCCCCGCCTCGCCCGCATTCAAGAAGGCACCGAAGATCACGAAGATCGAGACGATCGAGACCGAAACACCGGTAAGCTTGCCCCAAAGCCCCCCTTCTGCGATCGTCAACGTGCCAAGAAAGCTAGCGAACGGCGTCCCGGGATGGCCGAATTCTCCTGGGATATATTGGCCGAAGAGGCCATAGACAAGGGCGAGTAGAGCCAGGCTCGGAAGTGGCCAGCCGATCGCTCGTCTCGCCATCTCAAGGACTAGGACCAGCAGCAAGCAAGCAACAGCGACCTGGAATGATCCTTGTAAGAAACCGTATTGATCGCCAAGGGTAGCTTGATTGAGCGCAATCCAAAGGCAGCACCCGATGCCCGCCAAGGTGAGGGCTATTCCGACCAATCGGGCCGAAGCTGTCCTGGCTGTGAATACAAAGACCCAGGGAAGCGCCAAGGCCATATGCAGGGGCCGGCTGACCAGGTTGGGGATAAGGCCCGAAAAGATCAACCAGAGATGAAAGGCGACACTGGCGAGGCCAAAAGCAGTCCAAGATAAACGCTCGGCCTGCCCTCGCTCGGTCTGAGCCATTCGCTTGAGCGCCGAGCGTTTACTGCTATCAGCCGCTTGCTCTTCCAACCTGCTAGCGAAACGACGTGGTCATGCCACTACATCTGGGCGTCGGTTAGCGGGTAGCCGGCTTCTTCATAATACTTGATCGCACCCGGATGCATCTTGGTGCTGATGGTCGCCATCAGGTCTTGATCAACCCCGTTCCACCAGGCAGCCGCCGCCCCCATCCCATCTTTTTGCTCCCAGTAGGTCTTGGTCAGCATATAGGCGGTCTCATCGTCCATAGCCGTGGTGGTGAAAGCGGCAACGGGAAGCGAGGTGGTGGTAATATCCTCACCCTGGCCGGCATAGGTACCAGCGGGGATCACCAACTTTTGCCGTTTGGTGGCAGCAATCTGCTCGTCGTCCAAGGAGAGAACCGTCACGCCGGTACCAGCAGCAGCTTCGATGACATTGGGCGCTGGATAGGAGCCCGCCGTGACGAAACCGTCGATCTGGCCATTTTTGAGGGCGGGACCGGCATTGGAAAGTTCGACCTCGGCCAGCTCAACCTTGCCGGCAAGTCCAAACAGCTCCAGATATTTTTCGCCTTCTTTTGCACCAAAGGAGCCCTTGCCGAGAAGAATGGTCTTGCCCTCCATCCCGGCAAAATCGGCAACACCGCTGGCGTCGCTCATCACGAAATGCATGGTGAGTGAGGGGATCGGAAAGAGAGCACGGATCTCATCGAATTTGGGGTTGCCTTTGCCTTCGAACATCGCCTTGCCGTTTTGGGCAAGACCAACCAAGGCCGGCGGCGTGGTGAACACATAATTGCCGTCGCGGGCTGCTGCCTCCATCACGTTCTGCACCGAACCCTGGCTCTCTTCGACGGTCACAATGATGTCGCTATCGGTGCCCTGTTTCATCGCTTCCGCAAGTTGCACGGCCATCTGATAGTAAGACGAGGTTGACTTCGCCGACTTATAGGTGACACGCGTTTCAGCTTGAACCTGGCAGGTCAAAGCGAAACCAAAACACGTCAGAGCAAGTGCTTTCAACAACGTCATCGACGGCTCCCTGATCATTAACTTCTTATTTTTTCAATGCAATTTCCAACCCGATGATATCGAAACCGGGCCGGTTCCGACCGAGCGAAAAATGCTCCAGATCATGACCTCTACTGCTGCTTACCGGTCAACAAGTCATCATCCAGTCATAGGCCAAGTCCGAAACCAGGTCCATGTCGATCGTGGGTAGCGGGCGGGATGACTTTTTTCGACCGTCTTTGAAACGGGCTCTTTTAAGTAGCATTTAACGCTGTCTCTTGCTTAGTATAGGCAAAATTACATAGATGCGAGATTGGTGAATGCTCTTGTTGATCTTTGGAGAGCAATGTTGAGTGATGATCTGGAGGGCTGGTTAAAGAAACTTGGCCTCGAACAATACAAGAAAACCTTTGAGGATAACGATGTCGATCGGCGTGCGATTGCCCTTCTGACAGATCAGGATTTGCGGGAACTTGGCCTCTCCCTCGGTCACCGGCGCCTTTTGCTTGCGGCGATCGAAGGCCTCGACGTTCAGGTCATCTCGCCCCCATCTCGACCTGTGATGATCAATCAGCCGATGCATGGCGGCGGACCGGACCCGAGCGCTGGGCCGGAACGACGTCTGCTGACCGTGATGTTCTGCGATTTGGTCGGTTCGACACCGCTGTCGCGCCGCCTCGATCCCGAAGCCTTGCGTGACGTCTTGAAACGTTTTCAGAATGCTGTTGCCTCTGCCGTCATCGGCTATGAAGGTTATGTCGCCAAGTTTCTGGGCGACGGGGTCCTTACCTATTTCGGCTGGCCGAGGGCTTATGAAGACCAGGCCGAGCGTGCGATCAGGGCAGCGCTTGATGCGATTGTCGGGGTTGAAGGCGTCAGGCTCGATCACCTGGACCATCTCGAAGTCCGCATCGGGATAGCGTCAGGCGAGGTCGTGGTCGGCGAGATCATCGGTGATGCGACCTCCGATTCGAGTGCCGTCATCGGCGAAACACCGAACCTTGCAGCACGCCTTCAAGGTATCGCCAACACCGGCAAGATCGTGATCAGCGATGCGACCCGCAACCTGGTGGGCACGGCCTTCGAGTTCGAGGATATCGGTCGCTTCGAGCTTAAGGGGTTCGATGGTCCGGTTCAGGCCTGGCGCGTGGTCGGCGAGGCGGAGGTGGAGAGCCGCTTCGAGGCATCACGCGGCAGCAATCTCACCGATCTCGTTGGGCGCGAACATGAGCTCGGCCTGCTCCACGAAGGCTGGGGCCGAGCCAAGGGCGGCGAAGGGCAAGTTGTGCTGTTGTCCGGTGAGGCTGGTATCGGCAAGTCGCGAACCGTGCAGGACTTTCGTAACCATCTCGGTGATGAGCCGTTCCTTCATCATTATTATCAATGCTCGCCGCACCACACGAACAGCGCCTTTCATCCCGTGGTCCAGCGGTTGCGACGCGAGGCGGCATTTTCATCAGCGGACCCTGTCGAGAAGAAGCTGGACAAGCTTGAGGCGTTTCTGAGTAAGACCGGCCTCGATATCGATAAAACAGCACCAGTCTTCGCTGCCCTGCTCTCCCTTCCGGGCGTGATGCGCTACGGCCAGCAGGATCTCTCGCCGCAGCATCTGCGCAGTCGGATTATCGAGATCCTGATCGAGCAGATCTTGGAGAAGAGTCGAAAACAGCCAGTGCTTTGCGTGATCGAGGACGTGCATTGGAGCGATCCCTCGATGGGTGAGTTTATCGGTGAGATCATGTCCAGGATCGTTGATCGCGCCGTCTATATGCTGATCACGTATCGGCCCGAATTCGCCCCGCCTTGGCCTGATCATGCCCATGCAAGCCATCTCACGCTCAATCGCCTCGGCCGTGGCCAGGCAGCCAGGATTGCGCAATCGGTCGCCGGGCCGGACATGCTGGATGCGATCGTAGAACAGATCGTTCGCCGCTCCGATGGCGTGCCGCTTTATGTCGAGGAACTGACGAAATCGGTCCTTGAGAAGGTCGCGAGCGAGCATGAAGGAGCGGTCGATGAAATCATCCCGCCGACCTTACAGTCGTCCCTGGTGGCGAGGCTCGATCGGCTGGAAGATGCCAAGGAAACCGCACAACTCGGTGCCGTCATCGGGCGTGAATTTCCCTATGACCTGCTTTGCGCCGTCACCGACAGGGATGAGCAGACCCTACGCGCCGACCTCGATCGGCTGGTCATCTCGGGCCTGGTCATTCGACGCGGCCTTCCGCCGGATGCCACCTATAGCTTCAAGCATTCACTCGTTCAGGATGCGGCCTATGCCACCATCTTGATAAGCAAGCGCCAAGAGCTTCATAAGAAAATCGTCGAGGTGCTGGAAGCGCTCACAGGCGATGTGAATATCGAGCGCATCGACAGTCTGGTTCATCATGCTTTTCAGGGGGAACTTTGGCAAAAGGCGTTTAGCTATGCCTATCAAGCGGGCGTCAAGGCGATGGATCGCGCTGCGTTGCGCGAGGCAGCCGCCCAATTCGAGCATGCTTTGCAGGTTGCGGCCAACCTGCCGGAAACCAAGGAGAATCTGGAGCGGGTTGTCGATCTTCGGTTCGAGCTGCGCAATGCGCTTTGGGCCCTTGGACGCTTCGAGGCGATCCTGTCCCATCTGGGTGATTCGGAACGCTTTGTCGAACGGCTGAAAGATCCGGTGCGCAAGGGATGGGTCTCCGTCTTCGAAAGTGCCAGTCTTTGGCAGCTTGGCCGATCCGAAAAGGCGCTATCGACCGCGGAGCGCGCCCTTGCCGTTTCAAGGCAGAGCGACGACCTCTCGCTCGAAGTGGCCGCACACTTTTACCTCGGCTGTCCCCTGGTGACCTCGGCCCATTATCTTCGCGCCGAGGAAATGTTCCTTACCATCGCCAAGCGTCTCAAAGGCTATCTCAGCCTAGAGAGATGCGGCCTTCCCTTCGTGCCGGCGGTCATCTCGCGCTCCTGGCTGATCTGGTCCATGGCCGAGCGCGGCGATTTCGAGGCGGGTCTTGAGCACGGGACCGAAGCCCTGCAAATCGCCGAAGAGGTCGGACATCCCTTCAACATCGCCCATGTCTATTACGACCTCGGCTATTTTTACGAGATCAAGGGCGAGATCGATCAAGGTGTGGAGGCTCTGAAGACATCGCTCGATCTGGTGGAGGCCTGGAGCCTCACGTATCTGTCTCCCTTCATTAAAGGGTTTTACGGCCATGTCCTGGCCCTTTCCGGACGCCTGGATGAAGGCATTGCGCAGCTTGAGGAGGCGAACGAGCTTTATTCATCCATGGGACTTGGGCTGTTCCGATCACTCGTCGGCATGCAGCTTGGTGATGCATATTTCCTGGCTGGGCGCATCGATGAAGCGCTGATGACACTCAATCGAAACCTGGCGCTTGCCCGAAAGCGGGGCGAACGCGGTCATGAGGCTTACGGCCTTCGAATGTTGGGCGATATCGCTGCTGCTCAACCCGATGCCGGGGCAACCGAGACGGCGGAAACCAATTATCAGGCAGCGATGACGCTCGCGCGCGGTCTCGGCATGCGGCCGCTGATGGCCAATTGCGAGCTTCGGCTGGGCCTGTTAGGCAAACGGACCGAGCGAAAAAAAGCTGCAGAAAAACAAGTCATCGCTGCCGAAACGACCGCGAAAGAACTTGGCATGAAGCTCCTTTATCCGCCTGTCGAAAATCCGCGCTAGGCCAGTTCGATAGCGAGTGGCTTTAGTGCGCAAAGATAAGCCTCAACAGCTGCAGGAAAGCCTATTCTCAAGGCATCCGATGTGATGGCATGGCCAATGCTGACCTCGGCCAGCTGCGGCAGGGCACGGGCGAAACTTGGCAGATTGTCGAGAGAGAGATCGTGGCCGGCGTTGATGCCCAGACCAGCATCACTCGCCGCATCGGCAGCATCCGCGTAACGCTTTAATAACAAGGCCGCTTCGCGCCCGCCCGTCTCAAACGCCGAGGCGTAAGGGCCGGTATAGAGCTCGACACGATCGGCACCTGAGCCAACCGCTTTGGCCATCTCGCCAGGCTCTGGATCCATGAAGAGGCAAACACGAGCACCACTTTGCTTAAGCTCGGTGATGGTCTCGCGCAAGAAGCCCTTTTGTTGTACGAGATCCCACCCGTGATCCGACGTCTTCTGATCCGGGGCATCGGGCACCAAGGTGACCTGATCTGGCTGAACCTCGCGGATCAAGTCGATAAAATCAGGTGTTGGATATCCTTCAACGTTGAACTCAATGCCGCCGCGTAATTCCTTCGCGATAAGCTGAGTGAGAGCCGGCACGTCGCTTCGGCGAATATGACGCTCATCCGGTCTTGGATGCACGGTCAAGCCGTGAGCGCCAGCCGCCACGACCATGCGGGCTGCGTCAAGCACGGAGGGATAGCCGACGTCCCGCTGATTGCGCAGCAAGGCCACTTTGTTGAGATTGACGCTGAGTTTGGTCTCGACCATCGGACCTCCGGCAGTGTGGGTTAAAATCCCTTGTAACAAAAATATTGGCTTGGTCGAAAGGTCCATTTCATCTCATAATGCAGCACCAATTGGACCTAGAATTGACATGCCAAAACAAGCCCAGGATCTTCCCCTACCGGCGCTTATCCTAAAGTCCGGTTCAACGGTGCCCTTGCATCGCCAGATCTATTTCGAGATCAGAAGCGCCATTCTCGATGGCCGTCTTCGCCCAGGCACGCGACTTCCGGCAAGTCGGACGCTCGCCAAAAGTCTAGCGGTTTCGCGCAATACCGTGATGAGCGCCTTCGATCAACTCACTGCCGAAGGGTACATCACAGGCAAGGTTGGTGCTGGCTCCTTCGTGCCGACCCATCTGCCGCAAGAGCTGACTGGCACGCTCGAGCAGCGCTCAAACACCCATCGAGACACGACCCTGCCCCGTTATCAGCTCCGCCCTTCGAAACGCGCGGCCAGCCTTTCGGCCATGGTGCAGAAAATCGAGCCACGTGTGGCGTTCGCGCCAGGACTGCCCGAGGTCGATCGGTTTCCCTTCAAGGAATGGGCGCGGCTGCTGGGGCGCCATTGGCGGCGGCCAAGAAAGGACCTGCTGGTCAGCACAGCGCCCGGCGGCTATCCGCCACTTTGCAAGGCGATTACGGATTATTTGGCAACCGCGCGCGCCGTTTTCTGTCGACCGGACCAGGTGATCATCACCTCGGGCTCGCGCCAGGCTCTCGATCTCGCCGCACGCGTTCTGATCGATCCAGGTGATCCGGTCTGGATCGAGGATCCGGGCTACCGTCCGACCGGCTCGGTGCTGAGTGCCGCCGGCGCCCGTCTGGTTCCGGTTCCGGTTGATGACGAAGGCCTCAGCTATGCGGATGGGCAACGTTTTGAGCCCAGCCCACGGATGATCTGCATCTCACCATCACACCAATATCCCCTTGGCATCACCATGAGTTTGAAACGACGGCTCGAACTCCTCGAAGGCGCGCGAGAAACCGGGAGTTTCATTCTCGAAGATGATTATGACAGCGAATACCGCTATGCTGGACGCCCACTTGCCGCCTTACAGGGACTGGATCAGGATGGCCGCGTGATCTATCTCGGCACATTTTCCAAGGTGATGTTTCCCGGCATTCGCCTCGGTTACATGGTCGTGCCGGATCACCTTCTCGACAGTTTCTTATCGATCCGCACCTTGATCGACGCGCATCCCTCCTCGATCGGACAAGCAGCCCTTGCGGGCTTTATTGAGGAAGGGCATCTGGCCTCGCATATCCGTCGAATGCGGCCTCTTTACGAGGAACGACAGCGTGCCTTGATCACCGCATTGGGCGAGGCGACCAACCATCTGACACTGTCGCCCGCCGATGCCGGTCTGCATCTGGTCGCCAGGATCAACAACGGCCTTAACGACCGCGACATTGCTGTAAATGCGAAGAAAAGAGGTATTCAGGCCCCTGCCCTTTCGACGTATTTTCAAGGCCCAGTACAGAGATCAGGCCTCCTTTTGGGCTATGCCGGCGTTGACCAGAAAGACATCGCCAGAGCGTCGAAGGAATTGGCAAGCCTGCTGCACGACCTTACCAGCAAATCCTGAGAGACTTGATGATTTGCGCCCAGTCGATTTCCTTGGATCAACCAGGCGCCGTAAGACTTAGCACCCCGTTCGATATACGGTCCCCGAAATCCCCTTCGACAAAGGACCGTATACCCCTGGATATCCTGGTTCTTTCTTCGAAGGCAGCGGAAACCAAATGAAGTGGTCACACCACTATTCGGTCATGTCCATATTGGCGCGGGTCGTTTTTTTGAGGCGATCTTGCTGAACGCGTTGGAGAGCGCGATGGCTTCCGATCACTGACTGTGACATCGGACAGACTTCCCTTGTCATCCGTGATATTGATGCGGCCTACCTTATGCCGTTTCTCCGCGTTCCATCGATCGAACACGAGATCTCCATTCCGCCGCGGGTCGCAATGTTGATGTCAGACAAGGCTAACTTCTTGGAAAAGAGGATGCCGCATCACAATATGGGAATATAATCTTTTAACTGTTCCCGCATTTCGTGCTAATCGCTAGCTTAGATCATTTTCAATGGCCCAGGGACCAAGCCTCTTCGATGAGCACCAATTCCAGCAATCTTCGCGGCGCCATCTATATGATGCTGAGCATGGCGGGTTTCGTCCTGAACGACACGCTGATGAAATCCATGTCTGACGACCTCCCGATGTTTCAAGCTATTTTTCTAAGGGGTGTCGTAGCAACTCTCCTCATGGGCCTTCTCGCATGGCGCCAACATGCGCTCCTCTATCGGCTTTCAGCTGGCAATGCCAACATGGTCGGCCTACGCGTGATCGGTGAAATCGGCGCCACGATCTGCTTCATCACGGCCCTTTTCAACATGCCGATCGCCAATGCAACTGCAATCCTCCAGGTTATGCCTCTTGCGGTCACACTTGCAGCTGCCCTGTTCCTCGGCGAGCAGGTCGGCTGGCGGCGTTACACGGCGATCACGGTCGGCTTTATCGGTGTGATGCTAATCGTCCGGCCGGGATCTGATGGGTTTACGATCTACTCGGTCTACGCACTCGCGGCCGTGGTGTTTCTCACGCTTCGCGATCTAGCAACCAGGCGTCTTGGAACCGGCGTTCCGTCCACCCATGTGGCCTTCATCTCGGCTCTATCGATCATGGTGATGAGCGGCCTCCTGTCGACCGCCACGCCCTGGGCCCCTGTCTCTTTCGAGCAAATGACCATGCTGGCGTTCGCAGCCTTGTTCGTTCTCACCGGCTATCTCTTCGGCATCATGACCATGCGTCTTGGTGACATCGGCTTCATTTCGCCGTTTCGCTATACGATCCTGATCTGGGCAATTTTGTTAGGAATCGTCGTCTTCGGTGATATTCCAGACAGCCTCACTATCGCCGGCAGCGCAATCGTCGTCCTAACAGGACTCTACACCTTCTATCGCGAACGTTCGGTGATGATGAGAAGCAGCCATCCGCAAGCTCCCCTGCGCGCCGAGCCTTAACGGGCTGCAAAAAAGTCTAATTTACAAAAAAGCACGGCTCAGCAGATGAATGCCACTCATCAAGAGCCCAATCAAAATAATGCGCCGAAAGGCGTCTTCGGAAATATGCTGCCTTGCGTAATAGCCAAGGGCGATACCCGCAAACATCGGCAGGATGGCGAGGCCCGAAATCAGCACCTGATCGCCGGCGAGGAGCTGCCATCTGGTCATGTAGGCGAAGATGGTCACGGTGATGATCAGGAATGCCATGCCCATGGCCTGAACCAGCATGTCGCGCTTCAGGCTGAATGACTGCAGATAGAGAATGCCGGGAACGATGAAGACGCCGGTCATGCCGAACATCACCCCGCCAAAACCACCGGCCAGGGGCCCGCACCAACGCTCATTCCCAGGCTTTGGCGCCGGCAGTTTCTGGCCGGTAAACGACAGGACCACATAGACGCAGAGCACGGTTCCAAGGATGCCGAGCAAAAGATCGTTGCTGCCCTCTGCTAGGACTGAAACGCCAATCCCGATGCCGACGATAGCGGCCAGAAAAAATGCCCAGAACCTTCGAAGCAACTCCCTAAAAAAGCCACCGACCAGACCTTGCCAGATATTGGCGCAAAGGCTGGGCAGCAGCATGAAGCCAATGGCCTCCTTAAGGCCAAGAGGGGCGGCAAGCACACCCAGAACGATGGTCGGCAGACCCAGGCCGAGCGTGCCCTTAACCAGACCTGCAACGAAGAAAGTTGCGCAAATGAGCGCCAGCATGTCGAGGGATGGCATGGGTCAGGTGGTCGCCAGGCTCAAGATGTCTGCTCGCCGACGGCGTCCGCGTGGCGCATGCGTTGCACCAGAAGATAAACGCCGATCAGGAAGCAAAGTCCGCCGATCGCGGGCCTTATCAGGCCGCCCATCATCACGAAAGGCAAAGTCACCGCGATCAGCGCCGCCGGCAAATAAAACCTCGTCCAGGGTGCGCCGTGCATCCGCGCCTTTTGAAAATAAGGGAAGGCTGCCGAAAATAAGGCGATAATCAGGAAAAAGAGCGACCAGGGTCGCGTGACGAAGGGGGAGAGATCGGTCGATATGGCCAAAGCGCGGCTGAGATTGAGTTCGGCTATATTGCCGAGCACCACACCCAGGATCATCGGGGCCAGCGGAAAGCCGAACTGTCGCATGAAGAAGCCGAGCAGGCCGAACCAAAAGAGGGTCCAGACGTCGAAGGTCGAGTTGTGCAGCGCGAACACGCCGATCGAGGC
>JBOEHJ010000036.1:22926-56540 GCA_050633905.1 Geminicoccales bacterium
CACCGGCTCTTCGGCGATGAAGGTCGGGCCAGGCACCACATCATGGATCAATAGCGCACCAAGCATGATCGCCGCAGTAACGTCTCCTGGAATACCAAGCGCCATCAAAGGTGTAAGTGCCCCACCTTCGACCGCATTGTTCGAGGTCTCGGGCGCGATGATCCCTTCAGGCTCACCCTTGCCAAACTTCTCAGGCGTTTTCGAGGCCTTTTTCGCCTGGTCATAGGCCAAGATATTGGCGATCGAGCCGCCGGCCCCAGGGAGAATGCCGGTGAACATGCCGATCAAGGCTGAGCGCACCATGGTGGTCCAGCGCTTCGCGATCGCCTTGATCGCCCTCACATGTTCGATTTTGATTTGGACGTTACCCCGTTCGCTCAAGGACTCGCGCGCCATCTTGGGATCACGGATGTCCGACAAGAGCTGACTGAAGGCGAAGACGCCGATCAGGACGGCGATGAAGTCGAAACCACCAAGCAGCGAGTCGATGCCAAAATCGAAGCGACCGACACCGACCGCCTGATCCTCACCGACAGTCCGGACCAGGAGCCCGATGGCGCCCGCGATCAGGCCCTTGATCATGTTCTCGCCGGCGAGACTGGCCGTCACCGTCAACGCAAACATCACCAGCATGAAAAAGTCCCAGGGCTGGAACTCCAGGCCGATACGCGCGAGCTGCGGGGCGAACAGGACGAGCATGATGGCGGACAGCGTGCCGCCACAAAAGGACGACCAGACACCGAGGCCGAGTGCGAAGCCGGGCTCGCCCTTTCTAGCCATCGGAAAGCCATCAAAGGTGGTCGCGACCGAGGACGGCGTGCCGGGAATGCCGGTCAGGATGCCGGACATCAACCCGCCGGAAAGCCCACCGACCAGCACCGCGACCATCGTGGCCAGCCCCTGGGCCGGCTCCATCGAGAAGGTAAAGGGCAGCGTAAGGACCACTGCCATCGCGATGGTGAAGCCTGGAATGGCACCCGCTAGCAAACCGGCGGCCACACCGACGATCATTAGCGCAAGGGTGTCAATTGCAGTGATGCCTTGGAACGCGAGGAGGAGATTTTCGGCAACCATCGGCGATCAGAACCTGGGAAGGATCATGCCGGGTGGCAACGGCACTTTAAGACCGAAGGTAAACAGCACCCACATGCCACCGACCGCAAAAATGGCGATCACAGCGTGCAGCGCCAGCTGCCGCGGCGACCAGCCACCAAGCGCGCTCATCAACAAAAAGGCAAAGGTCACCCCACCAATCAGCATGCCGACAAAAGGTAACGCCAAAAGATAACCGAGAAACAAAACAAAACACCAAATAACATTCCGCCAATACCCAAAGAAGCGGGCGGCGCCCACGAGCTCGACTTTCCCTTCGGGGGGCTCGGCCGTATCACCAGTCTCAGGCAAGTCAGCGCCGGCCGACGTCCCGACCAACGACTGGATCAGATAGATGAGGGAGAGAATGCCGAAGACGGCAACAATGATTCGGGGCCAGACGGCCGGGCTGAGCTGGCCGTAGTCAGGTTCGCGGATCTCAAAAGTCGCGACCATGAGGCCGCCCGAGATCAGGAGCAAAAAGATCGCAATGATCGTGTCCTGGTTCAGGCGGCGCATAGGTCCTCAGATGACTCGAGACATCGGGCAACGGCCGGTCGGCATCAGGAGAAAAGGTCCATGCCGCCGGCCGTACCGACTACTTCTTGTACATGCCAATGGCGATCGCGACTTCTTCGTAGTCGCCGTAGAGACCTTCGGCCCAGGCACGGTATTCTTCAGGGCCCTGAAACTCGATGCCGGTGCCCTTGGCAGTCATCGATTCGACGAAAGCTGGTTCTTCAGCCGCCGCTTTGAAAACCTCGGCCCAATGGGCAACCACATCTTCAGGCGTTCCCTTGGGCGCAACGATGCCGCGCTCCAACGCGAAGGTCAGATCGACACCCAACTCCTTCAGGGTTGGCATGTCAGGCACCTTCGGGTCGCGCTCTTCAGCGGCGATCGCAAAGCCTTGGAGTGCCCCCGCCTCGAAATGCTTCTGGCCGGAGGCGACATTCAGTGAGCCCATGTCGATGGCGCCGGAAAGAAGGGCGGTCATGCGCTCCGCCGTGCCGTCATAGGGCACGTAAGAGAACTCAATGCCCATTTTCTGGGCGAGCAGCAGCCAGAGGAAATGACTGGTCGAACCGAAGGTGGCGCCGACCTTGATCCCGCCCGGATTCTCCTCGGCGTAGGTCTTGAATTCCTCGAATGTACTGTATGGCGTATCGATATTGGCGCCGACGATGTCAGGCGTTTTGGTAAGGTTGGCGACCGTCTCAAAGCCGTCGAAATGAAAGTCGATCCGACCATTCAAAAAGCTGGTGACAGCGGATTGATGGATCGCAAACAAGGTGCAGCCATCGGGTGCCGCTTTGGCGGCTTCCTTCGCCCCCTTATTGCCCCCTTGCCCGGGCACGGTAACCACCTGGATCTTGGGCTGCACGTCCAATTCCTGAATGGTTTTCTCGAATTCAGAGAAGATCACGGCGGTACCGCCGCCTGCCCCCCAAGGCACGATCAGCTGGGCGGTATCGCAGGGAATGTCGGCAGCTTGGCTCGGCGCAGCGCCGAATATGGCGATCGCAGCGGCTGAGGCTAATGCTGTTTGAGCAAGGGCTTTCACGAGTTCAGTCTCCCAGATTGGCTGATAGTCGGCGGCATTAAGTTGTAACATGCCATATTAAACACCAGGCCTTGTCCAAAACTATAGAGACCATCCCGCTACTTGCAAATGGGGCTTAGCTGACGTTCTCTTGGAATTAGCAGGCTGTTGAGCCCTTGCGTACGCTGACATGGAGTTCCTATGCGCGATCTCGAACAACCCGGCCGCTCACCCGTCCATGCGCCAGAAGGCATGGCCTGTACCTCCCATCCGCTGGCGAGCCAGGTGGCGATCGATGTACTCAAGGCCGGTGGCAACGCGATGGATGCGGCCGTGGCAGCCTGTGCGGTGCAATGTGTCGTGGAGCCCGGTTCCACTGGGATCGGTGGTGACTGTTTTTGCCTTTATGCCCCAGAAGGATCGACTGATATTGTCGCCTTCAACGGTTCCGGCAAGGCGCCGGCCGCTGCCTCGGTGGACTGGTATCATGATCACGGTTTCAAGGAGATTGAGCGCAACACACCCCATTCGGTGACCGTGCCTGGCGCCGTCGATGCCTGGGCGACACTGATCGCGGATCACGGCCGAAAATCGCTCTCCGAACTCCTGCAACCGGCTATCGGGTACGCCCAAAACGGTTACCCCATCGCCTCACGCATCCATACCGATTTCGCCTCGGCTGCTGCGTTGCTGGGCAAAGACGAGACCGCTGCCCGCATCTTCCTACCTGGCGGCAAGCCACCCGCCGTGGGCGCGATGCACCGACAACCAGAGCTCGCGGCGACCTTGAGGACGATCGCCGAACAGGGGCGCGACGGCTTTTATAGAGGCGATGTGATGCAGGACATCCTCACCTATCTGCAAGCCAAAGGCGGGCTACATACCGAAGCTGATTTCGCCGCCGTCAAAGGCGATTATGTCCAGCCGATTTCATCGGACTTTCGCGGCTATCGCGTTCATGAATGCCCACCCAACGGCCAAGGCGTGATCGCGCTGCTGCTCCTCAATATCGTGAGCGAAATCGAGACCGGTGATCATCCGATCAATATCGAGCGTATTCACCAGGAACTCGAAGCCTGCCGCCTCGCCTATACCGCGCGAAATCTATTTGTTGGTGATCCGGCTTTTTCCGACATCCCGGTCGAAGGCCTGTTGTCCGAACGATATGCTCGCGAACTACGTGCAAAGATCGATCCGGCGCGGGCGCAAGAAAAGCCCGAGGTCGGCATACCGGCCCATGAGGATACTGTTTATATTACGGTGGTCGACAAGGACCGAAATGCCTGCAGCTTCATCAATACGCTGTTCGCCGGTTTCGGCAGCGGCCTTGTGGCGCCGAAGAGCGGTGTCGTTCTGCAAAATCGCGGCTGCGGTTTCAATCTCGATCCCGAAAGCCCGAACCGGATCGAAGGTGGCAAGCGCCCACTGCACACCATTATCCCCGGCATGGTGACCAAGGGCGAACGCGCCGTCATGCCCTTTGGTGTCATGGGTGGGCAATATCAGTCGATGGGCCATATGCAATTTCTAACTGGTCTCTTCGACTACGGCCTCGACATTCAGGAAGCGATGGATCGTCCGCGCTTCATGGTCCAGCCCTTCAACGGCGATGTGGAAATGGAAGGAACCGTACCCGCCGATATCCAAGACGAGCTGCGCAGGCGCGGACACAATCTGGTCAAGCCAGAAAAACCGATCGGTGGCTCCCAGGCGATCTGGATCGACTGGGAGGAAGGCGTGCTGACTGGCGGCTCCGATCCGCGCAAAGACGGCGCCGCCATGGGGTACTGATGGCGCCGCCATAAGGCGCTAAGGTAGCAAGAAACGGGGAATGCACGATGTCTGACTATTACGATCTCGGCAATTACCGCCGCATGGTCACCACGGTGTCGGACGACGCCCAGCGCTGGTTCGATCGGGGCCTCCTCTGGTGCTACGGCTACAATCACGAGGAGTCCATCGCCTGCTACCGCCGAGCGCTGGAGGTCGATCCGGACTGTGCGATGGCTTGGTGGGGCATCGCCTATGCGTCCGGCTGCAATTACAACAAGCCCTGGGAAGCCTTCGACGACGAGGATGCCAGACAGTCGGTCGCGACGGCGTTTGAGGCGGCGGCGAACGCCAAACGCTTGGCCGCGTCGGCCACGCTGGTCGAACAGGCATTGATCGAGGCGGTACCGGCGCGTTATCCGCAGGCGACGCCCGGCGACGATATGGAAGCCTGGAACGACGCCTATGCCGATGCCATGCGCGAGGTTTATCGGCAATTCGGTGACGATGCGGACGTCTCGACGCTGTTCGCGGAAGCGCTCATGAACCGCACGCCCTGGGCGCTTTGGGATCTGAAGACAGGCGAGGTTGCCGGTGGCGCTGATACGGCCGAAGCGCTTCAGGTGCTGGAAGCCGCCATGGCGAGAGACGGCGGCGATCGCCATCCGGGCCTGCTGCACATGTACATCCACCTGATGGAGATGTCGCCGCATCCGGAGCAGGCACTCAAGGCCGGTGATAATCTGCGCGACCTGGTGCCGGATGCCGGCCATCTCCAGCATATGCCGACCCATATCGACGTGCTGTGCGGCCACTACGAGACGGTGGTCAGATCGAACACGGCCGCGATCGTCGCGGACCGCAAGTTTTTGGAGCGGGAGGGAGCGCTCAAGTTCTATTCGCTCTATCGCTGCCACGACTACCATTTCAAGATCTATGGCGCGATGTTCCTGGGCCAAAGGCAGCCGGCGCTGGACGCAGCCGACGAGATGATAAGGACGCTTCCGGAAGAGCTGTTGAAAGTCGAAAGCNNGGCGATCTGGATCGACTGGGAGCAAGGCGTGTTGACCGGCGGTTCAGACCCAAGAAAGGATGGGTCGGCCATCGGCTACTAGGTGGCGTGGCCACCTCATTGACTTTGACCGTCATGGCCAGGGTTGATGGTATGCAGTCAAGTTTTAGCGCGTTGGCGTGGGCTTCTGTTTGTTGAAGGCAGGCTTCAACTTGATGAAAGCACGACCTTAGTGGCCGTGATCAGGGCGCCATCGCTGTTGCGCTGCACCAGGATTGCGGCACCTGATCTGCCCTCTTCGCTCAACCTGGTGAGCGGAAGATCGAGGTCGAAGGCGGCTCCATCGATCCTGCCGATCTCGGTGAGCTCGCGAACGGAATTGTAGTAGCGAAGCGTCTTGCCGGCGTTCTCACCGCGTTCGATCGCCACCTCGTGAACATCATCATAAGCAGCGAGCCAGACCGTCGCCGGGCCCGTCTCCCCTGCCCCGATGGAGAGCCGCTCATTCTCGACCGTGATATCGAGCTGATGATCCCAATTGTCTTTGATGATCTCCAGCGCGCGCATCACTCTCGCATGCTGCGAACCGACCACATCGATCTGGCCTTGGATCACCATTTGCGGCGTGTAGATGCGCCCAGTACCGAAATAACCGGCATAGCGCTCTTGGCGCCTCGTTCCCTCTTCAAGGCCCAACGTATCCGGCCAGCCGAGGCGATCCCAATAGGTCACATGAAAACTGAGTGGCAGCACATCGTCACGCTCAGCAAGCTCGCCCGCGATCACATCGGCCGGCGGACAGGAATAACAACCCTGAGAGGTGAAGAGCTCAACCACCACCGGCGCAGGTTCCGCCACCGATGCGGCCGTCGGGAGAAGCCCTGCCCAAAAGACCAGTGCTGCACCCCATTTCTTTGAGATCATCATCATGACCTCATCATGGCGGAAGACCAGCCTCACTGCCAATCAAGAACTGGCGAGCTCCCCGATGATGACCTCTCTTGACCGACAATCCTCGGGAAAGCTCATCGAAGAGCTTCCCACCTGTCAGTACAGATGCCTTTCATCCCGTGGATATCCAGCTCATCGTCGCGAGGCCGGAAGTTTTTATCAACCCAAACCTTGTCAGGAATAGTACGGCCTTGTAAGTCTATCGACCCGTTTATCGACGGCGATCAAAAGCTGCAAAGCTTGCGGAGGGGTGCCAGAGTGGTTGAATGGGGCGGTCTCGAAAACCGTTGTGGGGGCGACCTCACCGAGAGTTCGAATCTCTCTCCCTCCGCCAAATTTTCCTAAAAATCAACATGTTAGAGGCGACCAGCGGAAGCAAGTCACCTCTAGCTTGCGTGCAATTCGTGTCAATTTAGCGCAAATCAGCGGGCACATTCGCGGGATCATTTCCCCGGAAACTCCACCATGTTAGGGAACGCTAATGTTCTAATTGAATCGCGAGTGGGCACTCCAGCGGGCACATAGAACTTCGTCCTATAACGATAGTGCGAAGGATGCTGTGGAGCGGATTGGGGAGCTTGCTAAGCGTTAGGTCCTATTCGCCAAGGCGATCATTGATTTCGCGAGCACAGGAATGCGGCCTACTCGCTCAAACCTAATGTTAACAAAGCCCGCCTCTTCTAGAAGCTTTCCAAGCGTATCCCGCGACCAAAACTTGATGTGCCCGTGATCCCACAACGCCGTGTAGTGCCTATCCATCTTGCCGGAAACCGCGAGAGCAACGTTCTTCAGATAGCTGTGGTACGGCGTCGACATTATTAGAATATCCGCCAGGCTCCAAGGCATCAGAACAGCGCTTGGCAAGAAGTCTGGGATTGTAGACGTGTTCAACGACCAAAAGACTCAGAACGACGGGAAACGTTCCGTATTTTGCGGCTAAATCGTCATATCCTGTGGCCTGTTCGATGTTAAGCTCCGGCCACGTTTCTTTTGCGATGCGCACGCCAGCCTCAGACGGGTCAATTCCAGTAATGACTTGGCCACGTCGGCGTTGTTAACTTAACGATTTTTACTTGTGATTACTACCAATGGTCGAAAATTGGAATCGCAAGTTTTCAGCGTGTTAGCACAATATGCCATCCCCAAAAACCACCCTGCAGAGCCCATTACTTGGTTAAGCTGACAATGCCCTCCCAGCTCCGACACCCATGGATGAAGCCCTGTGAGAAGGTCACTTAAGGGCAGCGCTCATCCAGTTCATCTGCAAAGGGCGGGCTGGTGTCGCAGACTATTGACGCACGCCGACACATCGGAAAGGCTAATGGAAACATGGCTGAAGTCTTACAAAGCCGTTGTCAAAGGGAGGCGAGGTTCGATTGGCTACACAAAGCCTGACCGGCAAGGTCGCCATGGTTACAGGTGCCGGCACCGGCATCGGGGCCGCCATCACCAAAGCGCTTGCAGACGCAGGTGTGCGTGTCGCTTGTACCGATCGCGATCGACGGGCGGCCGAGGCGGCGGCATCCGCGATCGGCGATAAGGTCTCGGCGTGGGCGCTCGATGTGACCGACGGTGAAGCGACGGCGAAAACCGTCGACGAGATTGCCGCGCATTTCGGTGACCTCGACATCGTCTGCGCCAATGCCGGTGTTTCCACCATGAATCCGGTGGTCGATCTCACCGAGCAGGAATGGGACGTCAATATGGACGTCAACGCCAAGGGTGTTTTTTTGACCAACCAGGCGGCCGTTCGTCATTTTCTGAATTCCGGAACCAAGGGCGTGATCGTCAATACCGCATCGCTTGCCGCGAAGATCGGTGCGCCGCTTCTCGCCCATTATTCCGCCAGCAAATTCGCTGTTCTCGGCTTTACCCAAGCACTCGCCCGCGAGGTCGCCGAGCATGGTATCAGGGTGAACTGCGTCTGTCCCGGCTTCGTTCGCACCAGCATGCAGCATCGTGAGATCGCTTGGGAGGCCAAGCTCCGCGGCATGAGTGAAGAGGCGGTGCGGGAGGAGTATGTGTCGCTCACCCCTCTCGGCCGGCTGGAGGAGCCTCGGGATGTGGCCGACGCGGTGGTGTTCCTTGCAAGCGATGCCGCTCGCTTCATCACCGGCGAGGCGCTGAACATCAGCGGCGGCGTGCGCATGGACTGATCAGATGGAGGGATTGGCAAAGGCTCGTCGACTTCTTGCGATCGCTCTCCCTCATCTTGTCCTGATCGCCTTTTCGGCATTGATTCTGTTACCGCTGCTCTGGGTTTTCCGGGTCAGCCTCACCGACAAGCTAAACGCCTACAAGATCCCGCCGGAATGGACCACGCCCCGCATCGATAACTATATTGAGATCTTTGCAGCCTATCCCTTTGCGACCTGGTTCCTGAACAGCATGATCGTGGCGCTGGCTGCAACCGCGATAGCACTGCCGCTCGCCGTTGCCATGGCCTATGCGTTTGCCCGCTTCAACACAGGCGGCATCGGCCTTCGCCTCGGCGTACTGGCGAGCCAGATGCTGCCGCCCGTCATCCTGGTGCTCCCGCTGTTCGCCTGGTTTCTCACCGCAGGCCTGTTAAACACTCACATCGCTCTGGTGATCGCCCATATCACGATCAACCTACCCTTCCTCGCCTGGATGCTGGTTGCGTTCTTCGAGGGTGAGGTGAAGCAACTGGAGGAGGCGGCTAGGGTTGAAGGTGCGACGCGTTTTCAGGCCTTCACCCGTATCGCCGTGCCGGTGGCGGCACCGGGAATCCTTGCGGCGGGGCTGCTCGGTTTTATCCTGTCCTGGAACGAGTTCCTGTTCGCCCTCATTCTTTCCGGCAAACATACCCAAACCCTGCCGGTCGGCCTCTCGGCGCTGGAGACCCACCGGGGCGTCGAGATCGCACTGCTGGCGGCCGCCACGTTGTTCGCGATCCTACCGGTCTTTGCTTTACTGCCGTTTTTGCGCAAATATCTTATCAAGGGCCTGTCACTAGGAGCCCTGAAATAACAACTATCGGGGAGACGATGATGAAACGCTTATTGCTGGCCTCGACCATGCTGCTTTCCACCGCAAGCATGGCGCATGCCGAGACCATCAATCTCCTGATGGAGAGCGTGCCTGACACGCGCTTCGTCGAGGAGGTCCTACCCGCATTCACCGAAGCCACCGGCATCGAGGTCGAGCTGGAAGTTGTGAATTACGCCGAAATGCACACCAAGCTGGTGCCACAGCTGGTGTCGCCGACAGGCAGCTATGACGCGATCGTGGTCGACTTCTACTGGGTCGGCGAGTTCACCAAGGCGGGATGGCTCGCACCACTCGACGAGCGCATCGCCGCCGATGGTTTCGACACATCAGTCTATTTCCCGTCGTTGATGAACCTGGTTGGCCAGGTGGACGGCGTCACCTACATGCTACCATTCTACAACTACGCGATGGGACTCACCTACCGGAAGGACATGATCGACGACCCTGTGGAGCAGGCGGCGTTTAAGGAGAAATACGGCATTGATCTCAACGTGCCGGAAACCTGGGACGAGTATGCAAAGCAGGTCGAGTTCTTCACCCGTGATACCGACAATGACGGCCAGACGGATTTTTTTGGGGTCGTCAACCAGGGCCTTCGTCCCGATCCGATCGCGATGGAATGGTCGAACTACCTCTACGCCAATGGCGGCCAGTATTATGAGGAAGGCACCTGGAAGCCGATGCTCGATACGCCGGAGGCGGTCGCCGCCCTCGAAGCGTATAAGGAAAACCTGGACCAGTACGGCCCGCCAGGTGCGGCCAGCTTCGGCTTCGACGAGGCGTTCAATGTTGCAGCGCAAGGCAAGGCGTTCAGCTATATTACCTACAACATGTTCAGAACTGCTTATGATGACGAGTCGCAATCGGCAGTCGCCGGCAAGATGGAAATCGCCTCGGTGCCGAGCGGCGGGCTGAATGGTGCCTGGGGCTGGGCGATCCCAAACTCCTCGCCGAACCCGGACGCCGCATGGACCTTTCTGAAGTGGATCGAGAGCCCGGAGATCGCCAAAGAACGCGCCAATCTCGGTGGATCGCCGACCCGTTCGGACGTGTTCGACGATCCAGCGTTGAACGAGAAATACGTCTATTTTCCTGCGCTGAAGAACCTTCTCGAAACCTCGCGAAATTTCCCGGTCTTCACCTATACGCCGCAATTCGTCGAGGTGCTGGGGCGCGAACTTTCCCTTGCGGTCACTGGCGAGAAGAGCTCGGAGGACGCGCTCAAAACCGCGAATGAGGAATTCGCCGAACTCTTAAAAAAGGACGGCAAGCTGCAGTAGCAGGCGCCTGGGAACGGGATGGCCACTTTGGCCTTCAGCGGCATCGAAGATCGAGATCGGCTGTTCGGCTATGCGTTGACGGCGCCTGGCCTGCTTGCGCTGTTGCTGGTCATCCTGTTCCCGATCCTGTTCGCGCTCTACACCAGCGCCTTCGACTACACGCTGATGAACCTGCGGCACGACACACCCGTGGGCCTGGCGCACTATGCGAGCGCGCTCGCCAATGCCGAGTTCCGCCACGCGCTTTGGGTGACGTTTTGGTTCGTCCTCGCCGTGGTGCTCCTGGAATTTCTCCTCGGCTTTCTGGTCGCTCTAATGCTGAACAGCGTCGAGCGCGGCAAGAATGTCTATTACACCATCCTCCTTTTTCCGCTGTTGATAAATCCAGTCGTGGTCGGTCTGATCTGGCGCATGTTCCTCCATCCGATCCTGGGCATTGTCAATTATCTTCTGAGCTTCGTCGGTATTCAGACGGTCAACTGGCTTGGTGACACCACCAACGCCTTTTGGACCATCGTCATGGTCGACATGTGGCATCAGGTTTCCTTCATGGTCATTTTGCTGCTTGCCGGACTATCGGCCCTGCCGAAGGAGCCCTACGAAGCCGCGCGCATGGAAGGCGCTTCCACGCTCCAGACATTTTTCCACGTTACCTTACCCCTGATGCGCCCTGTGATCTTGGTGACGCTTCTGATCCGATTGATCTTCGCGGTCAAAACCTATGACCTCATCTACATCATGACCCGCGGCGGACCTGGCCAGGCGACTGATCTCGTAAGCTACTTCATCTACCGCCAAGCTTTCGTCGGCCTGAACATCGGACAAGCGGCCGCCATGTCGGTGATCCTGATGCTGATCGTGCTCGCTCTTACCGTCTATCTCTACCGCTATATGCGCTCGTTGGTCTGATCGATGAGCAGCGAGATCCAGGACATCCGCCTCGAGAATGTCAGCAAGATCTATCCCGGCGACGTGTGCGCCGTCGACTCGATCGACCTTACGATCAGGGACGGTGAGTTCATGATCCTCCTTGGTCCTTCAGGTTGCGGCAAGTCGACGACGCTTCGCATGATCGCAGGACTGGAAGGGATGACGTCAGGCGATCTCTTCATCGGCGAACGGCGCATGAACCTGGTCGACCCACGCGATCGCAACCTCGCTATCGTCTTTCAAAACTACGCGCTCTTCCCGCATATGACCGTCCGCGGCAACCTTTCCTTCGGCATGAAAATCCGCGGCCACGCGGCCGCCGCGATCGGGGAGAAAGTGAAGGAGACCGCAGCACTTCTGGGTCTCGACGACCTTCTTGACCGAAAGCCTGGCGCGCTCTCTGGCGGCCAACGTCAGCGCGTCGCCCTTGGGCGCGCGTTGATGCGTGATCCCGCCGCCTACCTCCTGGACGAGCCGCTCTCCAATCTCGATGCCAAGCTCAGAACGGCGATGCGCACCGAGCTGATCAAACTGCATCGACGGCTCGGTCGCACCATCGTTCACGTGACCCACGATCAGGTCGAGGCGATGACCATGGGCGAGCGCATCTGCATCATGAATCAGGGCAAGATCGTTCAGACCGGTCCACCGATGGAGGTCTACAGGAACCCCGCCGATACATTCGTCGCCGGCTTCCTCGCAAGCCCGCCGATGAACCTCCTGCCGGCCAGGGTCGACACGGTCGACGGCGGTCTTGAGGTGGTGGCCGGCCCGCTACGTCTGCCCATTGCCGACCAAGACCAGGCAGGCTACGCCTCCCACACCGGCCGTGAGGTTACCCTCGGCATCCGTCCCGAGGATTTTTCCACCGAACAAAGTAACGGCACCACGACCATCGCGGTCGCGGTCGAGGTGGTGGCGATCGAGGCGCTGGGACCTGAGGTCATTCTGATCGGTGCGTTGCCCAACAGTGGTCTGCCCGAGATCGCCGTCCGAATGCCACGCGACTTCGAAGCGTCGGTCGGCAGCCATCAGCGCCTGTTCCTCGATCCCGCAAGCTTTCATCTCTTCGACAACACCACCACCAAAGCCCTGCCGCGAGCACCCCGCCACCAGAACGGACGAGCCCTTTCTCATGCACGATCATCCACTCCTTAGCTTAAGAAAACCCATTATCGCCATGGCTCATCTGGGCGCGTTGCCAGGCGCTCCCGGCTACGATGCCGATGGCGGTATCGATGCCCTGGTCGAGGCGGTCGCTGCCGACATCGAGAACCTTCAAGCGGGCGGCGTCGATGCGATCATGTTCGGCAACGAGAACGATCGCCCCTATGTCCTGAAATCATCGCCCGAAAGCCTGAGCGCGATGACCGCGATCGTTGCCACCTTGAAGCCGATGCTAAAGGTGCCTTTCGGGGTCAATTATCTTTGGGACCCTGTGGCGACGGTCGCACTCGGTGCGGCAACCGGTGCCAGCTTTGCGCGAGAAATCTTCACTGGCGTGTTCGCATCCGATATGGGCGTATGGCAACCGGATTGCGCAGGCGCTCTTCGCCTTCGAAGTCAGCTTGGGCGAGACGACCTGAAACTCCTGTTCAACATCAACGCCGAATTCGCCGACAGTCTCGATCGCCGCCCGATCGAGCAACGCGCCGAGAGCGCCGTTTTTTCATCCCTGGCCGACATCATCTGCGTCTCTGGCCCACTCACCGGCCAGGCGGTCGATCAATCCGCCCTGACCAAGGTCAAAGAAAAAGTCGGCGACACGCCTGTCTTCGCCAATACCGGCGTTCGGATCGACAATGTCGACGACATCCTTGCCATCGCCGATGGTTGCGTGATCGGTACCCACTTCAAGATCGACGGTGATACATGGAACCCTGTGGACGGCGAGCGGGTCAAGCGCTTCATGGATCACGTTGAAACGCTGCGTTGACGGGCTGACATCATGGCGATCATCCTCGGCCTCGACATCGGCACCACCTCCACCATCGGTATCCTGATCGACACTGATGGCCAAACCCTTGCGTTGGCCGGCCGGCCCGTCGCACTTTATTCGGATCATCCTGGCTGGGCCGAGGAAGATCCAGAGGAGTGGTGGCAAAACGTCACCGACATCATCCCCGAACTCCTGACCAAATCAGGCAGGTCCGCCACAGACATCGCCGCAGTCGGCGTGACCGGCATGCTGCCGGCCGTGGTGCTGCTGGATAGTGATAAAAAAACCCTCCGCCGCAGCATTCAGCAAAGCGATGGTCGGGTTGGGCGTGAGGTTG
The DNA here is from genome assembly GCA_050633905.1 of Geminicoccales bacterium. Taxonomy (GTDB): domain Bacteria; phylum Pseudomonadota; class Alphaproteobacteria; order Geminicoccales; family Geminicoccaceae; genus JANQPX01. The sequence goes on from JBOEHJ010000036.1 coordinate 36,793, forward strand.
CAGAAATCGCCGCAGAGTTCGACAGCGACGAATTTGTCAGGCGCACCGGCAATGGCATCAACCAGCAGCTTGTCGCGACCAAGCTCCGCTGGCTGGAGCGCCATGAACCCGGCGTTTTTTCAAAGATCGAAACCGTTTTCGGCTCCTACGACTACATCAACCATCGCCTCACCGGTGAACGCGTGAACGAGCACAATTGGGCGCTGGAGGCCGGCTTCGTCGACGTCGCGAGTCGGCAGCTCGACACTGAACTTATTGCGCTTGGGCATATCGATCGAAGTGTACTTCCGCCCGTTCGTGCATCGCACGACATCATCGGGCACATTACGCGGGAAGCTGCAGGCCTTACAGGGCTTGCTACCGGCACGCCGGTGATCGCGGGCTCTGCCGATCACATCACGTCAGCCTTCGTCGCCGGCATCCGGGCGGACGGTGACTGTCTGATCAAGTTCGGCGGCGCGGGCGACGTCATGCTCGCCACGGCCTCGCCCAAGCCGGACCCTCGCCTCTTCCTCGATTACCACATTGTCCCTGGGAAATTCATGCCGAATGGCTGCATGGCCTGCTCGGGCGCCGTTCTGAATTGGATTGTTTCCAACTTTGCGAGCGATGCGATTAAGTCCCAAAAAAGCCCACATGCAGCCCTCGATCGTCTCGCCGCCGAGATCGCTCCGGGCGCCGACGGGCTTGTCATGCTCCCTTACTTCCTGGGCGAGAAAACCCCGATCCACGACCCGGATGCACGCGGCACGCTGGTCGGGCTCGGACTGCATCATGAGATCGGCCATATCTGGCGGGCAGCGCTGGAAGCCGTGGTGTTCGGCTTTCGTCATCATCTCGATGTTTTTTCCGAATTAGGACAACCGGCTACACGTCTGTTCGCATCCGATGGCGGCGCTGCCAGCGCTATCTGGATGCAGATTGCTGCCGACATCCTCGGTCAGCCGGTGCACCTGCTGAAAGGTCATCCCGGCTCTTGCCTGGGTGCTGCCTATATCGCCGCCTTTGCGATCGGCGCTGTCGATGACTGGGACGACATCAGCCGGTTCGTCAAGCCGGCTGGCGTGGTCACGCCCGACCATGCGAACCACGAGCGCTACGACACGCTCTATGACGCTTACCGCGATGTCTATCGATGCCTGCAGCCGATCTATCCCAGGCTTGCCAATCTGCCCTGAACGGCTCGCCCCTGGTCGGTCGGCTCGTGCGTGCTAACTTCTTGAATAGAAGGTGATGATGAACCGAAGAGATCACCGTTCAAGGGGAGGTACCAATGAACCGATTATCGATGACGGTGGTAGGTGCCACCGCACTCGCACTAATAAACGGCGCCGTTCAAGCACAATCACTTGAAGCAGAAAGCGGCGAAAGCGTCTATTTTCGTGGCTGGCAGTACAAGACCGACATCGTCCAGGACAATGTCGATCGCTACAACGACGAACAAAGCGGCAAGGTCGACTATGCCACGGTCACCGGCGACTACCCTGCCTTGATGGAGCAGAACCTGATCGCCGGCGCCGAGCTCGATGTGCTCTACGCCAATCCTTCCCAGGCCGGGCGCTATTTCGACGGCGGCTGGATCATGCCGGCGGAAGACCTCGACAACATCGACGCCATCAAAGCGGACATGTACCCCAACATCCTCGAAGCCTGGACTTATAAGGGGAAGCTGCTCGGGCTTTCGTATTTCGTCAGCACCCGCGGCGTAATGCATGTCAATCTCAAGAAGTACAACGAGCTTGGCTACACCGATGCCGACTTTCCGAAGGACTGGGATGCGCTTTACGACCAACTCTACGACATGCGCGACAAGGGCTTGGAGCAGCCGTTCCTCCCACACTGGCTTAGTGAGTGGTACGGCATCTCCTGGGCCTTCGATTTCGAGGTCATGAACCGCGGCGGCGAAATTGCGGACGGCGAAACCCACGCGCCGCTGCTGACCACCGATGCTGACGGCCCGGCCTATAAGACGTTGGAGGACTGGAAGCGTATCTGGAATGACGGCCTCGTGCCGGAGGAGGTGCTGACCTACAACGAGAGTTCCTACATCGACGCCTATGCGTCGGGCCGCTACGTGTTCAGCCCACAGCAGCTCTACGATCTGGAGACCTTCAATCGTGAGGATCGCTCGCAGATCGCGGGTCATGCCAGCCTTCTCCCCTATCAAGGCCAAAGCTGGGGCCTGCTCGACTCGGCCGTTTATCTGATGACCAGCCGCGAGCGCGCCGATGCCCATACCGAGGACGTCAAGCGCTTCGCCAACTGGTACGGCTATCAGAACCATGAGAGCGAGGTGTTCGTCGGCAATCGTTGGATGCAGGAGTCGATGCTGTTCTCCGGCTACAAATCGGTGATGGAGAGTGATGCCGCCGCCGAGCGGATGAAAAGCGCGCTTGCCCGTGAGGAGGACATTCCAGTGGTGCTCGAAGTCTATGCCAATACTCCCTATCCGAAGGGGATCTGGAGCGTGGTGTGGGCCGAAGAGTTCAATAGCTGGCTGAAGGAAACGCTGCAGGATTTCCTCCAGGACGACGGTGACATCGTCGAAACCATCGAGGCGATCAACGAGCAGATCACCGACCTCAACGCCAAATACAACCTCTAGGCCCGGGCGCTGGGCGGCGTTGACTTGGTGAATGTCATTACCGCCCGGCGCGTTTTTACAATGAAAGCAACATCACGCACAGCTGAGCTTTCGAACCTGCAGTTCTCGCTGCTGCTGGCGCTGCCGGTTTTGGTTTTCCTGTTGCTGGTGGTCGCCTATCCGCTCGGCTACGCACTGTGGATGAGCTTCCACGAGATCGTGTTCTTCGGCGGCTACAAGGCGACTTTCGTCGGCCTCGATAACTTCATCGACGTGCTGACCGACAAAAAATTTCAGAAATCGCTCTGGATCACGATCCGTTTTACCCTGGAATCCGTGATGCTCGCTATGGTCATCGGCCTGTTGCTTGCCCTCGTCCTCAACCGTCCCATGCGCTTCGGCGGCCTCGTGCGCACCCTTGTCATTCTTCCCTGGTGCGTCTCGCTCTACGGGACCGGCGTCATGTTCTCTTATCTCGCCAAAGGCCAGACCGGCGTAGGCACCGCGCTCGCGTTCGCCTTTGGCATCAATGATGATGTCAACTTCGTCAATCGAGACTGGGTGATCGAGGTGCTGGCGATCGGTAATGCCTGGAACATGGCACCGCTGGTCGCGTTCTTCTTGTTGGCTAACCTCAAGACCATCCCAAGCCGTCTCTACGACCTGGCCGCGATCGACCGGATGTCCCGCGTCGAGGTTTTTCGAAACGTCACGCTTCCGCCGCTCCGCTTCACTTTGTTCGTCTTCACCTGCATCACCACGGTCTTATCAATGAAGCTGTTCGACTTCATCTTCGTGCTGTCCGGTGGCGGCCCGGGCACGGCATCGGCCAGCCTCACCTATCGAATTTACAAAGAGAGCTTCAAGGACCTCGATCTCGGCTACGGCGCTGCCATGTCCTTCATGCTGCTAGCACTCATCCTGGGCTCGACATTCTTGCTCTACTTTCTTTGGGGGCGAAGGGAGGCGAGCACGCCGTGACCAGTGACAAGGCAACCATCTGGTCCCGCCTGGCACTTCTGATCGTGCTCCTCTGGACCCTGCTGCCGATTTACTGGTTTCTCAAGAATGCCTTCCTGACGCCGGACGAGATCGCCCGCTTCCCTCCCCCGCTCTACCCGTTGGAGCCGACGCCGGCCGCGTTCTTCAACATCTTCGGCATCGACTATACGCTAGCCGACGGCACGGTCCGTCGCGGATCTGGTCAAGCCAATCAGATCATCCGCGGATTGATCAACAGTGCGATCGTCTCAGCCGTGGTTACGGCTATCACCCTCCTGGTGGTCCTGCCGCTCGCTTATGTTTTTGCGCGCCTGGACTTCGCCCACAAGAATAAGCTGCTATTCGCGATCCTGCTCGCGGTCGCCCTGCCGCCCGTTTCCACGCTCATCCCGTTTTACGCCATGTACATTCAGCTCGGCCTTGCCGGGACGCTCACCGGCCTGATCATCATCACGCTCACCATCACCATCCCCTTCGTCACTTGGATGCTGATCGGTTTCTTTCGGAACCTGCCACCGGTCGAACGCCTTGCCCTGATTGACGGTTTTTCCCGTTTCGAAACTTTCCGAAAAGTCATCCTGCCGCTGGGCAAGAGCGGCGTCGCGGTGGCAGCGGTCATCGCGTTTCTCTTCGCCTGGAACGAATACACCTATGCCCTCGTCCTGGTGAACGGCACGACTGCCAACACCTTGCCGACGGCGATTTCCGGCTTTCTTTTTCAGCACCCGGAACCCTCGCACCTCGCCGCTTCGCTCGCCCTTACGATCCTGCCACCAGCGCTGGTCGCCTTCTTCCTGCAACGGCACATTGCCGAAATGAACCTCGTTGATCCGGTACGCTGAACCATGGCCAAGATCGACCTCGAACAGTTACAAAAAAATTTTGGCAAGCACACCGCCATCCAAGGTCTGGATCTCACGATCGATGATGGTGAGCTGCTGGTGCTGCTCGGCCCCTCAGGCTGTGGCAAGACGACAACGCTGAACTGTATCGCCGGTCTAGAAACACCGAGCTCCGGCCGCATTCTATTCGATGGCGAAGTCGTAACCGCAGCCCCGCCACACCAGCGCAACATCGCCATGGTGTTCCAATCCTCGCTCCTCTACCCGCATATGACCGCGCGTCAGAACATCGCCGCCAGCCTCGCCAAGCAAGGGCTGGACAAGCGGGCGATCAAAGCGCGCGTCGAGGAAGCAGCCGCGACCGTCGATGTCACGTCACTCCTCGACAAGCTACCGAGCCAGCTCTCCGGTGGCGAACGCCAGCGAGTAGCCACTGCCAAGGCCATCGTTCGCCAACCCCGTGCCTTCCTCCTCGACGAACCGCTCGCCGCTCTCGATGCCGCGCTTCGCCTGACCTTGCGCTCGGAGCTGGTGAACCTGCAAAAGCGCCTCGCCACCACCATGGTCTTCGTCACCCACGATCAGGTCGAAGCCATGACCATGGGTGATCGCATCGCGGTCATGAACAATGGCCGTCTCGAACAGATCGGCACGCCCGACGAGATCTATAACCACCCCGCCACTCTGTTCGTCGCCAGCTTCGTCGGCTCCCCACCCATGAACCTCATCGCTCCGCGCGACGCGGTCCCTACGAGGGACACCGCTGACTTGCCTGACTCCAGCTTGGCCGCTTGGTATAACTTGGCCAGCGCTGAGAACGGCGCGGCGGTCACGTTGGGGGTGCGGCCTCAGCATCTTCGTGTTTCACCGGAACCGAATGGTGGCCTGCCGGCAACCGTGTTTGCGCTTGAGCATCTCGGGCGTGAATCGGTACTGATTCTGGAGGACGAACAGCAAAACAAGCTGCGTGCGCTGGTCGAGCCGAACTTCAGAGCGAGGGTTGGCGATCGCATGTTCGCGTCGCCCGACCCGAAACACTGCCTGCTGTTCGACCAGAACGGCCATACCATGGCGAACCCTACAACCGACGGAGGCTGAGCTGATGGAACCACTGCGTATGGGTGTGATCGGCGCGGGCTTCATGGGTGCCAACCACGCTAAGGTCTGGAGCCAACTGCCCAACACCGAGCTGATCGCCATCGCCGATCTCGACGAGACCATCGGCAGGTCGCTCGCCGGGACACTCGGCGCGGATTACCATAAACACATGACAGACCTTCTCGCTCGGAACGACATTGATGCGGTCAGCATCGTCACCCCCGATCGCCACCATGTCGATCCCGCAACCGCTGCCGCACGTGCGGGAAAACACATCCTTCTGGAAAAGCCGATGGCCCATGATGCAGTGGCGGCTACAGCGATCACTGAGGTGGTGGAAGAAACTGGCGTCCGTCTGATGATCGCCCATGTGCTGCGCTTCGATCCACGCTACGTCCAGCTCCACGCCGCCGCGGCACCCGACAAGCTCGGCGAGCCAATCCATCTGCGCGCCAAACGCAACACGATCCGCAGTCTCGCCTCGCGCCTTGGCGAAAACTCCTCGATACTTTTTTACCTGGGCGTCCACGACATCGACATAATGCAATGGGTCGCACGCTCCCCCATCACCCGCGTCTACGGCCAAAAGGTTCAGAAACTCTCGAACGGCAATGAGGACGCGCTCTACGCTGTGGTCAATTTCGAAAATGGCGCAATCGGCACGCTGGACTATAGCTGGGCCTGGCCGGACGGCCTTCCGTCCGGCTATAACGCCGCCTTCGAGGTGATCGGCACCAGGAACGCGGCCCTCCTGGATGTGCGCGACCAGGGCTTTCAGGTCATCTCTGCTGAGGGGCTGACCGCTGCGGACACCCATCTCTGGCCGGAGATTAACGGCAAGATCACAGGCGACCTGCGCGACGAGCTCCTACACTTCGCCGAGGCCGTTTTGGCGGGCGAACCTTTCGCCCAGGACTACAAGGAAGCACTCGCCGCGATCCGGGTGCTGGATGCCCTCTTTGCCTCGATCGATCAGGGCCAGCCGGTCGATGTAGCGAGTGCCTGATCGCCATGACCGACACAACTGTCTTCACCGATATCGACTACGACAAACTAGGCAAGCAAGTCGGCTGCCTTCACCTTCCCCATTCGCCCCACAGCGACGCCTGGGGAACGATCGCGATACCGATCGCGGTGATCGCTAACGGCGAGGGGCCGACCGTGCTGGCGACCGGCGGCAATCACGGCGACGAGTATGAAGGTCCGATAGCGCTCTCCCGCATGATACGCGAACTCCAGCCCGAGCAGGTTCAAGGCAGGATCGTGATCATCCCAGCACTGAACACGCCAGCAGTCCTCGCTGGACGTCGCACGTCCCCGCTGGACGGCAAGAATCTCAACCGCTGTTTCCCTGGCGACCCGACCGGCACGGCTAGCGAGCAGATCAGTTACTATACGACACAGACCCTGTTCTCCATGGCCGATCTTGTCATGGACCTGCATTCCGGCGGCTCGTCCCTCGAGATGATCCCTAGCGCCTTCGTCGAACCGGCAGGCGATCCCGAACACATGCAGCGAAACATCGATGCCGTGCTCGCCTTCGACGCGCCGCTTAGCATCATCCATCATGTCCCAGGCGAGCCGCGCACCTCGAACGCGACAGCCGTGCGCATGGGCAAGACTATGGTCGGCTCGGAGCTCGGCGGCTCAGGTGCTGTCTCGATCGAAGGCCTGAAAGCGACTGAGCGCGGGATTTATAACGTGCTCGTCCATCTCGGTGTCGTGGATGAAGGGATGAAACGGCCGCCGTTTCAGCGCCGCACCCGCCTCTTGCGTGCCCTCGGCCACGATGCCCATGTCTACGCGCCGGCCGCCGGCGTGTTCGAGCCGTTCCACGAGCTGGGCACAACGGTCGAATATGGTGAGCCTGCCGGCGCCGTCCATTTTCTCGACGATCCCGGACGCGAACCGGTGCTTGCCCATTTCCGCGCATCCGGCATTCTGTTCTCGCGCCGTGCGCCCGGCCAGGCGGTGCGTGGCAGCTGCGTCGCTGTCGTCGGCGCTGATGAGGAGGCAACGGAATGAGTCTCTCGGACGAACTCGCCTATATGAGCGCTGCCGAGCTGGCGCTCAAGATCCGCAGCAAGCTGCTGTCGCCAGTTGAGGTGGTCGATGCCTTTATCGCCCGAATCGAGGCGCGAAACCCGTCGATCACCGCCCTTGTCTATTACGGTTTCAATGATGCGCGGCGGGCGGCCAAGGAGGCTGAAAAGGCCATCGTGTCCGGATCGGACATCGGCCCGTTACATGGCGTACCAACAGCGATCAAGGATCTCTTCGACTTCAAGCCCGGCTGGACCGGTACCATTGGCGGCATTCGGGCCTTCAAGAACCGGAAGGACGACTGCTATTGCCCCTTTGCCGAGCGCATGGAGAAGGCAGGCGCCATTCATCTTGGCAAAACCAACAGCCCGATTCTCGGCTTCAGAGGCGTGTGCGACAACTATCTGTTCGGACCTTCGCGAAATCCATTTGATGTGACAAAAAATACCGGCGGCTCATCCGGCGGCAGCGCCGGCGCCGTTGCGGACGGTCTTCTCCCGCTTGCCGAAGGCACGGATGGCGGCGGCTCCATCCGCATCCCGTCCGCCTGGTCCGGCGTCTTCGGCTACAAGGCCGCAGCAGGACGGCTTCCACTGGTTTCGAGGCCAAATGCGTTTGGCGGCGCAAGTCCCTTCCTGTTTGAGGGCGCGATCACACGCACGGTCGAAGACAGCGCAATCGCCCTTTCCGTCCTTGCCGGCTACGACCCACGCGATCCCTTCTCCCTCGACGAGCCGGTCGACTACCTCGCTGCAACGCGGCGCGGGGTCCAAGGCATGAAGATCGCCTACAGCCCCGATTTCGACGTCTTCCCGGTCGATCGGCGAGTCGCCGATGCCGTGTCGAAGGCTGTCCGAACCTTTGCGGAGGCGGGTGCGATCGTTGAAGAGGTCAAGCTCGGCATCGAGCGCAGCCATCGGGAGCTGTCCGACCTCTGGTGTCGCATGATCATGCCCGGCGCGCTGCTGTTCTTCGACACGCTCAAGGCCGGCGGCATCGACCTATTGAAGGATCACGCGGACGATCTGCCGCCAGAAGTCCATGCCTGGACCGAAACGGTGAGCAGGATGACCGCGCTCGACATGGCACGCGACCAAGCGATGCGCAGCGAGGTCTATGATGCCATCCAAGGCGCATTCGAGACCTACGATCTACTGGTCACGCCAACGCTTGCGTGTCTGCCCGTCGAGAATGGCACCGACGGCAATACGATCGGCCCGACATCGATCAACGACGAGCCGATCGATCCCCTGATCGGATGGTGTCTTACCTATCCAATCAACTTCACCGGCCATCCTGCTGCATCTGTTCCAGCAGGCCTCGTAGACGGCTTGCCAGTCGGTATGCAAATCGTCGGTCGGCGCTATGCGGATGTCGACGTCCTAGCGGCCAGCGCCACCTTCGAGCGGCTTCGACCCTGGCAGCAAACCTACGAGATCTGCAAATCGCGAAAACTGTAGTGCTCTAGACAAAGGGCGTCTCATCCAAAAACCGCCGGAGCACATTGCCGGTGATGCGTGCGACGTTGTTGTCGTAGCCGTTATGCGAGAGCGAACCGCACCAGGCGATGGAGCCAGTTGAAAAAACCGCGCCACCCGCAGCGGTCTCATAGAAGGCGAGATCGGCGCGCACCATCTCGTTCTGCGAGCCGGTCAGATTGGGTGTCATGACGTTGACCTCCTCGGTGACCACCAGGATGAGATCTGTGTGGTTCTCTGAGGACGCCAGCACTAGAAGGTTGGCGGGTGTGCCGAGAGCATGGTCGGCGCGGTCGAGCTCGAGGCCGGCTGCACCGCCTCCGACCATGCCAAAATCACCGATCAGCTCATCCTTACCGACACTCTCGAAAATAAAGGCGGCGCGCGGGTCGAAGCTGCCTTCCTGGCGTCGATAGTAGGAGCTGATATCGAAACCTTGCGCTGAAAAACCGAGGCCGACCACTTCGTTCGGCGGCCTGCCGTTTCGACGCCAGAGCCCCCCGAATTCGCCGGTAAAGGAATGATAGTACTCGCCGGGCTCTGCGGCCCAAGTCCTGATCCCATCCTCCGCCCTCCTCACTTCAATAACGCCCCGCTCGCAGCTGTGCCAGGCGATGCGCCAGTACCAGCCGTTGGCGCCGAGATACATGAGGCGACCGCCTTGGTCTTGCCAGGCAAGCATGGCGTCCGACATGCGCTTGGAATGGTATTCCGGATGGGTGCCGGTCAGGATCACGCGATAGGGTTCGAGCAACGAGGCGCCCTCGGCTTCCAAGTCCTCGTCGGTGATGCAGTCGACCTCGATGCCCTCATGGTCGAGCCAGTCCAGGAGTTGAGTGTCGCCATTGAACTGCCAGAGGCCGGACCCGTGGGCGCCGAGCCAGGAGGCGTATTTCGGCCGCATGTTGAGAATCGGGCGAAGGTAGGAAGAGTAGCAGACGCCGCTGCCGTCGCTGTGGGTGTCGTAGAGGGCGTTGCCGAACTCCCGGTGTTCCTGGAGAAAAAGATCGGTTGGCTGGTAAACGAGAAGCCGGCCCATCAACATCTCAGCGCCTTCGGCATCGAGATGGCTGTGGTCGTTCGCATAGGCCATGTAGCTCGCCGTCGGCACCAAGAAGGCGGCCTTCGGTCGGCCCGTCCTAGCCGCCGAGCCACGGGGTGGCCGAACAAAGAAGGTGATAAAGTCCTCTTCCATCGACGTCTCACTACTGTCCCCGATCCAGACATGAGCGGCATAGACGCCGCTCACGAGATCGTCTGAGACCGTCAACGCGAAGTCTGGATCCCAGCCGCAGTCATAGAGATCATCGTCGTGAAAGTGGATTGCGCCATACTGGTCCGGCCTGTCGGTCCATCGAATGGTTGACCCATCCCAGTTCCAACCTTTCATTGCCCGTGCCGGCAGGTGCACGACCTCGCCGTCCAGACCGTAGGGTCCGGTATCGATGATCTTCGTCGTCTGGATGTCCTTGGAGAAATCCCAGGCAGCAACCAGGGAGGCGTTGAGACTTTCGGGCAATGGCCTGCGAAAGGCGCCTTCTAGCTCCTCGATCGAAAGTACTCGGCCGAAGATCGACGGGCTATCGATTTTGCCGTTGTAGTGATGCTCGACAGCTCCGTCCTCGACCAAACGCCCCGCCATCACCAGGTCCGATGCGGTGCCGGGTGATGTTACCTCAATTGCTTGGTTGATTGTGGCGCTGTCGTCGACATGGGGATGATGCTGGAGCGGGCGTTGGACGAGGGTTGCCATGCCGCTTGCCGGATCGATGGCGGCCGCGACTAGATACCAGCGACGCTCCAGCAGTATCTTGCCGCTTCTGATGATCTCGCTCTGCTTGCCATTGCCGAGGAACAGCGTGAGTTGGCCATCGATGATGGACAGGCTGAAGCCTTGCTTCCCATCGGCAGAACGTTTGCTGATCAGCGTCTGCTCGCCGACCTTCTCCGGCGTGGTCGGCCAGATCATCGCCGTCAGGGTGAAGGCAGGCAACGCCTGCAGGCGGGGATGATCGGGAACGTGCGCGTAGGACCCGGCATCGGTCCGCTGCTCCCGCCCTTGGTAACGGCCGTCGACTGTCGACTTCACCGGCCGGAGCTTCAGGCCGGGGCCAGCTGGATTGGCGTCGCCATGGATGATCCGCACGATCTCGGCCCGATAGGCGCAGCCGCCCTCGACACTCACCATGAAGCGCACAGTCTCGCCCGATGCCACCGAGAGGCGATCGGCATAGCCCAAGATCTTTAGCATTTTTCCCTCACTCGCCCGATTAGTTCAGGTCTTCGCCGGTATGGTCCTTCCAGCGCATGCGAAACACCGCCCACTCCGCTGCTTCTCTACTTGTAAACCGATGTTCTCGCAGGACCTCGATCGGCTTGCCACGCTCACCTGGATGGCGGGCCAGCATCCATTCTTCGAAGGGCTTCGTGCAGACCAGGACATATTTTCCTTTGAGCGGCCCACCGCGCAGCGCATTCAATACCCGCTGCAGGTTCGGGCTGTGATGGCCGATCGGGTTTTGCCGAAACTCGTCCACCACCTCGCGGTCCCGTCTTGGATCGATTTTGTAGGTCATGGCCTTGTCCCTCCCCTTTCTTTTTAGGAGAGCATGGGTGCTGCGGCAATGTCTCAGGTACTCCGGTCGGTCCACTCCCAACTCGCATCACCGACAAAGGACGAAATCAGTTTTTGCTTCGGGCAGAATCTGCCCGCCATCGACCACGATGGTGGTGCCGGTGATGTAACCTGCTTCATCAGACGCCAAAAAAGCACGGCGTTGCCCACGTCTTCGGGCGTGCCTAGTCGTCCCAGCGGCACCGAGCCCGCCATCATGTCGATATAGTCGGCGCTGCGCTCGGCCTGCATCCCTTCGCTCAGGATATTGCCAGGCTCGACACCGTTGACGGTGATCCCGAATGGAGCAGCCTCGATGGCTGCCGCGCGGATCAGCCCGTTGATGCCGGCTTTGCTGGCCGAGTAATGCGCATGACCGGGCACGCTGACTTTGGGGCCGGTAATCGAGGACGTCAGCACGATGCGCCCATAGCGCTGCGCCTGCATAGGCACGAGGCAGGCCTGTATCGCCAGAAAACTACCGCGCAGGTTCACACCGAGGACATCATCCCACTCCTCGACCGAAATATCCGGCAGCATCGAATAGGGAAAGATCCTGGCATTCTGACAGAGGATGTCGACACGTCCGAAACGATCAATCACGTGCTTCACCAGTTCTTCGACGTCGGCCTTCTTGCCGACATCGGTTTGCACTAAGTCGGCACCGAGACGCTCGGCGGTCGCTTCTCCCAGATCGGCATGGCGATCGGCAATGACCACCTTTGCGCCATCTTGGTTCAACCGCGCGGCGATGCCGGCGCCGATACCCTGTGCACCACCGATGACGATCGCAATTTTCCCATGAACCCGCCCGGTCATAACATCCGCCCCTAAAGTGTCTCTTCCTTTTTTTGACACAGGTCTGGTTGCAGGGCACCCGACAATCCTTGAGCCGCATTGGACCGACGAACGACATCGTCGATCAATGCCGAACGTTTACTCAAAGCGCTGCACAAAATGCCCTGGTACGACCTCAAGATAAGGCTTCGGCTCCGGCTCATAGCCGAGCGGTCGGATGGGGCTCGGGATATCGTCGATCGACATATTCGCCCTTGCGCGATGCCTGCCCGGTTCCGGGATCGGCACCGCCGCCATCAACTTTTTCGTGTAGGGATGAGCGGGCTGCTCGAACACCGAGGCCCGTGGGCCGATCTCGACAATTTCGCCGAGATACATCACAGCGATGCGATGGCTGATGCGCTCGACCACGGCGATGTCGTGGCTGATGAACAGAAAAGCAAGGCCGAATTCCGCCTGTAGCGTCATCAGGAGATTGATGACCTGGGCCTTGATCGAGACGTCGAGAGCCGAGACCGCTTCATCCGCCACCAGCATCTTTGGCGTCATTGCAAGGGCGCGGGCGATGCAGAGGCGCTGGCGCTGGCCGCCGGAGAATTCGTGGGGATAGCGGCTGGCATGACCAGCCTCCAGACCGACCCGGTCCAGGAGATCGACGATACGGGACGGCGCCTCGTCCCGCTGGCAGATCCCGTGGACCAGCATTGGCTCCGCAAGGGCCGCACCCACCGTCTTTCGCGGGTTCAACGAGGCGAACGGGTCCTGAAAGATCATCTGCATCTCGCGGCGTCTCGCCAGCATGGCCTGATGATCGAGGGCCAGAAGATCTTCGCCGTCGAACAGAACGGTACCGCGTGTCGGCTCGACCAGCCGGAGAAGGCTTCGCCCGGTGGTCGACTTGCCGCAACCGCTCTCGCCGACCAGGGCCAGGGTTTCGCCGGGATAGAGCGAAAAGGATACGTTCTCGACCGCGTGCACTCTGCCGATCGGCCGGCCGAACAGGCCACCTTTGATATCGAAACGGGTGGTGAGGTTCTCGACCTCAAGTAAGGGGTGGCCGAGGCTCGGCAGGCTACCAAACTCGGGTATTACTCCCTCTTGGACAATTCCGATCTCGCCCTCAGCGCGACGGAGATCAACCGACGGGTATTTGAGCGGCCGATCCAGGCCACGCATGCTGCCGAGCTTCGGCACGGCGGCGAGCAACTGCCTGGTATACGGATGGGTCGGTTGCTCGAAAACCTGCCGTACAGGGGCCTCCTCGACCTTTCGTCCCTGCCACATCACGATGACCCGATCCGCAATCTCGGCGACCACCCCCATATCGTGGGTGATGAACATCACCGACATGCCGATCTCGGCCTGAAGGGTGGCGATCAGCTCCAGGATCTGCGCTTGGATGGTGACATCAAGGGCGGTGGTCGGTTCGTCTGCGATGAGGAGTTTCGGCCGGCAGGCAAGCGCTATCGCGATCATCACCCGCTGACGCATGCCACCGGAGAAAAGATGAGGATAGTCATGGAACCGGCGCGCCGCGTCGGGAATACGCACCAGATCTAAGAGTTCAAGCGCTGCCCGCTCGGCCTCATCTCGGGGCATCCGCCGATGGTAACGAAGGGCCTCGGCCACTTGAAAACCGATAGTCAGCACCGGATTGAGACTGGTCATCGGCTCCTGGAAGATCATGGCAATGCGATCGCCGCGCACGCCGCGCATCGCGTCTTCGGAGAGATCCTGAAGTGGGCGGCCTTCAAGCTCGATCGCGCCCGAGACCCGGCTGTTGACGACCGGTAGAAGGCGCATAATCGAAAGGGCGGTCACACTCTTGCCGGAACCGCTCTCGCCGACGATGGCGACGGTCTCACGACTGCCGATCTCGAAGGAAAGATCCTCAACCACATCCTTCCATGCCCCGTCCACACGAAAACCGGTCGTCAGCTCCCGTACCTCTAAAACTTTAGGCTTGGCCGCCTCGGCTATCATCCCTCGCCCCTGAGCTTGGGATCGATGGCGTCGCGCAGGCCGTCGCCGAGGAGATTGAGGCCGAACACCAGCAGAAGAATGGCAAAGCTCGGGAACAAGGTGAGCCAGAAACTGTCCAGGATGTTCTCGAAACCCTCCCTGATCATGCCGCCCCATGTGGCGGTCGGCGGCTTGACGCCGAGGCCGATGAAGGCGAGCGAGGCCTCGACCCGTATTGCGGTCGCCAGCCAGAGCGAGCCCATCACCAGGATCTCGGGCAAGATGTTCGGTAGGATATGGAGGAACATCAGGCGACGATTGGAGAAACCGAGTGCTCGGCCTGCCTCGACGAACTCGCGCTCCTTGACGCTGATGGTCGGTGCGCGCGCGATTCGGGCAAAGGGCGGGATCGCGGTAAGCGCAATCGCGACGATCAGATTGGGCACGCTCGGGCCGAGCATGGCGACGATGATCAGGCCGAGAATGAGCGACGGAAAGGCCAAAAGAATATCCATCACCTGCATGACGATGATGTCGAACTTGCCGCCGTAATAGCCTGCTGTCAGGCCGATCAGGGAGCCGATCAGCATGGCGCTGCCGATCGCTGCGATCCCGATGACCAGCGAGATCCGGGCGCCATAGATCAGGCGGGAGAGGATATCCCGACCGTAATAGTCGGTGCCCATCAGATGTTCGGCACTCGGCGCCTTCAATCGATTGAGGATGTTCTGCTCGATCGGATCATGGGGGGCCAGAACCGGTGCAAACAGGGCGGCCAGAACCACCGCGAGGAAGATCCACAGGCCAATCCAGGAGGTCTTGTTGGCGTTGAACGCCTTGATCAGTTCGCCTGCGGCCGCGCCAAGGACGAGCTTCAGGCTCGATGGGTTGATCGGGGTTGCCGGTTTCTCGCTTACCATCGGCCGCTATCGGTATTTGACCCGGGGATCAATAACCCCGTAGGTCAGGTCGGTGATCAGGTTTACAGAGACGACGATCAACGTATAGATCACCATCATGCCCTGCAGCATGGTGTAGTCCCGCTGGTTGAGGGCGCCGACGATCAGCTTGCCGAGGCCCGGGCGATTGAAGACGATCTCGGTCAGCACCGAATTGCCGATCAGGATGCCGAGATAAAGCCCCACCACCGTCACCACCGGAATCAGGGCGTTGCGCAGGCAGTGACGCCAGATGATGACCCGCCAGGGCACGCCTTTGGCACGCGCCGTGCGGACATAATCCTGACCCAGCACTTCGAGCATGGAGGAACGGGTGACGCGGGTGATGTAGGCGGCCATGATCATACCGAGATTGATGGCAGGCAGTGCCAGATTGCGGAGATGGTCAAGCAGATCGTCACCCCCGGCGGCACTGATCACCGGGAACCATCGAAGCTGGATGCTGAACAGCAAGAGAAGAAGAATAGCCGAGACGAAAGCGGGAAAGGACAGGCCGAGAAGTGAGATCAGCCGGGTCAGGTAGTCCGGGAAGAGATTGCGGTTGACGGCGGCCCAGATGCCGAGTGGGATACCAATGATCGAGCCAATCAGGAGCGAGGCGAGCGTCAGCTCGATCGTTGCCGGGAGGACCTTCATGACTTCCTGGACAACGGGGCGCCCGGTGACCATAGACTGGCCCCAATCGCCGCTGAGCGCACCCAGCAGAAAACTGCCATATTGCACAAGCATCGGCCGATCGAGCCCGAGGCGTTCGCGCATCTTGACGATCGCTTCCTGGCTTGCCTGATCGCCGAGAACGATCTGCGCCGGATCTCCCGGCACGATTCGTACCAGGAAGAAAACGAGGGTCAGGACAGCGAACAGGGTCAGGACCGCAAAGGCCAGACGCTTGATCAGGAACGTAGACATCAATGCGCTCGATCAATGGGGCCGTCAAGGCGCCCCCTCGATCGGCTATTCGGCGAAGCCGGCCAGTTCGGTCACCGGTGGGCTGAGGTTGAGGGCACCTTCGACCTCGACCCCGAGATCGAGCTTATCGTTCCAAGCCCAGAGCTGCATGTTCTGATAAATTGGAATGCCGCAGACATGCTCGACGATCTTCTGTTGCGCTTCGGCCCAAAGGCGCTTTTGCTCATCGGCATCGGTCGAGACGCGTGCGGCGTCGATTTCGGCATCAGCGACATCGCAATGGGAGAAGTTGGTGACCGCGCTGTCGGTGCCGACCGAGCTCCTGGAGTGGTAGAACTGGGTGAGATAGACATCCGCAATCGGGAAACGTGCTGCGGAATAATGCACGAGCTGGGACAGATCATCTCGGATCTGGGCGTGGAACGTGGCGTGCTCCACCGGCTCGATTTCGAGGCTGATATTGGCCTTCTTCAATAGAGCCTGCACCGCTTCGATTGTGGTCAGCATGCCCGGCAACGTGGTGTGGATCGCCTTGATGGTCACACCGTCGGGATGGCCGGCTTCCGTGAGCAGCGCTTTCGCTTTCTCGACGTCATACGGCAAGGCTGGCACATCGTCGGTAAAACCAAGATAGGGCTCAGGCACCGGTGAGATCGATGCTCGTGCGACGCTTTCCCCGCGGAACGCGACCATGGCGTCACGATCGATGGCATGGGCGATCGCCTGACGGACACGGATATCGTCCAAGGGCGGCTGGGTGAGGTTGAGGTGGAATGTCGACATCTCGCCGGGCTCCATCACCACCACCTTGGCGCCTTCGATCTCGCTGATCCGATCGACCCAGGTCTGATCCTGCTTGCCGTAGATCATGTCGATCTCACCGGACTGAAACGCGAGGTCGCGGCTGGCGTCCGAGGGGATGTAACGATAGACGATTTCCTCGAGCTTGGGTGCGCCACGGAAATAGTCCTTATTTGCCTTCAGACGCACGAATTGCTGCGGCTGGTATTCGTCAAAAGCAAACGGGCCGGTGCCGACCGGTTTTTTCTGGAAGTCTTCGCCCATCTCCTCGGCTGCCTTTTTGCAAACGACATTGCCGCCGTGATAGGGCACGAGCAGGCCCAACAGGCTCGGCACGTTTTCCTTGAGCGTGATCATCACCTCGTGACTGCCGCTCGCTTCGACTTTCTCGATCGCGGCATAGTCGGAGGCAAAGCTGGAACGGTCGGGATCGGCGGCACGCTCCACCGAGTAGACGATGTCCTCGGCGGTCAGCTCACCGTAACCGTGGTGACATTGCACGCCCTGGCGCAGCGAGAACGTCCAGGTGAGACCGTCATCGGAGGTGGTCCAGCTTTCGGCGAGATCCGGCTCGATGAAGTCGGGACTGGCCTTGCCCGGAGCGATTCGCACAAGACCATTGAACATCCAGTGCATCAGCCCTTTGTCGGGGGTGGTCGCGGACAGATGCGGGTCGAGCTTGCCGGCATCCGCCGACGCCATGCCGACATTCAGCGTGGTCCCGGCCGCTAGCGCCGGTCCGCTGATGACGCTCGCCAGACAGGTCAGTGCAATCCAATGAGCCAAACGATAAGTCGCCATGATGCTTACCTCCCCTGATTGTTTTGTTCGTTCTTGCGCAAAGTTTACTCGGCCCAAGGATTGTTGGCCAGGATCAAAAGATATTGCCCGGTAGTCACGCCGACCGCTCAGCCATGCAGCGTGGGCTCGACCTGCCGATGATCATTCGTTAGGAAACGCTCGCGCCGAAAGGCATCCAGCGATAAATTTGATGGTCGCTCCAAGACCAGGTCGCGAACCAACTGGCCGGTTACCGGTCCGATACCGAAGCCATGGCCTGAGAATCCTGCCGCGACCACCAGCCCATCGATCTCGGGCGTCGCTTCGATCACCGGCAGGCCGTCCGGTGTCATGTCGAGCAAGCCGGCCCAAACATCCTCCAACGGTGCCTGGCCAAAAGCCGGAAGAAAAAAACTCCCGCGTTCGATTACGCCTTTGATGGCACTGGTTGGCGGCCGGACCACGGGGTGACCATCACTTGCCCTCTCGACAACGCCTTGCCACACCTGGCTACCGCCGGTGATACGCAGGCGGCCGGATGCCTCCTGACGACCAGCGCAGATCGCGTTAGCGGTTCCAAAGACCTGATCGAACAGAGGCGGGAGCGGGCGCGTGCGCACCACGGTGACCATACGCAGGGCAAGCGGCAGGCTCAAGCCGTGCGGTTCCAAAAGGGCGGGCGTATGAATGCCGGCGGTGATCACGATGTTCGACGCCTTATAGATCGCCTTCTGCGTACGTGCGCCGACAACACGGCCGCGCTGGACCAAAATTTCATCCACGGTCTCGCCAAGATGGATCTTGGCGCCCAGACGCTCGGCGGCGCGCGCGTAAGCGTTGACGGTCGCCTTCGGGTTGGCATGACCATCGGTCGGGCAAAAGGAAGCGGCGACAACAGCATCAGAGATCGCCGGCGCAATCGCTCGAATGGCGCTGTTGTCGTCCAGATAGTCGAGATCGAGACCAAGCGCCTTTTGCTCATACACGAGACGGCGGATGATCGTCGTCTCGGCATCATCCCTGGCAAGGCGAAGATTACCCTTCTGCCGATATTCGATATCCGCATCGAGTTCAGCGCCCAAATCCTTCCAGATTTCGACCGCGGCCATGGCGAGGGGTAGTTCATGCCGATGTCGCCCGGATTGGCGAACCCCTGCAAGCGTCCAGCCAGAGGCCATTGCCGCAAGATCATGCTGCTCCAGGAGTGCTACGGCAACGCCTTCTTTTGCCAGCGCGTACGCAGCGGCAACACCAGAGATCCCACCACCTATGATGACGACGTCCGCCAAAAGCACCTCCCGAATGGTCGTTGAACATCAGGCCGGTCGCTCACGCTCGTTAATGTAGAACCAATTTGGTCATGATCCATCCCACATGGCTTTGTCAGAGGAATCTGGCTTGAGCCCCCTTCCCTCTGTTTGTACCATCATCTCATGATAACCAGATCACCCTTCCGCTACGTCAAGACATCACCAGAGATCAGAAAGCGCCGTATAGCAAGGCGCAACTACTCTTTATGGCGGTGGCACGTCGATGAGGCTTTTGTCCGCATCAACGGGGAAACCCACTATCTATGGCGTGCGGTCGATCATGAAGGTGAGGTGATCGAGGCTTATGACACCAAAACCAGAGTCAACGAGGCGGCCCTTCGCTTTTTAAAGAAGGCCATGAAGCGTTATGGTCGACCAGACGCCATCGAGACAGACCGCCTGCCCTCCTATCGTGCCGCCATGAACGACATCGGTAACTGCCATCAACAAGAAGCTGGAAAGCGGCTCAACAATCGCGCCGAAAATTCCCGCCAACCCTTCCAGCGACGAGAAAGCACCATGAGCCATTTTCGATATCTGAAGACATGGCAGAAATTCATCTCGGCTC
>JBOEHJ010000037.1:0-20218 GCA_050633905.1 Geminicoccales bacterium
GTCTTAGGAGGGTGGATCATGCTTAGAAAATGGCTGAGGATCACATTCGGTTCTGTCATTGCAGCTGCGCTTGTCTTTTCCGTCTTCTCGTCATCAGCTTTAGCTGCTGATTGGGATCTTACCCTCGGCGCTGGCGTCGGCGGCGCGCCCGATTATGAGGGGTTGGATGAGCATCAAGCTGCTCCGTTGTTTCTGGCGCGGATCGACTTTGGGCAGCAATCCATCGAGCTTCGTGAGCCCTAGCGACGATAAGCTGCTGCAGGCTTTTCCAGAGAGGGGAGTGTCCATGCCATCAAAGGGAATTTTTTTTGACTTGTGAGGCGTGACTGGGCAGATGCGTCGGATCGAAGAAATCATTTTGAATCAATGAGAGCACGTTCTTTCAATGAGCGCTGAATACAGTATTCGATTTTCCTTTGACAACACCCAGGCTACTATCGGCTCCACGATCCGACGCGTGAGCTTCGCCATCATGACTAATCCGGAAAGTCACATCAGCTAACGGCTTGACCTCATAGAGAGGGTGACGGAAGCAGGTTCGGAACACTGACAGAGAAACGCGGAGGCACCGATGGCAAAAGACGAATTCAGCGGGCGAGTGGCACTGGTAACGGGAGGGTCGCGCGGTATCGGGCGCGCGCTCTGTGCACGTCTGGCGAAGGCAGGCGCCTGGGTCGCGATCAACCACTCGGCCAGCGCTGATGCGGCTGAAGAGACGCTGAAGCAAATTCGAGCCGAGGGTGGCGACGGCGGTGTTTATCAGGCCGATGTCTCCTCCTTCGATGCGGTGAATGCGATGTTCGATGCGATCGAGGCTGATCGAGGGGCGGTCGACCTATTGGTTGCCAATGCAGGCATCGCCTCTTTCAAAGACGATGCTAACATGCCGGTAGATCTCTGGCGGCGTATCTTGTCGGTCAATCTTGATGGTACCTTCCACTGTGTCTGGCGGGCCAAGGAAAATATGCTCGCGCGCGACTATGGTCGGATCGTTTGCATCTCGTCGATCAACGGCATTTCACCGAGCCGGATCAGGCCGGATCGGCTGATCGCTTATGGCACGTCGAAGTCTGCCGTCATCGGCTTTTCTCGGAACTGCGCTATGGCGTTCGGCCCCGCCATCCGGATCAACTGCGTCGCACCAGGTCTGATCGACACTGAAATGACAAAGGACATGAGCGACGAGATGCGCGACAGGATCGTTGCCGCGACACCGGTTGCACGCGTCGGTAAGCCTGAGGATGTCGCCGAGCTCACCTATTTTCTCTTGAGCGATGCCGCTAGCTTCATCACCGGTCAGACCTATGTGACCTCAGGCGGCATCGTTACGTTGCCGTAACGTCGATCCATGCACAGTGGCTGCCAAATGAGGTGGTCACACCATCTAGGCAAGCTTTGCCAAAAGCTCCGCTGGAATGTGTGGGATCGGGTCCGACTTCTGCCAGCAGGGCAGGGCTTCCACACGCGTCATCCATGCGGTGATGTTCGGGTAATTGTCGAGTGGCAGCTTCTGCGCTGCGTGAAGATGCATGGGGCCTGCCACAGCGATGTCGGCGATCGTTGCATGATCGGCCGAGAGCCAGTCACGTCCAGAAAGTGCGTTATTGAGAATTGCGGCTTGGGCATGGAAGGTCGGCGCATGATTGTCCAGCACCGTCTGATCGGGCACGTCGTCCAGGATTGGTTTGACCACATTCTCGACCAGATAGAGGTAGCACGTGCCGAACCATTTGCTGGATTCCCAAAGAAGCCAGCGCGTGATGTCGCCACGGATTTTGGGATCGTCGGGATAGACCGTCTTGTTGCCCGCCTTCTCGCTGGCATAGACCAAGATCGCGTTGGACTCCCAAAGTACCAGGTCGTCGTCGACCAGCGCCGGTAATTCAGCATTGGGATTGATCGCTGTATACGCAGGCTGCTTATGATCGCCAGCGAAGTAGCCCAGCCTCTCTTCGTCGTAGCTTACACCAATGAGATCCAGACCGGCGATGACCTTCCGGCAGTTCACAGTGATCGGATCGTAGTAGAGTTTCATGGTTCCCCCCCTGATAGGTTCTTTGTTGGACGTCTGGCTTATTCGTAGAGCACCATGCAGCGCACTTCGATGCTCCAGCGATCCGGCGCGTCCGGTGGCGTTGACGGGTCTTCGAACGCGGTGTGGAAACTGAACGTGCAGGGCGCATCTGGTGCGGTCGCATCCGATAAGGCCCCGTCCGAGCGCGCCATCGCGCCAGCCGAATCCCACTGCTTGATCAGCAAGGCTTCATCCCGGTTCATCGCGGGATAGTAATACCACTGATGACCATCGGAGTGCCTGGCGAAGTAATTCTCGCCGATACGGTCGCTGTAGTGGATCTCGAAGACGACCAGGTCTTCCGGGCGCACACTGGCGGCATCGCAGAGCGCCATGGGATTTGTAGCGACGGGTTCTTTGGCGATACTCCGCCAAAGATTGATAATGCCGAACCGGCCCGAAGAGAGTGCCTGCTCAACGGCTGCGGGATCAAGCAGCGAATCGCCCTCAGCCAAAATCTTGCGCAAGGTGTCATTCTTGCCAGGCGGTTTCGTCAGATCTCTCAGCCGTTGAGGCGCGCTGG
This sequence comes from Geminicoccales bacterium, assembly GCA_050633905.1. Taxonomy (GTDB): domain Bacteria; phylum Pseudomonadota; class Alphaproteobacteria; order Geminicoccales; family Geminicoccaceae; genus JANQPX01. The sequence goes on from JBOEHJ010000037.1 coordinate 2,598, forward strand.
TCAGGGTGTAGTCGCCGTGCACGATATGGGCAGGTCCCTGCACCTGCTGACCGCCCTCGACACGCTGGTTGCTTTTCTTGCCGGAAGCCGAGCGCACATTATGATCGAACGCGGCGACAAAACTGGCGCCGCTGGCCTCGCGAATGATGTCGGCGCAATGCGGGTAGTAGCTACGCACCACCTGTTCGTGATCGAGAAAATCGATGTCCGGCCCCGTCAGGGGGTGTGTCTGGACTTCGTAACCGTTTTTGTCGAGCGTGCACTGTTCCGAGGCCGGCAGCAACCGCGCATTCTTGACCGGCATCTCCCGGGGTTCGAGATCCAGTCCTTCGGAGCCGGCATCGCTGCCATCACGATCGCGGCGCGTCAGAACCTTGCCATTGCGGAAGAGCGAAGGCTCCGCCGTCTCCATCATATAACGGAATGAGCCTAAACAATCCGCGTCATTTTCCGTCTCTGTCGCCGATGCCATCGATCCTGCCTCCCAATTGGCTTCCTATGCGCATGTCAGACAAACCTGCTGAGCGCTAAAAGGGCCCTCTTGATCATGTGCCACTTCACCAGGGCCAAGCCTTTGATCTGAGTCCATAATATAGGGCGTCTGGCCACATTAGGAAAACCCTGCGCAGCTGCACCACGCATTCGGTATCCAGGAGAGTGGTTTGCCCGATGCTACGTCGATGCTACGATGTGCAGATCTGCGGATGATGTGAGCCTTCCACGAGGATAGTGAGCAGGTCTTACTGCCATGCTAAGGACATTCGTTCTCGCAGCTCTTTCTTTGGCCGTCGGGGCTGTTTGCTTGGCAGCGCTTCTCGTCGTCTTGGGCGGATGGGGGGGGATCGCAGGCCCAGACCTGAAAGCGCGCGTGCAGGTGCACCAGGTCAAGGTGCCGTCGGGGTATGAAATTGATCCGAGGCGGATCTCGGACGAGTTGGTCAGACGCATGCAGCGGCGCTCCGAGGTTGACATGGCACTGCGCGTCCTGCTGGGCGAGGAGGGGAACGAGCTGTTACGTGAGCGTGCGGTGCCCCGGTTGCTAAACGCCGGCGTCCTTCGGCGCATGATCGACGAGATGGATGGACTTGGTACGGTCATCGCTTTTGCCGGATACGAGGCGTGGAGCGAAATCACCGTCACGAATTCGAGCACCCTGCTGTTGGAAGATGTGGCGATCACCTTGCCTCATGCAGCCCACGCCGAAACGGCCGGCGGCGGCGCCATCGAGCTCAAGAAGCACGATCGGGACCTGAGCTCAACGGCGCTGGGGCAGCTGGAACCTAGCAAGTCCCTGACCCTCTATGTCTGGTTCGACCGCCCGTCCGAGCAAGTGGTTGCCCGCTCCTCGGAGATACGCATTGGTGCCGCTGATGGTGTTCGAGGACGGTCTCTCATCTATGATCCCGCCCATGCCTGGAACGGTGCGGATCTGGAGGTCGAGCCGTGGGCACGCTGGCTAGTGGCCGCCGTGCTGGCGGTCATTGCCTGCGCTTGCCTTGCGGTGCTGATGCTGTTGGTCGTCAGCCTGTTTCGGAGCAGGCTAAGCCGCGCGCCTGTTGCGCCGAATTGACCCGCGAACCGGGTTGTAGCCCCATGCGGCGAGGCCAAAGGCGAGCATGGCAACCCCGGCGGTAGCTCCGGCTGAAACCAGATTGAACTGGCCATAGGCGGCAAAGCGGATCGTCTCGATCACGTGGGTGAACGGGTTCAGCAAGGCAATCCAATAGAGCATCTCGTGTCCCGTCTCGCGCAGTTTCCAAAGTGGGTAGAGCGCCGTTGACATGAAGAACATCGGAAAAATCACGAAGTTCATCATGCCAGCGAAATTCTCGATCTGGCGCGAATAGACTGTGATCAGCAGTCCGATCGAACCCAGCATGAATCCGCCGAGAAAGATCGCGGGCAGGATCCAGAGCATGCCGGCTCCTGTCATCCAGTACCCGAACAACGCTGCGATCCCGAGGAACACGTAGATCTGCAGGACAGAGAGGATCGTAGCACTCAGAATCTTGGCGAACAGCAGGAACGTGCGCGGCAGGGGGCTTACCAGCATTACCCGCATCACGCCGGCCTCGCGGTCATAGACCATCGAGAGTGCTGACTGCATGCACTGAAACAGCACGATGATCCCGCAAAGGCCCGGCAGGACGTATTCCTGATAGGGTGTGTAGGTCCGATAGGGTGGGATGATCGACACACCCAAGAGGTTCTGCAGACCCGCCGCAAAGACGAACAGCCAAAGGGCGGGGCGGACGATGGCCGACAGCAGACGTTCACGCTGGCGAAGGAACTTCAGAATTTCGCGTTCGGTGACCGCATAGAGGCCGAGTAGGTAATGCGGACGCGGTGGGGCGGCCTTACTCACAGCCGAACTCCGGCTCGTCCTGGCCAAGGGAGTCTAGGGTGTTCTCGTGATGCAGAAAACCCTCGAGTGGAGCGATATCGATGACGGCGTTCTGGGTGGTCAGCAGAATCGGCATGCGAAGTTGTCCCGACCAGGAGCGGAACGACATAGGCGTGCCCTTCGAGCCGTCCAGCCGCAGGCGATCAGATCGCAGGAAGGCGTCGACCTTCTCAGGCGTTGCGTCGCGTGTCTTGGCAAAGGCGGTCAACACGGCCTTTGCTGCGACCCAGGCCGACCAGTCCTGCCAGCCCATGCGCCGCTCGCTCAGCCGCTCGAAGCGCAAATTCACCTGCGGCGCCCCGTAGCGCTCAAGCGCCCAGTGCCATTCGAGCGGGACCAGTCCCGCGGCTCCGACGACCGGACGCGGCAGGGCCGTACGAAACGGCAGATATCGTGCGTACTCTCCATGCTCGTCGGCGATGAACACCGCGTCATAATCCCCGGCGCCGCCGGTCAGCAGCATCGCATTGTTCTCCTCGCGCATCGCAGGATTGGTCGACAGATCGAAGGTGCGAGTATCGATGATCTCCAGTCGAAACCGCTTGGCCGCCAGGGTAAAGGCATCCGCTCGCACCCGGTCACGTTCCGTTTTGCCGTGCAGGACCAGGACGCTCCGCCATTTCTGCCGTACCATGTGTTGAACCAGCGCATCCGCCATGATCCGGTCGGACGCCGCTATATGCAGCAGATGAGGATAGCACCGGTGGCGGAGCCAGTCCTCAGGGGCAGTGGCATTCAAAAGCATCGTGGTCTGTTGCACAGACTCAGCAACCCTGGCGACATCGTCGGCGGGCAGGTCCAGCACGATATGATTGACGCCGTCTGCCGCCATGCGCTCTGCCTCTGTCTCCAGATCCTCCGCCAGCACCCTCGATGCGTCCAGCAGGACCTCCATCTTGCGCGCATCCGTCAAGATCTTCATGTCCGAGACTGCCATCTGCACCGCTGCCAAGGTGTCCCCCTGCGGGCGCGTCGGCACCCGGGCATAGGCAAAGCGAGGGTCAAAGCGCGGATCGTCCTGTAAGGCCAGATAGCCGAGGCGGACCTGTTCACCTGCATGGGCCTGTACCGCTAAGGCGGCCCAGACCAGGATCACGGCCAGCACCCGCATCAGTCGTCGATCACGACCGTGTGCGGGACCCGACCCGCCGGGATCGAACGGATTGGGCGCAAGGTCTGCATATCGACCAAGGTGATGTCATCCGACAACCCATTGGCCACCACGGCGACGCTTTCATCCCGCGTCAACGCGACCGACCATGCGCGCCGGCCAACCAGCACATACTCAATGATCTCCTTCGAGATCGCATCGATCACCGCGATATGGTTGGCACGCCCAAGACTGATGATCCCGCGCTTGCCGTCCTTGGTGAGCGCCATGCCCACTGGCGTGACGTCCTCCGGCCGGAACCCCGGAGGCAGGAAGGTCAGGACATCCTTGATCTCGTTCGTCGCCCGGTCGATCACGTAGATCTCGGACGACAATTCGGCCGACACCCAAAGCTCGTTGGTCTCGGGAGTCAGGATGAACCGCCGCGGACGGGTGCCAACGATAATATTGTCGATGACCACATTTTCCACCGGATCCACCACATGGATCATGTCGGCCACTTCCGAGGTGACATAGACCGCCGAGCCGTCTTCCGCAGCGATCACCCCCTCCGGCTCGGCGCCTGTGGGCACATCCTGCACGACGAGGCGGCTTTCCATCTCGATGATCTCCATCATCGAGTCCTCCTCGTTCGAGACATACATGAACCGCTCGTCGGGCGAGAAGGCGAACACCTCCGGGCTTGGCCCGGTCGGAATGCCGTCGACGACCTCCAGTGTTTCGATGTCGATCACGTCGATCATGTCATCATCGCCACAGGCCACATAAAGCAGGGTGCGCTCGGCGTTCATCTTCATGTCGCGCGGGCGGCGCGAGGTTTCGATCTTCTTGACCAAGTTGAAATCGCTGTCGAAGACGTGGACATCGTGGCTTTTCTCGTTCGAGATAAAGACCAGTCCAGTGTCCTTGGCCTCCCCTGGCAGGCTGACCAGCAGGGATACCATCAGCAGGGTAAGGATCGCGTACCGCATCACCGCACCACGAACTTGCCGGCCAGGCCGCGTTCGCGATAACCGTGCACCCAGAAGTCGTAATCGCCCGGCCGGATCGGTACGAACCAGACATCGATCGTGCCCTCGTCATCGAACTCGATGGCGTAAAGGCCGAAGGGCTGCACTTCCAGGTCATTGATGACAACCTGATCGATCCACGAATTGCGGAACAGGTCGGGGGCCACGATCTGAAATTCCTCGCCGCCATCATGCACGATTCGCCAGCGATAATATTTGCCGGTCTCGATCTCCCACTCGGCGACCGAAAGGCTTAGTTCTGCGCTGTCGATCTGCATGTCCGGTAGTCTGGTGGCGCGGCTGGCAAGATTGCCTTCTGCGTAGGACACTGTTTCAAATGGTAGGAAAATAAGACAAAATACCAGAATGAGGATATTGCGCATATCGACCTGCCCTATATCGCATTACTTAATTTTAACATGGAGTAGGGGCGGTAGCTGTCAATTGAAACGCGGAAAGAAAAGAGAGGTTCTCTACGGGTATCAGCGACGCGAACCGTGCCGATGAATGCGCCTCCTGTCATCGAGATGATCTCTGTCACCAAGAGCTATGGTACCGTCACCGCCCTGGACGGCATCAACCTATGCGTGACGCCTGGATGCCATGTCGGGCTGCTGGGACCGAACGGTGCCGGCAAGTCCACATTGTTTCAAATCCTCGCCGGCATGTTCGCGCAAGATGAGGGCGACGTGCGGCTTTTCGGGGGGACCCACGCGGCGGAGGGGGCGGCGATCCGGCGGCGGCTCGGCGTCGTGTTTCAGTCCCGCTCGGTGGATCTGGACATGTCGGTGCGCGCGAATTTGAGATTTCACGGCAGGCTGTTCGGCCTGAGCGGTCGGGCGCTGGACGCTCGTATCGACGCGCTTTCGGATCAGCTGGGCCTCGACGGACTGACCTTGTCGCCGGTACGCCAGCTGTCCGGCGGGCAGCAGCGCAAGGTCGAGATCGCGCGGGCCCTGCTGAACACGCCAGAGCTCTTGATGATGGATGAAGCCACCGCCGGGCTGGATGCCACGTCGCGCCAGGTTCTTGTGTCCGAGATCAGAGAACTTTCCCGTGACCAGGGCGTCGCGGTGATCTGGGCAACTCATCTCGTCGACGAAGTCGTCGATGCCAATGAAATCGTGCTGTTGAATCGGGGCAGGATCGTTGCACATGGATCGCCAGAGCAAGTTGTCGCCAAGGCCGGTGCGGCGGACCTGGTCGAGGCCTATGGCCGCTTGACCCCTGACGCAGGCAAAGGCGGCGACGGCGCTTGATCCATCACCTTTGTCGCCTCTGCCCTTAGCCGCAGGTTACTCATACTCTTCCTTCCTTGGCGTCACTGGCGCCGGTGCCAGGTCGAAGCGCAGGCTGCCGAAGTCGACATCGATGAACCGCTGGCCGATCCTGGTGCCGGAGGACTCGTTGGCCTCCTGGTTTGCTTCAGCAGCTAGTTCGTCGGCGGTTTCTCGATCCTCGTCTTCGACCTCGACCTCGCCCGCGACGTCCTCACCGGCCTCGATCTGCTGCATGGCACCGATCACCAACTCGGCCAGCTCATCGGAATAGGGTAGCTGGTGCGCGCGTGGGAGGCCGATGGGGAAGTAATCCGGGTCCAGCTCGCGGATCCACAAGAAGATCGACCCCGGCGCACCCGTCAGCTTGTCCGGCTCGTCGATCTGCGCCCAGTAGAGTCGAAATCGCTCCGGCGGCACCGTGTCGCTGGGCAGGCCGCGCAGCTCGCCGATGCCGCGATAGGTCATGAAGATCAGGATCACCACGGTAATAGCCACGCCGCCACGGAGCACTAGGGGCAGCCTCGTGGTCAGCACCATCAGCGCAACGACAACCGCCAGGAACGCATAGGCGACCGCCAGCGACAGGATGGTGCCTGTCATCGCACCACCTGACCGGTGCCGACGTCCTGCGCCCCGCCGGGATCGCTCGGCTTATCGGTGGACCGGGTTGCGGCAACCAGGCTCTTTTCGCGGCTGTTGATGTTGGTGATCTCGTCGCCGGTCAACGTGAACCTCACGACCGTCCGTTCCTCGCCGGTGTTCGAGAGATCGACCTCGCCATAAAAGACCACGCGCACCTTCGGGTTCATCTTCTCGACCTTGACGTTGACCGCGACCGGCTCGACCGTGGTCGCAACGAAGTGCACGACATTGACCACATATTCCCCATCCATCAGCCCGCGGACGGAGACCGTTTCCTGGTTCAACGGGTTCACGACCTCTTCACCGTTGATCAGCAGGACGTCCTTAAACTGGCCCCGGTCGTCGCGATCCAGATGCATGAGGCCGCCTTCGCGTTCGTGGTACCAGACCAGATTACCGACCGGATCCTCGACATAGACATCGATGTCATCCTCATGCCCATCAGGCCAAGTAACGGTGATCAGGATCTCGACATCCGTCTCGATCTTTCCCTGGTCCGCGACCGGGTTGATCATCGCAAACGCGATAAAGAACATGAAGGCGAAGCCGACCAACGCATTGAACAAGAGGTCGGTGAAAGCGTCGAAGTCTCCGGACGAGGGATCCTCGAACATCTCAGTGGCCCGCCCGGTGCATCGCCTCCGGCAACATCACCTCGCTGTACCGGACCAATTGCTGCAGGATGCGCAGGACCAGTCGGTCGAGAAGGTTGAACTGCATCCGCAGCAGCACGCCGCAGCTCAGCCCTGTGATGGTCGTAAGCAGCGCAACCGCCATGCCGCCGGTCATTTGCTGTAGAGCCTCACGCATTGTCTCGACATCAAACTCGCCGAGATCGCGCATCGATACCAGCATCAGGATGAATCCGATCACCGTACCCAAGAGACCAAGTTTGTAGAGCGTGTCCGAGATGAAAATCCCAAGCCGCACCGGGCCGCGGCATTCCGAGGCGAAGGCCTGCAGCAGGGTTTCGGGCGAGCTGTCACCAAGCGTGCGGCGCACGGTGGCAACGTCGCGGGTGATCCGGTCGATCCGGCGCTCTCCCCCCGGCCGGGACAGCAGAGCATCGCTTTCCTGCAAAGGCAGTGTCTGCAGATCACGCGAGATCCGCTCCAAGAGGGCCAGTTCCGCCGAGAGATCCACCAGGTACCAGAGGCAATAGAGGCTGGAGGCGCCAAACACGACGATGATCAGAGTCGAGATGCCGCTTGTGTCGTTTTCGAACAGGTAGTTCAAGAAGCCATAATCCCAGAGGATCATCGCCCCCAGGCAAAACAGGGCAACCAGCAGCGTCCAGCGAATCAGGTCGTCATAGGCCCTGTTGCCTACAATGCGTTCGGCTAAGGCTCCGACATTGGCCATTCTGCCCCCCCTGCTAGTGGTGTGACCACATCATTTGGTTCCCACCGAAATCGCCAGGATCGACGGTATGCCGCCAGTTCCTTCAAGAAATGTATGTGTTTTTTGTAGCGAACCCACCACTAGCGATAGCCGCCGGGCGTGTTGATGCGGCGATACTCCCAAGGCAGCATGAACTCAACGCCAACGCTCCAGATGCCGCGTTCGTTCTCGATGGCGTCAAGCTGCTGCTCAACATAGTCCGAGCTCTGAGCTTCCCACGCAACCGCCATGCCGCGGTTGACCATCTCGCCATTGATGTCCGTATCGCCGCTTTCGCAGACACCGTGACGCCGATTGAAGGGATCGGGATCACCGAGCAGGTAGCAGACCACCTCGCCCCGCCCCGCCAAAAGCTCCAGCGTGCGCCTAGCTGCTCCATGGCAGCCCCATTTCTCACCGTCCTTGTAACAGGGCTGGTTGCGCTCAGGCGCATCGAGGCCCCAAAGAATGACTCGCTGCTGGTCGATACGCAGGATATCCGCGTCAATCACATGGGCAGATCCGCTGATCTCGTCATTGGCGTGGGCAGGCGCACCCATGACGAAGGCTCCCATCACTGCGCAAGCAACGGAAAATCGTGTAAGATGAGCCATCGGGCGTCAGATCCGATCAGGGGGAGAAACGTGATGCGGGTGATACTGTTCCTGGCGGTGTTGCTTGCGGGCATGTCGCAAGCCGCCGCAGATATGGTGCAGGAATTGCGATCGGGTGCGCGGAAGGCGTGTCGGGATTGCGACCTGAGGCAGGCGAATTTCAAAAAGGCGGATTTGTCGGGCGTCGACCTGACCGGCGCCGATCTGACCGGCGCCCGCTTCCACCGAGCCATCTTGCGCGGAACGATTCTGAAGGACGTCACCGCCATCGACGCTAATTTTAACGTCGCGCAGCTGCGCGAGGCGGACCTGTCGGGGGCGGATCTGACGGCGGCGCTGTTCTATGAAGCGGACCTGTCCGGCGCCGATTTGGGCAAAGCAAATCTGACCGGCGCCAAGATGCAGCATGTTCGCGCGACCCGCGCCAAGCTGACCAACGCGACGCTGCATACCGCCGATCTGACCAAGGCCCGCCTCAACAGTGTCGATTTCACTGGCGCGGTTCTGCACAACACGGTCCTGCGCGAAGCTTCGGTCGGCCGTAGCAACTTCAAAGGGGCGGATATCAGCTATGTCACCATCGTCCAGTCGGACTTGGCGAAAACGTCGTTTGCAGGCTCGACGATCACGTTCACGGATTTCTGGGGCTCGGACTTGCGCGCGGCGGACTTCTCCGATGCATCGATCCAGGACAGCCGGTTCAGCCGGGCGCAAATGACCGACGCGCAGATCGACGGCGCCACGATCCAGCGAACCTTCATGGCCGATGGTCGGTTTCAGGAATAGCGTCACCGCGCCGCCCTTATCTGCGGCGGCGCCGGTTCATAGGGCAGATTGACGATTTCGAGCCGTGTGAACCCTTCAAAATAGCCGGAATTCAGCGCTCGTGTCTCCCGGTTCACGGCCGACTGACCGGGTTTGCGCAGGTATCGGGCATCCAGCCTCGTCACGGCGGAATTATCCGGCGAGGTGCCGTGGCAGGTCTGCTTGACAAAGAGGTTCCCGATCTTTTTTTCGTTCTCGGCCAGCGGCAGGTCGGTGCAATCGAGGTTCCAGTTCTTGTACTTCGCCGTCAGATTTCGCATCAGCGAGACGGCACGGCGGCGGTCCTCCAGTCTGGCCCGCGCGTCAGTGATTATACGAAAGCCCTGCACCGTGCCGTCCGGGTCGGCCAGTACCGACACCACCACCGGATGCGCGAAGACCGAGGTTCCGTCCTGCAGCACCGCATATTCCGAGTTCATCGCCCGCGCGACATAGTCCAACTCGTCGTCATAGGCGAAATGGATCTCGCGCAGGCCGCTCGGCTCAGGCTGGCATTGTAGAAATTCGGCAGGGTCGTTCATCGGGCGCGAGGGCGGACCACCATTCGTCCCGCAAGCCAGGTCGTTGACATCCAAGGACGGGATCTGCGTGACAGGTCCACCCAGCTCCGCATCCCAAATCCCGAACGGTGGCTCGACGATCGAACGCTCTTGGCCACCTGCCGGACCGGCGATAGCGATGGCTGTCAGCAATGCGCAGACACGGATCATCATCTCAGTCCTTCAACACAACGCAGTTGCGATGCCCGGGCTTGTAGAAGGCTTCACATTCTTCGAGCGTCGTCTTGCCCTTGCCAATCACATGGGTCAGCAAATAGGCGATCAGGTTCTCGATGTCATTCGGCCTGACGGACTTGCCGCGATGCGGTTTCTCGCCCTCGTCGAAGTCGTCCATCGTCAAGCCGAAACAACGGTCGTCCGAATAGGCGAGACGATCGTGAAACGGCATCATTGTGTAGGGCCGTCCGCAGGCGATCAGCTCGTACAGAACATCAGGGTCGGGTTCAAATTGGCGCAGATTTGGTGCCGTGCCGACCGAACGCGGATTTCGCCCCATGCCCGAACCGTCCCAGCCATGGCACTGCAAGCAATTCCCGATACGTTCGTAGATCTTCTTGCCACGATCGATATCGTAAGCTGAGGGATCGAAGTCCGCGGCAGCTGCCCGTTCAGCCGAAGCGACACCGGCGAGGGCTGCCGCAAGGGCCAATATTCTCAGATTCATTGTTCAGGCGTTTCCGTTTTGCTTGTGCTCGACCTCGCCTAGGCCCCGAGATCATCCTGGCCGCGCTGGGGCGCAGCCAGGACATCTCGTATGAGCTCTCAATTAAAGCGAGAAGACGTACAGCATGTTGGCGGGCTGGGTGAGGCTAAGCTCGGGTTTGCCACCGCCGGCAATGCCGAGTGGACCGCCAACGATTGCGACAAACTGCTTTCCGTTCGCCGCATAGCTGATCGCTGGGGCAGCAAAGACGCTACCTACATTGATCGACCATTTCTGCTCCAGCGTCGTCGCGTCGTAGGCGCCAAAGGTGCCGTCGACTTCACCGACCCAGACCAGTTCCGGCGTGACCATCACACCTGCATAGGCCGCGTGCTCGCGCAGGACCCTGTGCGCGATCTTGCCGGTCGTCACGTCAACCGCAATGATCGAACCGCCCTGCGGGCCCGAGTTCGAATAAGCGCCGCCTAAGAAGATGCTCCCCGGTGTCACATCCTCAGGCGCCACCGGGATGGCCTCCATGAATGAGCAGCCTTCGAGCGAGTGACCATAGGCCATGCCGGTATTCGGATTGTATCCGACGGGCCAGAAGTTAACCCCACCCTGCAGATGGGGACAGGCCGAGATCTGGCCGCCGCCGCGACGGATGAGGATCTCTTCGGAATAGACCTGCAGGCTCTTGTTCGGGTCATAGTTGATCGGCTTGCCGGTCTTGGGGTCGATCCCTTCGGTCCAGTTGATCTTCTCCAGATATTGATTGGCGCTGATGAACGAGCCGTTCGTCCGGTCGAGTTGGTAGAAGAACCCGTTCCGGCCGTAATGCCCCACGATCTTCCGCTCTTCGCCGTTCACGGTGGTGTCGAGCAGCAGTTGGGTGCCGACCTCGTCATAGTCCAGATAGTCGCCAGGCGTGTACTGGAAGTGCCATTTCAACTCGCCAGTCTGGGCATCAAGCGCAATAGTCGAGTTGGTGTAGAGATTGTCGCCGGGGCGATATTCGGGGTCGAACATCGGAACCGGGTTACCGGTTCCCCAGATCAACGTATCGGTGGTGACATCATAGGAACCAGCATTCCAGGCCGCCGCCCCGCCGGTCTTCCAGCAATCGGGATTGCCGGATTCCTCGCAAAGCCACGTCTCGGAACCGGGCTCGCCCGGGGCCGGCACCGTGTGGAAACGCCAGATCTCGTCACCAGTCTCGGCGTCCAGGGCCGCGATCCAGCCGCGCGTTGCCCAGTCGCCGAGGGACTGGCCGACAATGATCTTGTCGCCAACCGCCACCGGCGCTCCGGAAAAGCCCTCGGCCACTTCCGTGGCAACCTGACGCTCCCAGACAATCTCGCCACTTTCCGCATTGCAGGCAATGACCCGGCCGTCTAGCAGATTGGTCACGACCAGATCGCCCGATAAGGCGAGACCGCGGTTGGCGATGAGATTGCCCAGGCTCGGATCCTTCTCGATGCCAGTATCGCAGATCCATTCGATCTGTCCCCTGGTGCCGCTGGTGACATCGATCTTATAGGGCGTCCCCCACCCATCGGAGACGTACATTTTGCCATCGGCAACCAACGGTGTGCCCTGGAACGAACCCGGCCCAAATGCCGACGGTTCGGCCCCTCCAAGCGGCACTGCAAAGGCCAACTTCAGCCCCGCGACATTCCCGGCATTGATCTCGTCCAATGGCGAGAACCGGTGCGAATCATAAGTCCGGTGCACCGTCAGCCAGTTCGCTGCCTCTTCTGCGGACCCGGCATTTACAAGCCGCTCGGCCGTTACCGGATCGGCAGAGGCCGATGCAGCGCCAACGATCAACGCGGTGATCGTTAATGTAGGAATAAATCTAAGCTGTTTCACTTTTTCATTCCCCCTCCAAGTTTTGCTTCCGCAGCACGCTGTTGCGTGCCGCGTTGCGCCGTACGGACGAAATAGGCTTGAGTTTGCCCATATCGACGCGGGACGCGCCCTGAACACGCCACCAACCTAGGCTTTCCGGGTTTGAAGATTGTGTCAAGTAATACTCATCGCTGCAATGCAAGTATTGGCTGTTATGCAAAATGGCGATTTTTACACGCTACTGTGTTGAAATAGATTTTTTGGACGGATTTTTTGCAGTTTCATTAAAAATTCATCGGTGGTTGACTTGATGTTCGATTTTGGACGGGCTCTCCTGGCAAGTGCAGGGCTGTTCAACGCTGATTACAGTCCTTTGAGGCTGAGTGTTCGGTCAAGACTGATAGCGTTTTTCCAAAGAGTGTCTTTGACATTCTGGACACCGTTTGCCCGTAGGATGTTGAGGGCATAGCTTCGGAGCCTTGCGAAAACACCAGGATAGGATCGGATGCGCTCTGATCTTCGACGAAGGCGGTATCGCGGACATAGTGTTTTTTGTTTTCGATGCCCCAGTGGCCTCGGATGGCGGCCGCGGCTTGCTTTGCCGAAAGCTTGGCCGAGCTGACATGCAACGCGATTTCGGACCGGCGTTGCCACAGACCTGTTTTGGCGTTCTTGATGAATGTGTTGCGACTGATCCGGATCACGCATTGGAGATAGGTCGCCCTCTCAGCTCCGGCGATGGTGTTGCAGACATCGAAGACCTCGGTGCGCCGGTTTTCGCTGCGGTTATGGGCAAGATCCTTGGTCAGTATCTGACCAATCGGCATCTCTGTTTTCGTCATCGCGAGGACGCGCTCAAACAGCTCGTGCTGGTTCTTCTTCAGCTGGACCAAAAGGTGACTGCCTGTCTGGCGCGCCGCCTCGAAGGTTTTTTGACAATGCATGGCATCGGCTGTGAACAGGCGGTCTTCGAGGCCAAGGTCTTTAATAAACGCCTGTGCCGCCGGGATCTCGTTGCTTTTATCGTCGGTCGCGAGATGGCCAAGGGTGATCGCCTGATCCTGAGCAAAGGCGCTCAACACATGGGCGGCCTTCTGGTCATGCTGGTCATGGAAGCCATCAAAGCTGCCTCGAAGCGTTTTGCCGTCAACCGTGATGGCTCTCGACATCCCGTCGTCCGGACCCGCGGGCATGAGGGCCGCAGCATGGGCCCGAAACGCCTTCTCGACTGCCATGGGATCGAGCCCATGCAGGATAGTGCGCACCGAGCTGTAGGCCGGTGCCTTTCGCCAACCAAGACCGAACGCCTTGTTCAGTCGCGAAAGATGGCTGTCGATAAAGCCATGGACCTCGCGATAGGAGGTTGCCCCGGACAACACCGCAAGAACGCTGACCATGAGGACTGGAGCCAGACCGCACACCTTGCCTTGTGCCTGGCGTGGATCGGTGATGGAGGCGAAAATATCCAATAAACTCGACGACATGACGGCAATCCTGGTATTTGCGACCGCCACTCATAAGTCACACTCGAATCACCGTGGAAATACCCCGACCTGCCGTCAACTCGTCAGCGTTGAACAGCCCTGACGGCAAGTGTCGGAAATGGCTTGAATGACGAGAGGCCATGTTGGTCGATCTATTTCTTTCGGATCATTTGGACAGCCTTGATGTCTTGTTTCGTCGCCACTACCGAATGGCCCGTCTTAAAACCCTTCATGGGCTCGGTGATCTTCTTGATAAAGCGGTAATGTTGTTCGATGCAGCCAATAACGTCTCGGGCTGTTTGGCGGACGACCAGCCAGTCATCTTTAATGGCAAGGGATATAACGCCCATAGAAATGTCAAATACCATGACAAGGAGAGGGCAGAGGCAAGCCAAAACTGTCCCGCAAACTGACGGTGGCACACCAGCTTCATTCCGTACAAGGCTCAGTCTGAGCCTTGGCGCGTGGCAGCCACAGTCATTTCAGCTATCGATGGAATGGCTTCCGAGAGGCTTGCATCGCAGAGATGGCAGAGCCATGCATTGGACTGTGTAGTACCAGTTACGCGCAGTAGTGAGCCACTCAGCGACGAGGCCGCAGTGGATCTAAGATTGGATGCCTCCCAGCAACCCTGACTTCGGGATTGCGGGAGGCAAGAAAACTAGAGATCAGCCGGGAAATAGGCGTTGATCTCGCAACCACATGCAATCTCAACGATCTTAGGTGTTTGCCAACTCATTCTCTTTACCTCTCAGCCCATTAATCCAAACCTTAGATCAGGCCATAGAGCAGCCTGCCAAATTCAATGTAGTCCATTTGAAACTGTTTGCCAGCTCCACCTGAATGGTCACCGATCGTCACGTGCACAGAGCTTGATATTCGCCCCGTCAATCAGGGTCGTCTAGTTGCAACTGTGTAGGTCGAATTTGTTTTTGACAGAATCCTCATTGTCCTCGATGGCATGCAGGGGCGTTGTCAGCGAGCATTGTCACATCTATGAAGCTCGTCGGCCTTAGGCTGGCATTGTTCAACTTAACGATTTTTACTTGTGATTACCACCAAAGTTCAAAACTAGGAATCGCTAGTTTTCAGAGTGTTAGCGCGATGTGCCATTTCCAAAAAACACCTTAAAGCGCCCATTACTTGCTCAAGTTGGCAATGCCCTCAGAATCGCGCTTCCGGCCGCAACCCTGATCTCCAAGCAATTTCATCATCGGTAGAAAACTGAGAGCGCCGGCTAACACACATTGTATTGGTCAGGCCTTCTGGCTTAGTAACCCTCTCTGTCCAAAGGCATCGCGTGCCATCAAAAATGGTTTCTCGATGGCAAAATGTAGCAGGATGGCCCAAAGGAGCGACAGGCTGAGAAACACAGCCCAAAACGCTCCCGCCGAGCCGCCCGAAAGGCTCGTCAGCGCGATGGAGAAGGGTAAGAGCGGATAGTGAACAAGATAGAGTGTGAAGCTGAGTCGGGCGATGACCCGAAAGAAGGCTTCGCCTGGTATGTGGCTGGTTGAGAGGGCACTGCCTGCAAAGACCGCAACGGCAAAGACGGCGGCCAGAAGCAGAGGCTGGATGGTGATGTCGATCAGGGTGATCTCAGCCATCAGCTCATGTGTCGCCAGCCAAGCAAGCATGACAAGAAGAGAAGATAACAATAGCAGCTTCGCCATCTTCGTGTTTACGGTCAGATAATCTCGATCACGGATCATTGCTACTATGACGCCGAGGCATAATGGCTCCAAGACGGCATGGAAAGGACTCCTGAATACCCGCCAAAATTCAGCATAGTCGATGTCTGTTTCCATGTCGAAATAGACGAGTGTTCTCAATAAAGGTGAAATTGATATAAGAAATGAACAAAAAATTAAGAATGAAAAAGACCGCTTTAACGCAGCAAAAATTGCAACGATCATTGGGGCCATAAGATAAAACTTCTCCTCGACACCCAGAGACCAGAAAGTAACATTAATATCAGAGGGAAAATAATCCTGTAAAAAGAGAACGTGATACGCAATACGCTGAAGCAAATTCTCGTTGGAAAATTCGTAGAGAGGGAAGACCCCGGCGACTGTCAGAAAGAGGGCAGCGTAATAGGCGGGAAGAATGCGCATCGCCCGTCGGAACAGATAGTTCGACAGAGATCGGAATCGATGTTGTCTGGGCGTGCGGATCAAATTGGTGGCGATCAGATAGCCGCTCAGTACGAGAAACAGGTCTACCCCGACCCAGCCATTGATCATGATCAGATCCAGGCCATGGGCGTCCTGTTCGCGATAGGCCAGAAAGGCGCGCTGACCATGTCGTGCCAGGACAAAGGCAATGGCAAGGGACCGAAGAAAGTCGAGCCAAGGATTTTCACTGCGTCGTTTCTCGAACGCGAAATAGTGTTCGCATGCCGTCATCTCATCGTTGATGTCCTGTCAGTTGGCGTCATGAGAAACTTCCTGCCGGACCCCGCTATCGAGCGGCTAGCCCGAGTGTTTCCCGCATGCGGGGCTTTCTCGTCTTCCAAATCATCGAATCGACGATGTAATGGTGAAAGTTCACGACCTGATAGAGAACCAACGTTGCCGAGAGACCAGCGAAGAACAGCCAATCAATGGTTCTCAGGACGCCCCAATAGATCACGCCTGTGATGGCGATGGACGTCCCGAGATAGAGCCACAGGCGTCCAGTCTGGCTGATGTAGGACAAAAACCTTGCCTCGGGATCGATGCCGCTGCGGAACCTTTTGTTATTGAACATCCAGACAAACAGGATGTACTGACCGTTGTGCCAGATGTTGATCATGAGCCAGCCAAGGCTGATGTCCGGGGTCAAGATATAGGCCAAGGTGAAGATGGCAAAATGCGTAAACATGTACAATGTGTGGACGACCGCAAGCTGGCCTGACATCGCTGCCTGCACCCGTCGCGCAATCCAGACGGCTATCAGCGCTACAGTCGCAACGCCCGCTATCGGGATGGCTATGTCGGGCACCGGGATCGACCTGAGATCCAGGCCGATGAAGCGCTCGTGACTTTGATTGGAGCGCAGCAGAATGCCGAATGTCGGTAGCGCATAGAAGATAGCCTGGTCGAGCCAACCGTCTTCATACAAAGCATCCGGATCCTTGCCGCGAAAGACGCGAGACATACCCCAGCTCTGGCGAGTGTAGTGCCACCACTGCCAGTAAAAGTAGATCGTGACGATCACCCAGATCCCCACCTGCCAAGCCACCAGGAAGGTCACGGCCGCCACGATCGGGGTCAAGCCCAGAACCAGAAACTTGTTCTCGCGAAAGCTCTGCCGATCAAAGCACAAGCGTGTGAAGGTCGCGATCACATGGTGATAGCCAAGAAACCACAAATCGATGACAAGTATAGGATAGAACAGCGCCGGCTGAATGGTGATCACGGCACCGGTAACAAGTGAAAGAAAAAACAATCCGAATATGAAGGTGCCATCGAATTTGACATTTCTCATCCATGGAAGGCTGTCACATCGGGCTGAGGTAGTGGCTGGCATTTGTAATCCTGTGTGTGTCAGATACGATTCGTATGATTGTTTTGTGATGGTTTAGCTGTTGAAGAATCTGAGCTGTTCAATCTTAACGTGCCTCGTGGCAGTTTGATTCAATGTCTGAGGCATTTTTGTCAAGCTTAAATATAATATCTGATGATTTTTTTCAACCTAGGATCATATTTAAATTGAATCCGTATGTAGTACGAAGGCTGTGCTTTGCCTCTCGTCGCCGCGTCCTGGCTCCTTTAGATTCGAAGTTCGCTATGTCTTAAATGGGCATTGTCACATCTATGAAGCTCGTCGGCCTTAG
>JBOEHJ010000038.1:0-49986 GCA_050633905.1 Geminicoccales bacterium
CGCGATGATTGAGCATGGTGAAATTGTCCGTGACGCGCACAATCGCGCTTTGGTTATTTTCCAAGAACGCGACAACAAGATGTGGCAAATTGCGATCAAGTGTACCGATCGCGGGGAGCCGTACATTTGGCGTGTCACCGCTCCACACCGCGTCACTACCAGAATGCAAAAAAGCTCTCATAAGAGAGCCTTTGCAACGCGTCGGGGAGGGAAGCACCCCGATGCTCAACAGTGATTGCTCACAGCGACAGCTATCCCATTTACCGCGTGCAGCAAGCGTACCATGCTGTGTAGGCCATCCTGTTTACGGACGCGTAACGGCGCCATGCGTCGACCACGCTGGTGCACCGAGCGAAGTTAATTCGAGCGCCAGTAAGCCAACAGGGACGGTGGACGCATACTCAAAGCCTGATATGGCCAGGTGTGAGCTCCGCCGATAAATCACCTTGCTCAGCCGCCGAATGCGGCGGCTGGAACCGGCGCAAACGCAGTGCGTTGCTAACCACAAACACACTCGACATAGCCATCGCGGTGGCCGCCAAAATTGGAGATAGAAGAGTGCCAGAAAGTGGATATAGGATTCCGGCCGCCACTGGAATGAGGACAGAGTTGTAAGCGAAAGCCCAGAATAAATTCTGTTTGATATTTCGTAGCGTGTTTCGACTGAGTGCGATTGCGTTCGGAACTGCAGTCAAGTCATGCGACATCAGTACGACATCAGCGCTCTCAATCGCGATATCTGTTCCGGTGCTGACGGCAACGCCAACATTGGCTTCAGCAAGTGCAGGCGCATCATTGATTCCATCCCCGACAAACGCTACCCGGAAGCCCTCTTCACGTAGCCGGCTTACGGCATTCAATTTGCCGTCAGGCAGTACTTCGGCCACAAATTCGTCGATGCCAAGAGTAGCGGCTATTGCCTCTGCCGTGCGATGGTTGTCGCCGGTGACCATCATGACTTTGAGGCCAAGTTGTTTCATGGTGGCGACGGCCTGGTGAGCTGTCGGCTTGATTGGATCCGCAACCGCTATTATTGCTGCAAGCTTTCCATTGATCGCTGCAAATAACGGGGATTTTCCTTCATCTGCCAGCCTCATTGTGGCATCGTCAAATTCCCCCGTATCAATTCCGATCCTAGCCATCATTCGATCAGCGCCTATCTCAACAACACATCCCTCGACGGTTGCTTTGACACCGAATCCTGGCCAAGCTTCAAAGCCTTTTGAATTTCTTTCATCGATTCCCGTTCTCATCGCTTCTGCGACAATCGCTTGGGCGACAGGGTGTTCTGATCGCGCTTCAACCGCCGCGATGAGAGAGAAAACATCGTTGCGCATGAAGCCTTCCAACGTAACGAAATCGGTAACTACCGGGCAGCCCGCTGTTAGCGTACCCGTCTTGTCGAGCGCAACTAGATCAATGTTTTGCAATGTCTGCAAAGCCTCGCCGTTGCGGAAGAGAATGCCCATCTCCGCACCGCGGCCGGTTCCGACCATGACAGAGGTCGGGGTAGCAAGGCCCATGGCGCAGGGGCAGGCAATGATCAACACCGCCACGGCATTAACGAGTGCAAATGTAAATGCGGGCTCAGGCCCGAACACCACCCACAAAGAAAATGTAACCAATGCGACCCCAATGACGGCAGGGACAAACCAGGCCGTAATTTTGTCAACCAATGTTTGTATCGGAAGTTTTGCAGATTGGGCTCGCTCAACCATCTGTACAATCTGCGAAAGAACCGTGTCGGAACCAACTCTAGACGCACGGAATGAAAATGAGCCGGTCTTGTTGATGGTGCCGCCAACCACCTCATCTCCCACGCCTTTTGCGACCGGCATCGCCTCACCAGTAATCATCGACTCATCAACGTATGACGAGCCTTCAGTCACATCACCATCAACCGCAATCTTTTCGCCAGGGCGAACCAAAACCACATCTTCAATCAAAACCTGATCCAGAGCGACCTCAAGTGCGTCACCATTCCGGAGCACCCGCGCAGTTTTTGGTTGCAACCCCATCAGTTTCTTGATCGCATCGCTTGTTCGTCCGCGCGCACGTGCTTCGAGAAGGCGGCCCAGGAGGATCAATGTCGCGATCATGGATGCAGCTTCAAAATAGACATTTTGTGTCCCGTCTGGGAGAAAACTGGGAAAAAATGTGGCCGCGACAGAATACACCCAGGCAGCGCCCGTTCCGAGTGCAACCAGCGAGTTCATGTCCGGTGTGAGTCGGTAAAGTTTCGGCAAGCCCTTTTGGAAGAAGCGCAAGCCAGGTCCGAACAAGATGATCGTCGTCAACACAAATTGTATTTCCCAGCTTAGCTGCAGACCAACCCGTTCCATCACAAGCGTTTTGAACGCTGGAACTAGATGGACTCCCATCTCTAGAACGACCACCGGCAGCGTCAATATTGCGGCGAACATAAACGCCCGAGATAGGGTCTTCATTTCGCTCTCGTGGGCGGCAGCTGTCTTATTCTCTGTTCCGTCGGTGGCTATGCTGTGCGCTTCATAGCCGGCCACATTAACCGCATCCACGAGATCCGAAAAACGCACCTCGCTTGACAACACCTGTGTAGAGGCCCTGCCACTAACCAGGTTTACGGAGGCCTCGGCAACTCCAGGAATTTCTTTCAACACCGTCTCAATTCGTTTCACACAAGATGCACAACTCATGCCGGATATTGCGAGGTCGATAGTTTCCCAGGCAACTTTGTAACCCGCGTCTTGGATAGCATTGATCAACGTTCTCGCCTCGAAGGGGCCAGAAACTGTCACATATGCGCGCCCGGTTGGGAGATTGACAGAAGCGGAGTCCACACCATGAACTGCGAGTACCGCTTTTTCGATCCTCCCTACGCACGAGGCACAACTCATGCTTTCAATCGATATTCTGAACTGTGTGGGATGCTCAATACCATGATCAGCGCGGTCTTCTAGTGTGCTCAAGGATGCCATCGTATTCTCCGACTTACAAAGTTCATTACCGATCCCATTGACATGTCGATATTCCAGTCAGAATCAGGTCAACAGTGAGGGGTGACTAGCTCCGAGAACATCGATTGCACTAGAACAGGCGGACCCCAAAACCGACTCAACTTTGGGATTCATCCCCACACCCTAGCTGAAGTCCAATTACAACCTCACCGAAAGCTCAAACCCAAGAACCTCGACATTGCACAGAGTGTTTCGCCAGTATCGACCAGATACAAAAGGTCACCTCATTTGGACCATACGGGTTCTGCCAACTGGAACGTCAAGGTGAATTCTCAATCGGCGACCTTGGCGGTGAATTCCGTTCCGCGCGCCTGCGGGAAACACGAGAGTGTGACAAGAAGATTGCTAGACGCTTCGGATAAATTTAGCTATTCAAGGAACCATGAGACCCTGGGCTAGAATGATGATTGTCTTGTTGCTGGCTGCTTTTGCGGCAGGCACGATAGTGCAATCGGCCCAGGCAACTTTCATGGACGTCGAGATATCGGTGACATCTGAGGCACCAGAAGACGGTTGCGGTGGTTGCTTTCCGGATACCAACGGCGATGCAATGACATGCGTCGCGGGTTGTGTTGTGCCTCTTGCAACCAGTCTCCCGGCTATTGACAATGAATTGTCACCGGAATTTTCCAATTCAACACTCCGGGCTTCGCTCGCGTTGATTTTATTTGGCCGCTCTGGGCAGCCTGATCCTTTTCCTCCCCGAACTATCGACCTGACCTGACCTGACCTGACGATTGGTCGCACACACCTGTGTGCCCAACAACAGCGTTACCGCATGCGAATTCGTGCGCGCTCTAGATTGCAATGGGCAGCGTGATCGCACCTGTCCGCCTCACAAACAATCCGTTGAGAACATATTCTGGGATGAAAAGATTATGCCAATTATCCGACATGCGAATCTCACGCGCAGATCAGTCCTTTTGGGAGGATCAGCAGGTGTTGCGCTCGCCAGCTTCCCGTTCCTGCATGCCCATGCGAGATCGGCTTCAATCAAACAGTTTGATATACATGCAGCGAAAGGTGTCGCCCAACTCGCGCCTCTCCCAAATCCTAAAACGGACGTTTGGTCATATAACGGCGCTCTGCCGGGTCCGGAAATTCGCGCCCGTCAAGGTGACCGCCTACGTGTTGACGTACAAAACGGCCTAGGCGAGGAGACAACCATACACTGGCATGGCCTGCGCGTGCCCAATGCGATGGACGGCGTGCCGCATCTCACACAACGGCCCATCGGAGATGGACAATCATTCACCTATGAGTTTGATGTACCGGACGCGGGCACATACTGGTACCACCCGCATCAACGTGGTTTTGAGCAGGTTGGTCGAGGCCTCTATGGCGCGCTAATTGTTGAAGAACGAGATCCAATCCAGGTTGATCGAGACATCACTTGGGTGCTGGACGATTGGCGTCTTCAAAAAGATGCTCAAATCAGCCCAGATTTTGGAAACCGCCACGACATGAGCCATAACGGTCGTGTCGGCAACACTGTCACAGTCAACGGTCAGATCAGAGACGAATTTTCAGTTCGGCGTGGGGAGCGCATACGGCTTCGCCTAATCAACGCAGCCAATGCCCGCATCTTCGGGCTTGAATTTTCCGGTCACAATCCCCGCATTGTTGCTCTCGATGGTCAACCTGTGACGCCCCACGAACCAGCCAATGGCAGGGTCGTCTTGGGACCTGCCATGCGGGCCGATTTGGTCATCGACATGATGGGCAACCCTCATGAACGGTTTCAGATCACAGACACATTCTATCGCGATCTCAGGTATCGATTGCTCGATCTGGTTTATGACTCCGATCCCTTGCGCGAACGAGGGTTGGAAAGTCCGATCTCCTTAGCATCCAACACAATGCCGGAGCCAAACCTGCGTGCTGCAAAGCGGCATGAAATCCGATTCAACGGCGGCATGATGGGTGGAATGATGATGAAGGGCCGTCAAGGTGACGGCATGATGAATGGCATGATGAGCAACATGATGAATATGATGCACTCCGACAAAATGTGGTTCATCAATGGTGTTGCGGCAACCGGCCATGTGATGGACCCGCTCGTGACACTGGATCAGGGCAGAAGCTATGTCCTCGTCATGCAGAACGACACCGCCTGGCATCATCCGATTCATCTCCATGGGCATTCATTTCGTGTAGTCAGCCGAAACGGCGCGCCCACTCAACACCGCGAATGGCAAGACACTGTGCTTATGGAGCCGCGAAAGGCGGTGGAGATAGCGTTTGTTGCCGACAATCCAGGCGACTGGATGTTCCATTGCCACATCCTTGAACACCAGGCGGCCGGAATGATGGGTGTCATCCGCGTCGCCAAGAGTGAGATGAAATCATGAAATTACTGCGTTTAGTCAGCTTGACTTTGGCAAGTTTGATTAGCCTCGGCGAGGCCAAATCGCAACCTGCAGCGGATGCCAAACGAGGTGGAGAAGCTTATCGCCTCTGCGCAGCATGCCACTCGCTCCAGCCTGATACTCATGCAACCGGACCTAGCTTGGCCAACCTTTGGGGCAAGAAAGCAGGGATGGTCAGCACCTATGCTCGATATTCAGAGGCACTCAAAAATTCTGGCATTGTTTGGGACGAAGATACCATGAACGCCTGGATTTCAGATCCACAAGCCTTGGTACCGGGCACCCACATGGCGCTTAGGGGAATTGAAGAGGATCGCGTTCGCAGTGATGTCCTTGAGTTTCTCAAAGTGGCGATGGCCGAAGGTGGAGCGGTCAAGGTTATCGACCAGGGTCTTACCCGCCCCGGCTATGTCAGAGGGCCCATTCCAGAACCACTCAAATCCGCTCCAAAAGATCGTCAGGTCACGGAGGTCCGGCATTGCCGTGACGATTTTTTCGTATCAACCGCGGATGGCCGGACAACGCCTTATTGGGAAATGAATGTTCGTCTGAAAATCGACTCTCGCGCAACTGGGCCCCTGGCTGGAAGTCCGGTCATTGCCGGTGCCGGGATGATGGGCGATCGGGTTTCAATTGTGTTCTCGAATTTGGCGGAGCTGACGAACTTTGTGAACGAGAAATGCAAATAGCTGTCCTCAGCTGGAAAAATTTTACACTCAAGCAAGGATACAGAATGATCAAACAAACACTAGCCGTATTGTTCTTCGGCGCATTCATCGGCGCCGCTAGCGCTGGTGAAATCAACAAGACCGGTACAATGTTCAAAAATCCACAATGTGGATGCTGCGAAGAATACGCTAAATATTTGCGGGAAAATGGCTTCAAGGTAACGGTGAAGCCGACGCACAACCTTTCTTTGATCAAGCGCGAACATGGCGTCCCTGCGAATTTTGAGGGATGCCACACCATGCTCATCGATAACTACGTCGTTGAAGGTCACGTCCCGGTTCGGACCCTCACGAAACTACTGACTGAAAAGCCGAGCATTAAGGGCATCTCGTTGTCAGGAATGCCTATGGGTTCCCCTGGAATGGTTGGAAACAAGACCGGACCGTTCACAATCTATGAGATCGGAGCTGGGCCTGAGAAGGTTTATGCGCGCGAGTAAGAGGACGAATGGCATGTCTTTCTTTGGAACCATAGATCGTCGGTCGCTTGCTGTGCTCGCGAGCTTAATGTTGATGTTTGATTTGATCCCGGCGCATTCGGCTGCCTCTGAGCCTGACATTGCGAAAGGCCAAAAACTGTATGCGCAGCATTGTGCAAGTTGCCACGGCGCGAATCTTGAGGGTCAGCCAAATTGGCGAGATCCGTTGCCGGATGGACGGCTGCGAGCTCCGCCCCACGACGAGACTGGGCACACCTGGCATCATTCGGACGAACAGTTGTTCGAAATCACCAAGCGTGGCCCAGCAGCAATTGTTGGCGGAACTTATCGAAGCGACATGCAGGGCTATCAAGGGATTCTGTCAGATTCTGAAATAAGGGCTGTACTCGCATACATCAAGAACAGCTGGCCCGATCGCATCCGCAAGCGTCACGACGCACGCAATAAGGCGAGAAACGAGTGATGGACCATATGATGAACGGTATGGAGGACACGATGTGGGGAATAGAGCTGGTGGGCGTGCTTGCGGTCGTGTTGCTCATACTCGCGATCGCGGCTCTGGTGAAGTTTCTCTTCTTCAACAATTAGAGGACAGCCGAGGATGACAAACCTTGCTTATACAAATCGTCGTGCTTCGTTTAAATCGTTGTCACGCCGCGCAAGTTTTTCTGTACCAGCACTTCTCTTTGCCGGCCTGGCGCTGACCTTCGGTTGGGCGCTCTCGAACGACCCGCAGAACATGCCTTCTGCTATGATCGGCCGGCCTGTGCCGGTCTTCAACTTGCCACCAGTTCAGGGCCGAACTTTGGGCTTGTCCAGTGAAAATCTGGTTGGAGAGGTATCTCTCGTCAACGTGTTCGCTTCGTGGTGCACGGCATGTAGGGCGGAGCATCCGTTGTTCATGCAACTCAGTGCGAATAAGACGGTGCCGATTCATGGTCTTAACTACAAAGATCAACCTGCGAACGCCGCAAAATGGCTCGACGAGTTAGGCGATCCTTATGCAAGAACAGGTGCCGATTTAAAGGGGCGCGTTTCGATAGATTGGGGAGTGTTTGGCGTTCCAGAGACCTTTGTGATCGCGCCTGACGGCAAGATCGCCTACCGACACGTTGGGCCGGTCACGAAGCAAATTTTCGGCGACATAATACTACCACTGATCATCGAGTTGCGCCGCTCAGGTCGGTGGGAAAGCAAAAAATCATGAAAAATAAGGCGTTCATTCCAGTAATTCTCGTTTCAATCTTGCTCTCCTTTGCAACAGCGCGTTCTGAACCAGAAAAATTTGCCGTTCATAAAACACCACGGCCAATTCCAGTTGTTCAATTCCAGAACGAAAAGGGGGAAACCCGCAGCTTGGCGGATTACAAGGGCAAGATTGTACTGCTCAATATATGGGCAACCTGGTGCGGTCCCTGTCGCAAGGAAATGCCGACCCTGGACCGTTTGCAAGCAGAGTTAGGGGGCGACAATTTTCAGGTCGTTGCGCTCTCGATTGACCTTGCCGGCCCAGAAGTTGTGCGAAAATTCTACAATGAAATTGGCATTAAGCATCTTGATCTCCTGATTGATCGAGAATCTAGAGTAATGCGAGGTCTAGGCGTAATTGGTCTACCCACAACGCTCCTGCTTGATCGCAACGGAGCTGAGATCGCGAGATTGGTCGGCCCTGCAGAGTGGGACACCTCTGAAATGCAACGCTTCTTCAAAAACATTATCCAAAGTTCCAAACCCTAAAGGATGGATTGCTATGAGCAAGTTACCAGAAAATACATCAGTACCGACGATTGAGCCGACGGTTCGAAGAGCTTCGGTCCCATGGTATTCCGACCGTCGCACATTGACCTTTGCGGCAGTTGTCATTGTTGCCGGCGGCTTTGCCCTCAACTGGTCGTGGCTGGTTGCTGCAGGTGTGGCGCCAATTCTTTTGACCCTACTCCCTTGCGTTCTGATGTGTGGACTGGGGCTATGCGTCAACAAACTCCTCGGCAAATCCTGTTCCAAAAGCGATGAACAGTAAAAGCGCCACCACCGTACGGCTCAGTTGCTGAAGGGAGTGAGACAATTGCCAATCTCTATCGATAGAAAACTCTTGATGCTGGCCGTCGCGATTTGGGCTCTTTCAAGCGGTTTCAGCCATGCCGACGGGATCAAGACAAATTGCGAAGCCAAAAAAGCCCGTGCGGCCGACTTGTGGAGCTATGTCCCGGTTTCGGGCAAGAAGCCCGCCCCGACGACTACGTTTTTCGATTCTCGCGGCGCTGAACGGTCGATCGCTGACTACCGTGGGCGAGCCATCGTTCTGAATTTTTGGGCAACGTGGTGCCCGCCCTGCGTCAGAGAAATGCCGTCACTTGATCGGATGAAAGTGGCATTGGCCAATGACGGAATTGAGGTGATTGCTGTTAGCGAGGACAGAAAAGGTGTCGAACACGTTCAAAGATATTTTGACAAACTGGGCCTCAAACATCTCGACCTGCTGATGGACCGGGACCAAGCACTGATGCGGGCTGCTAATGTGAGCAGTCTCCCCACGACACTTCTCATCGATGAACATGGCAGTGAAGTCGCCGGTGTGCTCAGGGACGCAGAGTGGGATTCTCCGGCGATTGTTCAGTTTGTCAGATCCTGCTTGAAACCGGGTCAATAGGGATGTGTGGATGTTCGAAGGAATGAGTAATTATGCTTGAAATTTCGGGCATTGGCTTGGTGTCGACCTTTTTGGCGGGCGTAATCTCCTTTCTATCGCCCTGTGTACTGCCTCTTGTACCAGGTTATGTCTCTTACATTGCTGGCGGCACTTCCAAGCCTGCGACAGGCATAATTCCAAAGAATACTCGCTGGCTATCCATTGCCCTTAGTTTGTTGTTCATTATTGGATTCTCCACAGTGTTTGTAGGCTTGGGAGCAAGTGCCACGGCATTCGGACAACTGCTTATTGGATACCGTTACGAATTGAACATCGTTGGTGGCATCATCGTGATCACATTCGGTGTTTTTATGCTCGGGTTTGCAATCATTCCAGTCATGCAACGAGAGTTTCGTTTTCATCTGGATATACCAGGCGGCAAGCCCGTTTCCGCCTACGTTCTTGGCCTCGCATTCGGTTTTGGCTGGACACCGTGCATCGGCCCAATTCTTGGCGCAATTCTAACAGCAAGCGCAGCCTCGGCGTCAGTTGGAGAGGGCGTCGCATTGCTGTTGATTTACTCCGCCGGTTTAGGAGTACCGTTTTTGTTAGCGGCTGCCTTCACCGATCGGCTGACACGTAAACTTCGGTCAGTCGGACGTTTGGGTCGGCGCCTCCATCAAATTGCGGGACTGGTCCTGATTGTCATGGGTACTGCGATGATCACTGGGCACCTGTCCACGTTTTCCTACTGGTTGCTCGATGCGTTTCCGATTCTAGGTGAAATAGGGTGACTGAGGGTCGGGTGCGATGAAATTACTGAGAATTACTCAGATATCATTGGTCGTAGCTTGCTTGCTCAGCCTTGTGGCGATCGCGGGAACTCTTTTGTCAAATTTTATCACCAGTTCCTCCTACGTTACCCCGCCGCAAACAACCGGAAGGGCCTTGATCGGCGGTCCCTTCACATTAACCGACCATTCTGGAGCTCGCGTTTCAGAACAAACTTTTGCTGGCCAGTTCACGTTGATCTTTTTTGGATACACCTACTGTCCCGATGTTTGTCCGACCGAGTTACAGACTATGACTGATGCGCTTGGTCTGCTTGGTCAAAAGGCAGAACGCGTCACACCGATTTTCGTAACCGTTGATCCGGAACGCGACACTGTTGAGCAGATGGCATCATACGTAGCGAACTTTCACAGTCGGCTGGTTGGACTCACTGGAACGGAGCAGGATATTCGCGACATGGCGAAGACCTTCCGAATTTACTATGCCAAAGCCGAAAATTATGACCCCGGCACCGACTATCTGATGTCTCATTCCAGCATCGTTTACTTAATGGGGCCTACAAACGAATTCCTAACTCATTTTTCGCATGGAACGAACGCGAGAGAAATGGCGGACGGGATCGAGAAACATCTTTAGGCTCATCTCAACGCCAATGAAGATTCGGCATCCAGGTACTGTTAGGAAGATTATTGGAGATGCAAACCAATGCGCAGTTTTTTGGTTTCAATATATTTGATTTTTGGTTTGTTTGGCTTTGCATCGGCAGGCGAGGCGGTTCAGGTCGGCGCGATCAAGATCAGTAAGCCATGGGCACGCGCTTCGCTCGGCGTCAATCGACCTGCTGCTGCCTACTTCACACTTCGCAACACGGGCAACACAGCTGATCAGCTCGTATCAGTGACAAGCCCGCTTGCTGAAAAGGTAAGCATTCACATAACGAAGCAAGACAACGGCATCATGCGCATGTCTGCAGCAGAACAGCTTGAAATCCGGGCTGGCAAAACGGTCGAGCTCAAGCCTGGCGGGCTGCACGTGATGATGATGAAGCTAAATGCGCCGCTCAAGAAAGGCGGAACAACCGAGCTTCATTTGTCGTTCAAGCATGCAGGCAAGGTAATTGTTCATTTGCCGATCTTTGGCCCGGGTGCGTCTGCACCGGACTGAGGTCGATACGCTGCATGATGGGTTTTGAATTAACGGCGGCAAACAGGTGCAAGTTGACCTCGGAACACAAATAGAAGATGTGCAGACACCACGCGAACGGCAAAGGATGCTTGTGGGTGGTTTGGCCGGTTGCACCTCGATCATGGCATGTTCTGGAGCTGCCTTCCAATTGTGATCCAACGTTATTGGCCGATGATGATCAATCGAGCAACGAATGAGATGGCAGTAATGTCGCAAACTGATTTTTCTTCTACCTGCCAAAATCCACTGATCGCTGAGTTGGTCTAACCTGCGAGAACAGGCGTTGATGTTCTATTTTACCCTACTCTTGTTTCTTGCGACGGGCGTGTTTGGATTTTGGTACTGGTCAAAGCAACATGCGCGCACGAAGCTAATGGCAACGGAGCTATCCGAGCATCAGCGTGCCATTGTTGCCAATTACGTCCCCCGGTTCCGGAAGCTTCCGCCTGAGTTGCGTGCAAAGCTAGAGGGCAAGATCAATCTCTTTCGGCACCAGATCGAATTCGTTGGATGCAATGGACTGGACGTAACTGAAGAGATGCAGCTTTCGGTGGCCGCCCAAGCCTGTCTACTCGTCGCCAATACGGACGCATGGTACGAGCAGCTTCGCACGGTTCTCATCTATCCGGACGCGTTCAAGTCGCAAGAAAAAGAGTACGACGGATGCACTGTGATGGAACGCGAGATAGTGCGAACGGGCGAGAGTTGGCCTCATGGGCCTGTTGTTTTGTCCTGGGCAGATATCGAACATACCGCCAGTGACGACCGAGATGGTCACAACATTGTGCTTCACGAGTTCGCGCATCAAATTGACGATTTGTTTGGCCATTCCGACGGTGCCTCCACTTTGAACCATAGGCGCAGCCTCTCTGTCTGGGAGCGTGTGTTCACCAATGCGTACGAACGCCACGTCCGAAACATTAATGACGGAAAAAAGACTGTACTTGACGACTGTGGTGCAGACGTGCCGGAAGAATTTTTTGCGGTCGCGGTCGAAGTTTTCTTTGAGAAATCGGAAGACCTCAAGTGCGAAGAGTCTAAATTCTATGAGCAATTATCAGAGCTTTTCCGACTGGATCCTCTGACTTGGCGATAGTTTGCCGGAGTGGAGGTAAACGTCCGGTGCGAGCACAACGAAACCTCGCGCTGCCAAGCGTGGAAAGGATCAATGAATGGCAGATGTTGTAACACTTCACCGCGTAGAACCGGTGGAGATTTTCCAAAGCGGGTTGGAGAATGCAAGTGAGATCGAGGCCGTCGCGGCGAGTGTTTTATGGAAAGATGGTAGGACAATCGCCGGATGGTCAAACATAGATGTGACAACCCTTGCACGGCTGGTGTTGTTGCTGGATGAACGCCCACGTCGATCGACTGTTACGAAGCACGCTTTATCGAACAACGGCAGATCGAACACTTGGAAGAAACCGAGGGAGACGTATATGCCGGTCTGGATTTCCTAGGGGCCCATCCGGATGTATCCACGCGCCGGGCATGTGTTTAGATTTGTCCCCTTGTGGCTCTCTACAGGGGTCATTGATACGTGGGCTGACTCGGGAAAAAACATTTATGCGTCTAAGCGCATCAGTAAGTACGCTTGAAGCATTGCTCCCGTCATCGAGATCGTGAAAACTACCGTGAACCCAAATAAGGCGGCAATGCCCCCCGCAAGCAGGGGGAGTAGGAATGCAGGAGCAGTAATTGCATTGAAATACCCACTGTAGGCTGGGCGCAAGTGTTCGGGCGATATTTCCATCAGAAAACCAATGACAGCGATCGTTAGGCCATTGGCGAGTGCACCGAGGACAAAGAATGTGCCCACAAAGAGGTAAAACATCTCACTTGGGTCGAGGAACCTCGTGGTCGTAAGAAGCAGGATTATCGCAGGTGGCAGAATTCTGCCAATTGCAATCCCCTTCAGGAGGCTGGCCTTGCCATATTGGTCACCCCACCAGCCCCACAATGCGTTTGATACAAGCGCTCCGGCAGTTTGAGCCCCGAGCATCAACGCTACCCCTTCGAAGCCGATCCCATTCGCATCGGCCTGTACAATGTAGAATGGCATCGCCATCAGCACCGCCCCGCCGCACCATTGAGCATAGACGAACTTCCTGAAATTCAGGTCTGTTTGAAACACGCTCACCCCATCTTTCAGATACTGAAAAAAGGCCGGCTTGCTCGTCCTCTCAGAGACCACATCCGGTTCTCCCATTGCGGCGAAAACGCCAGATGAAATGAACATCAAGACGGCCGCCATTGCGATGATCGCTGCATACGATAGTGGAAACTCAAGACCGCTAACCAATCGATCGGCAATCGCCACTACCCCGAGGGCAAGTATACCGCCGCCAAAGAAACGTGTAGCCAACAGTCGGCTCCGAAGTTCTGAGGGAACGGAACGCGCAACGATGTCATTGTAAGGGACGGCAACGATGCCGCTGATGAATGCGTACGCTGTCCAAATTGCCATCACGAATGTGGACAGTGTCAGGGCAGGCAATCCCGTTCCAATGAACAGGACGAACGCCAGCACAGCCATGCACATCGCGCGACCGAACGCACCAATGATGTAGTAGCGCATGCTGGAGCCGTCGCGTTGCGCAAGGAAACCGACTATCAATTGGGGGAACAGCCAGCCAAATCGCAAGATTGCCGTGACCGCCCCGACAACTATCGGATTGCCGGTGAGCTGGAATACCAGTGCGGACATTATGGTTGCTGAATCAACCGCAGCAGAGCCTGCCTGAAAGGTTATCCCAGCAGTCGCGACACTCGCAAATCGACTCTGTGGCTTCATTTGCCCGACCAATTTTCGGGATTAACATACAGCCCGAACCAGATTGACCAAAGGCCAAGCAATACAAAAATGAGGCCAATAAGCCACCGTCTGCGTTTCAATCGCTCACCTAACGTTTCGAGCCATGTGGCGAGGCTAGGTACGGCGGCAAACACTGCCAATGGCATTGATAGGGATAGGCCGAAGAGGAACATCATTGTGAAACCAGCGACGACCGTTCCAGTGGTCGCGGCTAGTCCAAGCAATCCAAATAGAATTGGTGCTGCGCAGGCAGGAACATTGAGCCCGAACGCAAGCCCCAGAACAACTGGATTTTTAGCATGTTTCCATGTTGCAGGTGCAAGGTTGACACGCCGCTTGACGAGCCCAGCTCTCCCAATCAAAAACGCCAACCCAACAGCAAGGTAGATCAGGCCGAATATCAGCCAAAAACCTGTCTGCACGTTGATTATTGTTTGACCAAGAGATGCGATTAGTGCGCCGAACAGCCCTGCGACAAGCGAGCGTGCTGCAATGAAGGTAAGTACAGCGCCAATCTTTTCTCGGGACGGGCGATCGTTCTGTGTGTTGAGGAAGAGAAGGTGGCCACCGATCGTACAAGGCTCTATGAAGCCTAAAAGCCCTAGGCCAATTGGCAGCAGGACGAGCTCGGGCGTTGAAAAGTCCAAATGTGGCTCCATTCATCAAATGATGTCATGAAACGACAACAAACTGCCCCATCATGCCAGCATCTTCGTGTTCAAGATTGTGACAGTGAAACATGTACGGGGTCTGAGCGTCAGCGTAGTCGGAAAACCCGAGTAGCAAGCGCACGCGCTCATTTTGGTTCACTAAGACTGTATCCTTATTGCCACGCTCGCCAGGACCCGGCGGCATACCGTTACGATCAAGAATACGAAACTGCACGTCGTGGATGTGAAATGGATGCGGCATCATCGAGGGATTCTCAATCTGCCAAATCTCACGCGTTCCAATACGAACAGTTTCATCAATCCGGTTCATATCCATTGATCGGCCATTGATCGTCATTGCACCTCCACCCATCATCATGCCCATGCCCATGCCCATATCGAGACTAAATGTTCGCGTGGGTACCGCATTTGTCGGGTCAGGGGCTTCAAGCTCCACTAATTTTTTGGGCAAGACAGGCAATTGGGTGCGTCGTTCATCCGGCCTAATTTCGAGGACTTTGAAACTTTCATCACCCCCCATCATCATGCTCATCATGCCGCGGCCCATCATTCCCCCCAGCGAAGGAGTAGTGCTGAGGAGCGTGGCCGGTTTGCCGTCACTTAAATTGACAATTATTTCTGCCCGCTCGGCGGGAGCCAACGTGATTGCATCGGTCTCAAACGGACCTTCAAGCAACCCTCCATCACTGGCGACTTGATGGAAACGGCGATTGTCATTAAACGCCAAGGTGTAAATTCTCGAATTGGAACCATTGAGAATACGCAATCGTATTGAGTTGGTTCGCGCAACGAAATGCGGATTAGCGGTCCCGTTGACGAGCAGGGTATTTCCGGTCATCCCCATCATCCGGTCATGCATTGAACTAAGATATTCAAAAGTGCCATCGGCACCAAAACGGCGATCCTGTAAGATCAATGGTATATCATTAACGCCGTAATCCTGAGGCAGCTCCAGAGCGTTGGCCTTTTCATCTTCCACAATGATCATGCCCGCCAAGCCATGATAAACTTGGAATCCTGTCCTTGGCATCATATGAGAGTGATACCAAAATGTAGAAGCGGACTGTTTGACCTCAAACTCCGGATGCCAACTTGCCCCATTTTCTATAACCTGGTGAGGTCCGCCGTCTGCCTTAGCGGGGACATGCATACCGTGCCAATGTAGCGTCGAAGGTTCCCCTATGTCGTTTTGCACGTTGATCCGGACCCGTGATCCGGCCCTTAACCGCAGTGTTGGCCCGAGATAAGTACCGTTGATCCCAAATGTGGGCGTGTTCACTCCATCGATGAATTGAGTAGCATGACGGCCCAGCTTCAAATCAAAATTGCGAGTGCCGTCTTGCATCATGCCTTCGATAAGTGGAGGTATGATCAGAGGGCGTGTTGGGCCAAAGAAATTCTGCCGAGACCAACTGTAACCGCCCAATGCAATAGCAGCCCCTCCAACGGTCATCAGGCCGAGCGTGGAGCGCCTTGTTAGCTTCATGTCCTAGACCTGCAATTGGCGTTTGCGATTTTCATATTCCGCGGCATCGATATCACCGGCAGCAAAGCGCTCGTTCAGTATACTCATCGCTCCGCCCGAAGACTGATGGTTCGAACTACCGGTAGTTATCCATCTGACCAGCATAATGATGCCGAAAACAATCAGAGCAAAAAAGCCGACCATAATCAGCGGGCCCAAAAACATGCCTCCCCAGCCCATCATCATATTGCCGCTGTCCATCATCCCGTTACCCATCATGCTAAAAACTCCTTTTGTTGAGCGTCACTCATCATATGGGTATTCCAGTTGGTGGAAGGTCAAGACGTTTAGCAGCCCGGTCTTCATTTCTGCAGACCATCCCCCAACTGCATCTCTTGGTTTCATGAGCAGGATCGAGGGCTTGTTCTCAGTCGCAGTGTGGGGTCTGTCCTCGTCGAAATAGTTGGCCAAAACATGTGTTGTCCGATACAGGGCTGGTGGCGGCAGACTATCCGAACGCCGGGCCTGTCGCGTACTTGGTCAGCATCGTTCCACACAGCGTCATATTCCAAGAGGCCGCGACGATGAAGAACGGCTTGTTGCTGACATGATCGAACTGGCCCGTCTCTATGGCCGTTATGGCTATCGCCGTGTTGCAGCCCTCCTGCGCGATGCTGGATGGTCGGTGAGTGACGGGAGGATCGAGCGCTTTTGGAAGCGTGAGGGGCTGAAGGTACCGCCCAAACAACCCAAGCGAGGTCGTCTGTGGCTCAACGATGGATCATGCATGCGGTTGAA
The DNA here is from genome assembly GCA_050633905.1 of Geminicoccales bacterium. Classification (GTDB taxonomy): domain Bacteria; phylum Pseudomonadota; class Alphaproteobacteria; order Geminicoccales; family Geminicoccaceae; genus JANQPX01. The sequence goes on from JBOEHJ010000038.1 coordinate 16,889, forward strand.
GCCTCTACATCGCAACCACGTGTGGTCCTATGACTTCATTCATCACCGCACCAATGATGGAAGGGCCTTCAGGACACTCAACATCCTGGATGAGTTTAGCCGGGAATGCCTGGCCATCCGTGTGAGACGAAAGCTCAACAGCACAGACGTTATCGATGTGCTTACCAACCTGTTCATCCTGCGCGGCGTGCCCGACTACATTCGCTCCGACAATGGCCCAGAGTTTGTCGCTGAAGCTGTGACGAAATGGATCGGCGCTGTTGGAGCCAGAACCGCTTATGTCGAGCCAGGATCACCTTGGGAGAACGGCTATGTCGAAAGTTTCAACGCTCGTCTGAAGGACCAATTGCTCAACGGAGAGATCTTCTACTCATTGAAGGAAGCGCAGATCATCATCGAAGGTTGGCGCCAACACTATAATACCAAACGCCCTCACAGTGCCCTTGGTTACAGGCCCCCAGCACCCGAAACAATCATCCCATTGCAGCAAAGGCCGTGACCTGCTTCCAAAAAGCTAGACCGTTTTGAGCTGGAATTTTCCATTTATGATCCCGGTGTCGGGAGAAGGAGAATTTCATGAAGAGGTCAAAGTTCACGGACGCACAGATTGCATTTATTTTGCAGCAGGCGATTGAAGGAACGTCGGTCGCGGAGGTTTGCCGCAAGGCGGGGATTTGTGAGGCGACGTTCTACAGTTGGCGAAAGAAGTATGCCGGACTGATGCCTTCGGAGATGCGTCGGCTGGAGCAGCTTGAGGAAGAGAATGGTAAGCTGAAGCGACTGGTTGCCGCCGCGATTATCCGCTTGAGCGTGTTATGGATCCGTAAGTCCGAACAGTCCGCGATACGAGCGTGCTCTGACACCTATAGATACACATCTGATCTGCGCCTTCAGAACGGAGTCTAGGCCCATGATTGGCCTGGGTCCGAAATAGTGGCCCGCGCCCGGGGAGAGAATCTGGCTTAATCGCAACTCTTGAAGGAGATGAAGATGAGCCGGAAGCGTTACACACCAGAACATATCATCGGAATCTTGCGTGAAGCCAAGGTTCGGCTGAGCCAAGGTCAGTCTGTGGGCGAGGTCTGCCGCGGCTTTGGAGTGTCGGATCAGAGTTACTATCGCTGGCCCCGGGAGTATGGCGGCATGGAGGTCAGCCAGGCTCACAGACTGAAGGAACTGGAGCGGGAGAACACCCGGCTGCGCAAAGCGGTTTCTGCTCTGACCCTGGACAAGCGGATCCTCAACGAGGCCCCGACGGGAAAGTACTGAGCCCCTCACACCGCCGGCGCTGTGTGGATCATGTCATGGATAGAGGGGAGGTCAGGCACCCGGCCACCAATCAATTGGATAGGGCAGGATGTGGTCGTCTATCGGATTCTCAACGCTGGCCACCTGATCAGTGCCCACGATCGCCCAACCCATTGGATAATAACCAGGTGCTTACCGAGCGCAGGTTTCTCCACGAGATGCCATGAGCAGATTGCAAGCGCGATTGCGATGGCTGACGTGGTTGCCAACAGCCAGCCAAACGATAATCCAAACGAGCTAGCTATTAACGCTTGGAGTACCGGCCAATGCCAGATGTATACTCCGTACGAATAATCACCAAATCGATTGAAAAGCCTAACTTTGCCAGTAGGCACTAGTGATACCCAAATGAGCGCATAACCAGCGGACAGGACCGTCAGGACCTCATAGGCGTGCTGATCAATTGCCAAATAGCTGGCCGCTAGTCCGATGATCGCCAGTGGTCCGCTAAGAGGGATGCGGTCCCGATAACAGTAAAAGAGCGAACCAACCAGGAAGCATAGACCAAACCGAATAAGGCTGACCCATGCAGCACCATCGACGCTGTGCGGGGACAAATGGATGCCCGGTATCTGAACAAGAATAAGGGCCATCACAATGAAAATAGCAGCCACACTCGCGAATAAAGTACGATTGTGAAGAACGCTGAGACTCCAAAGACCTAAAAGCGCAATGTAGGCAATTACCTCGTATTTAAGGGTCCAGATCGCGACATTCATCAGATGCGGTTGCGGGTTGGCACCAAACACACCGGGCAGGCTGCCAACCTCGTTGAAGCTAGCCAATGTGCCGATCCAGTACCTGTGAGTGTCAACGTTCGCGAGATAAGTGAATGGGTCATTGGATGTGAAGTAAAGGCCAATCCCGAACGTGGTCATCAATACCATGATGGCAAAGGCTGGAACCAAGCGGAGAAAACGCGCAACTATGTAACTGACGACGTCGTTGCGCATCACTAAGCTCTTGGTAACAAGAAAACCGCTGAGGACAAAAAACATGTTCACCGCCAGTTCACTAAGTGACATGCCAAATACTTGTTCGAAACCTGGCTTATGCACACCGTATCCCAAACTCGCGAGCGAAACATGATCAAATAGAACGGCAAAAGCCGCCAAAAACCTAATCAAATTGAAGTTGTTGTCGCGGCCTTTCAATGCATCCTGAATGGTCATATCGCCGGTTTCTCGCTGTCAATAGGTGCGTTTATCGAACCGGAGCAACTTCTGTGCCATTCTTATGACTGCCTATGGAAGATATTGAGGAATCCTAGCGTTCCCGGTGCGCGAACTGTGGAACAGATCCAGGCCATCGCTGAACGCTTGCATTCGGTGCTTTGCTCGATATTTGGATCGGACAGATCGATACTTCGACTAAACGAGAGGCCGAGAAAGACATTGCAATTTGAAACACCGGCCGAGAAGTTTAACCAATGTGTTGCGATAACCGGTTGTGGTCACACCGCATAGCTCCCATTCCCTAGGAGCATTGTGGATGTCCGCTCTGGGTCGATTTTGTTGATTTAGTCGGTGATGATAGTGTTTCCAGCGTCTACTCGTAGCAGGAGCGGACGTTTTTTCCCCGCTCAGCCTTGTTTTGTTGGCGAGTTTTTTGAGGTTCTCGGCGTGCGCTAATTGTCATAGCGTTTCCACCGTCGACACCAAACTGTCAAGTCGTTTGAGCATTCTATCCATGCGACCAGAGGCGCAATTTACCAGGAAGGCGGTTGCGGGAGTTTCACGCTCAGTAAACTTTGCTTTGCTAGGTTAGATCATATTGTTTGATCCTCTAGGCCAGGCCAGAAATGAAGCAGAGACTAAAGTTGATTGTTCCGGTGTTGATCGTCATGCTTGCATCCAGCACAAATTTTTCGAAAGGCGGCGAGTACAAAGAATGCGTCGCGGTCGTGGCAGTATCCGATGCTGAATCGAAGATAAAGTTTCAAAAAAGCTTGCGAGATTTGACGGTTAGAGAAAATCGTCGCTTTGCAGAGCTGGCGAACCTCAATATGGAGCTACAGGTTGCGTTAGCAAAATCAAGACGAATTCGCCTGTTGCATTTACTCCGAACTGACACAACCCGCCTAAACACCACCGGCAGCATGTCGAAGTTCACTAACTTTGGCTGGAGCGCCGAAGACACCGCACGCCTGGCAGAGACCGATGCCCAATTTGAAGCGATCACCCAGAAAATTTCCGAACTTAAGTCAACAATCAAAGGCCATCCTGACTGGCCAGCACTTCACAAGTTCGTCCTTGAGGTTCTCAACAAGCATTCGGAGTTTGCAACACTCATTGCTCAACTGAACAAGGCACGAGATCTAGGGGCTAGGCGACTTGGTGACTGTCGTTCGCGCTAGGCACACCAAGGTAAATGACTGTGTATCTGCTTTTCATGGAATTCCAAATATTTCACCTGCTGCATGGCGGCCAGTGCGGCACGTGCTCCCAGCCCCTAGATGATTTTCAGGTCCACCAGGCATAATCGTTGGAAGATCCGGTTCACGCTCGAGCATTTCCTTGGGCGGACGCCAGCTTGGCCACGCGGCTTTCCGCGAGATCGTCTCCGATCCTTTACACTGGAAACCTTCTCGCCCAACACCGATGCCATATCGCAAGACTTTCCCGTCGTCTAACACGAGCCATAAGAATCGTTTTCGGGTTGAAATTATGATCGTGCCCGGTTTCTCATCGGAGGAGAAATTTACTTCCTGGCGTTCGAACTTACGATCCAACTTCCGCTGCTGGCTCGTGAAATTAAACTTTCTCGCCGCCCTTGCATCCAGCGGCTCCATCGTCAAGCCAACTGCGCAATAACCGACCACTCTTCGTCCGTCAGATCGAACCTTGCCATCAAAACCTCCATCGTTGGAGGCCTTGAATCTGATTTGCAGAGCAAATTCAAACGGCTGGATTGGGTTCAGACCCTAGTTCTTTAAAAATCGCTTTTTAGATGCTTTTTCCCGTCAATCATGGCCTTCGCGAAGTCTTGACGCTCAAGAAGACTCATCACAATGATTCCCGCAACGTGTAATGCGATCAATAGCAATGAATATTCCCCCAGAAATTCGTGGAACTTCTCGAGTAACTCAGCAACATTTCCAGAGAGCGTTGTGCTCAACCATCCGGTTATGCCCGTTAAAGCAAGCCAGGCAAGCAGCACAAGAACCATAGCCCCGCCGGCAGGATTGTGACCAGCCTCTGCAGTATGTCGTCCGGTCAAGATATTAGTCAGATGCGCCTTGATCGTGCTTGGTGATTTAACGAATTCAAAAAATTGCGCATTTCGAGGACCGGTAAAACCCCAGATTGTCCGAAAAGCGACGAGCCCGAGAATGATGTAACCAGTGTATTCATGTGCTGTATCCCACTCTTCGGCTGTCAGTTGAGCGGTACAGTATGCAAGAACAAGCGACCAATGAAAGACGCGGGTGACGATATCCCAAACGGGAGTTTCGCGATCATGCATCATCAGCGCGAAAGTCTCCATTGGCAGCGTTGTCATGACAGGCTACGCAATCAGATCGAATAATGTCTTTGAAATTCACATCTTTGAACGACTGGTTTTTGTGTTCACGCAACCAGTGATCTGTTTCCGTAATTCGGATTGGCCAATCGTTGGTTTGCCCTCGACTGAATCGATTTCCGATCCAAGACGAATCCGCTGAATTCGAGCTCAGATAATTTGTAATCGCAGCAACTGAGTCTTCATCAAGACTTGCATCTTCACCGAAATGAGACTCAAGAGAGTTCATCATACGGGTCCATGATGTGGAAGGGAGCATGGCCGCCGGAAACGCCAAATGACATTCCGAACATTCCTCCTTGGTCAATGCGTGGTTGACTGGACCAATCGTCTCGTCACGAGCACGCATGCTCGCACTGAGAACCAAGAACCCCACCATGGCAACTAGAAACAGGCGTGCTGCCATATTGATCAATCTTTCGGAACCTCATAGTAGCCGTCTTCGGCTCGAAGATGGCAGACTGCACAACTAGCCTTTAAGCCCGCAATTGGTGAATGCGCGTTTTCTTTAGCAATTGCTGGGTGTAGTTCAATCCAGTATTTGGTCTCGGTAATCCGAATCGGAGGATTTTGTTTATCAAGTCCGCGGACAAATTTTGACGACCAAAGTTTATTATCACCAGCTTGCCCAACGAGGTATTTGGTGATGTGTTGTATTGTTTGGGTATCCAATGATGCATCTTCACCGAAATGGTTCCCCAGGCTCCCCATGATTTTTTTCCACGATGCCTCCGGAAGCATCGAGGCAGGATATGCAAAATGACAAGCGCTGCACTCGTTTTTAGTCAGCTGATCGGTGATGAGTTGAATGTGATCATCAGCCGCAAAGGCAGGCAATGAGATCAACGAGACAAATAGAACCACAGCTAAACGCACAATGACACCTTATGAGTCTTTCATGAAACTCAGAAAATCGCCTTTTTCAGCGGGGGTGCATTCCCGACCAAGAACGGACTTACAGTTTCTTCGAAACCATTTCTCTGCCTTTTTAAGCGATTGATAGCGTTCTGGATTCACTGAGACCGCCATGGGCTCAATCGCCTTACCGGCTCGAGTCTCGCCAACTTGCGTTGGGTTGTTTGTGTGACATGACGTACAGGACGGTGTAGCTCTTTTACCGCTTGTAAATTCCTTCAGATACAGAGCTTTTCCGCGACTGGAATCAAAACCCACGAAAGACTGCGTTTCACTTTTCGCTAACGCCGCATAGTGATTGATGAGGTCGTCAACACCCCCTGCATGAAGTGGCATGTTGAGAAAAGACAACATAAGCGTGATCGTAATGACAGCATGTTTCATCTTCTCTCCGTATTTGCAGTCCACGCCCGAAAAGCCTAGCTGCTATTAAACTTAAAATCTAGACTGTGGAGTACCCACTCTAACTCGCTGTTCGTGTCGAGGAGTGCAAAGGGTAAATGCGGAGCTCGGCGCTCGTGAATAGAGATACTTGTCTACCCTTGAGGGGTGTCGATGCCCATTGCCGGCATAGAATGTGCGAAAGTGTTGCACACAGCGGCTGCGGTTAATCAAACAGATTGAAATGCGATGCTCTGCAGATCGAAAGACACGAGGATCGTCTCGGACGTGAAGAATATATGCGACGCCTCGGACGCAGTGACTGCGGTCCACTAGCGAGCAGGTGCATCCGGTCGAGTTGATAAGATGTTCAGCACGAGCGCGCCGTAGGCATAGAACGTCGCGATAATCCAAAATATGATCTTGGCAAACCAAACAGCCATGTGGGCGATGCTGCCAGTTGTAAGAAAGAACAGCAATACGCGCGTATGTTCAATACCGTTACGGGCTGCTCACTGAGCGGCGGGGTCCTATTCGGAAGCGTCTAAACGCTGCAGCAAGGCCGGCTAAGTTTGCTTTAATCTTACTGACCGTATCGAGAGTCGCGGATGGATTTTCTGCGTCGAGCTGTTCAGTAAGTGCAACCTTGGTTGCATCGTCGATTGTGAACACGTGAGCCTTAACAGCGCCGAGATGTTCAATCTCTTCTTCAACCTCGCAGCCTTCATTAAAGGCCGGCAGCGAAATCGACCCCTTGGCTGCCTCTGTTACCATCACATAACGATCGCCCGACACATTGTTCTTCATCATGCGGTGGAGGATGATCACATCCGTGCCGAAGTGATCGATGGAGCCTTTGAACTCAAAGCGTGACGCCTCACCCCGATGTACAAATATTTTGAGATCGAGATCGACAATACCTCGACATGCGCGGCACGGACATAAGTTGGATTCCAGCAACCGTTCTTGCTCCGTGAAGAAAGCCTGAAAAATACCTGTGACTGTCTCGCCCAGCTGCTCGGGGGTACATTGGCCAGCATCCACGTAAAAGAGAGCCGCGTCGCCCTCAAGTTTGGACAGCTCCACGACCTTCGTTGCTCGTTCAATCATCGCATTGATCAGCGAGAATACGATGTGTTGGGCGTGGGCAAAGGAGAATTCGTTCCCCGTCATAAAGCGCGTGTAGTGGCTTATGTCTGGGAGTATGAAAATCGTGTCGTGCGTCTTTAAGTCTTGGTGCTCTGGCGCTTGGCGGTGGGTCGTTCCAAGGCGAGGTTTAAAGCCAGCTGGCGCGGTTCGTGCCAAGTCCCCAATCAGCAGGCTTTGCCGATCGGCCCGTTTGAAGAAGAACGACATCAGCAGCAGCAATACGAGGAGAACGACGGCAGCCAATCCCCACATCCATATCATGTGGTAGGACATGCCCTGCATCATGTGCTCATTCATTCGCAAACCCCGCGCTTCAGTGTCTGCAGTGTGTGGTCCAAACGTGTGATCACCATAACTCCCGCTGCAGCTCCGGGGCCAGCGCAGCAACTTATGTACTTCTAAGCGCTTGAGACAGGTTGACCCAAATCAACGCGCGTTGCCGGATTTCTTGATCAGATGCTGCCGTAGCACCTTGATTTCTCTTTACGATCAGATTCGTCACTAAGCCCGAGTACGGCCGCCGAGAATGTAACTAGAGCCAATGCTGAGCCGAATGCGATAGCGAAACGATCCATCAGTTTGTACTCCACAGGTACAAGTGCTTTTGCATGAATTCGGCAGCCCGCAGGTTTGAATCTTTGGTCGCCAAATCATCGGCGAATGTGCGAACATTGGGCGGGCGAAAATCAAATCCGCGACCTACGCCCGGATAGATGATCAGCCTAACATCTTTGCCGGCGCGCTTCATAAACTGTACGCCTGTCTCGATCGAGCGGCGCCTTTGGTATTGCTCATACTCTCCAATGAAGAGCAGCACCGGGATGCTCAGTTTGTCAACTTCTGCAGCATAGCGATAAACCTGCATGGGTTCTGGTGCGGAGGGATGCTGCCAATGTGGATAGAACGAAACATAACAGGCAACGTCCTTTGACTGGCGATCGAAAGTGACGGCCACTTTGAGTGTGTAGTAGCCGCCGCGTGTGTGAGAGAATAGGCAAGCACGGGTTGTCGATACATCCGGCAAGCCAAGAAGGTAATCGAGACCCGCGTTGACGTCTGCTTCGGATTCTGCAAGGTGTTCAATAGGCCGTTGCTCAATAAAGCGCGCGGCGTAAACATCTGGTGCGAGCACAATGAAGCCGCGGGCGGCCACGCGCCGGGCGAGCCGCTTCACCAACGCGTCCAGGCCGCGCCGGCCATGCTGAAACAGAACGGCAGGGAACTTACCTTCAGTTTTGGGCCTAAACAGAACAGCTGGAACTTCGGTCTCGTCTTTTCGGTTTAGGTATGAAACGTCTTGTTCCAAAACGGCGTGATTCACCGGAACCGGCAGTTTTCCCTCTTCGTACCAGGCATCGTCCCACCACCATTTTTGGTCAACCGGCAGCGTATTGATTGGTGCATCAAACCTACGTCCAATTGCCGTATCCCCAGCACCTTTCGCCCCCGGGGTGATGTCTTGAGCATGGCTCGTTGATGAAATCCCCAGCGTTATGGCCATTGCCTGCAATAGCCTAAGCGCGGAGCTCATGTTTTTTCGTGCGTGCATTGTGCCGTTCAACCTTAGTTAAGCCGTCTGCAAGGAAATTTTATATTAGAATATTCTAATGCTGACATTGTGAGTCCGACTTTGTCAATCGTCGAAGGTGCGCTTGGCATTTCAGTTCCAGGTCATTTTGATCATTGACGTTCCACCCACAGGAAGCCGTATTCTTTAGCGGTTTAATCGACCGAGGTTTGGAATGAAAATAATAGCAACAAGTCTTTTTGCCTACTTTGCAGTGCTGGTTTCGAGCGACGTTGGCGCGGGAGAGCATCACCATCATCAGTATGCCGGGCAGGAAGATCGCGAAGTCAAAAGCCTCTCGGGAGACGACATCGCCCAACTAAAAAACGGTGCGGGGTGGGGCTTGGCCAAATCTGCCGAGCTAAACGGTCTTCCCGGCCCGGTTCACCTTCTGGAGCTTCGCGATCAGATTATGCTCTCACAAACGCAGGTAGGTGAGATCAAGAAGATTCACTCAACGATGAAAAGACGCGCCATAAAGTTCGGCCATCAACTCATCTCGCTTGAACGCGCGCTTGATGGCGAGTTCGCGTCCGGTAACTTAACGCCGGAGGCGCTTAAGAGACGGCTTGTTCAGATTTCAGATGTTCGGCGAGAACTGCGCTACATCCATCTTGCAGCTCACCTCAAAACCCGTCCTGTTCTCTCAGACGCCCAGGTGGCTGAGTATAGCAAGCTGCGAGGTTATGGAGGTTCCACCTGTGATGAGGTGCCCGCCGGTCATAATCCGGAAAGGTGGAAGAAACACAACGGCTGCGACTAGTGCTCCGAACGTGTTTGCCCCCTATCCTCCCTCCTTGAGAGATCGTGAGTTAAGATAGTCATGGTACTCGCGCAAATCTGCTGGCCAAGTGCTTTTGATGAAGGACAGGACCGCGACGATTTCAGTGTCGGTGAGTTGATCCCGATACGCCGGCATATTGCTGGGTGGTTCGCCGTCGCGTTCGGGTACACCAAACTTGGTGACATCAAACAAGAATTTGTCGGGATGATGCCAAGTGTGTCCCGTTTCGTCATGAGGAGGCGCTCTTCGGCGGCCGTCGGTCGTGGGGCGGCGCCAATTCGTTTCGCCTTCAAGGTTCGCGCCGTGGCAAGATGCACAATTGGCTTGATAGAGCGCCGCGCCGCGTTGCACGGCAGACTGTTCATCCGGAATCAGTCGTATTATGCCGGTCGCAACAATGGTGTTGCTCCCCGCAGGCATGGCCCCAAGCAGAATCAGCGGGTAGAGGAATTTCCATATTTGGGTCAAGTGGTTATCCTTTGGCGTTGGTGCTGGTCGACTGGTAAATCCAAAGTACGATACCAATCGTTTTACCCTTAACGTTCGACTCTGTGAACCAAGCGAGCAGGTCAACCTGGAAGGAAGATGTATGATAGACAGAAGACAATTTCTCCAAGCTTCAGCAGGTGCCATCGCTCTTGCAGCGTCCCCAACCAGTGCGTTGTCGGTCACAAATGGCCGCTATCAACTGGCTGCAGGGCCTGCGCAGGCTAACCTCATGGGAGATACAAAAAAAAGCACAGATGTGTGGGCTTACAATCGAACCGTCCCGGGTCCCGTCCTAAGAGGGCGAAAAGGCGAGCCTGTCGAGGTAACGGTTCTAAACCAACTCGAACAGCCTACAACAATTCATTGGCACGGCATCAGGATTGACAACAAGATGGATGGAGTCGCGGGCCTCACACAAGAGGCAATCCCGGCTCAGGGAGATTTCACCTACATTTTCACACCGCCGGATGCGGGGACCTATTGGTATCATCCGCACAACAGGTCGTGGGAGCAGATGGCTCGTGGGCTTTATGGTGTGTTGATCGTCGAGGGGGACGCGATGCCGGGAATGTATGACCGCGACCTGATAGTGGTGGCCGATGATTGGCGTGTAGAGCGTTCAGGAAAATTTCATGAAGACTCTCTTGGCAATCTTGGGGATTGGTCTCACGCCGGACGCCTTGGCAACATTCTGACGCTCAACGGCAAAGCATATGATCGTTTACCGGTGATTTCCGGAGAACGGGTCAGGCTCAGATTGGTCAATACGGCAAACGCACGCATCTTACGTTTCACGGTGGTAGATCACCCCATGTGGATCGTTGCGCTAGACGGTCAGCCGGTCCCGCCGTTTCTAGCCGATGAGAAAGGCGTAGAGCTGGCGCCCGCGCAGCGTGCTGACGTAATCTTAGACATTAATGGCAAACCGGGAGACGAAATTGCTATCGGTGAAACAAGCGGTGAAGAACGACTCGCTGCGGGTTACCTGGTTTGTGCAAAGGACAAAGCTGCGCTGAAAATGCGGACAGAGAAGCCCAAACCGCTCATCAAGAACGTAGTTCCGGTGCCCAATTTGGAGAAGGCAAATTCGGTTGAACTGGTCATGCAGGGCGGCGCAATGGGTGGCATGCAGAACGCTATATACAAGGGCGTGAGTTATGACGGCCGGACTCTGGCGATCGACAAACGTCAGACGTGGGCCCTTAACGGTGTTGCGGGAATGCCTGATCAACCGTTGTTCACAGCCAAGCGCGGGGAGACGGTCAAAGTTGTGCTGCAGAACCAGACAGGTTGGCCGCATGGCATGCATGTGCATGGCCATCACTTCCACGTTCTTTCACGCTCTTCGCGAGCGTCTCAATCAGTGCCATTAGGCGGAGAAGCAGGCGCATTCAGAGACACCGTGCTGATGGGGCCAGAAGAGAAGGTTGAAATCGCTTTGGTCGCAGACAATCCTGGAAAATGGATGCTGCACTGCCATATGCTTGAACACCAAGCGAGTGGAATGAAAACCTGGTTTGAGGTGACCTGACCTGGTACGCCGACCATTCACGACCAGGCTGCAGGGTTTGTTTGCGTGCGCATAGATCTTTGCAAGATTAATGTGATCGCTGCTCGCGTAATCAGGGCAGGATTTTCAATCAATTTCCACGACAGGGCGGAAGCAGCCATCCGATCCGCATGCACGGCCACGACTCTGAGGTCACTGGCACCGATGCGCCCCGGGTAGCAGATACCACTTCCATCTTCGCGAACTTCTGCTTTGTCCTGTGCTGCTGCCCTTGAAGATCATCGTTGGGGATGCCCTGAGTGGGTCTTTATTGGCAACTTTGAGCGTCCCGCTGAGGCACTGAGGCGTCGCCAACAAGCAACCGCTCTGTGCCTGGAATTAAGTGCCGGTCGTTCGATGAAATGCCAGGAGGCAACGGCTGCTGAAAGCGTGAGCCCTAATGCAAGCGCAAACAACGCGGTGTTGGATAGGTTTGGGTTGAGCACCAAGAGTGTTTGAATAATCGGCCAATGCCAGATGTAAATGCCGTACGAATAGTCGCCGAGCTGGTTAAATTTCCGAACCTTGCCACTGGGTACCAAGGCAAGCCAGATGATCGCATAGCCGAGCGCTATGATTGCTGCGATTTCGAACAGATGATAGCCGCGTAAGAGATAAGCCGCGCCGAACACCACGAGAACGGCAAACCCATTGAGGCGCATATTGTCCCTGAGCACGTAGCACAGTGTGCCAAACAGAAAGCAGGTGCCGAAACGAAATAGATTTGCCAACGGATTGCCGTTGAGCGTGTGCGCTGCGGCATGAATGTCCAACGTTTGGACCGCAAAAATGGATACTAGAAGAAACATGCAGAAGAAGATCGAGAAGATTCCTTTCCGCCGAAGGATTCCAAATGCGAAAAGCACCAATATCGAGGCATAGGCAAATACCTCATACTTCAGCGTCCAGATGGGACCATTTACGATGGTGGCCACCGGATTGGAGAGAAATAGACCGGGCAGCGCACCTGCCTCGGACAAAGTGAGACTTGTGAAAAACCAGTATTGGAGGGTTTGCCCGCTAAACAGATACTCGGTGGGTTCTAAGACGGTGTATGTCAGACCAATACCAAACGTGAGGACGAGGGTAAGCACCATAAATCCAGGTAGCAATCTTAGACCTCGCGCTATCACATACTCAGCTACACTTTGACTTCGCAGCAAGCTCTTCGTCACAAGCAATCCACTCAGCACAAAGAAGGCATTCACCGCGAGGCTGCTGGCGGATGTGCCGAGAAATTGTTCAACGAGAGAGAGTTTTTCGCCCACTCCTTGCCGCAACAACAATACGTGGGCGACGAAAACGGTCAAAGCTGCAACCAACCGCAGTAGGTTGAAGTTGTTGCTGCGACCCACCAACAACGAACTGATTGTTGGGGAGGCATCAATCTGCGCCTTCAACATTTTGTTCACATTCTTGCTCCTTACGGTAGGGCCTGTCTTTGAGGGTCAATAAGCAAGTTGCGGGCCAGCAGATGCGGTTCTGAAGATCCGCTCAATTCCAACTGCGATCTTGCAAACACATCTGTGTGAGCGCGTTCAAAAATACTTGTTTAACTTATTGAAATTACGATATAATTAATGATTCAAGGTTCGAGTGGGTAGAACCTTTCAGGTGCCATATTTGATGCTGGGTTGAACGCCCGGGATGCGCACCAAAAAGGCCACTGCTACATTCATAGAAGTGCAAAAGAGAGGTGTTCCTCGCATGATGTTTATTCCATGTTCCCCAACCGGGCCTGATGCGCAGATGAGAGTCTGCCGGATAGTGGTGCTACTAAGCGCAAGTGCTGTTTTGCTTCCTCTAACTTCTGCGCAGGTCCTCGCAACCGATCATCGGAACTTTTCGGCCTGGAAAAATGAGAACAAAAATGAGCAAGTGCGAAAACAACGCTCGAGCAGCTTAGAGAGTGGGCGTGGTTTTTTTGACTCCCTGTTTTCGTTCCGCCGCTCACGACTTCTCGACCAGGACGAGATTCGATCACGATTGTCTGCTGAACCTAAGAAAAAACCTGCGTTCTACACTTATAAGCCCGAGCCCCAAGTCCCCCTTGCTTCGCGTGATCTCGTGGGTCACGTTGGCGAAGCGCCCTTGGCCGCAAATCTGTTCGGCTTGATGACATCTTCAGATGCCAATGGGCTACGGACACTAAAGGATGATGTGAAGGCCATTCGTGCTGGATATGCTGCGCGAAAATTCGAACCGATCTGGGTGACGAAAACGGGCTTCAAACCATCGACTATCAGTCTACTTTCTGCGCTGTCTGCGGCCGACCGAGAGGGGCTTGATGCGCGGCGCTATCTACCGGCGACCCTCGGTTCCTTCGATGAAACTTCTCTTGGAGACCTGAATGACGATGCACTTGCCCGCCTCGAGCTGGAACTTACCATCTCGGCGCTTGCTTATGCGCGGGAGGCTTCTGCAGGACGGCTGGTTCCAAACAGAATCGGCCGGAACTTTGATGTGAAACCCGCCGCGGTAAATCCGGCGACCGCATTGAATATGCTGATCGAAAGCAACCGACCGGGCAGGGTACTGAATCGCCTTCATCCATCCCATCCTGCCTACTTAGCTATGAAAAGGGAACTTGCCAAACTGCGTACGTCGTTGAACGCGGCGGATCAGCAATCTGATATTCCAGACGGTAAAACACTGCGCCTGGCCTTAGTGGATGCGCGCGTGCCTCTCATTCGCATTCGGCTCAAGAAGCTCGGATATCCTGTGAAGCAACTGGCAGTGGCGGACACTGTGCCTGCCGATTTCGATCTGAGCAGTGTTCCGGTACAGGTACAATCTGAAAACCAGCGCGAACGCGTTTCTCTCCAGACGTATGATCAACATGTGGCAGATGCGGTGAAGAAATTTCAACGCTCAAATGGCTTGCGCCCGGATGGCTTGCTGGGACGCCGTACGCTTGCAGCGCTCAACAAAAAGCCTCCCTCAACAGAAGTGAGGATCACGCAACTCAAGATCGGAATGGAGCGACTGCGCTGGCTGCCGCGAAGCCTTGGCAAACGGCACATTATCGTGAACAAACCGGCATATGTGGCCCGGGTGATCGACAACAGAAAGACGACACATAAGATGAGAGTGGTTGTCGGCAAACCGCGCTTTGCCACGCCCGAGTTCTACGACCAGATGGAGCACGTTGTTTTCAATCCTTACTGGAATGTGCCCAGATCCATCGCTGGAAATGAGATGCTGCCAAAGTTGTGGAATGATCCAAGCTATCTTGATCGAACCGGCTATCAAGTATTCAACCGGCGAGGTCGTCAGGTTGCCTCATCTTCTGTGGACTGGTGGTCCTATACTGGTCGCACAATGCCGTACGATATTCGTCAGCCACCAGGGCGCCGCAATGCCCTAGGTGCGGTCAAATTTATGTTTCCCAACAAACATGCGATCTATATGCATGACACGCCAGCGAAGAACCTGTTTGATAGGCTGACACGCGCCTATAGCCATGGATGTGTGCGTGTCCAAACACCTCGCAAGTTTGCTCAGATCGTTCTTGGCTGGAACAAGGCCCGGGTGGATGCTGCCATTTCCTCCGGCGAAAATCGGAAAGTTAGTCTTAGCCAGAATATCCCCGTCTATCTCACCTACTTCACGGCTTGGCCGGATGAATCAGGTGCTATGAAGTATTATGAGGACGTGTATGGCCGGGATAGAGCTATGGTTCGGGCACTTCAAACGCTCAACCGGAAGGCCGCTCAATCCTGATTTCGCGACGAGAATGAGCGTACAAGCAATGGTAACGATGCGATCAGGCCAATCGCCAGTACAGCAATCATAATCTGTTTGGGTTCTTCTGAAACCAACTCGCTGCCAAAGTGGGCGAGCAAAAAACTTGCCGGCACGATACCGGCCAGTGTTGCCAAGGCAAAGCGCCATAATGTGAGTCGGGTGAGGCCGGCTGCGTAACTGACGATATCGAACGAGATGAATGGCATTAATCTGCTGATGAACACTGTCCACATCAGGGCATTCTGAGAGCCGAATAGCCCTTGGTTGAGTGCCGCCCCAAAGCGGGCTTGCAGTGCCTCAAACCCCAAAAAACGTGCCAGCAAAAAAGCGCCGAGCGCCCCAATCTCTGAGCCCGCAAGAACGTATAGGGCGCCCCAAAAGTGGCCATATACCGCCCCGGCCGACAACGCGATGGGCGCGCTGGGTAGCGGGCTGATCAGTATGGCGACTATCATTGCCACGATCACAGCCGCAGGTCCCCAAGAACCGAGATCAGCAAGCCACATTTTCAACTGGCCAAGATCTGGAAGCTCGGCGGGCAAGCCAACCCGACCCGCCCAAAAGGGGAATGATAGGACCACGGCGCTGAGGAAAAAACCGATCAAGAGTTTGAGGGGTGTTTGCGAGTTTCTCATCAGCCCCAATTACCAGACGCCCCGAGTGATACCGGTCCACAGATAGCCCCATAGAGTAGGGTGGAACCATTGGTGAGAAACCCCTTTGCTCGGTCGAGGTTTGAGATCCGAGTTAAGGGCGTCTGTGGCGGCTTGCACCACCAGCGGACGGACACATGTGGCCAGATAATCATGATAGGTGGTGATATTGTGCCCGGCGGGCATCTCAACTTTATCCTGATATATAATTTCGCCTGTGTCCACGCCGGGATCCACCAGATGCACGGTGACCGCGAGGTTGTCACAGTCGCCTTGAGCCAGGGTCCAGTAGGCGCCGTTCATACCGCGATATTTCGGAGTTAGGCCCGGATGATAGTTGATGAAAGGAGCGCCAATACACTCGAGTGTTTGCGGCTTGATTATGCGTGTTCCCACAACAATAACGACTTTGGGTGATGTCGAACGGAGGACTTGGCGGCACTCATCTGAGTTCACGTCGGGGACTTCTATAAAGGTGCAAAGATCCGGCACGCGTGTATCGGCACCTGCTTCAGAGATAATTTCAGCGCGCTTTTTCTTGCTAGCTTTATAGATGAACCTAGCCAGTACCCCGAACGCAATTTGCCCCGCAACCTCAATTGCGCCCAGTAGCTTCACGCGCCGCTTCAAGAACACGCTCTTTGGTTCGACTGATTCTTGAATGATGGTGAGCGGTCCAAATTCATCAACCAAAGCGTTAGCGATGATCCAATAGATTGGTCCACCGCTGGTTAGAAATACGATTTGACCACTGTTCGGCCCGTCAGTTTTTTTGGGCATTGGCTATACGGTTCATTTCGTCGTGCCGTTCTCTGATGGCTGATGGCCAACGGCTCTTGATGTAGGAAAGAGAGGCGAGGATCTCCCGGTCTGAGAGAATCTCCTTATAGGCCGGCATGGCGGACTTGTAGCTTTCGCCCGCAAACTTCTGCAGTCCAAATTTGGTGAGTTCAAACAAGAGTTTGTCTGTATGATGCCAGGTGTGACCGGTGTGGTCATGGGGTGGAGCCGGCATGTTGCCATCTGGACCAGGCGATTTCCAATTGGGTTGTCCTTCAAGGTCTTTGCCATGGCAGGAAGCGCAGTTGGCGACATAGACTGTTTTGCCTAACGCCACCAACGCCTCATCACCCGGCTTGAGTTCTATAGGGGCTTCATCAGAGAGTAGGCGCTGACCTCCTATCGTCAGTCCAACGCTCACAAATATGCCCCCGGCTATAATCAGGTACTTTAGGTTCACAGAAACTCTCCATCGTGGCTTCGAACTACTCGCGAATTTTCTCGTAAATCTCCGCTTTGTCGCTGCTCGTGTTGGGCAGTGTCATCACATCGTAACGGGCATTGGGATCGTGTCCCATACCAGGCGAGCCGAACGGCATACCTGGTACGGCAATACCGCGGATCATTGGCTTTTCCGCCAAGAGACGGCGGATCGTGCTGACCGGAACATGGCCTTCAATAATGTAGCTGCCGACCTTGGCCGTGTGGCATGACTGCAATTGGTCCGGTATCATGGCCATTTTCTTAACCGGGTCGATGTCTGCAACGTCCTTCACGGTGACGCTGAAGCCGGCCTTCGACATGATGTCCACCCATTGGCGGCAGCAGCCGCACGTTGAGGTTTTGAACACCCTCATTTCGTGCGCGCCGTCCTGGCCGCCGGTTGAAGGAAGTGATCCGGCTGCAATTAGAACTGCAGCGGCGGCAATTGAACTCAAGAGATTTCTCATGGGAGTATCATTCCTTATTTACACGCATCAGTTAGGTCGATTTGGAAGGACCGGGCTTGCGCCATCGTTTTGTTCCGGGAGTTTTCCTTGGGTATCTTGTTTGTCCTGCTCGCAGGAATGGCCCGGAAGTCGGTGCATAAAGAAATGCAGCCCAAGGCAAAGGCCAACCGGCAGAAGAGCTGACAAGATGGCGCGCGGGCTTTCCAGCGTGCCGCCATTGGAAATGAACAGAACAATTGGCAGAATCATCACCGCGCAACAGATCCACATCATCCAATGCATGCCCGCGTGTCCAGACACCAGAGCGGATTTGTTATTCTTGCTATCGTTCTGCATCACAGCACCACAACCTGAGCACCCACGGGAACGCGCCTATAGAGATCCTTCACGTGAGCGTTCAACATGCGGATGCAGCCGTTCGAAACCGCGCGGCCGATGGAGGATGGCTGATTTGTGCCATGGATCCGGTACATAGTGTCCCGGCCATTACGGTAGAGATAGAGCGCTCTGGCGCCGAGCGGGTTTGAGGGGCCTCCGGCAACACCACCAGCGTAGCGGGCGTACTTGCGGGGTTGGCGCCGGATCATGTTCTTGGTTGGGGTCCAGCGTGGCCACTTGGCCTTGCGGCCGACAATGGCTTCGCCGCTCCAGGCCAATCCAGCTCGACCTACGCCGACGCCATACCGGCGCGCAAAGCCTAATCGTTCGACCAAATAGAGAAACCGATTTCTCGGATCCACCACAACCGTTCCGGGAGAATAGCCGGGGAAGAAAACGCGTTGTGGTTCATATTTGCGGTTCAGACGGAACCGTCTCTTCTTTCCAGTATGAGCCGACGCGGGTGTGATTCCAGCGGCTAGCAGCCCTAGCACGAATAAGCGTCTTCCTAGCATTTTGTTGCCTTTCCTCTTATTGAATTCCGTTTGCACGCTGTAATTCCCGCACATATCTGGTGATGAGCGTGACCTGTGCATCGGTCACGTCAGCTACCGGCGGCATGTTGCCGAAGCGCCAGTGATGTTTGCGAACCCCTCTTTTGACCGCCAACCTGAACGAGAAATCCGCATGATGGTTAGGGTTGTAGATCTTGTGCACCAGTGGGGGGGCAGATTTTGTTCCGCCGGCATTCTTGCCGTGACAAGCCATACAGTTCGCTTCGAACAGATTGCGTCCCACTTTAGCATCCGAGCTGAACGAAGAAGGCACCTTGACGGAGACGGTCGGAGCGTTTCCGGCGCCGTTTTGCGACCACCAAACAATTGCTCCGGCCACCACAACAGTTGCCGCGAGTATCCAATATTTTGAGACGCTGGATGGCCGCCCCATTGCACTATTGTCCGCTCGCCTGCAGTCTCGCCAAATCCTCAAGAATTGGACAATCCGGCCGGTGATCACCGGCGCAACCTTCGATCAATGTATGCAGCGTTGCTTTGATACTCTCTAGCTCAGCGAGCTTACGTTCAATTTGCGTGAGATGCTTTGCTGCTATCGCCTTTACATCTGAACTCGGTCTGGTCTTGTCGTCATAGAGAGCCAGTAAGATCCGGCAATCTTCCACGGAAAACCCCAGACTACGTGAGCGTTGGAGAAACCGCAGTTTGTGCAATTGTTCTCCGTCGAAGTCTCTGTAGCCGTTGTCCTGTCTGTTGGGGGCGATTAGGCCAATATCTTCGTAATATCTAATCGTTTTGGTTGGCAAGTTGCTCGCTTTTGCGACATCACCAATGTTCATAACGGGCTTCCTTTAGTTCGGGGTTGCGCGCTTGAAAGCTACGGATCGGATGATCTTCCTGGGGTCTGACCTGTGTCCGGTGCTGGTATTGTCTCGTAAGACGCGCGCATGGCTAATCCAGCAACTTGAAGGTCAAGGCTCAGGGTGAACCTTCACACGGAACGCCGAGGGTTGTGCGAAAGACTGGGGATTTGGTTGGGAAGGCCCCGCGCGGTGCAACCGCATTCCGTGGACTTTTCACCAAGCGATGAACCAGTCGGTGCTAAATTCGACGTTAGGCTCGCGTTCGTGGAGGTTTCAACGGCCCTTCGTGTAACCAACCGTGCGGTGATCCGGGCGCCGATGGTCTGATGTGCAAATCATGCCCGGCCCATTTGGCCGGTGGCTGTTTCTCGAGAACACCAAACCCTGCGCAAGTTCCGAAATCGCAGAGCATTTTGCAGAATACGCCACCAGTATATTGGTCACAATGGTCGTCCGCTTGTGAAGTCATTGTGACCTCCATGCCTTCGCTCGCAGCATGGGCCATTTCAAAGTGAGCCGGACCTACGCCTGACCAAATAACCGCACAATAAGACAGCAAAACAATGGTGGCGAATTTCGCCAACTGCTGCCTTAGCGATTTGGATTTTGCATACTTGGTCATCGTATCCATTCGGACAGTAGATCGCTTCTGTGTCAATAGAATCCTAATTCAGGCTCACGAATTTTTGAAAAACCTTAAGTGGGTTCATGTCAAGCGAACCCTCCTTAAGCGTAGCGCATTGCCAATCACTGAAACTGAGGACAAGCTCATTGCGGCAGCCGCAAGCATAGGCGAGAGCAACGTGCCGAACACCGGATAGAGAATGCCAGCCGCAATTGGCACACCGGCCGCGTTATAGACAAATGCAAAGAACAGGTTCTGCTTGATGTTTCTGATCGTTGCTTGAGCGAGCAAGCGTGCGCGCACAATCCCGTTCAAGTCCCCCTTCACCAGGGTTATGCCTGCGCTTTCCACTGCTACGTCCGCACCGGTGCCCATCGCGATGCCCACATCAGCCGCAGCCAATGCTGGCGCATCGTTTACGCCATCGCCGGCCATTGCTACAGACCGGCCCTGGCCAATCAACTCATCAACCAGCGTCTTTTTCTCTTCAGGTAAGACATCTGCCCGAACTTCATCGATGCCAAGCTCATCGGCGACGGCTTGCGCAGTTTGTGCATTGTCACCTGTGGCCATGATAATGGTAAGACCGGCTTCATGCAGAGCCGTTATGGCTGCTTTGGTTGTTTTTTTGATGGGGTCGGCAACGGCAACTACCCCGCCAAGCCCGCCATCAATGGCAACAAACATGGCGGTTTTCCCTGCACGTCTCAGAGTGTTGGCACTTTCGTGCATGCTGCTATGTTCGATCTCTAGCTGTTTCATCAGCTTGGCATTGCCCAAAGCCACGCTTTGCCCATTCACCGTGCCCGTGACACCCATGCCAGTTATGGCCTCAAAATCGCCGACCGTCGGTAGTTTCAAATCGCGATTTTCAGCGGCGTCAACTATTGCTTCAGCGAGTGGATGTTCAGATGCTCGTTCAAGGGCAGCCACAAGTTTCAGGAACCTGTCTTCCGGAAGGCCATTTTCAATGAGAAGGTCCGTCAGTTTTGGCTTTCCTTCCGTGAGTGTGCCGGTCTTGTCGACGATCAGTGTATCCACTTTGGAAAATCGCTCCAGCGCTTCTGCATCCTTTATGAGCACGCCTGTCTGCGCGCCGCGGCCAGTCGCCGTCATGATCGACATAGGTGTTGCAAGGCCCAGTGCGCATGGACAGGCGATAATCAGCACCGACACCGCTGCAACGAGGGCATAGACCATTTGTGGGGGGGGGCCCACAATCGCCCATGTGACAAATGCGGCAACCGCTACAAGAACAACAGCAGGAACGAAAATTGAAGCCACTCGGTCGGCTAACGCCTGTATCGGGGCTCTCGATCGCTGTGCTTGAGCGACCATGCCAACAATGCGCGACAACATTGTATCTGCCCCAACGCGTTCGGCTCGCATAGTCAAGGAACCATTCGCGTTCAGTGTTCCCCCGGTCACCTGGTCGTCTTTGGACTTTTCGACCGGAACTGGCTCACCCGTGATCATGGCTTCGTCAACCGAGGAATGCCCGGCCACAATCACCCCATCAACCGGCACACTCTCACCCGGCCTGATACGCAGGAGATCACCTGCCTTGATGTCTTCCAGGGGGACGTCGGCCTCGGAACCATCGGCAGCAATTAGGCGAGCCGTCTTGGGTGCAAGGTTAAGCAGTGCCTTTATGGCGGAACCGGTCCGTTCGCGCGCCCTCAACTCAAGGACCTGGCCCAGAAACACAAGTGTTATAATCACCGCGGCTGCCTCAAAGTAGACCGGGACGGTTCCATCTTGGGTTCTGAAAGAGGACGGAAACGATCCAGGAGCGAGGGTCGCGACAACGCTGTAGATAAACGCTGCCCCGACACCCAGCATGATCAGTGTCCACATATTGGGGCTGCGATTGATGACAGATGACCACCCGCGTTTGAAGAAAGGAAAAGCCGCCCAGAGCACAACTGGCGTTGCAAGCACGAGCTCAACCCAAATGACTGTTTGCTCGCCAATCCAATCGCGCACAGGCAAACCAATCAGTGGACCCATGGTGAGCAACAAAAGGGGCAGGGAGAGAATTGTGCTAATCCAGAACCGCCTGGTGAAATCAATCAGTTCTGGATTTGGCCCGGCATCTGACGTGGGCATCATGGGCTCTAGCGCCATGCCACAAATCGGACAGTCGCCAGGTTCATCGGTAACGATCTCAGGGTCCATGGGGCAGGTGTACTGTGTGTCCTGAGGCATCGGTTCTGGTGCCGGGCGGTCGCCTAGATAGGTTTTAGGATCTGTTTCAAATTTCGACCTACAGCGCGCGGAGCAGAAATAGAAGCGCTCGCTGGCCGATTTGGCCATATGTGCTGCAGACGAGCGATCGACCTTCATGCCGCAGACCGGATCGACAGCCTCAATATAGGATTCCGGTTCATCGGTGAACTTGAACATGCAGCCTGGGTTGCAGAAATAGTAGCTGTGACCTGAATGCACATGGACGTGCTCAGCGGTACCTGGATCGACCGTCATTCCGCAGACCGGGTCCAGAACTGGTGTCTCGGTTTGTTTGACTTGAGCCATTTTATTCATTGGGGTTTGCCACTTTGACGAGTTCGGCTAATTCTGCTGGGGAGATTGCCCCGGGGCGAATTTGCTCGCCGCCGATGAAGGCTGGTGTTCCTTGTATTCCTAGAGTTTGGCCTAGCTGCAGGTTTTGAGTGAGTGCCAATTCAATTTCAGGCCTATTCATGTCACGCTTCAATTTGGCCATGTCCAGTCCAAGCTTCGACATGACACGATCAACCGCACCAGCGTTTAGGGAGCCCTTGTGCGCGAATAGACCCAGGTGTGCCTCTCGGTATTTACCCTGGAACTTAGCGGCCAGGGCGGCCTTGGCTGCGTAAACTGAACCAGGACCCAGTATTGGGTACTCAATCATCACAACTTTGAGATCAGAATGTTTCGCCAGCGCGTCTTTGACTGTAGGCGCCATCCGCTTGCAGTAGGGGCAATTATAGTCCGAAAACTCCACAATCACCGTAGTCCCATCCGCGTTGCCCAATGTAGGTAAGTCAGGGTCTTCGTAGAGCTTTGAGTGCGCAGATGCCAAGTTTGCCTTGATCGCTTCGTCGCGTTCTGCCTGTTGTTTAGCTTCCAGACGATTCATCACCTCTAGAATCAGTTCTGGATTTGCCAATAGATAATCACGAACGATTTGCTCAATCTTTTCGCGTTCAGCGTTTTTTGGGTCTGGCATTTGTATCTGGGCGGCGGCGGATGCTATCGGCGCGGCGCACAGTGTCAGGTATAGGGCAGTCACCAGTAAGATTTTCGCGGGATGCCGCGTCATTAGACAATCCTCGTTGCCACCTGAAGCGCTGGGGCTTGGCGGCGTCATGATATTTATATCTCCTAGATAGGGCCTCCAGTTGGTGGAGGGTCAATAGCCTGTATGTGGACTCTGCTTAGCGGCCGCCTCTCGCGGGTTTAAAGATCCGGCTGGCTACATCGTCTTTGTCGATCAAGGCATGCTTTGCGGCACCCAGCAGATGGAGGGCGAGTAGTGGGACGAATAGATGACCAGCTGCGTCGTGCACCTTTTCCATGAGTTCGTGGAGAATGTGAATTTCTCCAACCGGTGCAGGAACGGAAACAACGCCAAACAGATCAAGCGGTTTGCCCAGGGTCCACGGCAGGAGGTAGCCTGAGACAACCACTATCACTGTGGCGGCCAGGAACCCCCAAAGCACAAGTTTCGAGACAAGAGCCAACAGCGCATGCTGATTGGGATTTTCTGCAAAACCGCGCCGCCAGCGATGCCAAACGCGCCACAAGAGGAAAAGGCCGGCCAACGCGCCGCCGCTCACGTGAAAAGTATAGGATATCGAACCTCGATCACCCTCGTGAGTGAAAAACAGAGCTACAATCAAGAGTGCAGCGGCCCAGTGCGCAATGATAGATACTTGCGAGTAGGCGTTGGGATTCAGCGGCTTGGCCATGTGTTTCCTCAGGATCGAATTCTGTGACCCTGAGAGAAGCGCAAAAAGGTTTACGTAGACCTTAGATCCGTTGGGACCGGCAGACGGTTAGTGCATCATCATGCGGCCACCCATCCCGCCACCCATCCCCATCATGGGGAGCACGATTTCGTCGGCGACCTTCTTTTGCGTGGCGTCGAGGACCGCATAGAGCCCATCAACCGCCTCTGACACAGACTTGACCTGCTCCAGTCGGGCTTCCAAGTGGGTCTGTTGATAGGCGAGGCGTTCCGTCAGGGGTTTCTTGATAAACTCGCCGCTTCGATGTTCTTCCATTCTGCTTTTCATCATATCGCGATGAGTTTCGCTCGTTGTGCGTATTGTTTCGGCGAGCTTGTTCCACGCAGCCGCTTGTTTTTCGGTGATTTTGAGTTCGGTCTTCAAGAAGGCAAGCCGGCCATCTGTCCGTTTGTACATCCATCCATGACCATCTTGTCCCATCATGTGACCGCCCATGCCCCTGCCCTCCATCATGTGACCAAACCCCCAGTTGGGCCACCAGCTATCGGAGTTTTGATGGGCCAGGGCCACAGTGCCCGCAGCAGCCACGAGCGTTCCACTCACCAATATCATTGCAACTTTTGAAAGTGACATCGATCTCTCCTCAGGTTTGCCTAATGCATAGGTGTGCATCTGATTGCTTGCCTACAGCACACACCTTGGTGATCAGCCGTGCATTGATTTGTGTCAAACGGCGGTCGGTTCAAAGGTGTATGAGCGGCAACGGTCTATGTTCCCCCGCCTTGTTGTTTCGAACTGTTTGCGTTTGTAAAATCCAGTTCCTTCACGTGATCCTCATCCATGCACTCAGTTTCAATCTGGAGCGTAGATAGATGGAATCCAAACTCTCCACGGAGAAGACTGTGAGCAGACTGTAGAAGTTTGGCTGCTGCAGTGTCTTCAGATGTGCGCAGGTGCGCGGAGAACACGTACTTGTTAGACGTCAAGGTCCACGCATGCACATGGTGCACATTGAGTACGTCGGGCAGAGCCTCCAGCCGTTGGATCACCATATTGACATCGATCTCTGGCGGAGCTCCCTCCATCAAGATGTAGGTGGCATCCCGCATTATTCCCCACGACGCGTAGAGCAGCACCACGCCAAATACCATTCCGAGAATTGGGTCGATCGCAAGGTAGCCCGTGAACTCAATAACGAGAGCGGTCACAATTATGAGGATGCTGCCCACGAAAGTCTGGATAATGTGCCAGAATGCACCTTTGATGTTGAGATCTGCCTTCTGGCCAGAGTAGAGCAATCGAAGGGAGACGATCTCGATGACGATACCTCCAGCCGCTGCAATCAACATTGGTGTTGTTGGCAGATCGACAGGATTCTGCAGCCGCATATAGCCCATGACAATGACAATTATCGCCATCCCTAACAGGAACGCGCCGTTCAACAATGCCCCAACGATCTCGGCTCTCATCGATCCAAAGGTGCGTGCTGCGTCGGCGGGTCGTTGGGCAATGCGTGCGGCCGCGATGGCAAGAATCACTCCGCCTACTGCCGAGAACGTGTGAAAAGCATCAGAGATTACCGCTACGGATCCTGTGTATATGCCAATGCCGAGTTCAATCACAAAATAAATGCCAGTGAGCCAGGCTGAGACCTTCAGTGCAAAAGCGTTTGCACCCGTTTGCGCCATTCCATGTGCCGAGTGGTCAGCCATCCCTAGATCACTCCCCACAATGTTACTGACCGGTCCTCGTGTCTCCGGCTTGAGACCTCCAAAATAGCAAGTACGAGAAATCTCAAAGTTCGAATGCCAACATTGTTTGAATGGAAGACGAAAAAACTCATTGGTAGCGCTCCGAGTTTCACATCACATGGGGACGATAAACGATGCCGTTCGCGACTTGCAGCTCGCGCACGTACTGAATAATTGCAGTGACGTCTGGCCTTTTGAGCTGCGGTCGAGCTGGCATGTTGCCGAAGGGCCAGTGGTGCTGACCTACGCCCTGGCGAACGGCGAGATAGAATGACTCATCGGGATGGTGCCCAGGATTGTAAATGTCATGCACCAGGGGAGGGCCGGAATCGGTGCCCTTTGCAAGTTTTCCATGGCATACGAAACAGTTGGCGCCGAAAATACGTTCGCCTGTTTTTGCAAGTTCCGAAAATTCGGGAACCACAAACCCAGCCCGTGCTGTGCCAGACGAAGACGACCAAGGCTGTTCGTAAAAGAATTTTGCAATTCCAGCCGCGAAAAACGCCACGACAAATAGTTTTGGTAGGCTGTTTGTGAGTTGTTTCATTTCCACTCGCCTGAATAGTTGATCGTTATCGGAGTTTTGAAACCGTGGGTTTCTCCGCCTACCCAACCCGCAACTGTCCGTCTTCCAGAAATGCGTAAGGTGGAATTTCGAGGTTCTTGGGCGCTGGGCCTCTGCGGATACGTCCCGAAGTGTCATAATGAGATCCGTGGCAAGGGCAGAACCAGCCTCCCCATTCGCCCAAAGGTTCACCGTCTCTTTGTCCTAATGGTACACATCCCAGATGTGTGCAAACTCCAACTACGACGAGCCATTCCGCGCGCTGTACTCTTTGTTCATCCCGCTCCGGATCAATCAAGATCGCTTCGTCATCGGCGCGCGCTCTTCGAATTTGCGCCTGGGTTCGATGATCAACAAACACCGGGTTGCCGCGCCACGCAAAGGTGACCCGTTGGCCCCGCTCGATTTGACTGATGTCGATATCGACTGTTGCGTCTGCAAGAACATCGCTCGACGGTCTAATGCTTGATACGAAAGGCCAGGATGAAAGTGCGGCCCCCACACCAGCTGCGGAGGCGGTCGCCACGTAGAGAAAATCGCGCCGTGGCGTGTCTTCCGGTTGACTGTGCAGTTCGACCATCCCGACACTGTTGTTTGGTGTGTTCATTTTTAGTCTCCTGAAGAGAGGATCGGTTCGTGTTTCCTCAGCCCAACCTTGGATCATGGCCGTGAGGATCTTTGCCAAATCGAAATGCGGGCAGAAATCGTGGAGTGGTTTCCGCATAGCGGCGGTATCGATCGCCGAATGCAGCTTCAGCCTCTCGCTCCTCTGATAGTGACAAACGCCAATACATAATCAACAGTACCGGGAACATGATGACGGTGAGCAGAGTTGGCCACTGGAACAGAAACCCCAGCATAATGAGCACAAACGCTACGTATTGAGGGTGGCGGAGGTACCCATATGGTCCATCGGTTGCCAGCTCGCCTGCTCTCTGAGCCGTGTAAAGAACCTGCCATGAGGCCGACAGCATAATGAAGCCACCACCAACGAGCGCGAAGCTGAGCAAGTGAAACGGCCCAAAGTGGGGGTTTGAACTCCAACCGAATAGCATCTCCGGCAAATGCCCCGAATCGTGTGCCAGCCAGTTCACGTCTGGATAGTTGCTTTGGAGCCAACCTGACAGGAAGTAAATGGTGAGCGGAAATCCATACATTTCCGTGAACAGTGCAACAAGGAAGGCACTAAATGCACTGAAACTTCGCCAATCTCTGGGTGTGTTCGGCTTAAAGAAGCTGAAGGCAAAAATGATGAATACCGCAGAGTTGATGGCAACCAACCACCATAGTCCATAGTCTGTCAGTTGAGTGGTCATGTCATTCTTTCCGATCTGTGTTGTTCAGCCCTCTGGAGGAACCCTCGTCGAGTTGGGCACCATGGCTTCCATGGCCGCCATGCATAAACACATGCAACAACGGGCAGGCAGCCAGCAGCAGCCAGGGCAAGATCGAGATCAGATGAGCTCGGTGCTCGGCCCAAAGGAAATAACCGACGACGCCGAGGAAGCCGACGAGAACAATGCCATTCTTGGATAAAACAAACTTGATCATGTTGGAGTTCCTCTCAATGCGCGGACCGAGATGTCAGCACCATTTGGTGCCCGTTGCCGCCAATGTTGACACGAGTGACAACCTCAAGCCTCTTCTGATCGATAACCCAAATGTTGGGTTGCTCAGCGCTTGATACGTAGAGTTTCCCAGCGCCAACGATTGTTGTCAGATGATAGGGTTCGGGCTCCAATGACAGAGACCTAGCGGTGCCGGTGGGCAGGTCTATTTGCACGATCTTGTCGTCGCCTAAGGCGGCGACAAACAGGCTATTTCCATCGTCGGAAAGATCGATTCCGTGAATGCTGGAGCCTATTTTTATGGTCTTGATTGTTTTTCGGGAAGCGGTGTCCACAATCGACACCGTCCCGTCTTCAACATTGTTCACGTAGAGTGTGCTCCCGCCCTTATTGAGCACAACGTGCTCCGGGCTTGCGCCAACAGCTATGGTTGCTTTACTCCGCCAACCTTCAACCTCAATAATCGCGACATTGTCATCACCAGCGTTACTCACGTAGATAATTTTGCTGTCGGGGCTGAACACTGAATAATTGGGCAATGACCCAGTCTTGGGGTTTGCCACAACTTTAAAACTCGCCAGATCAATAATCGATAGCGCATTTTGATTGGGACGGGTAACGGCCGCGAACTGCCCATCAGGGCTTACTGAAACGTGATGAACTGCGCCGGGCACATCAATTGCGCGAACAGCTTTATGATTTGTTGTGCTGATTATGGAAACCGAACTCACCTCGGCTTCAGTATTTTCGTTGGCTTTAATCGAAGGCGCCTTGTGATGAGCTGCGTGATCATCCTCTGAGACATCTTTGGGCTTTGCTGGTAAGCTTCCCACCGAACGGGCGTCGTAACTTCCAGCTATAAGGAATTCGCCATTGGGGGTGATTGCCAATCCATGAGCTGCAGCGACTCCATCAATTGCGCCGATAACCTTGTCGGCGTCGACGTCTACTATGATGATTTTGTTCTCGCTTCCCATGGGAACATAGACGAGCGGTTCGGCATGTGCGGCCAACGCTCCAAAGACGGCTGCAGCGATACCTGTCGCCACAGAGATCCAATTTTTACGATTGCGGGTCATTTCAAATTTCTCCTTGTTGAATTCCAGGCGTCAAAGGAAGTGGGCGCTCTTCGAACTGAGGTCGGTCGGTCTCCTCCTTGGCGAAGGAGGCAATCGGGGCAGACCATCTTCGTTCTTGTCTATTTTGGGCGGCCCTACTTCAGGCGCCGAATAGCGAGGACAAATGCGACTGCGACCAGTGCAATAGCCAAGACCCACATTATCGGGCCAAAGTGCCATCCATGGACACTCAGGTCGTGCATTGGGTGGTAACCAGCGTCAGCCTCTACAAGCCTGAGATTCGCTAAGCGCAGCACAAAGGAATTGATCGTATGGGCGACGTTCATCGGCCTTGACCTCGCTGGTGTTGGCTTGCGAACAAATTGAACAGCGGGCCAAAAATCAAGGCCACGTACCATCCGTAAGCAGCGCTTTCGGCGAGCCCAAGAATGAAGCTTTGCCAGCTTAGCCAAGTAACTCCAGGCAGAAGCGGAAGCCATACCTCGTGCATCGCCATGGCGGGGAACAGGAGATCGAAAACAACACACACAACGAACGTAACTGCGAACAGCAGGCTTAGACCCATTCCTAGCGCAACAATCGGAATGCGGTGTCCGTTTGAATTGTAGGACATGTTTTTCGCCGCTCTGACTGGAAGTCCAGTTTGCAGAATTTCAGACATAGTTTTTCTCCGGTCGATTTTGAGATGCTTCCGTGCTGGGTCGATACTCGGCCAGTGCGGATGCTGTTCGGGGGGCTTCAACCTTCGCGTCGGGTGGCATTCAGCACCGCTATCGCATCAGGGATTCAACTGATTGAGGGAGGGCGCAGTTCATCTTCAATGATTCTAGGAACTAGCGCCCGCGTCGCCTCAATCGATCCGCGATCAGCGAAATGTAAATTCGCGATTACGATGTCTGAAGACGCGTCAGGTGATGGTGGTTGCTTTGGGGGGATGTCCCGGAGGGCCAGAAATCCAGCTCAGGGCTTTGGCTCCAGGCACCGGAAATATGGCTGGGGATTTCCCAGCGGAGAAGTTCAACGGGCGAACAATGAGCATTGTGGAGCCGCATGACCCGTGCTGACCGCAATGAGTGACCATTTTGGTCCCGGCGTCGTGGGCAAAGCCTTCGTCAATGTGGTCAACAGATGTAAGCTGGAGTGGCGCAACATCGTGAAACATCGCTGCATTTCCTACGCCTATTGGAAACACCAATGCAATGCACAACACCCAAACCAGAACGACGCGTATCACCCAATTTTGTGATGCTTCTCCTTTAGGAAGTCGCTGCTTCTGAGTGTGGGCCATTTGAGTAGCGTCCTGCCTGTGCTTGTTAACCATATACAAAGGATCAACTTCGCGACCTTGATTCAGATCAACAGCAGAAAACTTGCGGTAAATTGGCTAATTGGGCCATTTTCAATTTAGGACAGAAACTAGCGCAATCGTTGGGCGACTAGTGTTGTTCTCCGCTTCTATGGGAATATAGACGTTCTTGTAGGTGGAGGGTCAAGGGGACAAAAGAAATAGTTGTGAATTCGCTAAAAGACGTGTCGGCGACTTCGCTCGACTCCTAGTTCGCAGTCAATAAATCGGCCAACTCAACTGCGGCAAACATTCGATTCTCAGATGCTGACCTGACCTTCACTTGGGACGTGCGTATGTCGTCTCTCCCTCGATTGGGCATAATTCTTGCTGGGTCACAGGACTGTGTGCAGTTCGAGCTCAATACGGCCGAGCGGCTTCCAGCAAACGGAGTTACTCATGTTACAGAACTTGAAACAGAAGTCCGCAAGCGCCCGGCCAACGAAAGCAGGTTGCCCTGCCTGCCTCGGCTCAGAAACTGTTGATTTTTTCAGTGTGGACAACCAGCCAGTGAATGTCGGCGTTTTCTACGATACCTACCTAGACGCTCAGAGTGCGCCCCGCGGGAATATAACGCTCGCCTACTGCATGTCCTGTGGGTTCGTTCACAATCGTGAATTTGATACCTCTAAGAACCTATTTGAACCAGGTTACGAGGTTGCGTTACACCACTCTGCGACGTTCCGTAAGTTCATCAGCGGAGTAGCTGAACGCTTGATAGATCGCTTTGAACTCAATGGAAAGCGCGTCGTCGAAATTGGCTGCGGCGATGCCTTCTTTCTCCGTACATTAGCTGCGCTTGGAAAAAACGATTGCATTGGCATCGATCCAACGGTGGCAGTGGAGGGAGCACAAGCGATTGAACAAGGTTCGCTTCGGCTTATTCGTGACTACTTCGGCGCCGCACATCAAGATCATGCTGCAGACTTCGTGTGTTGCCTTTCGGTCTTCGAAGATATCCCGCGACCTGCTCCGTTCCTCGCCGCAGTGCGAGCGCTGACCTCTCATCATAATGCCTCGGTCTATTTTGAAGTGTTCAACGCGTGGCGCGCATTTCAGGAGCAGGAGGTTTGGAGCGTACATTATGAGCAATGCAATTACTTTGGCATGGACAGTCTGAAAAAGGTCTTTCTGCGCCACGGTTTTTCGGTCGAACAGATAGCGACCTGCTACGAAGGAGATCAGTATCTGTTCGTTGAGGCAAGCCCGTCAAAACCAGCACTTAAAAAGCCTGCTAATGAGGTAAGGGCGAATATGCCAGATTTGCTGTTGTCATTTAATCAGGCGTTTTCGGACAGGCTCCACTTGTGGAGCGACCGCCTCTCTCAGTATTGCAGAAATGACGAGCGCGTTGTGGTGTGGGGCAGTGGTGGGAAGGGCATAACATTCCTGAACTCGTTGCCCGGTGCCGACAGCATACGGTATGTCGTGGAGATCAACCCGGACAAACAAGGGAAGTTTGTACCTGGCACTGGACAGCGTATTGTTCCTCCGGAATTTCTCGCCGAGTATCAGCCGCACAAAATAATTATCACAAATGTTCTGTACGAAGCAGAAATGAGGAAACAGGCGCAAGATCTCGGAGTGCACGCTGAATTTCTGATTGCTTAACTGCTTTGAAAGGCAATCAGGAGTGTTCAAAGTGACGTCTATATTCCACGAATGGTGAGTTTTCACACACTGACCTGGTAAGGGTTCTCATCTTTTCTAGCTCACCATTTTATATCGGCGGCTGCGGAACAATTTAAATTCAAATTCTATAAGCCACAATATAAATTCTAAACATTCCCCCTACTCGAAGGTTAAAATGCGTAAATTACACTTCATTAACTGCCTCACATTTTTGTGCGGGATATGCAGTAGATTTCAATTGCGCACGATATTCCACTTTGCTAGCGTTCTAGGATGAGTGTGGGAAATTTCATCCGTATTTTCTTTGTGGCGCTTTGGGTTTTGTCTCAGAGCGTCCCGGCTGTTGCCCATTCTGCAATGGCTGAAATGCCGTCCCACGGCTCTACCGCTTCCGAAATGGTGCATGGCGAAATGGCTAATGTGCATGCCAGCCACGACCATGGCGAGACAGCGGATGCCCCTGGAAAATCACCAGACAAGCAACATCATTCAAAACATGAACTCTGCTGTGAAGCAACTTGCTCAGTTGATAATGGTCTTGCCGAACTCAAGTTGTCCGGCTCTAAAACAGCCAAGGGTTACAGTTTTGTTCTTGTGGACCCTTTAAGCGGCCTGGCGATCGGCCTGCCCACGCCTCCTCCCAATACCACCTCCTAAACATTTTCAAGCCCGAAGTACGTCCGAGGTCTGTTTGAAATACAGCCTGTCTGTTTTCGATTCGCGACTCTTCCAGGTTTGACGATTTTGAATCTCCTTTGATCAGGCGGTAACCCACAGGGTGCGTCCAGACTCGCAACAAACACCAATGAGCACGGACGTCGTAGAGGCAAACAGGACATGAGAAGAATTATATTGATGGGGATTGTCCCTCTCGCGTTGGCAGGATGTGCCAACACCAGTGATCTTGCGCCGGAAGACTTTTTGGCTGAACGGCAGCCAGTCAATCCAGCAGAAGAAAGCTCAGGCAACACATATAGAACGGTGCTTGGCGGGTATCACCCACGAACGGTCGTCGAACCAAAACCTTGGG
>JBOEHJ010000039.1:0-101631 GCA_050633905.1 Geminicoccales bacterium
TAAGTAAGCCTGACAGCGGCGCCGTCAGGCGACGCGGACGTCGAGTTCGATGGGGCCTTCGGCGCGGCCGTGAATGAATTGATCGACGTATGCATTGTCGCTGCTGTCGATCTCGGCGACGTTGCCGTCCCAGACCAGTTCACCCTTGTAGAGCATGGTGACGCGGTCGGCGATTTTTCGCGCACTTGCCATATCGTGGGTGATGGAAATAGCACTGGCGCCCAGGCCACGCACATTGTGGGCGATCAAATCGTTGATGACATCTGCCATGATGGGGTCGAGACCGGTGGTCGGCTCATCGAAGAAGATGATCTCCGGGCGTGTGGCGATCGCGCGGGCGAGACCGACGCGCTTTTGCATGCCGCCTGAAAGTTCAGACGGTGAGAGGTCGGCGACATCGGCGCCGAGACCAACTTGGGCGAGCGTCTCGATCGCCCTCTTCTTAGCCTCGTCGCGCGCTATGCGTTGCACTTGGATCAGACCGAAAGACACGTTCTCCCAGACTGGTAGACTGTCGAACAAAGCTGCACCCTGGAACAGCATACCGAATTTGTGCATGACCTTTTCCCGCTCGCCGCGGGAGAGGGTAGTGACCTCCTGGCCGTCAATTTCGATACTGCCGCTGTCCGGCTCGAGAATGCCAAGGATGCATTTCAACAGGACCGATTTGCCAGTGCCGGAGCCGCCGATCACGACAACCGATTCGCCGACCCCGACATCGAGGTCGATACCGCGTAGGATGTGTTTCGATCCGAAGCTCTTGGTGAGACCGCGGATCTTGATCTTGGGTGCGTCGCTCATCAGCTGAAGAACACCTCCGTAAGAACGTAATTGGCGGTCAGGATTAGGATCGAGGCGGAGACCACGGCTTTGGTGGTTGCAGCACCGACGCCTTGCGCGCCACCCCTGGAGTGATAGCCTTGATAGCAACCCATCAGGGCGACGATGAAGCCGAAGAAAGCGGCTTTGATCAGGCCGGAAATGACATCGCCCGTCTCCAGGAAATCGAAGGTGCTGTTGAGATATTCCTGCGCGCCGAAGCCGAGCTTGTAGACGCCCACCAAGAAACCGCCGAGCACGCCGATGATATCGGCGATTAACACCAGGAGTGGGAGCATCAGCAAGCCGGCGATCACCCGCGGCCAGACCAGATATTTAAACGGGCTGGTGGAGAGCGTGGTGAGCGCATCGATCTGCTCGGTCACTCGCATAGTGCCGAGTTCGGCTGCCATCGAGGCTCCAACCCGTCCCGCGACCATCAGGCCTGCGAGGACAGGGCCAAGTTCCCGGGTTACAGAGAGCACGACGACGGTGGCGACAGCGCTCTCCGCCTCGAAGCGGGAAAAGCCCGTATAGCTTTGCAAGGCGAGCACCATGCCAGTGAAGATTGCGGTCAGGCCGACGACGGGCAGCGAATAATAACCGATATCGACCATCTGACGGAGAATGGCGCGTGGATAGTAAGGGCCGGTCATGCCCTGGAAGATGGTGCGGCTGGCAAACAGCGTAAGGTCGCCGACGCTGAACAGCAGGCCTAGGAAAGAACGGCCGATGAGGGCTAACGGATTCATATGGCGCCGGTCCTTTGCGCGTGTCATCGGTTGGGGGGGCATTGCTTCGAACAAAAGTCGGCGTTTCGAAGGTGATAGCCCTAAGGTCCGGACCGGGTATAGTGCCTCGCATACCTCGTGCCAAGTCGTGTCAACACTTCATAGCCGATTGTGCCGGAAGCATCGGCCATTCGATCGACCCCGTCACTGCCCCAGATCAGATCCACCATACAGCCGGGATGAACGCTATCTTGAGGCAAGGTTGAAATATCCAGG
This sequence comes from Geminicoccales bacterium, assembly GCA_050633905.1. Classification (GTDB taxonomy): domain Bacteria; phylum Pseudomonadota; class Alphaproteobacteria; order Geminicoccales; family Geminicoccaceae; genus JANQPX01. The sequence continues at coordinate 1,827 of JBOEHJ010000039.1, forward strand.
CTAATCAGGTCCATGGAAACGCGCCCGGCAATTGGCACGATTTCGCCGGCGATGCGCGCGGTGGCCTTCTCACCCGCAGCTCGTTGATAGCCATCCGCATAGCCAATCGGCACGGTCGCGATACGGCTACCTCCAGCGACATCATAGGTAGCGCCATAACCGACGGTGCCGGGTTGATCGATCTCGTGGACCTGCAGGACAGGTGCGCGCAAGGTGACCACGGGCAGCATCGGATTGGGCTTACCGGGTGTTGGGTTGACGCCATAGAGAGCAACACCTGGTCGACAGAGATCGTAATGAAAGTCGGTGCCTAAGAACATGCCAGAGGAATTGGCGAGGCTTGCCTTTGTACCTTCGAGGCCTTCTCGTTGTTGTTCGAAGCGGCAGCGCTGGACGACATTCAGCGGATTGTCAGCCTCTTCCGCCGAGATCAGATGACTGATCACCAGACGAAGATCAATTGGATCCAGATCGTCCCGGTCAAGCTGGCCGATTTCTGCCGGTGAAAATCCGAGCCTGCACATGCCGGTGTCAATCTGCAAAGCTGCGGGTAGCTTTTGATCGCGGGTCAGCGCGAAGGCGGCATATCGCGCAAGCTCGCCTGGATGATTGAGCACAGGGATGAGCTTTGCATCCGCGATGTCCTTCTCCGTGCCCGGCGCCAAGCCATGGAGGACATAGATTGCCGCATCCCTAAGCGTGGCACGAAGGGCAACACCTTCGTTCGGATGGGCGACGAAGAAGGAGCGACATCCCGCGGCATACAAGCAGGAGCCGACCTCCTTCACGCCCAAGCCATAGCCATTGGCTTTCACCACACCGCCGACTTCGCTTGGCCCGGCTAGCTGTTTGAGCCGACGATAATTGCTGCCGAGCGCATCAAGGTTGATGGTTAGGACGCCCCGCGCACTTTCTTCAGCGCCCATCATTGAGGTTCTCTCGATATTCCATATTGCAAAACTCAGAAAATTCGCCGTTGAAGACCAGCTGAAAATTGCCGATCGGACCGTTTCGCTGCTTGGCGATGATCACATCAGCGACATTATGGGCTTCTTCCAGGCGTCGTTGCCAGTTTTCATAAGCTTCGGTGAACTTCTCGCTGGACTGATTGGGGCCAGGCTTGGGTTCGGCACGGGCCAGGTAGTATTCGTCCCGATAGATGAACATCACGACATCCGCATCCTGCTCGATCGAGCCGGATTCGCGCAGATCCGAGAGCTGTGGGCGTTTGTCCTCGCGCTGCTCGACCGCACGGGAAAGCTGCGAGAGAGCCAGGACCGGCACGTTAAGTTCCTTGGCAATGGCCTTGAGGCTCTGGGTTATTTCCGAAATTTCCTGAACGCGATTGCCCTGGCCCGCCGTGGTGACCGCGCGCAGGAGCTGGAGATAATCCACCACGATCAACGATAATCCATGGCGGCGCATCAGTCTTCGAGCGCGGGTGCGCAATGCGGCCACGGAGAGGGCGGGGGTGTCGTCGATGAACAGCGGTCGGGAGGCGAGGGATTGGCTTGCATGCACGACTTTCTTGAAGTCGTCGTCGCCCAGCTTGCCGCGGCGTAGATCATCACCGCCTATCCTGGCCTCGGTCGACAACAGCCGCATGGCCAGCTGCTCGGCGGACATTTCGAGGGAGAAGATCGCAACAGCGTAATTCTCACTTTGCAAGTTTTCCTTATACCGACCGACCGCCTGACGTGCGGCAGCATTGGCGGCCATGTTGATGGCAAGGGCTGTCTTTCCCATGCTGGGCCTGGCGGCGAGGATGATCAGATCCGAAGGCTGTAGGCCGCTCAGGCGTTCATCCATGGCATCGAGGCCGGTGGGCACGCCGGTGATCTGCTCGCTCTGAAGAAAAGCAGACTCGATCATGGTGACCGTGCTGGTCAACACATTGGAAAAGCCTTTAAACCCGCCTTCTACTTCACCTTCCTGGGCCAGCATGAAGAGCTGTTGTTCAGCACTCTCGATCAGATCCTTGCCGCTTTCGGGCAAGGTCGGATCGAAGGCCTGGTTGACCACCTCCTCGCCAACATGGATCAGGCCGCGCTTCATCGCCAGATCGTGGAGCAGCCGGCCATAATCCTCGGCGTTCAAGATCGTCTCGGCTGCCCGCGCTAGGCCGGCGAGATAGCGCGCACCATCCAGATCGCGCAGCGCCTCATCTTCGTCAAAGGCAACCTTCAAGGTCACATGATCAGCCAAGCGTCCACCTTCGATTAAGCGGGTGATGGCTTCGAAAATACGTCGATGGACAGGCTCGTAGAAATGGTCGGGACGCAGATATTCGGAGATCCTATGATAGGCCTCGTTATTGATCAGGATGGCGCCCAAGAGCGCCTGCTCCGCCTCAATATTATGAGGCTGGCTGCGAAAGCCTGCGGGGAGCTGCGTTGCGGTCTGTTCCGCTTCGACAAGATCGGTGCCGGTCATGATGCGCTCATTGCTGTGAGGTTAGGCAAGCTATCACAACAATCTCATGACATTCGCCTATTATTTTATCCACAGGCGGTGGAAATCGTGGAGAAAAGTCGAAGGTGGTCCGCGGCCGCATTGGTACCCTTAAGAACCGGTCGATTCGGCTTGATGAAGAGTTGGATCAACAGCTGCTTGAGACTGTATCGTCATCAAACATATAATGCTGAGAAATTTGGTGTTTTCCGAGCCTTATGCGAGTCGATGAGCGATCGTTGGCGTAAAAAGACAAATCTATAATATGTTACAGTGATAAGATGATGTGATCTGTTAGAATTCTCGCAACATTCATCTCTCTCGGTATCTGGCTCAATAATCAAGCCTTAACAGGCAGTCGCATTGTGTTTCGTAGGCCTTTCCTAACAAGTCCATGATGGGGACATTCCACTAAAACCAAACGCTGATCTGATCTGGTTGGTCGCGCATGGCGTCGTATTGTTCTTTGGCGAATTCGACCGTCGCCGCGCCATAAGTGACCTGCTTGCGATCGGCCGAGGATCCTACTTCAACCAGGCCGAGCGCGATGCGAAAGGCGAGATATTCCGACGTGCTGAACCCGGCTCTCAAGCAGAGAGCGATCAGCCCACGCTTGTCAACACCATAGAGGAGATTGCGGATCTGCCTGAGTTCAAGCCTCGTCACGACGGCAAGGGAAAGCTCTACCCGATTGATATTTTGATCTCTGAGAAAACCGATAATGTCGATGGGGTTCAGCTCGCCTCGCTCATAACGAAGTCGAAGATCGTGCAGGATCTGGTTGTGTCGCGTGCCGTCGCGCCGAAATTGATTGCGTGTCGCGCCGCGCATTTGCCCCTTTAGTTGGACAGCTTCGCCTTTTGTCATGGACTGGCGGCTGATCGCATCCCATTTCAGCTCCTCGCCAAGCGCGGTCACCTGCTGTTTCATCATCGCGAATGGTAGGTGAGGCCGTCGCTTTAGGCACGTGGCGATCCGCGGGTTGGTCAGGCTCCATTCGAAGATCCAGGTCAAGCTTGTCTCGGAGAGTTCCGCGGCGCGATTGTCGATCAGGCGGCAGACGACCCTTAGGGTGCCTCGATGCTCGATCAAGGCGGTGGAAACAGCCGCGCTCAATGGGCGCCGGCCCGCAATCGGCATCGCGTAGCTCTCCGGCATTTCCTGAAGGATGCTTTCAAGGTCTTGATCGCTCAGGATCGGGCATTCGCTAAGAATTTGCTCGGCGATTTCAAGATCATCACGGGCAAGGTGGTTGGCGATGGTTGCCGGCAGATAGTCACTCGACTTGATCTTCTCGACGAATTTCAATCGCACGGTTTTTGATTGATCCCGCGCAAAGAGATTAAGAATGTCATCGGTCAGTTGATGGGTCTTGCCATGATGAATCTGGTCGTATTGGGCTGCGAACTTGGCAGCAATGCGAGCCCTCGTCGCCTCGCTGCCGTCGTTTTTTAGCGCTTCGATATCCCCGAGTGAAAGGCCGGTTGCCATCTCGATCTGGGGGCCGTCCATAGGGATGGCGTTGAGGTTAGCTTGCGGTGTCATCTCGCTCTTGGCCACGTTTTAGAGCCTGTCTACAAGGGAGGTCATCGTCTTGTCACCGAAGCCCAGCGGAAAGGGGCTGGTTGGTTCCGGATGATCAAAAATTGCCCTGGTTGAGTACGATGGCGACATGCATAAAGTCTGCAAGATAACCATAGAGGTGGCCTTGCCCATGATACTTTGGTGAAAACGGTTGGAACTGGGTTCCGTCATCAGACCGGCACCACGATGCTCAGACAAAGCCATGGTCAACTTCCTAACGAGGGCGGCGCAGAAAAGAGGTCGTTATTCTAGTTGAGCAGGGTTAAACATTCGTCAATCCAGCCCGATTAGGAGCGCAAATAGGGTCATTTTCTCGGAATTGACGGTAGGCTAACCAATGGCATGCTTCCCCGATGATCAAGAGCCTACTCTGCAGTCAGACCCGGCCGCAGAGATTGCCAGCGGCGTGGCCAGAGCTCTTCATGATGCCGATCACGGCGTCTTGACTGAATTGCCGCTCGCCAATTCCAGGCGCGCCGATCTTGTCGCCATCGACAAAGCTGGCAAGATCACGATTGTGGAGATCAAGTCGAGCCTGGCCGATTTTCGATCCGATCATAAATGGCACCATTATCTCGATTATTGTGATCTCTTCTATTTCGCGGTGAACGATGACTTTCCGAACGACGTGCTACCCGAGGACGAGGGGCTGATGATCGCGGATAGATATGGCGCTGAGATTCTGCGACCGGCAACCATCCGCGCCCTTGGTGCAGCAAGGCGAAAAGCGATGCTGATTCGTTTCGCCAGGCTGGCAGCCGGGAGATTACACAATAAAGCGGATCAATTTCATTCTAGTTATTGAATGGTTTTTGTTTTGAAATCATTTGTATTTTTAATATTGTAATTATATGAAAAAATCTTCTGAATATATATTACTTATAAACATTTAAGTCTTCATCTTTTTTTAAGCGTTCAATATTAGGATTTATTCCAAGGTTGGCCGATCAGCATCGCTTGATCCGTGTCGCCGGCCAAAAAAATCGCCCTGTCGGAGCCCATCGTCATGATCACCAAACATCGTTCCACGATGCCGTCTCGGCTGTCCAAAACACTCTCCTGCTATGTCGGCCGATTTGGCGCAGATCAGCGCGGCGCCGTTGTTGCTATGATCGCCCTTGCGGTCATGCCGCTGTTTGCCGGTCTTGCTTTAGCGATTGATTTGGGCCGGGGCTATCTTTTGAAATCGAAGCTTTCCTATGCCATCGATGCGGCCGGCCTTGCCGGCGGGCGCGCCTTTGACAGCGATCGCCGCGAAGACGATATCGAGATGTTCTTCGAGGCGAATTTTCCCGACGGCTTTATGGGTGCTGTGTTGGCCAATAACGGACCGACGGTCACCTTTAATGACAGTGACAATACCATCACCATCGAAGCCGAAGCGATCATGCCGACGCATTTCATGACCGTTGCTGGCGTCGACACAGTCACGGTCGCAACCCGTACGGTCATTCAGCGCGAGATGCGTGGCATGGAGCTGGCACTGGTGATGGACAATACCGGCTCCATGCGCAGCTCCGGCAAAATGGATGCGATGAAGGATGCGGCAACCGAGCTCGTGGACATTCTCTATGGCGATCGAGAGACCGTGCCGAACTTCTGGGTGAGCCTGGTTCCCTATGCGGCAACGGTGAATATCGGGTCTGATCACACCGATTGGCTTGTTCAGGAAAGTTTCGATACTGATGCTGCCTGGCTTGCTGCCGATCCCGACAGTAGCGATCGTTTCGGCTATCATCCCAATCACTTTCAGCCGACCACTTGGAAAGGCTGTGTTGAGGCCAGAAACTATCCCTATGACAGCAACGACGACCTTTGGGGGGCTGAAGCTTGGTACCCGCATCTCTGGCGCACAACGTTAAATGCCTTCCAAAATCCGGACTACGACCCCGATGCCGAGGTCTATGATGAGGATGATCCCTCGACCTGGGGCGAATTCCTGAACGGCGACAACAACTGGGACCCAAACGGCGCGCAATCGGCTCTGAAGGAAGCGAATAACGATCAGAACAACGGCACCGGCCCCAATCTCGGCTGCGGCCCGGCGATTACGCCTTTGGTTGCGGAGAAAACCACAATTCTGGATGGCATCGATGAGATGCTACCCTGGCATCGCGGCGGCACCATGGCCAATCTCGGCTTAGCCTGGGGATGGCGCACCATCTCGCCGAAATGGCGCGGCGTCTGGGGAGGGGATAGCCCCGAAGAGTTACCGCTCGCTTATGAGACGCCAAGCATGCAGAAGGTCGTCATACTGCTCACAGATGGGGTCAATCAATGGTATGACTGGCCAGGTGCTAAATGGACGGTCGATGGTGAAGATCACTTTTCCGGCCTGCCGGGCAACAACAAATACCCGGGAAGCCATGACGACGATTTCAAGGCTGATTGGCCAGGTGCCGACTACACAGCCTACGGCCGGCTCAACGAAAAACGACTTGGCACGTCAAGTAATAACGGTGCCAAGAACGAGATCAACGATCGGATGCTTGAACTCTGCAACGCGATGAAGAGCGAAGACATCCTGCTCTATTCGATCACCTTTCGCCTCAATGACAGTTCGACCCGGAGCCTCTACGAAGATTGTGCGACCAGCCCGGATCACTATTTCGACAGCCCGAGCAACGGTGATCTTCAGCAGGTGTTCGTCGAGATCGCAAACGAGCTGAGCAACCTTCGTATTGCTGAGTGATGTATTGGGGCATGTAACCTCACTTTGTTAGCGCGTGAAGGGTGAAGCTTTAGACTGCGTGGTGATGCTTGCAGTGCCGCGACGGGGCGTTAGTTTGGCCATGCCGACTTTCTTGATCGCCAAGGGGTGATCAACCCGCAGGGATAGAACACTTATGCATCCCCTTCTGGGCGCAGACCTTCGTTGCCTGACGCGTTTGCTCTCGCAAAATGGATTGGTTTCAAAATCTGCCCTGCCCATGGTCTTGGCTGCAGGTTTCTCAGCTCTCGGCCGCCTGCCGATCAGGCTGGGCGAACGCGGCTGGGTCGCTTGGCAAAAGCGTCAAATGGAACCCATGCCGGCACCGATCTTTATCATCGGCCATTGGCGTAGCGGCACCACCCATCTCTACAATCTCTTGACCCGGGCCGAATTCGGTTATGTGTCACCGATCGCGGCGGGCATGCCCCATGAGTTTTTGACACTTGGGCGCTGGCTCAAGCCGTGGCTGATCAACATGTTGCCGAATACACGCTATGTCGATCAGGTGGCGGTACGGGAGAACTCGCCGCAGGAGGACGAAATTCCGCTTGGCTCCGTGAATCCGATCTCCTTCTATCACGGCATCTATTTTCCCAAGCGCTTCGAGGAGCATTTTGGCCGTGGCATGTTCCTCGATGGCTGCTCGGCGGGTGAGATCGACGCCTGGAAAGCAGCCTTCACGCACTTTGTCGAGAAATGCTGGCTTGATCACGGCCAGCGCGTGATCATTAAGAATCCCACCTACACAACCCGGATACCGCTCTTGCGTGCCCTTTATCCGGAGGCAGGGTTCATCCATATCTATCGCAACCCCTATGACGTGATACGCTCGACCCGGCGTTTTTACCGGGCCCTTGTCAAGCAATTCGCTTGGCAGGCTTTCGATCATCTGGATCTCGATCTTTTCGCGCTGGATGGCTATACGCGCATGATGGATCAGCTGGAGAATGATCGGCAGAACTTGCCGAACAACCGTTTCATCCAGGTTCGTTATGAAGACCTGGAGATTAACCCATTGATGGAGATCAAAAGAATCTATGGGCAATTGGAGTTGGGCGACGTTGCTGCCATCGAACCCTTGATCCAAGCCTATCTTCAGCAGATCACCGGTTTTCAAAAGACGGCCTTGGAGGTCACCCCGGCCGATCGAGTCTTGGTCGAGGGACCATTGGCCCCTTTTCTCGACCGGCTCGGTTATGTGGCACCTGCCTTTTGAAACTTGCTGATGCTAAGGGATTGATCGATGCAAAAGGTACTTCCGGGATTCCTAGGATTTGCCCGCGTACCGACGGCCTTAGCGATCACCGAGGGACACAAATGATGTGGTCATACCACTATCAAGTCGTCGAGGCGGTGGAATGGTGTGGGCGCCAGGGGGTGACCATTCAAGAGCGAGACAAAAATGTGACGCCATGCCGGCCGCGAACGCGGATCGCGACCATCCCATGTTGATGCCCCTTGAGATTTTTTTCATGACGGAAGATGTTCTTTTTCATGAAACGACATCTGAAGCCTTTTCTTATCGTTCAGCATCAACCCGCATCAGCGTCCCTGTCCTCGAGCCTTGATCAGGGGCGGCCCTGCCGGCAGGTGGTGCTTTGACGATCAGTGTCGTTACCGGCGGCAGCGGTTTCATCGGCCAGCATCTGGTCGATCAACTCTTGGCGCGAGGTGAGACGGTCCGAATTCTAGATCTCGTGCCACCGCCGTATCTCGCAAAAGGTGCCACCTTCATCCAGGGATCGATCAACGATCAAAGCCTGATCCGAGACGTGATGGATGGCGCACGTCATGTCTATCATACCGCTGCCATACCCCATCTTTGGACCCCTGACCCAGCCGCCTATCAAGAGGTCAACGTCAACGGCACCCGAACCGTTTTTGAGGCGGCCCTACATGCCGGCGCCGAACGGATTGTGCATACCTCAAGCTCCAGCATTCTGAACGGCCGACATCTCGGTGATGGCCGGGTCGTCATCGATGAGCGAGGAGAAACGCGCGAAGATCATCTCTTTGGCCATTATGCCCGATCAAAATGGCGCGCCGAGCGATTGGCGATGAGCTATACTGATCGTCTGGAGGTTGTCGTTGTATTGCCGACATTGCCTCTTGGTCCTGGTGATCGTCATATGACACCGCCGACCCGCATGCTGCGCGATTTCATGAATGGCGAGGCCCCGGCATTCATCGATTGCCTGCTCAATATCGTCGATGTGCGCGATGTGGCAGCAGGTCATGTGCTCGCCTGCGAGCGTGGCCGATCTGGGCAGCGTTTCATTTTGAACCAGCACAGCGTCGCCATGGAGACGTTTCTGCATCACCTAGAAAACCTCACCGGGTCAGTGATGCCGAGCTGGCGCATTCCCAAAGCGGTGGCATTGATTGCAAGTGCCGCCAATGAGGCCTGGTCCACATGCGTCAGCAAAAGGGCACCGAAGGCACCTCTTGCGGGAACGCGCATGGGGCTAAAGCGGGTGAGTTTTGACAACCACCTTGCGCGCTCGGCCCTCAATTTTCCCGAAACACCGCTTCTCAAGACCCTGATCGATGCCGTGAGTTGGCTTGCTGAAGCAGGCCGCATCGTGATTTCGGAAGAAAAGTCGTCATTGGTCCTGAGTGAACGTTAACAAGTTGAACGCTAACGATATTGATGAGCTAGATCCTGCAAAGGTTCTCGAACATGTCGTCGTTCGCTCGCGCCGACTTCACGCTGTCGTGTGAAACTGCGAATTGCATTTTTTCGCAGATGGTGGGATGCATCGTTATCGAACAAGCCATACCTGGAGGAACCCAATTTGCGCTACCTAACTCTGGTTTCGGCGGCGGCAACGGTGATGTTTGCTGGCGCTGCTTATGCTGGCCCTCAATACGTCGACGAAAGCAAGTTTGCGATCAGCGGTTATGATGCCGTTGCGTATCATGAGCTCGAACAGTCCCCGGTCGGCCAAAGTCAGCCGGAAGCGGTGCCTGGCCGTACGGACATTACGGCGGAGTATAACGGCTCCACTTGGGCGTTTGCATCCGAAGCCAACCGCGACACGTTTTTAGCTGATCCCGCCAAATATGCGCCGCAATATGATGGCCACTGCGCCTATGGCGTTGCCCAGGGCGGCAAGGTCCCCGGCAATCCCAATCTTTGGCGCATCGTTGACGGCAAGCTCTATCTGAACATCAACCCACCGGTCGTCGGTTTCTGGGAAGAAGATATTCCAGGCCAGATCAGCACGGCTGAAGGCAATTGGACCAGCCTGGAGGATCAAGCTGCATCCGCCAAGAGCTGGAAGACCATTAAGGCTAACGACAGCACCTATACCCAAAACGCACCGGTTGGTGGTTGAGGGCTCTTAACCTTTGGCCAAGTCAATCTATAACTGATAGCGCGATCGGTCATCATCGCCGGTCGCGCCTTCTAGCTTGTCGATCATGGAGATGACAATGAGTTCCAAGACCACGCTTCTAACCTCGGCGATGGTGGCAGGCGCCGTCGCAGTTGCGCTCTCGACCGGCGGCTCTCAGCCCGCCGAGGCGCAAGCCAAGGAAAAATGCTACGGCATCTCGCTCGCCGGCCAAAATGACTGCGCGGCTGGCCCGGGCACCACATGTGCCGGCACGTCGACCATCGACTACCAGGGCAATGCCTGGACCTTAGTCCCCGGCGGTGACTGCGAGAAATACGGTACCGACGGACAGACTGCCGAATACGAACTGCCTGAAGGTCGCAAAGGGTCGCTCGAAGCTTTAGAGCGTGATTTGCCGACCGGCTGATTTTTCTAGGTCAAGTGACAGCCACGTTCCCTGTCGTTGAAGGTAAGATCAATGCCCCGTCCCGAGAACATTCCGGCCAAAGCCGGCGTAGGCTTGAAGGCGGAGCATTACCAGCCGATTTTGGCGACCAAGCCGAATATTGGCTGGTTCGAGATCCATGCCGAAAACTACATGGGCGCCGGTGGCCCACCTCATCACTTTCTTGAGCAGATCCGAGAGCTCTACCCCATCTCGTTACATGGGGTCGGGCTCTCGATCGGCTCGGATGAGCCGCTGGATAAGGATCACTTGGAGCGCTTGAAGCTGTTGAACGAGCGCTACAAGCCGGGCCTGTTCAGCGAGCATCTTGCCTGGTCTACCCACGAAGGTGTCTACTTCAACGACCTGCTGCCGGTTCCCTACACCGAGGAGACCGTGCAAAGGGTCGCTGGCCATGTCGGCGAGGTACAGGATGTGCTTGGACGGCAGATGCTGCTCGAGAATCCGTCCACCTATGTGACCTTCGAAGACAGTACGATGAGCGAGATCGCATTCCTGCAAGCTGTTGTTGACAAATCAGGCTGTGGGCTCCTGTTGGATGTCAACAATGTCTTCGTCTCGGCGGTCAATCACGGCTTTTCGCCGGAACACTACATCGACAATTTCCCCTTGGACCTAGTCGGCGAAATCCATCTCGGTGGTCATGCGGAAGATCAAGACGACCAAGGCGACCGTCTTTTGATTGATGCTCATGATCGGGAGATCATCGATCCGGTCTGGTCACTCTATGCGCGTGTAATCAAGAGCAGCGACCAGCGACCGACCCTGGTCGAGTGGGACAATGATGTCCCGGCCTGGGATGTCCTTTTCGCCGAAGCTCTGCGCGCTGATCAAGTGCTGCAACAGGAAGCCCAAATATAAAGTTGATGCGCTCGCTTTTTGACACACAACACGGCTTCATCGATGCCCTGAAGCATCCGGACCGAGCCGCCCCGGATGCATTGGCAAAGTCTAAGGGGCAGCCGCCGAATCGTCGCTTCGATGTTTATCGAAACAATGTCGTCGTCGGCATGATCGAAGGGCTGCGCGCGACGTTTCCCGCAGTCGAGCGGCTGGTCGGCGAGAAATTCTTCAGCGCGACTTCCCGCGCTTATCTGGACGACGAACCGCCGACATCGCCGCTTTTGTTTCGTTATGGCAAGACCTTCGGCGACTTTCTCGACAGCTTTCCGCCGGCGGCCTCCGTGCCCTATCTTGGCGATGTCGCACGCTTAGAATGGGCGCGCTTAGAGGCCTATCACGCGGCCGATCAGGTGCCACTTGCGATCGAAGCCTTAGGCAAACTGCCAGAGGACAAAGTAGGGCAGGCGACCTTCATCCTTCATCCCTCGTTTTCGCTCATCAGATCACGTTGGCCGGTCGTGTCCCTTTGGGCGGCGAGCACGGACCGCGGCAGCTCCGATGATGTAGAGATGACAAGGCCAGAAGAAGCGGTGGTTATTCGACCGAAAATGGAGGTCGATACACGGTTGCTTCCTGCCGGTGGTTTTTCCCTGATGAACGCGTTAAAAGATGGCGCCACGCTCGAACAGGCTGCGTCGATGGTAGCGAAGACGACGGAAAAATTCGACTTGGTGCCCCACCTTCAAGGGCTTTTCGAGATAGGGGTGGTGGTCACCATCGAATGAGAACATTCAAGAGTTAAGGAAACGGATCGATGTTCAGCTTCATTCCCAATTTACATGACAAGGTCTTTGGTGGTTTACAAAATGGACTGCAAGATTGGTTTCTCGGCCTCTTCGCTCGTCTGGTATTCGCCGCCGTGTTGTTCGTGTATTTCTTCAATTCGGCCATGACCAAAATCGGCGAAGGCGCGTTTGGTTTTCTCACCGTTACCGACAATGCCTATTTCCAGATCTTGCCATCCGTTGTTGAACGTTATGAATTCGATGTTTCCCAGGTTCCCGTCTTTCCCTACAAGCTGATCGTCATGGCCGGCACCTATGGCGAGATCATCTTGCCGATCCTGATCGTTATCGGCCTGTTCACCCGGATTGCAGCCTTGGGGATGATTGGCTTTGTGTTGGTGCAAAGCTACGTCGATATCGCCTTTCATGGTGCTGACGAGAAAACCATCGGTGCCTGGTTCGATCGCCTGTCAGACTCAGTTATTTCAGACCAGCGCGCCCTCTGGGTCTTTTTGTTGGTTTATCTCGTGCTTCGTGGTGCTGGAGCGGTTTCGCTGGATTATCTGTTCGGCGGTAGAAGGTCTGCGGTACCCTCATCGCGCTATGATAGAGTGACAGCATAGCCTGACGAGAAACCACCAAGCCTGCGACGCGCTCGACCGGTGACTGGAGCTTTTTCTGATCAGATGGAAATAACTGATCAGAATTCGCTCTGGAGCGAGTCCCGATGAGGTGGAACCACCCCTGATCAGCCGATCCGCTCTGAAAAGGTGCGGAAAGAGCCTCACGCATCTGACAACGGTCCCCTAAGAGGTGACCAAGCGTTGCTAGATCGGCCGACCTGCTCCTCACCTTATCCCATCAGGTGGCGGCCATGCGCCGACCACGGACTGAAGAGAGAGTTCGGCGACAGGATCAAAACTCAATAAGAGGGTTGACCAATCAGTGCCGGTTACAGAAGAGCGTGGTGACAAGTCCGCCTCGATGGTCTGTCGCGAAAGCACGTGTCAACTATTCATCACTAGGCTCGGCGATGAGCCCTGAGAGTCTGAACCTTCGCCCCACTTTCCTGTGGGTGGGCGGACCCCGAGGATTCCATGGACCAGGAAGCAACGTTTAATGTCCGCAAGTTAAGGATTCATTTACTCTGGACAGAAAAACGCCTGAACGAATATCACCACACCCTAGAGGCACGCGCCATTGGGGCGTCTATGTTTGTGGGCGACAGCAACTGATCCATCAAACCTGGATCCGGTCTGGTGTCCTGATGTCGGCGTTCATTCAATCCAAGCTGGTTAAGCTCATGTTAACCATGCCCTGACATCTTTCCTCGTGGTTCATGGGGTCCTGGGAATCCGCCCGCCTGCCGGAAAGGATAGGCTCGGATTCCCTGGGGATCAGCATGATGAAGCTCGCGAGTTAAGAATATGGTAACGCTGGCGTTCGACCCAAGCATGGCCCGAGGCAATCGAATGAAATTTAATGTCAGGAGAGTAGTGGCGTGTTTTCCTGGGAAAAATCTTGAGGCCATCCCGACAAAGGACCGTATGCCTTTGGATTTCCAGACTCTTTCTTCGACGGCTGCGGGAAACAAAATGATGTGGTCACACCATAGACTGCAAGCTCGTTGGGAAGCTGACCACCTCGTCGAATGCTGGCCTCGGCCGCTCATGGGGCGGTTCGGCTGCCGTACCGATCGAGATGAATCCGATGATATGCTGATCCGATGGAACCCCAAGTGCTTGCTTGACGCGCGGGTCATAGGCCGGCCATTCAGTTAGCCATTGCGCGGCGAAGCCTAAGAGCGTTGCGGCATTCAGCAGGTTCTGACAGACAGCACCGCAGGATAGCAGCTGTTCGACTTCCGGGATTTTGTGGTCAAAATGGAGACGGCTACTGACTGCGATGAGCACCGGTGCTCGGCTCGGCCGCGCTCGCTCGGCCAGGATCTGATCATCTCTGGCCTCGGGGTTCGCCCTTGCATAGACGTTTGCCTGTAAGTCGCCGAGCATGACTTGGGTGGATTTTCCCAAGACCTGTAGCCGCCAGGGACTGATCTTGCCATGATCGGGAACACGGATACCGGCCTTCAAGATCATGACCAGCTCATGATCGGATGGGCCGGGCTCTCGAATATTCTTCGCCACGACCGAACGTCGCTGCAACAAGCTTTCGATTGCTGAGGGATGAGACGGGTTCAAGGAACAGCCTCCTGGCGTGGTTGCGGGTGATGAAGCATTGTCTCTCTGTCTCTCTCATACGTTCCGCTGAAATGCTACGGCAATCGGAAGGTCCGGGTATTCGAAGAAAATGAATCAACTGTGATCCCGGTCATGTCGCGTTCATCTATCCCGAAGCAGAATATAATGACGAGCCAGTCATTTTGAGTACGGCTTGGCTGAGGAAACGCGGAGGGCGGTATCATGCAAATGATCAACGAGTCTGGCGTACAACATTGTATTAAAGGCGAGCGGGTCGAGAACTTGTACGATCGTGACATCGCAGAGAAGGCCGAAATTAATCTTCTGACCAAGGTCGGCAAGAGTGGTGTCGAGAGTTTTTCCCTGGCATGGCTGATGATCGATCGCCAATGGCAAATCGTCGCCTTCGCCACCAGCGACCCGCTGGACGGTTAACTTCTAGTCCGAGTGATGCACACGACACATCATCGGGAATCATTCAAGGATCTGCGAGGGCCTTGGTACGTTCATCGAAGGCGGCGAGCACTCAATGATGCGGTCACACCAGGACGTGTGGCCTCGCTTTGTTGTGAGGGCGACCCGGTTGCCAGAGACGTCTTGGAAGACCATGTTCTGCGGAGTTGACAATCATCGTCGGCAAGCGGGACAAGGTGGATGTTAAATCGCAGAACTTTTCTTGAAACCGGGGCGGCGTTGGGCGTGGGCTCCTTGGCTGGGCAAAAGGCTGAGGCCGCGACATCCGCCATCAAGCGCCATGTAACCCTTGGCAAGACGGGCCTCAGCGTTTCGGAAATCGGCTTCGGCTCGGCAAGCTCTCAAGACCCGGCCCTGATCAGCTATGCCCTCGATCGCGGCGTCACCTTTTTCGACACCGCCGAGAGCTACCGTTTCGGCTGGTCCGAGGAAGCGATGGGTGCTGGCCTGAAAGCTGTTCCGCGCGACCAGATTGTTTTAAACTCCAAAACCAAGGCAGGCGCTTCGGCCTCCGAAGCTGAGATGATGGAGGCCCTCGAAGGTAGCCTGAAACGCCTTCAGACCGATTATCTCGATGTTTATTTTAATCATGCCGTCAACAACGTCGGCCGTATGCAGAACGAGGCCTGGGCGAACTTCACCGAGAAGGCGAAGCAACAAGGCAAAATCCGCTTTCGCGGCATGTCCGGCCATGGCAGCAAGCTTGCCCAATGCCTGGATTACGCGATCGACAATGATCTGGTGGACGTCATCCTCTGCGCCTATAGCTTCGGTGAGGACCCGGATCTCTACGACAAGCTCAAACACACCTTCCACTATGTCGCCATCCAATCCGAGTTGCCGCCCGTTCTCGACAAAGCCCGCGAGAAAAACATCGGCGTGATTGCGATGAAAACACTGATGGGCGCTCGGCTGAACGACATGCGCCCCTTCGAGAAGGAGGGCAGGACCTACGCTCAAGCGGCTCTTCGCTGGGTGCTCTCCAGCTCAAGGGTTGATGCCGCCCTGATCTCCATGACCAGCTTTGACAATATCGATGAATATATCGGTGCGTCCGGCCAGGAGGATGACAAAGCAGGGGATGCCGAAATCCTTGGCCGCTACGCTGCTCTCCAATCCAATCGCTATTGCCGCCATGGCTGCAACGGCTGCGAGGGGGCCTGTCCCGAAGGTGTCGAGATCGCCGAGGTCCTTCGAACCCGCATGTACGACGTCGACTATAAGAACCCTGCGCTCGCCCATGAAGACTACGCCAAGCTCGGCAGCGGGGCCGTTGCATGCTTGACTTGTCAGCACCAAGCTTGTCTCGGGTCGTGTCCGGTCGATATTCCAATCCCGACATTCACCAAAGACGCTGCACGTCGTTTCGGCTGAGATCCCGCCTCCATGAATCGCTTCCTCGCCCACTGGCTGATTTTCCTGGCGGCCTGGACCCTGGTGATCAAGTTCATCTTCCCGATCACCTATGATGCCACCTACGGCCACCAGCTCGGCACCCACATCTATTGGGATTTCTGGTGGGTCGCCCATCTCTGGTTGGCCTACGCGCTTCTGCGCTGGCAAAGCTACACCTACTGGCTCGCGATCGGTGTTTCCGTCATTGAAATCATCATCATCGTGACGAAATTTTTCTTCTTTCTACAAGAGCCTAATTGGGACATCTGGCAGACCAACTGGTTCATCAATAAGATTTTCGTCCTGGCCTGCTTTGTCGTGATGCTTGGGCATTTTTGGGCGAGGCGCGATATCTATCGTCAGCGGTAAGCCGGCTTGCCGTCTCGTCGGTGAACGGGAAGATGTGGCCGAACTTGCTACAAAAATACTCTATGCTTTGCCGTGCTTTCTTTGCTGCGCGTAGACCAGCCGCTCCATGTGGCGTAAATCTTTTTTCGACACACCCATCGCCTGCTCGACCCAGATATCGGCGATATCGACCAGCTCGTCATAGTCGATGCCTTCGCATCGCCGGCTGATGCGCGACAAGGACACGCGGTTTTGATGCTGATGTCGGCGTGCCTGGTCCAGATAGCCACGCAAGGCCACCTCGCCTTCGCCCGTGGGCACCACAAGATCAATCAGGCCTAAATCATGCAAATCTTGCGCGGTATAAAGGCGACCGCTCAAGATCATGTTGCCGGCAATCTTTGCACCGACCTTGCGCGAGAGGAAGCTATAGGCGCCCATGCCTGGAAACATGTTGAACAGGGATTCGGGCAATCCGAACCGGCAATGCTCCTCGGCAACAATAATATCGTTGGACAAGGCACTCTCGAAGCCGCCGCCTAGCGCATCGCCCTGGATCAAAGCGGCTGACAGATAGGGCAGCTCGCTCTTCGTATGGTTCTGATAAACAGCATCGATACAGAGACGAGCATAGCTCCTCAGTCCTTCGGTATCACCCGCGCGAATGAGCTGAACAAAAAGCGCAAGATCGCCGCCAAGGTTAAAGACGCCAGAATTCCTCGACCCGTGGACCAAATAGTGAAATGGAAATGTTGGTCCCATGCGTGCCGACCAAGACCGTTTCACCGTCGCGAAGAGTTGCAGCAGCTCCGATAAGAGATCGAGCGTGAAGCATAATTTCTCTGGATCGTCTTGCCAGCACCAAAGAATTCGATCTCTAGGGTCAAATTGGCAATGTATAAGGTTGAATAATTTATCAATATCAGATGGATTTTGACATAGATGGCCAATAAACTGGGTCTTGATGGTCATTTGATAGTTCACAGGAGGCGCCGTTTCCATATGGCTGGATTCATGCCGCTTTTTGGCCATGTCGGTAGTCCTTTGTGATTCTCGAGGCACTACAGTGGAGCTCACAATTTGACTCCCATAAAATAATGTAAAAATCAAAACTTCACCGACGTGAAAAAATCATCAACAATTAGCTCACATTAAAATATTCGAATCAATAATAATAACTAAGTACTAAGCAATTATTTATTTCAAATTGACCAATGAAGTGAAATTTCCCTATGAAGTTGTTTCGAGGATAAGAATTTGCATAGACGTAGAACATGGGAAGGAATTGCTAGAGCATTTCCGCAGGAGGTTGACGCGGCGCCAGCGTTCTCCCTCACTCAACCGCTAGTGGGCATTTGCCCAATAGCAGAGTAACGAAAGTGCGTTGTAACCAAATGATTTGCCGGGCTTGTTTTTTTTAGAAGTCTGCGATGAGACCGGCTAGGCGCGTGGGATGACCGGACACAGGCTTACTCAGGGCTAAACCCCGCCGGGAAGGATGAAAGATCGACATCCCGGCCTTGTAAGCATGCTCGCCTTTAAGGACGGATTGTAATTAAGGAGCATTCAATGTTGAAGAGATTCGCTGTCTTGGCCCTTTGGTTTTTTGCCCTTTGGGGCTGCAGCCGCGAGCGGCAATGTTAATATAGCCAAACAGAAATCTGAAGAAATCAGACCCTCATCGACAATCGCTCTCGACGTCGATGCGACGCCATCGGCAGTGACGCCTGAGCATAACGAAAAAGCAATCAGGATTGCGCGGAATGACTTGAGCGAGAAGCTAACCACAGTCGGTGGCTTTGGGCAGGTCGTCGCTCTTGATGCGCCAGCCGGTTACACGTTGGCGGTCAGGTTCGACAAGGTCACGTTGTTTCCCTTTGAAGCGTTTGTTTCGGTGGTGTCTATGGTGCCGTCAACGTTCTGGAAAGCGATGTTTCCCTCGTTGACAACACCAATGGCATCGAACTCACCAGTTCTTCGGCCACGATCAAGGGCGCTCCGATCGCCTGGTCTTTTGAGAGTGTTACCGAAGGCTCGATTGGCGCCTTCAACAACAAAGTGATTGAAGGGCTACAATAGCCAGCCCTGATGGGGCACTTTCTGGTCAGGTCGAATCAGCCCTCTCTCCCCGCAGGGCTCCAATAGTGTTGGCTGGAGGAGAGGGCTGACGCTGCGTAAACCTCATTGGAAAATGATCTAGGCCGTCGCTCCAACCGGCTGCTCAAGTTCCAGCTTAAGCCTCTCGTCGCTTGCCATATGGCGAAGGCGGATGGTGCGGTTGTAGAAGCTGTCGGTGGGGGTAGTCCTCGTGATGTTGACCACTGTCGAAGCGGAAAGTTCAGCCTTGAACAGCTCATACATCAGTTTTCTGTGGTCTTCAGCAAGAGCTGCGCCGACATCGTCCAGCACGACATAGCTCGGCTTGTGCAGGAGGAGGCGGGCGAAGACCAGGCGTTGTTGCTGGTCGAGGGAGAGGGATTTGTCCCAGCGCTCATATTCATCGATCAGCGGGATCAGGTGATCGAGCTGGACCCGCTCCAACACCGTTTTCACATCCGTATCGGCGAAGCTATCGGGAGCACTTGGATAGGCAACAGCGGCACGGATGCTGCCCAGCGGTAGATAGGGACGCTGGGGGAGGAACATCATGCCGCTTTGCTTGGGAATGCGCAGCTTGCCGCTGCCCCAGGGCCAGATGCCCGCAAGGGCTCGGAAAAGGCTGCTCTTACCAGCACCCGGATCACCGACGATCGCCAGATGCTCGCCCGGATTTACTTTAACATAGTCCTCATCAAGGACAGCCCGGCCGTTGGTCAGCAGCACCTGCAGATCATCGAATTCGAGGGAGCCGTCCGCGTTTTCGGTCCGCTCGATACGGGGGGCTCCTTCACCCATGGTCTCAAGCCGTTGCAGGCTGTCGCGATAAGCGGTGACGCGAAGGAGCGTTGCGCGCCAATCAGCGATGCGCGGGAAATTGTCGACGAACCAGCGAAGCGCGTTTTGCACATGGTTGAACGCGCCCACCACCATCATCAGCCCGCCAAAGGAAAGCGTACCGTGGAAATAACCGGGTGCAGCCACCAGGATCGGCACGATCAATGCAAGCCAGCCGTAACCGGAGGTGATCCAGGTGAGGCGGGCCAGACCGTTGGCAAGCTGGCGGGTGATATCGATGACGCGGGTGACGGGCGGGTTGAGGGCGCGGCGTTCGTCATGCTCGCCGCCATAGAGGGAAATCCCCTCGGCACTTTCGCTGATGCGTACCAGGCCAAAGCGCAGATCGGCTTCCCGGGCATAGCGTTCGGCATTGATGTTGATCAGCGGGCGGCCGACTAGCCAGGTGAGCCAGGAGCCACTCAGCGCATAAATGAGCGCGCACCAGACGAGGTAGCCTGGGATGGTGAAGGTTTGCGCCCCCTCGAAGGCGAACACCACCTGGTTCGAGAGACCCCATAGAACGCCGATGAAGCTCAACAGCAGCAATGTCGAACGCAAGAGGCCGATCGCGAGATCAGCGCCGAATTCGGTGAGCCGCTGGCAATCCGCCTGCATGCGCTGATCCGGGTTCTCACCGATCTCGCCGGCAAAACCAAGGAGATAAGCGCGTTTCGGCGAGAGCCATTGATCGAGCAGGTCATGGGTCAACCATTCCCGCAGTCTGACCTCCAGCATCTCGCGGATCCAAGTTTCCGCCACCACCATGGTAAGCAGCACGGCGACGATCAGGATAAAGACGCCGATCTGTAGGATGAAGGCGTCGGCATCAGCCTGTTCCAGCGCGTTGTAAAAGTCGCCTTTCCAATTATTGAGGCGAACCTGGCCGACCATGTTGAAGCCGATGGCCACGACGATACCGGCCGAGAGGAGCCAGATCCGAAATCGATGGGGAGAGGTGGCGAGCGCCTTCCAAAGTGTCTTGAGCTGACGAAAAATCGTATAAGTATTTTGCAAAGGCGCTGTATCCGGCGTACCGTCCGCTCCCACGCCCACTTTCGATGCTTCGCTTACCGCCATGTTTGGATCACCCCGCTGTGACCGCCACCGATATTCATCCAACCATCTGAAACTGCGACATTTCGAACCGTTTGACTGGTATCGGTAACGTCATTCATGATCACCCCGTTCACGCCATATGGCGGCATAGAAGTATAACGGTATTATTAAGATATTAGGTCTGTATGTGACGAACGACACGAGTTGGACAGAAAATAACATGTCAAAACCGAAACTGACGGTCCGCGTCCAAGAGCTCATGAGCGCCATGACGCTCGACGAAAAGATCGGCCAGATGAACTTGATATCCGCGCAATATGCGGTCACCGGCCCCAGAATGCCGGGGGATTACATGATCGCGTTGCGCGAAGGCCGAGTTGGCACCGTCAGCAGCTTGGTGGGCGCCAAGCTGACCCATGATGTTCAGCGTGTCGCTGTTGAGGAAACACGTCTTGGCATCCCCTTGCTATTTGCGCTCGACGTCATTCACGGTCATCGGACGGTCTTTCCGATCCCGCTCGCCGAGGCCGCCACCTTCGATCCCGACCTTTGGGAACGGACGGCACGGGCATCTGCTCTAGAAGCGACAGCCGATGGAGTCAACTTCAACTATGCCCCGATGCTCGATGTTTCTCGCGATCCGAGATGGGGGCGTATCGCCGAAGGGCCAGGGGAAGACACATGGCTTGCCTCAGTCTTCGGTGTCGCCAAGGTCCGCGGCAACCAGGGCGATGACATCGCCAAGCCGGAAAACATGGCGGCCACCGCCAAGCATCTCGCCGCCTATGGGGCCCCGCAGGCGGGGCGGGATTATCACTCCGTCGATATTTCGGAACGCAGCTTTCTCGAAACCTACATGCCGCCTTTCAAAGCTGCCGTGGAAGCGGGCGCGGTCGCCATCATGCCGGGTTTTCACGATTTGGCAGGCGTGCCGATGACCGCCAACAAGGCGATCATCAACGATCTGGTCCGCGATCAGTGGGGCTTTGATGGGGTGATGATCAGCGATTACAACGCGATCACCGAACTCCTGGCCCATGGCACGGCAGGCGATGTCGCCGAAGCGGCGGCTGCAGCACTCAAGGCGGGTGTCGATATCGATTTGATGGGCGATGCCTATATAACCGGCTTACCGGATGCCCTAAAGCGTGGTCTGGTCACGATGGATGACATCGACCAGGCCGTCATGCGCATTCTCCTCCTCAAGGAAAGCCTTGGTCTGTTCGACGACCCTTATGCTCGCGGTCAGGAGGGCTTTTTGTCGCCGCTTCAGGTGAAAGCCCATGAGAACTTGGCGCGGGAGGCCGGCAAGCGCTCGATCGTACTCCTGACCAACCGAGACAATATCCTCCCCCTAAGTATTCCCCCGGCCAGGCTGGCCGTGATTGGGCCGCTTGCAGATAACCAAGAAGAAATGCTTGGCCCCTGGTCGATCGTCGGCAAGGGCGAGGATATGGTCTCGATCCTGGACGGCATGAAGGCCGCCTTTCCGAATAGCGAGATTTTGCATAACAGCGGTGGTGAGATCAAAGGGGCTGTGGATGGTGATATTGCGGCTGCCGTCGATTGCGCGAGCCAGGCCGATATCGTGATCCTTTGCCTCGGTGAGGAAGCGATCATGAGTGGCGAGGCGGCCAGCAGGGCTACACTCGATCTGCCAGGACGTCAGGCCGAGCTCGCTCGGACCATTCTGGACCTCAAGAAACCGACCATCGCCGTGCTCTCGTCTGGCCGGCAGTTGCTCTGTCCTTGGTTGTTCGAACGAGCCGATGCGGTGGTGGCGACCTGGTTTCTGGGCAGCGAAGCCGGTCATGCGATCGCCGACGTACTCTCTGGACGGCATAATCCATCGGGTCGTTTGCCGGTCTCCTGGCCTGTTGATGTCGGCCAGATCCCGATCCACTATCAGCCCCGTCCCACGGGTAGGCATCCCGACGAAGAACAGCGCTATTCGAGCAAATATCTGGATCTGCCATTCAAGCCGCTCTTTCCCTTCGGCCATGGCCTTTCCTACACGACCTTCGAAGTCGGCGAGGTCAAGGCCACCCCAAAGGAGGTCGCTCAGGGAGACGGAATCGTTGTCGTGGCGACGATCACCAATCGCGGGACCGTTACTGGTGAGGACACGATCTTGCTGTTTGCCCACGACCCTGTCGCAAGCCTGGCAAGGCCGGCGATGGAGCTTAGAGGCATAGCGAAGGTCACGCTCGATCCCGGCGAGAGCAAGCCGGTTCGCTTTGCGTTGACCACCGATGATCTGACCTTCCTCGGCCAGGATCTGGAACCGGTTCTCGAGGCGGGTGATATCGTCTTAATGGTCGGTCCCACCGCCGATACTTCGAGCCTGAAAGACGTGGTGATCAAGGTTCGTGTCGACTAGGCGGCACCCGAACGGGCTCTAAGCGCACCATCGCACAACATTTTTTCTATCCACCAGGAACAAATCGGCGACTTCGGTGTTCATAGAAGTAGAGAGATAATTTTTTCCTACGAAAGAATCGAAAGATGGCGCAGGAGGCCGCAAGCGGGCGTTTGACCCGTGATCTGGACAATGAGGCTCGCTCGATCAAGGACGCCGACAATCGGCGTGGGCGCGATACCATGCCTGTCAACTCGTTCATCGAGGCGAGTAAGGTAAGCTCGATGTTTGGCTTGAAGCTTGGCAAGCAGATGAATGCCTATACTGGCGATCCGAATGACTTCGGATGTCCGGGTAATATGGTAGATCATTGGCGTGGTCAGTTCACCGGTGGCGAAGCTGGGCTAAAAGCTGCGAACGCCAAAGCAGGCCGACATTCGTCGTGACCGTCGCCGACGATTAGCCGGGTCGGGTCCGGTTCGGTACCATTGGGTGTTGCAGGTGGTTGAAGGCCCTTTTCAGGCGAGTATTTTTTAAGCGCGCTTTTCAAGCTTTGCGGTTCTCACTCCTGAGACTGAGAAGAAACCGTTGCGCCCCGTTGATGTGGTTTCATGGGCCAATAGGGGTCTCTCAGGACGCCGCCTTCTGGATCTGATTGGTCGCGATGTTGCCCATCTCCTGTTGAGATCAGCGCGGTCAGACAAAGAGCCACGAACAGTCCCATAGCAGCAGCCAACGGCACCGCGACACTCCACGGGATAGGGGTGCGATAAGCAGGTTGCGAGCTTGCTACTTGAACGATCGTGGCCGCAGGCCTTTCCAATTGGCCTGATGCCATCAGTTGATCCCAGTCATCGGCGAACGCGCTCAGCTCCTGCTCGGCTTCAAGCAGGCCATCTGGTCCAGAGTCTTGGTCAGTTGATGTAGCAGGCGAGATGGAGCGCAGATATTCCAACTCCTTACTGAGGCCATTGAAATCACGTTCGAGGCGATCGATCAGGTTCCCTTGTGTGTCGGCGCCGTTGGCCTGGAGCACACCTCCTAACGTTTCCAATGTTTCAGATTGTGCTGTTTTGATGGCATCCGTCAAAAAACCATAGAGCCTCGGTTCATCGGTCGATAGGGATACCGTTTGTAACATAGTCGTTGCCGCGCCGCTGGTACTGCCGATACGCAGAGCTTCCAGTGCGGCGTACCGATGTTCAAGCTGCTTCTCGGCCCAATTCAGAGCTTGTTGCCTTTGTTCGTCGCGTTCTTGATTGCGGCGCTCGATGTAGTCCGCTGCGATCGCATCAACAATCTTAACGGCCTGGTCGCGTGTCTTGAGCTTATTAGGCTGCAACGAGATGGTAAGCTGGTCATCGTCGGTTCTAGCGTTAATGTTCAAGCCGATCCGTAACGCAGCTGATCGTGCCGCATGATCGAGACCAAGCGTGTTGATATTCTCTGAGAGATCAGCGGCCTTGGAAGACAAGAAAGCTTGTTCGACAGCCCCGGTGATCGTACGGTCGGACAGGAGGGCGAATCGCTCATCGTCGATAGAGAATGGCCTTGTCCTGATCAATGAAGCCGGGTTGTCGGCAGCGGCATCAAGGTCGACGCGTTCCACATGAACAACGGCCTCGACGGGCAACGTCGTCGCAAATTGGACATTCAGGAAAAGTGCCGCGCCGACAAACAGAAGTACCGAGATGATCGCCAGGATTGGGCGATCGAGGACACCTTGGAAAAATGAAGCGTTGTTTCCTCTGCTTTCTGTCGCTGGGTTATGATCCCAGGCTTTCATCATTAACTCTCCACAACATCGAACGAGTTCCAGAATAACACCCCGGTTCTGTCCAATCATTTGGGAAAGGACCAGGTCGGCGTCAGATAGTACGCCTGCGGGTCAACGAACGTTCATGATGGCGGGCAGGTAGATGCTCTGTTATGTCGTCCGAAAAGACCGTTCTATAGCCCAACTAAATGAAAGAGGCGCCACATGTCACGCCAAATTGATCCAAACCACTGTGAAATTTACAGTACAATCAGATTAAACAACTAAAGGTTAATATTTCTTTGAGACTGAATGCTCGATTTGATGCTGAGCCGATTTTCTTTAGAAGGATGAGGCCTCTGCGCGCAACGACTTGGCCATCTCAATGGCAGCGTATGTGAGGACACCGTCGGCGCCTGCCCGTTTGAAAGCGAGAAGGGCTTCAGCCATCGCCTTGTCGCCGTCGAGCCAGCCATTGCCGCCGGCTGCTTTGATCATCGCATATTCACCGCTGACCTGATACGCGAAGGTCGGTACCGCGAAATGATCTTTGATCCGTCTAACGATATCGAGATAGGGCATGCCAGGCTTTACCATCACCATATCGGCGCCTTCCGCGAGATCGAGAGCGACCTCACGCAGCGACTCATCGGTGTTCGCCGGGTCCATCTGGTAGCTCTGTTTGCCCTTGCTCTTGAGGGTGCCGGCTGAGCCGACGGCATCACGAAAAGGGCCATAATAAGCAGAGGCGTATTTCGCGGCATAGGACAAGATCTTGGTGTTGGTAAAACGCTGCTCTTCCAGAGCATGGCGGATGACGCCGATCCGGCCATCCATCATGTCGGAGGGAGCAATGACATCGCAGCCGGCTTCAGCCTGAACCATGGATTGACGGATGAGAACGCTCAAGGTCTCGTCATTCAGAATATCGCCATCGTCATTCAAAAGACCGTCATGGCCGTGATCGGTATAGGGATCGAGGGCAACATCACAAACCACGCCGATCTCCGGCACCTCTCGCTTGATGGCTCTGACCGCCCGGCAAACCAGGTTATCCGGGTTCGTTGCCTCATGGCCGTCTGCCGACTTGCATTCCTTGGGCGTTACAGGAAACAACGCGACGGCTGGTATGCCCAAATTTCGCGCTTCCTCGATACGCGGCAGCAGCAGATCAATCGATAAGCGCTCGACGCCGGGCATGGAAGTCACGTTTTCCCGCTGTCCCTGGCCCTCCAGAACGAAGACCGGCCAGATAAGGTCGGCGGCTGCCACCCGGTGCTCGGCCACCATGTTTCTGGACCATGCATCCTGTCGGTTGCGGCGCATCCTGGTTTGAGGGAAGCTTGCGGTGATCGGTGTCGAGTGAGGTGAGGCCATGATTTTTATCCCAATTCTTCGCTCAGACCTTATAGCGGCGAAGGGTGGATAAACCTAGTGAAAGTTCGATTAGGGAGGGGGCGAGACCATCCGGCTTCGAGCACAATTCGGCGATTGCAGATCCTATGACGAACCGCGCTAAGCTTCCCATTCGCGCTGGCCGAAATATCGTGATCAAGATCTTGTCACATCCGTTCGAAACGACCGGTGCCCATCATCTGGTTGGTGCCGCATCAACGGACCCTGAATCAGGATGGTGACACTTCGACGCAGAGCTGCTTCAATACGCGGTATTCAATCGTAACAGTGCAGAGGAAAGACATAAATCTAGTTTGATACCCATTCAAAAATTGATATCGGTTTAAGGAGATAGCATACCGTGAGACATCAACCCCGACATCCGATCTCGGTCATCATCGCAACAACGGTGTCGGTGTTCTGAGCTGATGCTCAAGGTCATTTTGCGGAATCGGTCATGCTGAAAAGCTGTCGTTGTGAACTCGTTTGCCGTCTTGATCCTAGGCGTTGCCTGCATTTGCGCCGACAAAAAAAGGTTCGAATTCCTATGCTTTCTCGGTCACATTGATCTAAAGAAGAGGGCTTTTTTAGCGGAATTACCATCCTGATTCCTGTAAAAATATAAACAGAGGTTGCAAAACATCGTATCTCATGCTCGTTATTAGTTAGAAGACGGTTACCGGACACACTTGTGAATCGAGGCTAACGTGAAGCAAAGCTATCTCGAAACAATACGTCTCATCGAGCGCCTTCACCGACGGTTTCTTGACGTGATCAAGACCGAGTTGGATCGGCTTGGTATTGAAGACATTAACAATGTCCAGACCTTGATCCTGTCCAATATCAGCAGCGAGCAGCTGACCGTTGGTGAACTTACCGCTAGAGGTTACTACCTGGGCTCGAACGTTTCTTACAATGTGAAGAAACTGGTCGAGAACAACTACCTGTCGCAAGAGCGTTCCCCGCATGACCGACGCATGACACGCGTCAAGGTATCGCAAAAAGGGCTGGAGCTCTGCGAACGTGTCGACGCGCTTTATCAAAAGAATGCGATGGAGCTGGAGAGCGAAGTCGTCACCGAGGATCAACTGACCTCGACCAATGATGTGCTGACCTCGTTGGAACGCTACTGGACCAACTACATCACCTATTCCCGCTGAGGTGATATGATCACCTGCATGACTTAAGACTGGTTTCTCGTCTTCGAAGGCCAGTTTTTTTTAGCAGCTTGGTTTGCATATAGGCGAGGGTTCTCCGATCTGATAGTGAGGGGAACCTTCGTTTTTTTTGCGTCCATCAACAGAGCCGGCCAAGCATCATGTCCGACAAGCCCATCAGCCGTTTCAGCGTCCCGAAGCTCGAGGATCTCCCGGAAGACCTGCGCGAGCGCATCGAGACCGTTGCTGAGAAATCGGGCTTCGTACCCAATGTCTTCATGGCCTTGGCAAGGCGGCCAGAGGAATTGCGGGCCTTTTTCTACTATTATGATGCGTTGATGCTACGCGAAGGCGGTTTATCCAAGGCTGAAAAAGAGATGATTGTCGTGGCCACCAGTGCCGCGAACCGCTGTCCCTATTGCGTGGTTTCCCATGGCGCCTTGCTGCGGATTTTTTCCAAAGACCCAAGGCTTGGTGACCAGGTCGCGGTTCTCTATGAAAAGGCGGATATCACGGATCGGCAAAAAGCCATGCTGGAAGCAGCGCTCACCTTGGCGACCATGCCAGATGCCTTTGGCGATGACGAGTTCGAGCTGCTGCTCGATCATGGTTTCAGCGAAGAGGATATTTGGGATATCGGCGCCATCACCTCCTTCTTCGCCTTGTCGAACAGGATGGCTCACCTCACCGACATGCGTCCCAATGATGACTTTTACCTGATGGGGCGTCTCCCCAAGGATCAGCAGAAAAAACCTCGAAGCGAAAAGTGATGACCAAGATCTCGGCGCTTAATCAGCCCATGCCGACCGAGGATGCCAAGGCAGGCAGCCAGCGTAGCCCATCGTTGACCCGGCGCCAGCTCTTGTCAGGCACTGGCAAGGCCGCCCTCTTCGCAGCGCTGCCATTCGGCTGCGTACCCGCTTCGAATTCGCCATTCGCCGATGGTACGTTTTGGAGCGATGGTTCGGGTTGGACAACCTGACGAGAAGGTTGGCGTCGCGTAAACCTCATTGGCAAATGCTTTAGGTCGTTTGTGACGACTGACCATAATCTCGAGCACCATCTTTGAGAAATGCCACTTCTTCCACGGTGCTTTTGCGGCCTAAAATGGCGTTTCGATGGGGGAACCGTCCAAAGCGTTTGATGATGTCAGCATGTTCCAAGGCATAACTAAGCGTGTTCTCATCTCCCAAGGCTCGGCTGAGGGCGACAGAGCGTTCTTGCTCCACCAGCACCTCGCTATGCATGAAGGGAAGATAGAGAAACTTCCGACGTTCCTCATGAAGCTGTTGATCATAGCCCTTAGCGATAGCTTTTTCGGCTACGTCGACCGCTTTGGCATCAGTCGCAAAGGCGCGCGGGCTTCCGCGGAATAGATTGCGCGGCATCTGATCCAGCAGGAGACAAAGGGCGAGTGCCCCTGCTGCCGAGTCAGCCCAATGCGATAGCTGATCATTGGCTGCCCGATCCACCAAAATACCGAATCGTTCACAACAGGTCTGATCGAAGGCCGGTGTCGAGTCGTACCAGCGTTCTTTTGTCTCGTCCGCGAACCAGAAGGCCAGAATATCCTGAATAGCTCGATCGTCGGGCGCTTGGGTCATGACGGCTCTTCCAGAAGTGACGCTGTGCCGCATAGGGGGCAACCATAGAGGCTATGTCAAGCGCACTGGCTGTGACTTGCCTATCCGATCGGGGGCCGTCCTGCACGATATGATTCCATATCGAGCAGGACAACGATCCGTATCAGGCGATCAGCCTCTCTTGGTGAGCGTCATCCAATGAACGAAATGACAGCTTTGTGCTGCCGAACATCCTGTCCGTGATAGCGTATCAGGACCTGGTAGCTCGTAAGATCAGTGGGTGCTGCCGTTCAGGCTTTCTAGTTCGACCGGATTGTTGACCTTGATTGCGGTGCCGCTGACATAGGCGGCCGACCATGAGGTGAAGGTCACCTTACGACCGCCGGTCACATTGATCACACCGTTGGCGCCAATTTTGCGGGCCTCTTCGGCCAGGTTTGGATACAGGGTTTCGGCACCAGCATAGCCGAAGGTCGATTCGGCATTGACAATACCGATGACCTTGTGCGCGACGCCGTCCGGCAAGCCCGTTTGTGAGACCACCACATCGCCGGTCCAGGCAGGTTCTGCCGAGGCTTCGCTATTGACGGTCGATGAGGTCTTGGGGGCGGCGGAACAGGCAGCGAGGGTCGCGGCTAATGACAATCCTGCGAGGAGACGTAACGTGCGGTTCATAAGAACTCCTAACTAATGGATGGATCATCAGCACGTGAACGCAAACCATTGAGTTAACGTGATGCGCTGACGACATGCGGGCAAGAAAATTCCAACAATGTCCAGGGTCTCTTATTAAGAATTCAATCAAAATGCAACGATAAGATAAAATATCGAGTTCGTGCTCTTAAGAAAAATGAGCAGTATTGGTCCCTGACAGAATTGACGGATGACATGTGATCTGTTCATAGAAACTCTATAGAGAACTGAATTGCCATAAAGGTGCAAAAAATGAAGCTCTGGTCGCTCGATGGTAGAGTGCTGGATCGATGGCCTCAGGTCTCGACCCATAGAAGCTTGGAGATCCGGCCCGTACGTTGAGTGACGTCACATTGCCTGCTGCTGCGTCATGGCCAGGCGCTGATGCGCAACCGCGAAAGCCCGCCCGCGGCGCGTCGCCGCCCGCTTACATTTCGTGGCGGTAGTTAGGGGCTTCACGGGTGATCGAGACGTCGTGGACATGGCCTTCGCGAAAGCCGGCTTGAGTAACCCGCAAGAAAGTGCAACCGCCCTGCATCTCTTCGATGCTGGGATTGCCGGTATAGCCCATGGCCGCTTTGAGGCCGCCGACCAGCTGGTGAACGATATTGGCGAGCGGGCCGCGATAGGGGACCTGGCCCTCGATCCCTTCCGGCACAAGCTTCAGGTTGTCTTGAACCTCTTGTTGGAAGTACCGGTCCGCCGAGCCTCTGGCCATGGCGCCGAGCGATCCCATGCCGCGATAGCCCTTATAGGAGCGGCCCTGGTACAGATAAACCTCGCCCGGGCTCTCGGAGGTTCCGGCAAGGAGGGAGCCGATCATCACGCAATCGGCGCCGGCGGCGACGGCCTTGGCAAGATCGCCTGAGGCACGGATGCCGCCATCGGCGATGACGGGCACACCTTCCTTTTCGCAGGTTTCGGCAAGGTCGAGCAGGGCAGCGAGTTGCGGTACACCGACACCTGCAACCACGCGGGTGGTGCAGATCGAGCCAGGGCCGATGCCGACCTTTACCGCATCCGCGCCGGCATCGATAAGGGCCTTGGCGCCATCCTTGGTGGCGATATTGCCAGCGATCAACTGGACCGCATTGCTTTGGCGACGAAGACGCTCGATGGCTTTAAGGACACCGACGGAATGGCCATGGGCAGTATCAACCACGATCACATCGACGCCCGCATCGATCAACGCGGCTGCTCGCTCCATTGCCTCATCGCCTGTGCCGACAGCAGCGCCCGCGCGAAGCCGGCCCTGATCGTCCTTGGCAGCACTCGGGTTGGTGTCGGCTTTCTCGATATCCTTGACCGTCATCAGACCGACCAGATGGCCATCGCCATCGACCACCAGCAGCTTTTCGATGCGGTGGCGGTGAAGAAGCGCGCGCGCCTCGTTGCTGCCGACATCTTCGCGCACCGTCACCAGGTTGTCCGCGGTCATCAGGTCGGCGACCGCCACGCTGGCATCGGTTGCAAAGCGGACGTCGCGATGGGTGAGGATTCCAGCAAGCTTTTTGTCGTCGCCCTTAACGATCGGGATGCCGGAGATTTTGTGCTTGGCCATCAGATCGAGGGCATTGGCAAGGGAGGCTTCAGGCGGCAGGGTGATCGGGTTGACCACCACACCGCTTTCGAACTTCTTGACCTGCAGAACCTCGGCCGCCTGGGCTTCGATATCGAGGTTTTTGTGAATGATTCCGATACCGCCTGCCTGCGCCATGGCGATCGCCATTTCACTTTCGGTGACCGTGTCCATGGCGGAGGAGATGATCGGGATATTAAGCTCGATCTCACGGGTCAGGCGGGTCTTGACTGACGCCTGGGCAGGCAGGATTTCTGAGCGTGCAGGTTGGAGGAGAACATCGTCGAAGGTCAGAGCTTCGCGGATCATGCCATCTCCTCGCCGCCTCGGCGGCTCAACCCAGGGCTAATAATTGTGGGCTATATAGGAGATATTGCCGCCGACGCCAAGATGTGGAGGTGGTGCTGGTGGCCGCTTCATGCAGAAACATCTGGCAAAAACCGACTTAAACGTGCATGGCGGTGGTCTTAGAGCTTTTTGGGTTCCAGTCGAGCCGGCCCACATTCCCACCCAATCAGTCCCAAAGGCACCCAAGCAAAGGGTGGTTGGGCAGGAATGCAGACTGGTGCAGCATTGGCTTGATCCTGAAATGCTCTGCTCACAACAAAAGAGGCGTGGATGACGACGGATCAGCTCATCGTAATCCTGGTGCTGGTCATCACCATGGCGCAGTTCATCTGGAACCGCTGGCGCTACGACGTGGTCGCGGTGATGGGATTGCTGGCAGCGGTTGCCATGGGGGTTGTGCCGGTCGAAAGAGCCTTTACGGGACTAGGGCATCCGGCGGTGATCACGGTGGCTGCCGTGCTGGTGGTGAGCCAAGCACTGCAGCGTTCCGGCATCGTTGATCGCCTTGCCATCATGATCGCAAGGCGGGCCCGAAGTCAGGGGGCTCAAACGGCGCTCACCTATATGGTCACGGCCCTGCTTTCGGCGTTCATGAATAATGTCGGCGCCCTTGCCTTGATGTTGCCGGTTGCTCTGCGCAATGCAGGCAGGATCGGTGTTGCCCCCTCGCTGGTGCTGATGCCTCTTGCGTTCGCCAGCCTGCTCGGCGGCCTGATCACGATGATCGGCACGCCGCCCAATATCGTGATCGCCACGGCGCGTGCTGAGGCTGCGGGCCAGGCATTCGGCATGTTCGATTTTACCGTTGTCGGCCTTGCTGTTGCGCTTGCCGGCCTCGGCTTCATCATCTTGGTCGGACCCCGATTGCTGCCGAGGCGTCTCCGTGGGAAGGCGAGTGCTGAGGGCTTGCGCATCAGCGCCTATCTGATTGAAGCGCAGGTGCTGCCAAGATCGACCCTCATCGGCACGCGTATCGAGCAGCTGGAGCGTCTTTGCCGGAATGATGCGACGGTCATGGCGATCATCCGTGGTGGTAAGCATCATCTGGCACCTGAGGGCGAGTTCTGCCTCCTTTCAGACGATATCCTGGTCCTGGAAGGTGACCCGTTATCCATCCGGCCGATCCTAGAGCAGCAAGGGCTTGTGGCGCTTGGCGACCGACGCTCTCGCGATGATCTCCTAACCTCGGATGAGGTCAGGGTGGTCGAAGCGGTGGTCATGCCCAAAGCACCGATCGAGGGCCGCTCCATGCGTCTCCTTCGGATGCATGAGACCTATGGCATCAATCTGCTTGCGATGGCGCGCAACGGTAAGCCACCGATGGCGCGACTGGCTCAGATACGTTTTAAGATCGGCGATGTGTTGTTGCTCCAGGGCCATCGGGAAACCTTGCGCAAGGTGCTGCCGATCTTAGGCTGCATGCCTCTTGCCGAGCGTGGCCTCAACACGGCTCGCCAAGCGACCTCGACCTTGCCGCTTGCGATTTTCGCGCTTGCCGTGTTCTCGGCCGCGATCGGGGTGGTTCCAGTGCAAATCGCCTTTGTTGGCGCTGTTCTGTTAATGGTCCTGACCAATGGCATTCCAGCAAGCGAGATCTATAAGAGCATCGAATGGCCGGTGATTCTGCTTCTTGCCGCCTTGATACCGATCGGCGAGGCGCTGGAGGCGACGGGTGCTACCCATCTGATCGCAGCGGGAATCGGCGATATCGCCGGGAGCCTACCGCTCTTCGGGCTTTTGGCATTGATCATGGCAACCTCGATGCTGCTGTCCGATCTTATCCACAACACGCCGACAGCCGTGCTCATGGCCCCCATTGGCATCAGCCTCGCTGAGACCCTTGGCGTGTCGGCCGATGCCTTGCTGATGGCGATCGCGATTGGCAGCGCGTCCCCTTATCTCACGCCGATTGGGCATCAATCCAACACGCTGGTGATGGGGCCAGGCGGCTATCAGTTCGGCGATTATTGGCGCCTGGGCCTACCGCTGGATGGGATTATTTTGCTGGTTGGTGTGCCGATGATTCTCTTAGTCTGGGCATAACAGCCAAAACTGGTGCTTGCTCCTATCGTCGCCGGTTAACGGCAACACTCACGACGCCCGCCGTTTCCTGCGTCTTGGACTGCTGTCGGCGGCAGAGGTGATGCCGGCCGCGCGGCGCCGTTCGCGAAGTTTCTGCACGATCGACAAGCGCGTTTTCTCATCGGCAGTCGGCCAGATCGCGATTTCGTCCTTGCTGCGCATACAGCCGATGCAGCGGTTGCCCGCTGGATCCAGGCGGCAGACGCCGATGCAAGGGGAGGGGATGTCGATCAAGTACGGCCTTTCTGTTTCCCATTCCATGACAATGTGCATGGCCGTTCAATGATGGAGTTGCGTGCAAACGACAAGGCGCTTTGTCGAGGCGACAAGGGAATATTGTTCAGCTTGACTATAGGTTGTGGGACGCGCACACCCAAGATCTCCCAAGGGACGGCGGCGAAACAACGGAAAAAACCGATGGCGAGAGCGAGCAGGCGAAAAAGCCGCGAACGGCGGGACCGGACTTCGGGGGTTAACCAACGCCCATGGCGCCAGGTCGAGAACCAGTTTCCACCCCTCGAGGTCGTGACCGAGGAAGGATTGGAGAAGATCGAGGATGCAGCGCTGACCATCCTTGAAGAGATCGGCATGGATTTCCTCCACCCAAAAGCCCATGACATTCTCAAACAGGCAGGGGCTGACGTTGATCCCGGAAGTGATCGGGTGCGCTTTGATCGCAATCTGGTTTTGGAAAGTGTCGCCAAGGCACCATCCACCTATACGCTTCACGCGAGAAACCCCGCCCATAACCTCGAAATGGGGGGGCGTTGGCTGACTTTTGGCGCGGTCTCCAGCCCGCCCAATGTCTCCGATATGGAAGGTGGTCGCCGACCAGGTAGCAACGAGGATTTCAAGAATTTGGTCAAGCTTGGCCAGACCCTGAATTGTATTCATCTGTTCGGTGGCTATCCGGTCGAGCCGGTGGATCTGCCGCCCTCGACCCGTCATCTCGATTGCATCTCGAGCTTCATCCGCCTTTCCGACAAACTCTATCATGCCTATTCGCTTGGCCGCGAGCGCATCCTGGACGGTCTCGAAATGGCGAGGATCGCCCGTGGGATCGATGAGGAACAGTTCCGGCGTGAGCCCAGCTTGACCACGGTGATCAACACCAGTTCTCCGCTTCGCTTAGATGGGCCGATGATTGAGGGCATCATCGAGATGGCGAAGCGCAACCAGTGTATCATCATCACGCCCTTTACCCTCTCGGGCGCGATGGCGCCGGCCACGATCGCAGGCGCACTTGCCCAGCAGCATGCCGAAGCCCTCGCTGGCATTGCATTCGCGCAGATCGTGCAGCCGGGCGCGCCCGTGATGTATGGCGGCTTCACCTCCAACGTCGACATGAAATCAGGCGCCCCCGCTTTTGGCACACCCGAACATGCCCAAGCGACCCTTGCCGGTGGCCAGCTGGCGAGAAGGGCAGGGGTGCCCTATCGGACATCCGGCGTGAACGCCGCCAATACGGTCGACAGTCAGGCGGCTTACGAA
This sequence comes from Geminicoccales bacterium, assembly GCA_050633905.1. Classification (GTDB taxonomy): domain Bacteria; phylum Pseudomonadota; class Alphaproteobacteria; order Geminicoccales; family Geminicoccaceae; genus JANQPX01. The sequence continues at coordinate 36,861 of JBOEHJ010000039.1, forward strand.
TCGATGATGTCGCTTTGGCCGGCGGTCATGGGCCATGGCAACATGATCAAGCATGCTGCAGGCTGGCTCGAAGGCGGGCTCACCGCTTCCTTCGAGAAGATGGTCATGGATGCGGAACTGCTGCAGATGATGACCGATTTTCTGCTCCCGCTTGAAGTCAATGACGACACATTGGGGCTAGACGCGATCCGCGATGTTGGCCCAGGCGGTCATTTTTTCGGCACTGCCCACACACTCGCCCGTTTCGAGACGGCGTTCTACTCGCCGCTGATCTCGGATTGGCGCAATTTCGAAACATGGCATGAGGCAGGCGGACCGATCACCATCGAGCATGCCCATCGCATGGTGAAGCAGCTTCTCGATGAATTCGAAGCACCGCCGCTGGATGAGGCGATTAGCGATGAGCTGGACGCCTTTGTTACCAAGCGTCGCAATGAAGGCGGTGTAGCGGCATAACCGCCAAGTCCTTTCTTGTCACTGCGTAGTACTATGATGACCCGTGTTGCCGGTGTACTATGTTCTCATAACAATTAGCTCAAGCATTCGTGACTAAGCGTAAGCGCTTACTTCTGGTGGTTTGTAACCATCGTCACTTCATCAACATCATAGTCTCCATAGGATCGATGAAAGAGCTGGGTTGCTAAACGGCTTTGCCGCTTTGGGGCCAAGTTGATTGTCGGAGCCTTGGCGTTTTCAAGCGCCGGTCCATGACACCGGGGGACATATGATGCGGGTGGTATCGATCTTTCTCCTATCGCTTTTTGTTTGGTCGACGGCGTCGTGGGCTTGTGTTTTGCCCAGAGAAGAATCTCGATATCAGGTCGAGCACGAAGCCTTTGGGTCGATTGGCGAAGAAGCCCTGACGCTTCATTGCGTTGGGGATCAGCTGGTGGTCAATCGCAGGATCGACGTCAATGTGCACATCCTGTTTATGACGGCTTACCACCGCGATGCGCATTATACGGAAGTTTGGCAAGGCGACCGCCTGGTTCGTTTCGAAAGTGAGACCAACGACAATGGTCAACAGAGCACGCTGGTCGTCCGGGCGGCGGCGAGCGGGACGATGATCATCGATGGACCAGATGGTCAGAGCGAGGTGCCGGAGACCGCGATCCCGACCGATCCATGGAACCAACGCATCGTCGAGCGCGGGCTGCAATTCGATCGCACCAATGGCGACTTGATGGAGGTTTCCGTTGTCGATGCGGGCGACGACGTGATCGAGATCCAGGGGCGAATGATCCCAGCTCGGAAATTCATCTTGTCAGGCATGCGCCACCAAGAACTCTGGTTCGATAGCGCTGGCACCTGGATCAAATCGAAGATCATGCATGGTACCGGTACGATCACCATCACACGCATCAACTAGTAGAATGTCCACAGTATCAACTTGCCTGTGCAAGGCATGGGTAACGCCAGGTAACTGACTGTTACGGCGTCGTTTTTGAACTGAGTATCCGGACCAAACGTTGTGGCCTTGCCACTAGCGCATGGCCCGGTTCGCCTTATCGGTCTTTATCGGAAAGCGGGATAGCATGCCAAAGAGTGTGTCCATCATCGGTTTGATCGTCGGCCTTTTCCTGACGGTGGGATTGCTTGTCTGGTCGGATATCGGTCAGGTCCTGCAAAGCTTGTCGACGGCGGGTTTTGGTTTGCTCCTGGTCTTTTTTCTAGCACCGCCGGAAGCGATGCTGAGTGCTGAGGCTTGGCGGCGGCTATTTCCGGATGAGCGCCGGCCGGCTTATTGGCAAACGCTTCGCGCATCCTGGATGGGGGCTGCCGTGAATGCGCTGTTGCCGGTCGCCACCATCGGCGGGGAGATGGTCAAGGCGCGCGTCTTGATGCTTGGCAAGATGCCCGGCAACGATGTCGTGGCGGCAACTATCGTCGACAAGACGGTCCAGGCCATTGTGATCCTCGTTTGGGGCTTGATAGGCCTCTTGGTTCTGGCGTGCTTGGCGCCGGATGAGAACCTCCTTTGGGGCGGTTTGATCAGCGCTTCCCTTTTCGGCTTTGGCATTGCCGGGTTCATCTGGGCGCAATTGGCCGGCAGCTTTTCCTTCTTGGCGAAAAGCGGCGCTCGCCTGATGCAGCGCTCTTCTGGGGAAGGTGAGCCAGCGAGCAGCCACGACCTGGATCAGGCGATTCGCGCTGTCTATCGAAGACCTGGCGTCATAGCAAAATCTGCTGCCCTTAGGCTTACCAGTCAGATCTGGCTGGTAAGCGAGGTGCTGCTCGCGACCTATCTTCTGGGCCATGCAGTCGGTCTCGAAGAAGCCATCATGCTGCGCGCGTTGATCGGTGCTGTCCGTGGTTTTTCGTTCGTGATCCCAGCAGGGCTTGGCCTGCAGGAAGGCGCCTATATCGCCCTTGGTGCCTTAATCGGCCTCCCCGCTGACGTCATGCTTGCCTTGTCGCTCGCAAGCCGCCTGCGCGAGATCGGCCCCAACATCCCGTTCCTGATCGCCTGGCAACATCTCGAAGGTGGTCAGTTATGGCGTTGGTTCAAAACCAAATCGTCGGCGTTTGCTTAAACAATTCTAGCAAGAAAAACGGAGGATGAGGCCATGTTCAGGTCCAGTGCATCACCATCTCATCAGCAATGCTCGAACGATGTTGTTATGCCAGACGACGTAAATCCTAGGACAACCAGACGTCGGCGGCATAACGGCGAGGCGGCCCCGCAACAGCGATTGAACGTGGCGGTATTGGTCGATCTGGTACGCCATCCAGGGGCCGGCGGCCATGTGAAGGCCTGGGAACGGTTCGCGGATGCAGCAACCTTGTTCCCCGACCAGCTGGATCTGACCGTCTATTTCCTGGGCGATGGCGAGACCGAGGAGCGTTTGTCGGACAATGTCCGCCTTCGCACATTGCCGCCGGCCTTCGGAACGGGGCGTATCCCCTGGCTTCGAAATGGCGGCGGCGATACCGATCTCGCCTCCTATAATCCCCATCTCGCCAAATATTTGCTGGAGCATGATGTGTTTCATGCGACCAGCGCCTTTGCTTTTGCCAAGACAGCCGAAACGATTAGCCGCCGCTACGGTCGGCCGTTGGTCAGTTCAGTGCATACCGATGCTGCCAAATTCGCCGAGGTTTATACTAGCGAGATCGTCGAACAGCTTTTGGGACCGAACAAGCTCAGCCGTTGGCTGATCGAGACGATTGGTGTTGGCGAGATCAGCGCCCGCAATCTCAACCGGGCGCGCGATCGGGTGCTTAGAGCAAGCGATCACATCTTGGTCTCCAACAGGGATGACAGCGAGGTGATCCAATCGGCCATGCCTTATGTGGATGTTTCGCTACTCCGTCGCGGTATCGATCAGACGCTTTTCTCGCCTAAAAAACGTGACCGCGCTTGGCTCGAAGAGACCTACGGCGTGCCATCTGATGTTCCTGTCGTTCTTTTCGCCGGCCGCGTCGATGAGAGCAAACGGGTGCTCACCGTTGCCAAAGCGGCAAAACGCTTGATCGATAACGGGCAGCCCCTTCATGTTATGATCGCTGGAACAGGCTCTGAGACCGGCACGATCAAGACGCTCCTGGGGACGAACGCGAGGCTCGCAGGCAATGTCAGCCAGGAAAAACTTGCACGGTTGATGGCGAGCGCCGATCTCTTCGTTTTTCCGTCCGAAAGCGAGACCTTTGGCAATGTCGTGATCGAGGCCAAGGCATCGGGCCTGCCCGTCTTGGTGACGGCCGGCGCTACCACGGCACCATTGGTCTCATCGCCCGGCGTCGATGGCCTGTTGGCGCATGAGGGCTCGATCGACGCCTATGCAGATGCCATGGCCTCGCTGCTGATCGATCCCGCCACCCGCCGACGAATTGGCCAGGCAGCCAGACGCCAGATCGAGCGTTCGTGGCCTGATTGGTCAGATGTCATGGCCGAGGATCTTCTGCCGATCTGGCAAAAAGCTTACGAGAGCGTCTCCAAGCGGAATATCCAGAGGAGGATTGCAGCATGACGATCTTGGGCGTGGCCACATCAATTGATTCCCACCACCTTCGGATAGGGAAACAGGAGATCTGAGGGCGTGACGGTCGCTTGCAGCGATGGCATCGGCGCACATTCACAGTGAACAACAGCTCGTTGTCGAGACCGGGGTGTGGTTACGATTGACCGGGCGTTTTCCGATCCAGTGCTCATAAAGCCGTAACGATCTGGACGTAAGGTCCGCAACTTGGTCCATGGGATCCTGGGAATCCGAGCCTCGTCCTACCTTTTTGACGGGCGGACGGAATCCCTAGATCCCATGGACAAGCTTAGACATCTTAGCGTTCACTCGCTAAAGCTTCATTAGTTCTGGACAGGACAACGCCTGGTAAATTGTTACTAAGGCCTAGTCTTTTCGCACCATATAGCGCCCGGGCTCCGCCTCTTCGAAGCCTAGCTTTCGATAGAATGGCTGTGCGTTGGTTGTTGCGAGAACCCAATGGCCTACATTGGCGAGGCGTGGATCATTGATCGCGGTTTTGATCAACCAGGCACCTATTCCTTGGCCGCGGTGACGTTCCAGAACGAAGACATCGCCAAGATAGGCGAAGCGATGGAGATCGCTGACGACCCGTGCAAAGCCGACCTGACGATCAATGTCATGATCGAGTAGATTGTAGACAAGACAGTTATCGAAGGATTGGACAATCTTTTCGCGCGGCAGATGCTTGGCCCAATAGCTCGAAGCCAGAAAATCGATGACGATCTGGAGATCGGTGTCCTTCGGATCGCTCGAAATGGAAAAAGAGCCTCGATGCCACCGTCCAAAGGTCATTGCATGCGCTCCTTCGATTGAAGATTGAGCCTAACTGCAGTTCGCTGTGCTGCGGACGCTCCGACCGAGGTCCAGGCAGCAGTGCCTAAGATCGGCGAGCGTGCAAGGCTGGCCGTAGCGCTCCTGTTGAAGGCTGATGTCCAGGACGAAGCGGTCCTTTTCTTCATAAGAATCGATGAGCAATTCGCCGCCGCCATACCCTTCCATGATCCAAAGGGCGATTCGTCCAGTTGGCAAGGCGATGCCGGACCCGAGATTCATCACGCCGCCGGGCGGTTCCTGAATGATCCTTGAAAGGAGGTGGGCCAGAACATCAACCGGCAGGAAATCCCGCTTGACGAAGGGGTTCATGTCGTAGCGAATTTGACCTTGCTCGGCCAAACGATTGAGGCTCATGGCGAGAAAAGAACGCCGGCCGGGGATGCGCTCATCGCCGAAGATATTGGCAAGCCGCAAGATGGTAAGACGTTCACCCAAAATATCGTCGACGGCTTGCTCAGCCCTAAGCTTGTTCCGCCCGTAAGCATCGCTCGGCGAAAGCAGGGATTGTTCGCGAAGGGGCCCATCGCTCGACGCATAGACCTTGCGCGAGCTCAACATGATCATCGGTATGTCGCGCTCGCCGATCCGCTTGGCGATCAGAAGATCCGGATCAAGTTGCTCGAACGGATAATCATCTCGGTTCGAGTTTGGATGCCTGGCACAATTCAGGACGATATCGATACCGTCCAGAAGTGTGGGGTCATCGAGGTCGCCGTGGCTTTTGGCGATCACGCGTTCCGGGGGGAGAATGGCGAGTAGGTGCTGGGCGATGAAGCTGTTCTTGCCTAGAAGCAGCAATCGACCATTCCCGTCAGCCATCATTGGCCGCCTTCGGCAGGTTCTCGTCCTCTTCCCGCTCGAACAATGTGATTTTTTCGTTCGCGATCGCGAGACCAAGCCTGCCATGCTTCAGGTCGAGGGCCGCCTCGCCGAAGACCTGATAGCGCCATCCGCGGAGCGCACGAACGTCGGCCTCGTCATCCGCGGCGATCGCTTCGAGATCACCGGTATTGGCAACCAGGCGCTGGGCGACATTGTTCTCTTCGCATTTGAACTTCAATAAGACGCGCAACAGATCGACGATCGGGCCAATCCCACGCGGCAATTTTTGCACGACGGGCAATGCTGGGAGGTGGTCCTTCGGCAGGTCGAGGGCTGCTTTGATCGCGTCCGCCATGCCGATCATGGTTTTCTTGTCGACGCTTACCCGTCTGAGCTTAGCGATGTCGTCTGGTGATGTCGGCCGATTGGCAGCCACTTCCATCAGGAGATCATCGCGAATAATGCGATTGCGCGGCATATCCCGCGTCTGCGCCTCGGTTTCGCGCCAGGCCGCGAGGGCCTGGACGATGGCGATGAAACGCTTGTCCTTGGAGCGGATCTTGACCCGCTTCCAGGCGAGTTCCGGCGGCTGCTCATAGGTATTGGCGCTGGTAAGTTCGCTTAGTTCCTGATCAGCCCAATCGGTCCGGCCGGCATTCTCCAGCTCCTGCTTCAGCTGTTCGTAAATCACCCTTAGATGAGTGACGTCGGCGAGGGCATAATTTAGCTGCTGATCGCTCAACGGGCGGCGTGACCAGTCGGTGAAGCGCGAACTCTTATCGATCCTGGCCTTGGCGATCTTGGTCACCAGGGTCTCGTAGCCGACTTCATCACCATAGCCCAGCACCATGGCGGCGAGCTGGCTGTCGAAGATCGGTGCTGGCGTGCGTCCGGTCAGGTGATAGAAAATCTCGACATCCTGGCGGCAGGCATGAAAAACCTTGATGACGTCCGGATTCGCCATCAAGTCGAACAACGGCTGGAGATCGAGATCCGACTCGAGCGGGTCGATCGCGGCAAAGCGGTCCTTGCCGGCAAGCTGTACCAGGCAGAGTTTCGGCCAATAGGTCCGATCACGCATGAACTCGGTATCGATGGTGATATAAGGTTCTTCGGCGAGTTCGCGACAGAATTCTTCGACCTCAGCCGTCGTCGTTAAAAGCGTCATATAGCGATGATATCCGTCCGTAACCGTTGATGCCGATCCAGATCGACCCATGTTTTGCTTCCCAGTGGTATGACCACATCAGGTGATTCCCACAAGGTTTGATCATCGATCGCAATGGTCAAACCGGTTGGCAGCCCGTTCGACGCGATCGCGCCGTTGGTGACGCGTTTGCTACAAAAGTGTTCCGAATTGATCCCAACACAGAGCTGTTTGCCCTTGGATTGTTAGGTCTCTTTCTTCGGAGGCTGTCACAACCAAGTGATGTGGTCATACCACCCAGCATAGGAGCCGAAATCGTTGGTGCAAGCGATTGGCTTGGCCATAAACACCGATGAATTCGCCTGGAGTTGAAGTCCCGGCTTGACAGCGCCTTCGCTTCCGGCACTTTAGCGCCGGCTGGAGAGGGCTCCAGCGTTACGTTTTTGGCCTCACGCGCCATCGATCGATAGAGAGAAAATTCATGCATCCCTACCGCACCAACCATTGTAACAGTCTGCGCGCCGCCGACGCCGATGCCAGCCAAGACCAGGGCGTACAGATTCGGCTATCGGGCTGGGTGCATCGAAAGCGTGATCATGGCCAGTTGCTGTTCATCGATCTGCGCGATCACTTTGGCATCACACAGGTGGTTTTTCAGCCGGAAAAGCCGTTCTTCGAAGAGGCGGAACGCGCGCGGCTGGAAAGTGTCATCACCGTGACCGGGCGAGTGATCAGGCGGAGCGATGAGACCATCAATGCCAATTTGCCAACCGGTGAGATCGAGGTTGTAGCCGATGCGTTCATCCTTGAATCCACAGCCGAGACGCTGCCGATCCAGGTAAACAGCGATCGTGATTTTCCTGAGGATACGAGGTTGCAATACCGCTTCCTCGACCTTCGGCGCGAGCATATGCACAACAATATCATGCTCCGCTCCAAGATCATTTCCAGCATTCGACGGCGCATGGAAGAGCAAAACTTTACCGAGTTCCAGACCCCGATCCTGACCGCAAGCTCGCCGGAAGGGGCCAGAGACTTTCTGGTACCGTCTCGGGTTCATCCGGGCAAGTTCTACGCGCTGCCCCAAGCACCCCAGCAATATAAGCAGCTGATGATGATGTCGGGTTTCGATCGCTATTTTCAGATCGCACCTTGCTTTCGCGACGAGGATGCCCGAGCCGACCGTTCGCCAGGCGAGTTCTACCAGCTTGATCTGGAAATGGCCTTCGTCGATCAGGAAGATGTCTTCGCCGCGGTCGAACCGGTGATCCACGGCCTGTTCGAAGAATTTTCAGACTGGAGCTGCACCGCGGCTCCCTTTCCGCGCATCCCCTATAAGTCAGCGATGCAGACCTTCGGCTCAGACAAGCCAGATTTGCGCAATCCTCTTCTCATGGCTGATGTCACGGACATCTTCAAGGGTTCCGGCTTTAAGGTGTTCGCAGGGATGATAGAGAAGGACGAGAATGTCCGCGTCTGGGCGATTCCAGCCCCCGGTGGCGGCTCTCGTGCCTTTTGCGACCGCATGAACAGCTGGGCACAAGGCGAAGGTCAGCCCGGCCTCGGCTACATCTTTTGGCGTGATGGCGATGACGGCGGAGCAGGCCCGGTTGCCAAAAACATCGGCAGCGAACGCACCGCAGCGATACAAGCCTTTGCTAAGCTTGATGGATCTAGTCAGGCGACATTGGCGGACGGATTGATCGACGTGATCACCGAACCTTGGTTCAAGCAGCGCCCCGATGGCCTACAAATCGGAGACGCCTGCTTCTTCGTCGCGGGTAAACCATCTGATATGGCCAAATTCGCAGCTCTCGCGCGCGACAAGGTCGCAAGCGAACTCGATCTCGTCGAGAAGAACGCCTATCGTTTTTGCTGGATCGTCGATTTTCCGATGTATGAATGGAATGAGGAGACCAAGTCGGTTGAGTTCTCCCACAATCCCTTCTCCATGCCGAATGGCGGTCTCGATGCCCTGGAGAACCAGGATCCACTCACGATCCTCGCCCAGCAATACGACATCGTCTGCAACGGCACGGAACTCTCATCCGGCGCCATCCGAAACCATCGTCCCGATATCATGATCAAAGCCTTCGAGATCGCCGGTTATGGGCGTGACGTCCTAGAAGAGCGCTTCGGTGGCATGTTCCGCGCCCTCCAGTTCGGTGCACCGCCGCATGGCGGGATTGCGCCCGGCGTGGATCGCATCGTCATGCTCCTGGCCGACACCCCCAATATTCGTGAAGTCACTGCCTTTCCGCTCAATCAACAAGCACAGGAACGGTTGCTGGGAGCACCTGGCACGGTTGATGATAACCAGTTGAAAGAGCTCAATCTTCAACTCTCGCTTGCGGCACGGGAAGCGCTTCGTGCCGAGCAGGAAGGCACGGATGATGAGGCGGGCGAGCCAACGCGCGCCAGTGCCTGATCCATCGACGTTTACGAGCCGACCGGGATGTCAAGTTTTCTGGCGGTGAAGCCTCAAGACTTGACGCGCCCAGGCGACCCAGTTCGGAAGGCTCTGGTGATGCATTTACGTGATGCGTCTCGATCAATCCTTAAGACGTGAGACTAGCGCAATCCAGACCGATGGGAGGGCTGGGTCGGCTGCTTATTCTCCGCGTCGTCGCGACCTAGAAACTGTGTTTGACGATCCTCGGTTTCATAATCCTTCCCGATCTTCATGAAACCGCCACTGTGAAAACACACTGGACAGAGATGCTATTTTCCGAGCAAAATAAGCAGGATGCATGTTGAGACTTCGCGTTGAACATGATACTAACGTAAATCATCAAGCAAGATAAACGTAGCCAACCTCAAGTTGAATGTCGTTAATAATGTACCTGCTTACGCTGGGATTAGAGCGCTGCCGGCTTGCGCTCGACAGGTTAATTAATGCTGCTTTACGTCCTGATTTGTTCTCAGCGCTGTTTTCAGTTGATCGTAACTTAACGAATGTTAAACGAAGCTCTGTTAAAAGAGACATCATCGATAACCGGCATTATCACCGTTGGACGTTAGATCATATCGGAAGTTTGATGAGATCTGAGATGCAGTACGAAGGAAAGTCTTCTAAAGCTGCTTGCCGAACACTCTGAAGTGAGATCCAAGTCGGGTTGGGAAATATTATGTCAGGTACTCAAAATCTTCGACCAAAGCGCGTTCTAGTTACTGGAGCAGCGGGTTTTCTCGGCAGCTTTCTTTGCGAAAGGTTGCTTGATGCCGACTGCGAAGTCCTAGGTGTTGATAATTATCACACTGGGACGCGGCGCAATATCGCGCATCTTCTTGATCATCCTGACTTTGAGATGATGCGGCATGATGTTACCCATCCGCTATTCGTCGAAGTTGATGAAATCTATAATCTCGCTTGCCCTGCTAGCCCTGTGCATTATCAGTATGATCCCGTCCAGACCACGAAGGTCTGCGTGCACGGTTCGATCAACATGCTAGGCCTTGCGCGACGCTGTAACGCGAAGATCCTGCAGGCCTCGACCAGTGAGATCTATGGTGATCCGGAGGTTCATCCGCAGCCTGAGAGCTACCGAGGCAACGTGAATACCCTTGGTCCCCGCGCCTGCTATGACGAAGGCAAGCGTTGCGCTGAAACTCTGTTCTTCGACTATCGTCGTCAGCATAACCTGCAGATCAAGGTCATACGGATTTTCAACACCTACGGGCCGCGCATGCATCCGAATGATGGGCGTGTGGTTTCGAATTTCATCTGCAAGGCACTGACGGGCGAAAAGATCGAGGTTTATGGCGATGGTCAGCAGACCCGATCGTTCTGCTTCGTCGACGATCTCATCGAGGGGATGATCCGGATGATGGCGACGCCTGATGAAGTGACCGGCCCGATCAATCTTGGCAATCCCGAAGAATTTACCATGATCGAGCTTGCCAATAAGGTGATCGAACTGACCGGCTCATCATCGAAACTCATCCACCTGCCTCTTCCGCAGGATGATCCGACCCGGCGGCGACCCGATATTACGCTTGCCAAGAAGACCCTGGATTGGGAACCGTCTATCCGCCTTGAAGATGGTTTGGCTAGGACGGTTGATTACTTCGAAAGACTTCTGCGCAGCAAGAATGTGCTGGCTGGTGAGAAACCGCTGCCATTCGTTGCCCAAGCGTAGTTTTTCCAAAGATACACTGAAAAAAGGCCGGTATCACGGAGATGCCGGCCTTTTTTGTTGCTGGATGATAGCTTGTAGCGCCGTCGGTCAGGCGGCGCGGGTCTCGGCATGTAGTGCGACCAGACGCTGTTTTGCGATCCTGTCGGCGACGAGATTGGTTGCCAGGCCGCTGGTTTCAGATTCGGCGAAAATCTTGCCAAGGGTCGTTGGAATTTCCTTGAGTGCCACCTTCACCTGCTCTTGATCGTAACGTTTGGCGATCTCGCCAGCGACATTGATGATGCCGCCTGCATTGATCACGTAATCCGGCGCATAGAGGGTGCCACGATCCAAGAGCATCTTGCCTACGTCGTTGTTCGCGAGTTGGTTATTTGCAGCACCAGCAACGACCTTGGCGGTGAGCTTCCCGACCTTCTCCTCACTCAAAACGCCACCAAGGGCGCAAGGCGCGAAGACATCCATCTCCGCCTCCATAAGAGCCTCAGCCGGGAAGGTCTGGGCCTCGAAGCGTTCGATTGCTTCGCGGACCCGGGCTGGATTGATATCGGCGACGATTAGGCGAGCGCCCTGATCATGGAGCAGCGCGGCAAGTTGCATGCCGACGGCGCCAAGACCAAGGATGCCAACCCTGAGGCCATCCAGATTCGATTGCAGCCGATGGGCAACCGCCGCCTCCAGGCCGAGAAGAACGCCGCTGGCCGTCATCGGTGATGGGTCGCCGCTGGCATGCAGACCCGTCTTCAACCCGGCAACATGAGACGTTTCCCGTCGCATGATCGCCACATCATCAGCCGTGATGCCGACATCCTCGGCCGCGACGTAGCTGCCGTTCAATTGATGAACGGCGCGTCCGAAAGCCTGGAGCATGGCCTCGGTCTTGGTTCTCTTCGCATCAGCAAGGATCACGGATTTGCCGCCGCCGAGCGGCAGACCTGCCATGACCGTCTTGTAGCTCATGCCTTGGGAGAGTCGGAGCACGTCGACAAGGGCCTCCTCCTCGCTCTGATAATGCCAAAATCTTACCCCACCCGAAGCCGGGCCGGCCGTCGTGCTATGGAGTGCAATGAGCGCACGGAGCCCGCTAGCCTGATCGTTGATGAAGACGACACGTTCATGATCATCGAAGGCGGGATGTGAGAAGGGAGTGTTCATCGATCTTCAAAGCTCCTGACGACGGTTTGAGGGCGATGACGTCCTGGGGAAGGGCTCATTATTAGAAAATTTCCTCTGGTTATATTAACTTGAAATCATAAGTATATTTTTCTTATGTTGCTCAAAACTTCATCTTTTCGATCAATATTGTTTGCAAAAGGGCAAAAAAATGGAAAAAATTGATCTCATTGATTTGCGCATCCTGGATCAGCTCCAGCAGGACAGCAGCCTGTCCATGGCCGAGCTTGCCGAGCGCGTTGGCCTATCGACCTCGCCTTGCTGGCGTCGGGTACGGCGGATGCAGGAAATTGGTGTCGTTACGTCCCAATCGGCAAGGCTCGACCGGCTGAAGCTGGGTCTCGGTTTCGTTGTCTACGCCTTCGTCAAGCTCTCGACGACGACGAGAGAGACCCTCAATCGGTTCGAAACCACCATCAGCGCCTGGCCTGAGGTGATGATGTGCGAATGCATGACAGGGGCGGCTGACTATCTGATCAAGGTCGTGACCACCGATGTGCAGGGCTATGATCAGTTTCTGCGAGAGAAGCTTTTGGCAACAGGGCTGGTGGCCGATGTCCAATCCCGCATCGTCGTGCGCACGGTCAAGGACACGACCCGTCTGCCGCTCCCGGATCCGCAGGACTGAACAGGAGGTCGTCTTGTTGTGTGCCCTAATGAGGAACGCCGCCTGGCGCCGGCAAGCCCTCGATCTGGACATTGACGCAGGCCGGTTTTTGCGCAGCAATGGCGCGCTCGAGCGCCGCATCGAGTTCGCCGAGATCCGTAACGAACTCGCCATGCCCGCCAAGCCCTTCTGCGGCGAGATCGTAGCGCGCTGCCGAGAGCTCACAGCCGATCAACCGATCCGGCCCATAATCACGCAACTGGATCTGATGTTCTGCATTCCAGCAAGCATCATTGCCGATGACGGCGACGAAGGGCGTACCGATCCGCCTTGCCGTTTCGAATTCGGCGAGATGGAAGCCGGCTGAACCATCGCCCATCAAGGCGAATACCGTTGCCTCGGGCCTCGCCAACTTCGCGGCGATCGCATAGCACATCCCACCGCCAATGGCGCCCGCCGGACCATTGGTCAAGCGCTCGTCGGCGCGAATGCCGGCCTGCGCCCACTGACCGAATTCGCCGCCATCAAGGACGGCAACCGATGATGATTGCAGCACAATTTGCTGCTGAACGGCAGCACAAAGTGCATCAGATGATATCTTTCCCGACATAGGTGCCTGTGCCGTGTCCGCGCGAGCTTCAGATCGGCAACCTGCTTCAACCTCTTTATGCCAGGCCCGGCGGCTCTGGGCGGCAACACCTTTGGCGATCAATGCTCTGGCCGTCGATCTAGGCTCAGCCTGAACGATCTGGATTAGCCGCTCGCCAAGATGGCGACAAGCACGCTCAGAGGCCTCGTTTTCGGCATCAACGACCATCCAATGACAGCTATCACCGGCGATATCATGCGCACCGAAACCAAGGGCAAAATCGATGCTCTTGCCAAGACACAAGATGAGATCAGCGCGCTTCAGCACGCCTGCAAGGTTGCCGAGTGACGCGTCCTTGAGCCCGCGTGGGCTCTCCATTGGAATGACCGGCGTGTCCAGGGCCACGCCCAGTTGATCCAGTTCTTCTCCGAACCTTGTCTTATTAAGTGCTGGTCCTGTCAGCAGTAGGGGGCGGTCGGCATGCCCGAGATTTGCCAGCAATGTCTCCACATCCTCAGTTCGTGGCGAGGCATCATCGGCGCCCATCTCGAGATCGTTCGACAGATCACCGATCGCTGCAAAATTGGCTTCCAGCACATCAATGGGGAGGGCCAGATGGGCGGGCCCCGGCCGGCCGCCTGCGGCGAGTTTCAGCGCCTGCATCACGTCTTCACCAAGACGCTCCGCCGTTGTTGCGCGAAAAGAACCCTTAGTCAGCGAACTGGCGATCGTCGTCTGTGGCAGTTCCTGAAAACCACCCCAACCATCTAGGCCAAGTGGGGCGTCGCCTGAGAGCAGCAGAACCGGGCTTTCCGAGGCCCTGGCCGCCACCAACGGGCCGAGTGCATTGGAAAAACCGGGACCAGCGGTGACCAACGCGATGCCGACCTCGCCTGTGAGCTGCGCATAGGCCTCCGCCATAAAAACAGCCGCTGCTTCATGTCGGGTATGGACGATGTCGATACCCGCATCGAGGCAAGCATCGTAGACCGGCATGACCTGATTGCCGGAAAGGCTGAATAGGCGCGAAACGCCCGCTTTGGCCAATGTCTTAACCAGATAATCCGCGCCTCTCATCAACAACGACCCCGAGCTAAGTGTGCCTGAACATTATTCCTGACTACCATAGTTCGATTTTTCAGGCGACGGGTCGAGCTGGTTGGAGAAGCTGCCTATGCATGCTGTGCCAGCCTATTTAACAGTCTCGGCGATGGGGTCTTTTGAAACTTATTCGCATGAGGCCTAAGCAAAAAATTAACGAAATTGATGGATGCTCTGGATTGGTGACATTGACGGAATCCCGCATAGCAGTGGTATTGGCGAGACGTGGATATCTCTTATCTTTCAAGCGGCATGCCGAACGAGACAAAAGGTGAGCGAGGCCCTCGGATTGACGCTGAAGCATTCCGCGCCGTGTTCGATGCCTCGCCGCAGGGTATTCTCGTCCATCGGCGTCACCAGCCTCTCTATGTTAACCATGCCTGGTCGGCACTTCATGGTTATGAGCCCGAGGAAATTCTGGCTCGGGTATCGATTGCCGATCTGATCTCCCTTGAGGATAGGGAGTGTATGCTTGCCTATAATGAAGATCGCTTGAAGGGGCTCGCTGTCCCGTCGCGCTACCATTATCAGGCTGTACACAGGAGTGGTCGGCTTATCTGGGCGGAGATCTTTGTCCAGGAACTCGATTGGCATGGCGAGCCTGCCATTCAATGCACCGTCATCGACGTCGGTCATCGCGGCGATGCAGCCGTAGAGATGGCCAGGCGCGCGCTTGACGCGCAAGAACGCTTTAAGCAAGCGCTTGACGAGTTTGCCGAAGGGTTCGCGCTGTTCGACGACGAACGCCGGCTGATAATCTGGAACCGTCGGTTCATCGAGATTTGTCCCGAGCTGGATAAAGTTTTGAAACCGGGCATACGCTTTGAAGACATCGTCCGGCTAAGGCTTGAGCTGGGGTTGATCGAGGATGCGATCGGCAATGAAGAGGCGTGGTTGAGACAGCGCCTTGCCCGATTTGGCGACCACTCGGACAGCACCGATATGCGGATGACGGATGGCCGATGGTACCAGATACAAGAAAAGCGCATGACCGATGGCTGTTTCCTGATGAGCACCATCGATGTCACCGAGCGCCGCCGGGCGGAGAAGACCCTTGCGGCCGAACGTTCCCTTCTAAGGGCGATCATCGACAATATTCCGGACGCCATCTACGCTAAGGACCGCCAAGCAAATTTCACTTTGAAGAACCACTTTGATGCCGAATTTATGGGCGCTAAGTCTACAGAAGAAACCATCGGTTATTCGGATTTCGATTATTATCCTGAAGATTTGGCGCGTTCATTCTATGAAGAAGACATGCGGGTTATCGAGCATGGCGATCACATTATCGCAAGAGAACAGAAAGTCGTCCGTGATGATGAGACGGTAATCTGGCTGAGTGCAACGAAGGTTCCCCTCAAAGACGCCGACGGCCAGATCATTGGCCTGGTCGGCTGTAGCCGTGACATCACCGAGCAGAAAGCTCTGGCGCTCGATCTGGCAACGTATCAAGACCATCTGGAAGAGATGGTGGAGGAGCGAACTGCCGAAATTGAACAGCAAAAGCTCGTCATTGAGGCATCGCTTGAAAGGGAGCGTGAACTCAGTGAGGCGCAGCGTCACTTCGTTTCGATGGTCTGTCATGAGTTTCGCACGCCGCTGGCCATCATTGATGGTAATGCACAGCGTATCGATCGGCGTCACGACAGCATTGCGCCTGACAAGTTGAAGGCGGGGATGGACAAGATACGAACATCCGTTCGGCGGCTCACCGAATTGATGGAGAGTGTTCTCAGTGCCGCTCGGCTTGAAGCCGGCATGATGAAATTCGAACCAGAATCCTGCAGCCCAACGGAGATGATCTCGGATGTTTGCCTGAACTATGGCGAGATAAATCCGACCTACCGGATCGATTTGGACATCGGAAGCCTGCCTGAGTTGTTCCTAATGGACGTGAAGCTGATGCGTCAGGTGTTCTCGAACCTGATCTCCAATGCGATCAAGTACTCGCCGAACAATCCTCATGTTTGGGTCAAAGGCGAGGCCAGCGATGACGGCGCGATCATGATTTCCGTTCGTGACAGAGGGGTTGGCATTCCGAAGGCAGAGCTTGAACAGCTGTTCGCGCGCTTTTTTCGCGCTAGCACATCTGCCGGCATCGCTGGAACAGGGATCGGGCTCAATATGGTCAAAACCGTCGTCGAGATGCATGGCGGCAGGATCGATGTCGCAAGCGAGAAGGGCGAAGGCACGACCTTCACCCTTCATCTGCCATGCCTTGATCATGGATGCATCGAACACGCTCCGACCATGGAATCAGCCGGCTATAGCAAAGCCGGATGACGTCGAACCGGCTTTGCCATAGCCCGCTGAACAGCCTTGTCGTCCAATGCCCAAGCGCATCGGCAGGATCACGCTCGAGCCCTTTTTTTAACCGCGTTTTCTTATCGATTAGATGATTCGATCTGATCGGAAGAAGCTCTACGCAGGGGCCCGTGCCCAGGCAGGTTAGGCTTTTTCTGCAGTCTGTTAGGGCCGGTAGATGCGCTACGCCTATTTTCTGGCCCTGGTATCAGGCTCAGAGAGTCATCATCATCGCCGTTCTGAATGATGTCGGTCGAGCAGCCTTGGGTGTAGGCGGAAGGGACCGTATGGCCAGCTCTAAACCCTGTTGCTAAGATGGGATTGACCGGGTACCGGCAACGGGTGGGGCCCATCTCACGGAGATATGGGCCAGCCTATCTATGACCGTCGAAACCGTCATCTTCATCCTCACCGGCGCGATCTTCGGCGGCTTCATCAATGGCCTCGCCGGCTTCGGTACCTCCCTCTTCGTACTAGGCTGGTGGCTTCAGGTTATGCCGCCGGCGGCGGCGTTGTCGTTGGCGATGTCGCTGATCAGTGGGGTTCAGGGCGTTTGGATCGTACGCCATTCCATCAACAAGCGACGGCTTGGCCGTTTCCTTTTACCAGCATTGATCGGCATTCCCATCGGCGTCCTCCTCCTCGACCGCATCGATGCCGATTTTCTGAAACTTGTCGTAGCGCTCTTCCTCATCGCCTATGGCATCTTCTTCGCGTTTCGGCGAAAGCTGCCTGACTTAAAGAAACCGACCCCGATCCTGGACAGAACTGTCGGGTTGCTCGGCGGCTTCTTCGGCGCCGTCGCCGGCCTCTCAGGCGCGCTGCCCACAGTCTGGCTCTCCCTCCGCCCCTGGCCCAAAACCAAACGCCGCGCCCTTCTCCAGCCATTCAACATGGTTGTGTTGGGACTAGCCGCCTTCCTCCTCGCGATAAAGGGCACTTACGACAGCAACGTGTTCCTCGCCATTGCCATCGCCACCCCAGCAGTGCTTGTAAGCGCGCAGGTCGGCATCTTCGTGTTCAAACGAATGAACGACGCCGATTTTAGGCGGCTGCTGATTGTTCTGATGCTGGTCTCGGGGATCGTGTTGCTGATGCGGAGCGTTTTTTGAGCTTGAGACTGACCCGGCGACAATGCCTGTTTGGGTATGTCAGGCGGGATACTAACGAAGAATCAACATTTTGATGGCATCGTCCGCGGTACGTCCTCCAGTTAGGCAACGCCACTGCTATGCCTAAGACTCAATTTGCTGCCACGCCTGACCTGCCGATCGGTATTCTCGACATTCTGCCGAATCCGGTTTTGGTGAAAGATGAGGCGCTACGCTATGTCTGGATCAATCGGGCCTTCGAAGACCTCTTTAGTGTTCGGCGCGAAGATCTGATCGGTCAACTTGACTTGGACGTGTATAAAGACCGACAGGCGATTCAATGTAATGGCGGGGATCGCAGGGTTCTTGAGACTGGAGACGTCGACGAGGCCTATGAAACTATCTTTCGATCTAGTTCCGAGCCGAGGGAGACGATCACCCGAAAGAGCAGACTCAGGCTGAACGACGGTCGCTTCTTTCTCGTCGGTGTCATGCACGACATCACCAAGGTATCGGAAGCTAATCGCAAGCTAGAGGCCCAATCGGAGGTTCTGCAGCGCATGGCAAACACCGATTCGCTCACGGGATGCCTGAACCGGCGGGCGTTGTTCGATAGTGCGCCTGATCACTTTGCCCAACACCGGAATGCAGGCGGTCTGTTCCTGTTGGACATCGATTTCTTTAGAAAAGTGAATGATACCTTTGGTCACGAAGCTGGCGACGCGGCCCTCGTGCATTTTGCCGAGATCGTGCGCAATATTATCCGTGACGAGGATGAGTTGGCGCGGCTGGGCGGTGAGGAATTTGCGGTTCTCCTACCAGGCGCGACACTTCATGACATTCAGATGGTCGCAGAACGGATCCGGCAGACCATCGAGGTCTCGCCGCTGATCTTCAAGGACCAGCAAATCAAGCTGACCGTCAGCATCGGTGCCGTACAGAAGATTGATGATGTACCCTTCAAGCTCGACGATTGGTTGGCGAATGCCCACGAAAGCTTGTATCGGGACAAACATGAGGGTCAAAATCGTGTCGTTCTCGCAGCCTAAGAAAGGCATCATGGGATAACGTCAAGCAGCCCTAGATCAACTCTTCCTCACGATCATCCGTCTCCCCAAATCGCTTCAGCACTGCAGGCCTCGTCCCCTCGTAAACCTTGGCCAGGTTGGCCGCGACCTTGGCGTTTTCGCGCTCGAACAGGCTATTCCCATCAAGATCGCTCTCGACGATGAACGGGCCGAAGTTTTCCACTTCTATCACCCAGATGGCCTGTGCAAGGCCCAGCTGTTCGCGCCAGTGCAGCGCCTTCACACCCTTCACGCCACGCCCAAGCAGCGCACCGGTGCCATAGCCGACCGTCGTGAGGTAGATCGCCCCGTTGGGCACGAAGTGTTTCTTGTAGTCGTCGACGCTCATGCCGCCCTTGCCGATGATCAGTTTGCAGTCTGATGCTTCAAACCAGGGGCCAATCCATTTGGAAAAACGAAAGGACGCGGTCGCCGTCACTGCGCCCATCGTAAACGACCCATCCTCGTTTTGCGTCGCCGCCGGCGAACAATGAAAGTTCGCGCAGGAAAGGTCCTGCAGCCCGGACGGGAGCTTGTCGCCGCCGTCCACGACCTTCTGATAGACACCCTCCCGCGCGGTGTAGACCACGCCATCCAGATAGACGATGTCACCGATCTTGAGCTCTGCTAGCGCCCCAGGCGTTGGGCGAGTGCTTAGGCGGATTTTGTTTGGCTTGCCGTCTCTGACCATTCGACCGTCTCCCTTCGCTGATAATCCGTGAACCAATTGGGGTCGGTGCGATGTTCAACCCGGCCATCCGCATGAACGCGCGCGACTGCCCGCCGTGACGATAGGCAAAACGCATGCACACTCATCTGCATGCCACCGGTGTGGCAGTAGCCGACCTCGATATGGCAGTCGATCACCATGGATTTGCCGACGAAGCCCATCGCCCCCATACCGATCGAATTCCCCAGCTCTTTAAATTCATTTTCGAGGTCAGCGATCTTTGGGTCCGGGTTGCGATCGCCAACCAAGCGGAGACAAGCGGCGCGCTTGCCCAGCACCATGCAGGCATCCTTCGAACCACCCAGTCCAATCCCGATGATCGCGGGCTGACAGGCCAGCCCCCGCTTGCCGAAGGCGACCAGACTATCCAGAAAAAACCGCTTGATTCCCTGCAGCCCGTCGGACGGAAACAGCATCCGATAATCCGTCCCGAACAATCCGCCCTTATGGACCGTGATCAGATCGATCCACTCACCGCCAGGCTCGAACCCATATTCGATCTCCGGCGCCCCAATCCCGACATTGTTATCATGATCCGTCCGCCAAAGCGGATGCACACGATTAGGTCTCAACGGGACGCCGTTGGTCGCGGACGCTGTCGCGCGCCGGAGGGCAGCTTCCAAGGCAACTGGACCACCTTCTATGCGTGCTTCGTTACCCATTTTGACGTACCAGCGGGGGCAACCGGTGTCGCCGCACATGGCGCGCCGATCCTCTTTCGCAGCCTTATAATTCTCAAGCATCGCCTCCAGCACAAACGACGAAAGATCCCCATCCTCCACCGCCGCCGCCGCCTTCAGCCCTTCCAGATAGTCATCCGGTATCTCAATCGCCGCCTTGTCCATTAACGAAAGTGCCGTCTGCTCGATGACATCGATAGGAATCATTCCGCCGCCTCCACGAGGCTCGCAGCCTCCCCGTCCTTCAGAAGAGTCTCACCAGGTTTCACGATGTTGAAGGTAACGCCTTCAGGTCGTACTTGGACCTTGTCACCCTGATATTGCGCCACCGTAAAAGTCGAACCATCGAGGTCGCCAACCTCGGGGAAGTCTTCTCGATAATGAGCACCCCTGGAGTTCTCGCGAGCGAGTGCTGCATGCCCGATAACCTCGGAGACTTCGACCAGGCTCTGGAGGTTCAGCCAATCATGCCAGGTGAGGTTGAACGCAGGGTTGGAATCGTTGACGCCAAGCGTCATCAGCTCCTCCCCAATCTCAGAGACCTGCATAAGCCCCCGCCGTATTCCATCCGCATCCCTAACGACACCGACGTCATCCCACATCACATCCATCAACCGATTCCGCAGCGGATGCACTGCCACCACTTTTTTACCAAACGGCAAACAAGCCCGCTCGATCTCATCTCGCAAAACCGCCTCATCTGGATCCCGCCAAGTGAACACGCCGGCGGCGTCCCCCCCCATTACGGAGCCGGCGATGCCGCCGAAGACGGTGGAGTTGGCAACGCCGTTGCCACCTAGGCGGTTGGCGCCGTGGGCGCCACCAGCGTCTTCGCCGGCGACGTAGAGGCCGGGCATGTCGGTGCGTGTGTCGGCATCCACCACCACGCCGCCCATGAAGTAGTGGGCTGTCGGCACGACTTCGACGAGGCCGGATGCTAGATCGAAGCCGCAGTCCGCACAGCGCTTGACCATGCCCTTAAATTTTTCAGCGACGTGTTCCGGCCCGAGATGGGACATAGAGATGTAGACGCCGCCATTGGGTGTCGTTCGACCGGCGCGCATTTCCTCATAGATCGAGCGGCTGACGATGTCGCGCGTCGCGCGCTCGCCCTTCGGGTCGTAGTCGGTCATGAAGCGGCGTTGCTCGCCGTCCAACAAATGCCCGCCAGCACCGCGCAGCCCCTCTTCGAGGACGGTGCCGGTCATTCGCGTTCCTTCACCGCCAAGCAGCCCCGTCGGGTGGAACTGCACCATTTCCATGTCGCGAAGCGGCAACCCCGCGCGCAGCGCCATCGCGAGGCCGTCCATCGATTTGTCGCCCGACGGCGTATGATATTTGTACATCGTCGGACCGCCGCCGGTCGCCATTAGCATGGTTTTCGCACGGACGAAGCGGAAGGTTCCCGTGCGAATGTCGATGAACAATACACCCGCCAGCCCCTCGTCGCCCTTGGCCGGAATGAGGGCGATCGCGCGATGTTCTTCGAGTTTCTCGAACGGCCTTGCCCAGACTTGTTCCATCAGCCGACTGATGATTTCGATGCCGGTGAGATCGCCTTTATGCACGGTGCGATCCGCAGTCTGACCGGCAAATGCTTTGTGATGCAGTGAGCCATCCGGGTTCCGGTCAAAGAAACAGCCAACCTCGTTTTCAAGCTCTTGCACGCGGGTAACCGCGGTTTCGCAAAGCCGCCAGGCGATATCCTGGTTCGGCAGCCATTTGCCGCCCTCGATTGTGTCCATGAAATGACGCTCAACGGTGTCACCCGGACCAAGCGAGACGTTATAGCCGCCCTGCACCATGCGGGTGCAGCCGCATTTGCCGAGCAGACCCTTAACCGCGATCGTCACCTTCAGATCTGGCACCGTCTGTTGCGCATGCAAAGCCGCAAAAAGTCCGGCACCACCTGCGCCGAGGATAAGGATGTCGGTGTCGTGGCGTTCGATCTCCATCAGATCGCCCTCAACAAGAATGTGCCGGCGACGAACACCGCCAGCGCCGCCGCAGCTGCGGCATAAGTTTTTTGATTGTTGGACCAGGGCAGAAATTCGAGCGCCATCAGGCGGAGGCCCCCGAAAAAGTGAACAGCCAAAAGGAAGACAAGGCCAAACTCAGCGAATTTGACAGCTGGACTTTGGGTCCAACGGAGTGCCTCGTCCAGCGCTGCGTGATTCTTGAGGGTGAGGGCTAGGACGTAGAAATGGGCCGGGAGGAACAAGGCGAGTGCAATGCCGGAAATCCGATGCAGGATAAACGCAAACCAAAGCGCCTGCCTTCGATGCCCCCTCATAACGCCACCACCGCATAAACCGCCCGTCCCCCGAGCGCGAGCAACCCCAAACCCACCAGGCAAGTCATCGCGTGGAGGGCCGCGCCCTCCAACCTTAACCACTCTTGAGTGATGACGCGGATACCGATTGCTGCGTGGATTGAGACCGCGAGCACGAAGAGGCCATAAAACGCGCCCCAAAAGAGACTGCCCTGGGTCCGCCCGAGAATTTCCGCCGCCGAGAGCCCACCCTGGACGGCGTAGATCATGACCGCGATATGGCCAATAACCAGCGGCGCCATGATCAGGGCGGTGAAGCGTTGCAGGAGATAGAGACGGAATTCCATGGTCAGCCTCCGAAGCCGAGCTTGGCTCTGATGGCCGCACGTTTTAGCCCGGCGATCGAGGCCGTCGGGTTCAGCTCATTCGGACAATGCGCGACACATCCTTGCTGCGCATGACAGCTCTGACACCCACCGTTACTAGTAACCGCTGCAAGCCGGACTTGCTGGCCACCATCACGGACATCATTCTGAAGTGTCCAGGCGCGGTTCAGTGCGGCGGGGCCGAGATAGTCGGGATTGCCGGCGACAACATCGCAAGCGGCGTAGCAGACGGCGCAGTTGATGCATTCGATCCCGGCTGCTGCTGCAAGGCGGGCTGGGCTTTCGGGCTGGACGGGTTCGACCGGCTCGTCCCGCGTCCTGGTCGGCTCGAACACCCCTTTGGCGGCTTGCCACTTGTCAAAGAATTCTGCCATGTCGACGGCGAGATCACGGATCACCGGGAGGTTTTGGAGGGGCGCTATCTCCAGCCCGTCGTCGCCGACGACTTGAACATGAGTCCGGCAAGTCCAGCGCGGCCTGCCATTCACGGTCATCGCGCAGGAGCCGCACATGCCGACCCGGCAAGCATAGCGGTAGGCGAGCGTGGGATCGGCGTTTTGTTGAATCCAGACCACAACATCCAGCACCGTCTGGCTCGCCTGGCGTGGCACGGTGTATGTCGAAAATGCGCCGCCGTCGCGATCGCCTCGCCAGACTGAAACCTCCATCGAGCTCGGCTTCATGGTATCGACGTGTTCAGAGGTCGCCATCCGCTCTTAATCTTTCGATAGCGCGTGTGCCTACGGCTTGACCCAAAGCCTGACCATGAGCCATGGATTCCTGCATCAGCACTGGTGCCAGCTGCTGAAACTTCTTTCCTGTGGGCGATTCATAAAACTCGATGCCATCTTGCAATTCGGCCTCGGAGAAATGCTGCGCATAGATCTTAGCAGTTTGCTCCAAAAAGTCGGGTATGGCGGCATTCAATTCCTCCAGCATCACCCGATTGATCTTGGCCTTCTTCTCATCGCCGAGATTAGGGTCTTTGTTCAATGCCAAGCCCATGATCTGGGGGATCAGCGCATCGAACATTTGCTGCACGACGAGTTCGCCTTGTGAGACTTGGACCAGGCGTCTGGCGAGGTCCAGGGGTTCGGCGGAAGCGGTGGGGGCAAAGCCCATCGTCATCAAAACCAAGTGGCCGGCGAAAACTTGTTTCAGCATCAGCTCGTCCTCAAATGAAAAACGCAGCAAGGCTGGTGATCCTAGTAGACATGCTTAGCGCTTGTCGATCACCCGCTGCTCGGATATCGCCATGCCACATGTCCAGATTAAAGTCTCGCGAATACGATCTATTTAGTTTGCATTGAGACAATCAGGAGCTAATTTCACACCTCCTTTCCAGAGTTCACGCGTTGTTTCCAGCGTAAGGAGAGCAGGTTGACGAATCCGGCTTTTGTACATCTGCGCGTCAGGTCGTGTTTCTCTCTGTTGGAGAGCACGATTCGCATTCCAGAACTCCTGGATCGATGCCAAAAGGACTGGATGCCTGCTGTCGGCGTCGTCGATAAAGCTAATCTTTTCAATGCGCTTGCCTATAGTCAATCCGCCGCTAAGGCTGGAATCCAGCCGATCGTCGGGTGCCTTTTACCATTGGCCGACAACGATCTGCGCCCTGGCAATGGACGCCCGAAAGGCCCGTCCTGGATGCCGATTTATGCCCAGAATGAGCAAGGCTATCTGAACCTTCTGAAGCTATTGAGCATAGCGCATCTGGAGACCGAGGCCGGTTTGGCCCCTGAGGTCAACGTCGAGGATCTGGAGGCCCATTCAGGTGATCTGATCCTGCTGTCCGGCGGGCCGGATGGTCCTATCGGCCGTGCGTTGATGATGGGGAATGGAGAGCTTGCGAACGCTGTCGCCGAGCGTTTGGCCAAAGCATTCGATGGACGCTATTATATCGAGCTGCAGCGCCATGATCAGCCCGGGGAGGAGCAGATCGAGGAGGCCTTGATCGATCTCGCTTACACACAAGGTCTCCCTTTGGTCGCGACCAATGATGCCCGTTTCCTCCAACCTCATGAATTTGAATGCCAGGATGTGCTCCTTTGCATCGAGCAGGGCGTTCAGGTTGGGGTGAAAGAGCGAAAGCGGCTGACGCCGGAACACCGCTTGAAGACACCAGAGGAAATGGCCGAGCTGTTCGCGGACCTACCGGAAGCGCTTTCGAACAGTGTGGTGATCGCCAAACGCTGTGCCTATATGGTCGGTGCGCGCGATCCTATTTTGCCGGCTTTCGATACGGCGGGCGGGCGCGATGAGGCGGCTGAGCTGCAGGCCCAAGGCGAAGCTGGTCTCGAACGTCGCTTGGATTTCCTTGGCAAGCCCGAGGAGGAGAGGGCAGTCTACCGGGAACGTCTTGCCTATGAGATGGATGTGATCCTTCGCATGAAGTACGAAGGCTATTTCCTGATCGTTTCCGACTTCATCAAATACGCGAAATCCCAGGGCATTCCCGTTGGTCCCGGCCGTGGTTCAGGCGCTGGCTCAGTGGTCGCTTGGTCCCTTGAGATCACTGATCTCGATCCTCTTCGCTTCGGTCTCCTGTTCGAGCGTTTCCTCAATCCAGAACGCGTGTCGATGCCGGATTTTGACATCGATTTCTGTCAGGACCGACGAGACAAGGTGATCGAGTATGTCCGTGATAAATATGGTGCCGACAAAGTCGCGGCGATCATTACCTTCGGAAAGCTGCAAGCGCGGGCCGTGCTGCGCGATACTGGTCGCGCTCTTGGCATGCCATTTTTCCAGGTCGACAGGGTGGCCAAGCTGGTGCCCTTCAACCCGGCCAACCCGCCGACGCTTGCGGACGCTTTGGTGCTGGAACCCCGCCTTCAGGAAGCCGCTGACGAGGACGAGCAGGTTGGCCATCTGATCAACATTGCCAAGCAGCTCGAAGGCCTGCCGCGTCATGCGTCCACCCATGCGGCAGGTGTGGTGATCGGCGATCGCCCGCTGGACGAACTCGTCCCTCTCTACCGTGACCCCCGCGCGCCGATGCCGGTCACGCAGTTCAACATGAAGGACGTTGAAAAAGCCGGTCTCGTCAAATTCGATTTTTTGGGACTGACTACGCTCACCATGCTGACCCTTGGTGAGAAGCTGGTGAATGAGCGGGGAACCGTGCTCGAACTTGCCAAGCTCCCGCTAGACGACGAGCCAAGCTATGACCTTTTGGGCCGTGGTGAGACGGTCGGTGTGTTTCAGCTGGAAAGTTCTGGCATGCGCGATGCCCTGCGAAAACTGCTGCCGGACTGCTTCGAGGATATCATCGCCATGGTCTCGCTCTACAGGCCAGGCCCGATGGACAACATTCCGCGCTACATCAATGTCAAGCATGGGCGCGAAGATCCTGAATATCTCCACCCCCTGCTTGAGCCGGTCCTCGCCGAGACCAATGGTGTGATCATCTACCAGGAACAGGTGATGAGGATTGCTCAGGACCTGGCGGGATACTCCCTCGGTGGCGCTGATTTGCTCCGGCGCGCCATGGGCAAAAAGATCAAAGCCGAGATGGACGCGCAACGCGAAGTGTTCATCGAAGGTGCAGTTGCGCGCAAAATCAACAAGAAGCTCGCGACCACGATTTTCGATCAGGTCGCGAAATTCGCTTCCTATGGCTTCAACAAATCCCATGCCGCAGCCTACGCGCTGCTTGCGTATCACACGGCCTACCTGAAAGCGAACCATGCGGTCGAGTTCTACGCCGCGTCCATGACCATGGACCGGGGCAATCAAGACAAGCTGAATCTGTTTCGCCAAGAAATCGTCAAATCAGGCATTCCGCTCCTACCGCCCGACATCAATCACAGCTTTGCCGCCTTTGTGGTCGAGGAACCGAGCGAGACGAACCAGCAGGAAAAACCGGGCATTCGCTATGCGCTTGCCGCGATCAAGGGCGTCGGGGTGCAGGCGATCGATCTGGTGACCACAGAACGCGACACCAATGGACCGTTCTCCGATATTTTCGACCTCGCGGCGCGCGTCGGAACGGGCGGTTTGAACAAGCGTCTTTTGGAGGCCATGATCAAGGCCGGCGCGCTTGATCAGTTCGATGACAACCGACAGCGCCTCATGGCCTGCATCGAGCCAGCCCTTCGCTATGGTGCAGCTCATGCCGAGCAGGAAGCGAGCGAGCAGGAAAGTCTCTTCGGAGCGGGGCTCGGCAATGTTGATCTGCCCAAACCCAGATGCCCGGAGGTCGACGATCTTCCCCTTTTGGATCGATTGCAGCAGGAATTCGACGTCCTCGGCTTCTACCTCTCCGCTCATCCTCTTGACGGCTATCGATCGAGCCTGGAGCGCATGAAGGTGGTGACGGCGGATCGGCTCCCCCATTGTGGGGGGCAGCGGGTCAAGCTTGCTGGCATTATTCTCGGCAAGCAGGAGCGGACCACGGCGCGCTCGCGTTTCGCCTTCGTGCAGCTCTCCGATCCGACCGGTACATACGAAATTACGCTTTTCTCCGAATTGCTCGGTCAATCGCGCGACCTGCTGGAAGGCAAGAAACCGGTTTTGGTCGAGGGCGAGGTCCGGCTGGACGGTGATATCGTCAAGATCCTGGCCAATTCGGTGCAGGTGCTGGATGAAGCGATGTCCCGCGGCGGTGCGAAGTCGGCTGCCGGACGTGTGCAGGTCAAACTTGCTGACGCCTCCGCCATCGGCAAGCTGCAGAAAATTCTGGAGGCTAGCGGTGACGGCAGTGCCATGGTTCGCCTGGTTTTGCCCCTCGATCATTCGGAAGAAGTGACCATCGACCTCGGGACATCCCATCGCCTGGCGCTTGGGCGTCGCGTCGATCTGGAGCGTCAGGCCGGCGTCTTGAGTATCGTCGACTGTTGACAGGGCCTAAAAGCATAAGAATTAACGGTTTCAACGACAAGCTGGGGCTTGCCAAACGGGGTAGCAAAGACTAAACAGCCCTCATCCCTCACGCAGGTCAGGAGGGCCAGGCTTCGCTTGGCCTCCGTTCCGGTGTCCAGACTTCGGACCTCGACTTGCGGCGGTTCAACCGGAGCTAGGAAAGAAAAGATGGCTATACCTACTTTTACGATGCGTCAGCTGCTTGAAGCTGGCGTTCATTTCGGGCACCAGACGCGTCGCTGGAATCCAGGCATGGGACCGCATCTCTTCGGAGCGCGTAATGGGGTCCACATCATCGACCTCGCCCAGACCGTACCGATGCTGCATCAGGCTCTGTCGGTTTCGCGCGATGTCGCAGCGAGCGGCGGCCGTGTGTTGTTTGTCGGCACCAAGCGTCAAGCACAAGAGCCGGTCGCCCGCGCTGCACAACGCTCGGGCCAATACTTCGTCAATCACCGTTGGCTTGGCGGCATGTTGACGAATTGGCGTACGATCTCCCAGTCGATCAGGCGGTTGCGTGAACTAGAAGGCAAGCTCGCCGAAGGTACCACCGGCTTGACTAAGCGTGAAACCCTTCAGTTGACCCGTGAGCGGGATAAGCTTGAGCGCGCTCTCGGCGGCATTAAAGATATGGGCGGGCTGCCCGATTTGCTGTTCGTGATCGACACCAACAAGGAATCGATCGCGGTTGCCGAGGCCAAGGTGTTGAATATTCCGGTAATCGCGGTTGTCGACAGCAATTCCGATCCCAAGAACATCAGCTACCCGATCCCTGGCAACGACGACGCCTCGCGTGCGATCAATCTTTACTGCGATCTAATGGTTGGTGCCGTTCTGGATGGTATCCAGGCTGAGATGACCGCATCGGGCGCCGATATCGGCGCCAGCGAAGACCTGGGTGCGACGGTCGAGCCGGAGCCCGAGGTCGTTGAGGAAGCCGTGGCTGAAGAAACACCGGCTGCTCCGGAAGCTGAAGCGGAGGAGAGTGAAGCCGATGCGCCGATGGTTGCTGCATCAGGTGATCCCGCCGCTGATGTTCCTGCAGTTGAAGATGATGAGGCGGCACCGCAAAAGGCTGCGGCTGCAGGCTGAAGACGACTTAATCGAGAAGTGAGATAGACCCATGGGGCAGGTGACCGCAGCACTGGTCAAGCAGTTACGCGATAAGACCGGTGCTGGCATGATGGATTGTAAGAAAGCGCTGTCCGAGAACGACGCCGACGTTGAGGCGGCGACCGATTGGCTGCGCAAGAAGGGCTTGGCTGCGGCGGCGAAGAAGGCTGGCCGTTTGGCCTCCGAAGGCTTGATCGGTGTTCGTATCGATGCGACCCGAGGCACTCTGGTAGAAATCAATTCCGAGACCGACTTCGTCGCGCGGAATGACGATTTTCAGAACCTGGTGCGTTCTGTGACCGAATTGGCGCCTGAGGCGAACGGCGATAGTGAGCGGCTGCTGACGATGCAGTTGCCTTCCTCTGGCCGCTCGGTCGCTGACGAGATTACACATGCGGTCGCGACGATCGGCGAGAATATCAATTTCCGCCGGACTGCTGTGGTTAATGTCGATGAGGGCGCCATCGGCGCCTATGTTCACAGCCAGCTTAGCCCAGGCCTCGGCAAGATCGGGGTGTTGGTCGCGCTGAAGTCAGCTGGTGATCAGGGCGAACTTGAGGCCCTTGGCAAGCAATTGGCCATGCATGTTGCGGCCTCGAAGCCGGAATCTGTCAGCATCGATAGCCTCGATCCGTCGATCGTTGCGCGCGAGCGGGACATCTACGCCGATCAGGCGAGAGCTAGTGGCAAGCCTGACAACATCATCGAGAAGATGGTGGATGGTCGGATGCGCAAATTCTACGAGGAACAGGTTCTGCTTGAGCAGGTCTTCGTCGTCGATCCTGATCTGAAGGTAAAGGAAGCGATCGATCGCGTTGCCGAGAAAATCGGCACTCCCATCGTAGTTGCAGACTTCCTGCGCTTTGCCTTGGGTGAGGGACTTGAGACCAAGACGGAAAACCTTGCCGATGAGGTCGCAGCCCTTTCGGGAGCCTGACCGTTTTTTGCCCCGCTGGCCGACAGCGGGGCAACGTTTCTAGGGACCGATTTTGTCCTGAGGACATTCTCCATAGACAAGGCTGATCGCTGACCATGACCGATGTAGGCCACCGCGCACCGCGGTTTCGACGGGTTTTGTTAAAGATGTCCGGCGAGGCTCTGATGGGGGATGGCGACTTCGGCCATGATCCTGAGACCTTGAGCCGTTTGGCTGAAGATGTGCATGCTGTTCATCGCGAGGGCGTCGAGCAATGCCTGGTCATTGGTGGTGGCAATATCGTGCGCGGCGATCAGGCGGCTGCCAATGGCATCGAGCGTGCCAATGGCGACTATATGGGCATGCTTGCCACTGTGATTAACGCCTTGGCGGTGCAAAGTGTCCTTGAGCAAGCGGGCATGCAGACGCGTGTGCTCTCTGCCATTCCGATGTCGTCGGTTTGCGAGCATTATATCCGCAGGCGCGCCATCAGACATATGGAAAAAGGGCGGATCGTGATCTGCGCAGCTGGCAGCGGCAATCCCTTCTTCACCACCGATACGGCTGCGGCGTTGCGTGCCGCCGAACTTGGTTGCGATGCCATCTTGAAGGGAACCCAGGTCGACGGTGTCTATTCGGCGGATCCAAAAAAAGACCCCCATGCAGAACGGTATGATCGCTTGACCTATCACGATGTTCTGGCACGCGATCTGAAGGTGATGGATGCGGCTGCGATTTCACTTGCACGCGAAAGCGCTATTCCCATTATCGTTTTTTCAGTTCGCCATCGCGGTGCCTTTGCGCGCGTTTTAAGGGGCGATGAACCCCACACGATCATCACGACCTGACCGTTCAGGATACGGTCATGTTGAAGGAGGCATTGATATGAGTGACTTCGACTTGGCAGACCTCGACAAGCGCATGAATGGCGCCTTGGAAGTGTTGCGTAAGGAGTTTGCTGGCCTTCGAACCGGGCGAGCCTCGACCAGTCTGCTGGAGCCGATCACCGTTTCAGCCTATGGCAGCGATATGCCGATCAATCAGGTTGCTGCGATCAGTGTGCCCGAGGCCCGGATGATTTCAGTGCAGGTCTGGGACAAGAGCATGGTCGCCTCGGTGGAAAAGGCGATCCGCACTTCGGATCTGGGCCTCAACCCGGCCGTCGATGGAACATTGATCCGAGTGCCGTTGCCCGAACTCAGCGAGGAACGTCGCGCTGAGCTTGTGAAGGTTGCCGGTCGTTATGCTGAGCAGGCGAGGGTGGCTGTTCGCAATGTTCGCCGTGATGGGATGGATCAGCTCAAGCGCGCTGAGAAAGATGGTGATATCTCCAAGGATGAACATCACAAGACGGGTGATGAGGTTCAGCAACTCACCGATGATACTATCAAAAAGATCAACGAAACGTTGACGCAAAAAGAATCAGAAATCATGACAGTCTGATGAGGTAACGTTCGAAGCATGACGACCAACTCTGTCACTAAACAGGCTACGATAAAGTTTGCCGGAACGGGTATGGACGGCTTGGAGCATGTTGCCATCATCATGGATGGCAACCGGCGCTGGGCGAAGGCCAAGGGCATGCCGGCTGTTTTTGGCCATCAGCGGGGTGCAGAAGCCGTTCGTCGCACCGTTGAAAGCTGCCGCCAGCTCGATATTCCCTATCTGACCTTATTCGCCTTCTCGTCGGAAAACTGGCGTCGTCCGATGGACGAAGTCAATGAATTGATGAACCTGCTCCGGTTTTATATTCGGCGTGAGCTGAACGATCTTTGTCGCAATGGCGTTCAACTTCGCTTTCTCGGTGAGATCGAGGAAATGGCGCCGGACATCGTGGAGTTGCTCCGGGACGCCGAGGAGAAGACCCGCCATAACGCAGCGCTCACCATGACCATTGCGCTAAATTACGGCAGCCGGCGCGAGCTTACCTTGGCGGCAAAGCGGTTGGCGACACGCGCGGCGGCCGGCGAGTTGGACCCCGAGGATATCGATGAGAGCATGTTCGGCGCATCGCTCAACGCCGTTGGCCTGCCCGACCCCGATCTTCTGATCAGGACCAGCGGCGAGCAGCGCATCAGTAATTTCATGCTCTGGCAAATGGCCTACACTGAATTCGTCTTCTTGCCCGTCAACTGGCCAGACTTTGATAGGGCCCATCTGGAGAAGGCGATCGTCGAATTTCAACAGCGTGATCGCCGTTACGGGGCATCGAGTGGCTGACAGTGACCCTGCCTTAGGGCGACGGGTTGTTTCGGCCGTCATTATGGTGCCTGTCGTTTTGGCACTAGTAATTTTCGATGTCTGGTCATTCGCTTTTCTTGTCGCCGTTGGTGCTGTTCTTCTAGCCCTTGAGTGGCGTGTCCTGATTGATGCA
Source organism: Geminicoccales bacterium (assembly GCA_050633905.1). Classification (GTDB taxonomy): domain Bacteria; phylum Pseudomonadota; class Alphaproteobacteria; order Geminicoccales; family Geminicoccaceae; genus JANQPX01. The sequence goes on from JBOEHJ010000039.1 coordinate 69,049, forward strand.
CATGCTGGCGAATCGGCGGGAAAGCTTGCGGCCATGGCGGCCGGCGGGGCTGCCCTTCTTGTGATCTTATTGGTGGCTATGGGTTGGGCCGAACTTGCTCTTCTCGTGGCCTTGTTCTGCGCGTCGACCAGTGGGTTGATGGCTGCTCTTGCCGGCGGCTCGGCGTTCTGGACCATCATTGGCGTGCTCTATCTCAGCCTCCCCATGCTGGCTTTGGTCTGGCTGCGCGCCATGCCGGAAGATGGTTTGGCGATGGTGATCTGGTTGTTGATGGTGGTTTGGGCGGCTGATGTCGTCGCTTATTTTGCCGGCCGTAATATCGGAGGGCCGCGCCTCGCCCCATCGATCAGTCCCGGAAAGACTTGGTCGGGCTTTGTCGGCGGCATGATGGGGGCCATTCTGATCGGCGTCATGGTCACCTTGGCGAATGGCCCTTTCAAAGCCTTTACCGCGATCGTCCTCGCAGCAGGTCTGGCCCTCGTGGCCCAGATTGGCGACCTGGCCGAATCAGCGCTCAAACGCCAAGCCGGTGTCAAGGATAGCGGCACTCTCATCCCCGGCCATGGCGGGGTCTTCGATCGGGTGGATGGTCTTCTCTTCGCCGCCCCCGTCCTAGCTGTGATCGCTCTCATGATCGGCAGCTTCGGTCAGCCATGAACAGCCCGATTCCCCCTCCATCACGAGAACGGCCCCGCTCAGTCACGGTTCTGGGTGCGACCGGCAGCGTCGGACAGAGCACGCTCGATCTGATCGGCGCTGATCCTGCATGTTATCGTGTCGAGGCACTGACGGCGCATCGCAATGTTGATGAGCTGGCAAGCGCCGCTTGCAAGCATCAGGCTAAGCTCGCGGTGATTGCCGATCCAGATTTATATGACGACCTGAGAAAAGCGTTAAGCGGCACCAGAATAGAAGTGGCGGCGGGGCCAGAGGGACTAATCCTAGCAGCGGCACTGCCCGCAGATTGGGTCATGGCGGCGATTGTCGGTGCTGCAGGACTGCCCTCGACGCTGGAAGCCGTGCAGCGCGGCGCCATGGTCGCCTTAGCGACTAAGGAATGCCTGGTCTCGGCAGGCTCGTTCTTCATGGACCAGGTCAGTCAACATGGGGCGACCCTATTACCAGTCGATTCCGAGCATAATGCAATCTTCCAGGCCTTGAGCGGCGACAGTCTCTCCTCTGTCGAACGGCTGGTGCTTACCGCATCCGGTGGACCCTTCTGGCAAGCATCGATCGAGGCGATGAGAGCGGCCACGCCGGCGATCGCGCTCAAGCATCCTAATTGGGACATGGGCGCCAAGATTTCGATCGATAGTGCGACGATGATGAACAAGGGGCTGGAACTGATCGAGGCTCATCATCTGTTCGGCGTAGATGAAAGGCGCCTCGACGTCTTGGTGCATACCCAATCGATCATCCATAGCTTAGTCGCGTTCAAAGATGGCTCCATGCTCGCTCAGCTTGGCCAACCGGATATGCGTATTCCCATCGCCTACACGCTCGGTTGGCCGACACGGATCGAGGCCGATACGCCGCGTCTAGATCTTGCCGATATCGGCCAGCTGACCTTCGAGCGGCCCCATGATGAACGATTCCCAGCATTGCGCTTGGCGCGCGATGTGATGCGTGCGGGTGGCAGTGCCGCCAATGTGATGAACGCAGCTAACGAGATTGCCGTTGCCGCTTTTCTTGACCAGAAGATCGGTTTCCTGGAGATTGCGGCAATAGTTGAAAAAACGCTCGAGTCGGTACCGACCCACGTCATTGATGATCTTGAACAGGTTCTCGCCGTCGATCGAGAAGCGCGCGTCAGATGCGCTGAGATGATCGAGAAGCGATCGGCGATTTAGTCTGAGGAACGAATATGGAGTTTTTGGCCTCTTTTGGCACCACCATCTGGGATTATGTGATCCCATTCCTGGTCGTGCTGACGATACTGGTCTTCGTTCACGAATACGGACATTACATCGTCGCACGCTGGAATGGTGTGCGCGTCGATGTTTTCTCTGTTGGTTTCGGCAAAGAGCTGTTCGGCTTCACCGACAAGGCTGGGACACGATGGAAGTTCAGCCTGCTGCCTCTTGGCGGTTATGTGAAGATGCACGGCGATGCCGATGCCTCGAGTTCGACTGTCGACGAGGTGGCTGCACTCGATCCCGACAGCTTTCCAGCAAAGAACGTGCTGCAGCGCATGTCGATCATTGTGGCCGGCCCACTTGCCAATATTCTCTTTGCCGCCGTGGCGCTGGCTTTCCTTTTTGCCGTCGTCGGTCGTCCCTTCACCCCAGCCGTCGTGGGCAATATCGAGGAAGGTAGTGTTGCTGCCGTGGCTGGGCTGGAAACCTATGATCGATTGATCGCGATCGATGGCAGCGAGATCGAATCCTTCGAAGAGTTCCGAACGATCGAGCGAGAAAGTGCTGGCGTGGAACTCAGCGTGACCGTCGATCGAGATGGCGAGATCATCGAGGTTCCGATGACGCCGGAAACAATTATTCGCGAGGATACCCGTCTCGATCAGACCTTCGAGCTTGGCGACCTTGGTATTGGTCGACCGTTGACGCCGGCCGACGTTGCCGCCGTTCGTCCGGGTGGGGCTGCCGAAGAGGCGGGCTTGCTGCCGGGTGATCGCATCATCGCTGTTAACAAAGAACCGCTCGTGAGTTTCGAGGATCTGCAGCAGATTGTAAGCACGAGCCCGGATGTCGAGTTGCTGTTCACCATCGACCGCGGCGGCGACAACCTTGATTTACCGATCACGCCGAAACCGGAAGAGATTACCGATCCACAAAGCGGCGAGACCATATCGATTGGCTTGATCGGTGTTGAACGACCGACACCGCCTTTGCAGCGTGTCGGTCCGGTTGAGGCATTGGGTGACGGTCTTGGGGAAACTTATCGTCTGACGGTGCTTATCTTAAAATCCGTGGGGCAGCTGATCACGGGGCAGGGCAGCACGGATGATCTGGGAGGACCGATCCGCATCGCGCAGATCACCGGCGAACTTACCAAGGATGGCCTGTTTCCCGCAGTGATGTTCACGGTGATGCTCTCGATCAATCTGGGTCTCATCAATCTGTTCCCAATCCCGGTCCTCGATGGCGGCCATCTGGTAATGTTGTTCATCGAACTGGTCCGTGGCAAGCCGCTCAACGAGCGCTCACAGGAAATTGCTTTCCGGTTCGGTCTCGCCTTGGTGCTATCCCTTATGGTATTTGCCACCTGGCAGGACCTGATGCGTTTCGATTTTGGCGTGATCGACTACGTCAGGAGCTTGGTATCTTAGGACTAAGTCGCTTGGAACTTCTAGGGAAGCGGAAGGAGTAAGAATGGCGTTTCGATGGGCTTGGCATCTCGCCGCAGCTTTTTGGATTGCCGGACTGTTCTTGGCGACGTCGGATCGGGCTTTGGCCCAAGCCGATGGTGTCATTGATCAGATCTTTGTACAGGGCAATCAGCGCATCGAAGAGTCCACGGTCAAGAGCTATCTGACCGTGAGGGTCGGCGAGCCTTTCGATGAGGAGCAGCTCGATCAGTCCCTGAAGAACCTGTACGCATCAAGCTTCTTCGACGACGTGTCCCTAGAGCGTCAGGGTAATCGCCTGCTGATCAAGGTGGTCGAAAATCCGATCATCAACCGTATCGCCTATGAGGGGAACAGGCGACTGGAGGAGGATCTCCTGGAGACCGAGATCCAGCTCCGACCACGTGTCGTCTATACCCGATCCAGGGTGCAGAATGCCGTTGGCCGTATCTTGGAACTCTATCGCCGCAACGGCCGCTATGCAGCCACCGTCCAGCCCAAGATCATCCGCCTGCCAGAAAATCGCGTCGACCTTGTCTTCGAGATCAATGAGGGTCCATTGACCGATGTCGGCCGCATTGTCTTCATCGGCAATGAGGATTTCAGCGACAGCGAGTTACGCGGCATTATTCAAACCCAGGAATCAAGCTTTTTTAGTTTCTTTTCGAGCAACGAAACCTACGATCCGGATCGCCTTGCCTTCGATCAGGAACTGCTGAGGCGGCACTATCTCGCGCGCGGCTATGTGGATTTCAATGTGCGAAGCGCTATTGCCGAGCTGACACCCGATGGTCAGACATTCGTGATCACCTTTACGCTGGATGAAGGGGAATCCTACGATTACGGTAAGATCGAGATTGATTCGCGGCTGAAGGATCTCGATGCGGACCAGCTCAACGAGTTGCTCAAGACCGAGCCAGGCGAAACTTATAATGCTGAAGAGGTCGAGGAATCGATTGTTGAGCTGACCAATGAAATCGGCAAGCTCGGCTACGCCTTTGTCGACATTGAGCCCACACCGGAAAAGAGACCGGATGAGAAACTGATCGATCTCGTTTATGTGATCAACGAGGGCTCCAGGGTCTATATCGAGCGGATCGACGTTATCGGCAATGTTCGCACCCTAGATGAGGTCATCCGCAGGGAGTTCCGTCTCTCGGAGGGGGATGCCTTCAACACGGCCTTGCTCAGACGATCGCGTCAGCGCATCCAAAATTTGGGATTCTTCGACAAGGTCGATTTGCGCACCCTTGAGGGCTCGGCACCTGATAAAACCAGGATCGAAATCGAGGTCGCAGAGAAATCGACAGGAGAGTTGTCCTTCGGCGCCGGTTTCTCGACCTCCGATGGCGTGCTCGGCGATGTCAGGTTGACCGAGCGCAACCTGCTTGGCACCGGACGTTCAGTCACGGCGAATTTCCGCTTGTCTGAGCGCACTCAGACCATCGATTTCAGCCTCACCGAACCCTATTTCCTAGACAGCGATGTTGCTGCCGGTGTCGATCTTTTCCGACGGGAAACAGATTTTCAGGACGAGGGTTCGTTCGATCAAAAGACCACAGGCGGATCGCTGCGTGCTTCCTATCCGCTGACCGAGCATCTTCGCCATGGTTTGAAATTCACGGTGCGTGGCGACGAGATCGAAAACGTCGATGATAGTGATAGTACTTCTGAGTTCATCCAGGCTGAAGAAGGGAAGGATCTGACAGTCGCGCTTGGGCAGACACTGACCTATGACCGGCTTGATACGCGCTTTTTGCCGACGGATGGCTACCGCATCAAGTTCGATCAGGAATTCGCGGGTTTTGGTGGTGATACCCAGTACATAAAGCACGAACTCACTGGCTCTTATTACTATCCTTTCACGCCGAAATGGGTGCTCAATCTTTCGGCACGCGGTGGCTACATCTTCGGTTATGGCGGCGAGGATGTTCGCTTGTTCGATCGTTTCTTCCTCGGAGGGTCCAGCCTGCGCGGCTTTAGGTTCGCGGGCGTCGGGCCGCGCGACGACGGCGATGCGCTCGGCGGCAATGGCCTGTTCACCACCACGGCAGAGCTTCGTTTTCCCCTGGGTATCATTCCGGAGGAATACGGGATGTTCGGCCGTATCTTTGTCGAGGGCGGTACGTTGACGGGGATTGACGTGCCGGATGGAGTTGACGATTCGGGCCTGCAAGATAGCGGCAGCATTCGCGCCTCGACAGGTATCGGCCTGTCCTGGCTGTCGCCGCTTGGTCCCATTGCCGTCGACTTTTCAGAAGCGTTTCTCGAGGAAGAGGAAGACAAGACTGAACGCTTCAGGATCAGTTTCGGTACACGTTTCTAGTCAGGGGGGAGTTGAGTGTTCGGTCCGATAAAGCGTCTGCTGGCCGGGGTGATTATGGTCCAGGCGATAGCGATCTGTTTAGGCACAAACACCAATGCAGCTGATGAAGATCAGCTACCGCCGACGACGGCTGCCGTGATCGATTACCAACGGATTTTGCTGGAAGCGGCTGCCTCGAAGAGCATCGCCGAGCAGATGGATAGTCGGCGCAAAGCCTTTCAAGATGAAATCGGCAAGGAAGAGCAGCGCTTGCACGAAGCGCGGAAAGCTTTGAGCAAACAGCGTTCCGTGCTTTCCGACGAAGCCTTCGAGACGAAGCAGGGTGAGTTCGAAACCGAATATGCTGGCGTGCGTGAACTCGCTGCCGATCGTCGCAAACAATTAGAAGATGCGTCCGCCGAGGCGATCAACGAGGTGAAAGGCGCTCTGATCGAGATCGTCACCAGTATTGCTGAGGAGCGCGGCTTCAATCTTGTCCTGCCAAGTTCGCAGATCCTGTTCTTTTCGCGGCAGATCGATTTGACCGATGAGGTTCTCTCGAAACTGGATGCTCGACTGTCAAAGGTCGCGGTTCGCGACCTCGTCGACTAGCGATGGCGGATCAACGTTTTTTCCGTCTATGCGGACCTTTCTCCCTTGCCGAACTCGCAAGCCTAGCGGACGCTGAACTTCGAGGTGGCGACCCGGCAAGGCTGATCAACGATGTTGCGGCCCTCGATCAGGCGGGCGCTGATCAAATCTCATTTCTCGACAACGCCAAATATACCGAACAAGCGAAAACCACCAGGGCTGGAGCTTGTCTGATCCGAGACGATCAAGCAGGTAGCCTGCCATCGGGCGTTGCGGTCCTTGTCACTAAAGAACCCTATCGTGGCTATGCGCGGGTCGCCGCCGCCTTCTATCCGGATGCCGCCGGACCCAATCCGTTGCAACCAGCCTTGGCGGGTATTGCGGTCGGTGCGGTGATCGATCCGGAAGCTGAACTTGGTGATGATTGTCAAATTGCATCGGGTGCTGTGATCGAGGTCGGTGCCAGGATTGGTGCTCGTTGCCGTATCGGGATCAACACGGCAATTGGCAGAGGCGTTGTGCTGGGGTCGGATTGCGTGATTGGTCCCAATGTGACGCTTAGCCACTGCCTCATCGGTAACCGCGTGGTCATTCACCCGGGCGTACGCATCGGTCAAGATGGCTTCGGTTTTGCTATGGGGGCAAAAGAACATGTCAAGGTACCGCAGATCGGCCGCGTGGTGATCGAGGATGATGTCGACATCGGTGCCAACAGCACGATCGATCGAGGCAGTGGCCCGGATACGGTGATCGGGCAGGGATGCAAGATCGATAACCTGGTGATGATCGCCCATAATGTGCAATTGGGACCAGGCTGCATTGTCGTGGCCCAAAGCGGGATCGCTGGCAGCACGGTGGTTGGTTCTCATGCCGTCCTTGCAGCTAGGACCGGCGTTGCCGGCCATCTTACGATTGGCGCCGGCGCGCAGTTTGCTGCCAGAAGCGGCGTCATACGAGATATGGAGGCAGGCGGACGCTATGGTGGACTGCCAGCCATGCCGTTGAAACAATGGCTGCGGCAGCTTGTAACTCTTGAACAATTAGCAAATAGAAAAGGCAAGAAAAATGAACGACAAGGCTAGATCGGGCCCTGTCGAGGCTGGTGTAGCACTGGGCTCTCTCGACATCGACGGCATAAAACGGATGATTCCGCATCGCTATCCGTTTCTCCTTATAGATCGTGTTCTTGATCTGATTGCTGACACGAGTGCTGTTGGTATCAAAAATGTTTCTGCGAATGAGCCTTATTTCGAAGGGCATTTTCCAGCGACGCCAGTCATGCCTGGGGTTCTGATTATCGAAGCGATGGCGCAAACAGCCGGCGTTCTGGTGGTGTCGACCTTGGGGCCGAGCGCTGAGGGACAGTTGGTCTACTTCATGACGATCGATCAGGCGAGGTTCAGAAAGCCTGTGGTACCGGGTGACCAGCTTAGGCTCGAGATGACCAAAAAGCAGCGGCGTCTCGGGATGTGGAAGTTCGACGGACGAGCGACGGTTGATGGGCAACTTGTCGCTGAAGCATCGATAGGTGCGAAGATCGTCGAAGCGTGAGTGAGGGAATGACAGAGGTTCATCCGACCGCCTTCGTTGAGGATGGCGCTGAGCTCGACGACGGCGTTTCTATTGGTCCGTTTTCCGTTGTCGGATCCGGATCACGGATCGGACGCGGGTCGCGTCTAGAATCCCATGTGGTCGTCACCGGCCGGACGACTCTAGGTGAAGGATGCCGAGTCTTTCCTTTTGCCTGCCTCGGCCATCGTCCGCAGGATTTGAAATACCGCGGCGAGGAAACGACGCTCGACATCGGCAGCAACAATCAGATCCGGGAACATGTCACGATGCATCCCGGCACGGCTCATGGCGGTGGCACAACTCGTGTCGGCGATAACGGCTTGTTCATGGCCGGCGTGCATGTCGCCCATGATTGCCAGATCGGCAACGGTGTGATCATGGCCAATAACGCGACGCTGGCCGGCCATGTCGAGCTTGCCGATTTTGCTTTTCTCGGCGGATTATCCGCCGTCCATCAATTCGTGCGCATCGGTACCCAGGCGATGATCGGCGGCCTTGCTGGTGTCGAAAACGATGTCATTCCTTATGGCATGGTTCTTGGCAATCGCGCCTATCTAAATGGTCTCAACATCATTGGCATGAAGCGCCGGGGGCTGGACCGGGACGAAATTCAAGATTTGCGCAACGCTTACCGCCAAGTTTTTTCATCCGAGGGAACCTTTGCCGATCGGCTGTCGATGGTCGGTGAACAATTTCCCAACCAGCCACGGGTTATTGAAATGATTGATTTCATCCGCGATAGTGACAATCGCTCGATTTGCCTGCCAAGGGCCAGCCGGGACAATTCATGACATCGGTATGGTAAAGACCGACACGATATGAGGTATGAGAGTTTAGAATCTGCGATCGATTTCTGTCTCGTGGATCTAATCAACGATGCGATCGTACCACTAGATCCCGATGGCGCCTAAACTTGCGGTGCTTGCCGGGCGGGGCTTGATGCCGGCTTCGGTGATCGAAGGTGCCGTTGCGGCGGGCCGTGATGTCTTCGTTCTGGCGTTCAACGGCGAGACTGAACCCGAGACCGTCGAAGGGTATGATCATGCCTGGGTTGCGCTTGGCGAGGTGGGGCGCGCTATTCGGCATCTGCATGAAGCAGCCGTCGAAGATGTGGTGATGATCGGTGCCATTCACCGTCCCTCGATCGCCAGGTTAAAGATGGATTTTCGCGGCGTGCAATTGGCCGCCAAGATCGGATTACGCGCCGGACAGGGCGATAATCAGCTCTTGAAGATGATTGCAAAGGAATTGGAGGGGGAAGGATTTCGCGTGATCGGCGCTGACGACCTGGTCAAAACGAGTGTTGCAGGCGAAGGCTTGATGACGACTATCGGCCCCTGTTCGTCCGCATCCCGTGATGTTGACTTCGGTATCGATGTTGCCTTGAAGCTGGGTGAGCTCGACATTGGACAATCGGTCGTCGTCCAGCAAGGTATCGTCCTTGGCGTTGAGGCGATTGAAGGGACGGATGCACTCCTGCAGCGTGTCGCCGGCTTGAAGCGAGAAGGGCCGGGTGGCGTTCTAGTTAAAATGAAAAAGCCTAATCAAGATCGGCGCGTCGACCTGCCGACGATTGGTGAAACCACCGTTTCAGGGGCGATCAACGCTGGCCTAGACGGTATTGCGGTGCAGGCTGGTCAATGTCTGATCGTCGAGCGCGCGCGCGTCGTCGACGCTGCCGATCGGGCGGGGCTGTTTCTGATCGGTGTGGATGGCATCGGCTAAGCTATGGACCGGCTCCCCGAAAAATCCCTTATATTCCTGCTCGCCGGCGAGCCTTCAGGCGACATCATCGGTGCCCGGCTCATGCAGGCTCTTCGCCGCCAATGTGGGCCCGAAGGGATCACGTTTATCGGTGTTGGTGGCCAGCGCATGCGTGATCAGGGCCTCGATAGCCTGTTTCCCATGGAAGAGCTGTCGCTCATGGGATTTGTCGAGGTGCTGCCTCATCTGCCGCGTTTGTTGAGGCGGCTGTCGCAGACCAAACGGGCGATCCTCCGTCGGCAACCGGATATGGTTTTGACCATCGATTCGCCCAGTTTCTCGCTGCGCCTACAGGATCGCCTTCAAGGCCGAGGGATGATCCGTGTGCATTACGTGGCCCCCCAGGTTTGGGCATGGCGGCAAGGGCGTGCCAAAACGCTTGGTACGAAAATTGACCATCTCTTGACCCTATTGCCTTTTGAGCCGCGCTTTTTCGAGCGCTATGGTCTCGCCTGCAGTTTCGTCGGTCATCCGATCATCGAGGAAGCTGCAAAAAGAGGTGACGGACGCCGTTTTCGACGCCGCTACGATCTGCCAGACGATGCCCCAACGATCTGTTTGCTACCAGGCAGCCGGCGGACGGAAATCGCCATGCATATGCCGGTGATGAAGGAAACGGTAAACCGTCTTTGGAAGCATTTTCCAACGCTCAAGATGATTTTACCGACATTACCGAGCCTTGCACCGACCATCCGTGACATGGTGCAGGATTGGCCCCTTGCCCCCTTGATCCTCGAGGAGCGTGCGGACCGATTTGATGCCTACGCCGCCAGCCGCTTCGCAATCGCAGCTTCAGGTACGGTGGCACTGGAGCTGGCGCTTGCCGGCACGCCTCATATCACCATATATCGGACTGGCAAGATCACGGCCTGGCTCGCCGAGCGCCTGGTCAAGGTCGACCATGTCAATCTGGTCAACTTGATTCTTAATCGCCCAGCCGTGCCCGAACTCTTGCTGGAGGATTGCGTGCCGGAGCGCATCGTGGTTCACGCGCGGCGGTTAATTGAGGATGATGAAGCGCATCATGACCAGGAAACGGCCCTAGCCGAGGTCATCTCCTCGCTGCAAGGGGCCGGCACCGATAAGCCTAGTGAACAAGCTGCTCATTCCGTGCTCAAGTTGCTTGAGCAAAAGACGGTGCAGCACGTAAGCTGAGGCGCAACCACAACAAGCTTTTGTTGGAAAGCAAATCTGTCCGGAGCTCGCGATGCTGATGGCATGTGTTGGACGGCCAAGACATGATCGCCGTCGCCCGATCCTGCTGTTGATCATCTTCACAGCAGTTCTTCTATGCTGGGCAAACGGCCTGAAGGCAGCGGCATTCATCGATCTGCCGGGCGGTGAGGTGACCGTGGGCGATCCGAAGGGCGATCCAGGCGAAGTGCAAAGAAAAATCCCAATTGAAGCGTTTCGCCTGATGCGTCTCGAAGTGACCAGAGAGGCTTTTGACGCTTTCTCCAAGGCAACGGGCCATCGAACAGACCCGGAAAAAACCGGGCGCGGCTATGTCTGGGCAACGCGATGGCAGCTTGTCGATGGTGCCGACTGGCGTCATCCCTATGGGCCGGAGACGAGTTCCGAGGACAGCGCCACGCATCCAGTCGTGCAGGTTTCGGCCGATGACGCCGCTGCTTTTTGTGCCCACTATGGCTGGCGGCTACCGACCGAGGAAGAGTGGGAGTATGCGGCAAGGGGGGACGATGGACGCCGCTACCCCTGGGGCGATCGCGATCCGGATCAAGCAACTAGTAGCGACCACTTGGCCAATTTCGGAACGGTTCCATGCTGTGCAGCCGATAACAGCGACGGCTTTCAGAAAACAGCACCAGTCGGCAGCTTTCCAAAGGGCGCCGGCCCATTCGGCCATCTGGATCTCGCCGGCAATGTCTGGGAATGGACCAGCAGCCGTTTCCCTGGCCGCTCCGACCAGATCGTTCTTAAGGGAGGCGGCTGGGGCAACAATCCCTATTGCCTGCGCGCCTCCTACCGCCACGGCAACCCACCCAACATCGGTCTCGACATGGTCGGCTTCCGCTGCGCCGCTGATTTTTTGTAGTGGTATGATCACATCGTTTGGTTGCCTACCATGATGGCCTGGATTGACGGAATGCGGCCAAGTTTTCGATGCTTGTAGCGGATATTGTCGCTGAAGACACACGAATGGTCGTGTAGCCAGATTAAAAGATTTGCCTGGATATGAGTCTAATGTATTGATTTGAAGTATAACTTTTTCGATTCATGAGGATCTGATGATGTGGTTCCTCCACTGGGACGTGGTGACAATGTCGACCGCATGGATCGTCCGGTAAGCAAATATTAGCCCATGATACTTGGTGTAAGAATTTTGCTCCGTGGGATCTTGGGAGTTCGCGCAGCCGCAGCAGATAAAGGGCGAGGCTCGGAATTCCTGGATCACATGGACCATAGTTGGTGTGCGTTAACGGCAGACAAGACACCATCAGATAAAGGTAGGCTCGCCAGGAACAGGCAGCTCTAACCGTATCTTAACCGGTACCTACAATATGAATTTCCGATCCATGAGGCCCGGAGATTCCGTCCGCAACCAATGAGGGGCGTGGCTCGGATTCCCAGGATCACATGGACCGTGATGCTGCTGACCGGCATTGGATTAGCAGTGCGTTAAAGTAGGTCGGACCGTCTAGAGTTCTCAACGACTAAACAGGACCGGGCGACCAGTTTGATTGGGCCCTTTCTCTCGCCGAGTAGTCGTGAAACTTCAGGCTCATCGTCTGCGCACCGAGCTAGGCAGCCTTGCCGTTTCAACCCGTCGCCTGGTGGGATTTTGCGAAGGCTGCCTTTTGTTCGGCGCTGGCTTCTGTCTGATGCTGTTCCTTCCAAGTATCGTAAGGCATGCCGTAAACGATTTCACGCGCCTGGTCATAGGAAAGGTCAAGACCACGGTCTTCCGCCGCGGCCCGATACCATTTGGAAAGGCAGTTGCGGCAAAAGCCTGAGAGGTTCATCAAATCGATGTTTTGCACATCACTGCGATTTCTCAGATGGTCGACCAGGGTACGGAAAGCTGCTGCCTCCAGCTCGATCCTGGTCTGCTCATCCAACGCTGCCTCGCTCATGTTCTTTCTCCAGCTCGGACCAGCCGGCCTGGACAACCACGTCGTCCCGCTCGATCCCGGTCATGGTTTCATCGATTAGCCAATCGACCACCGCGCAGCAGGCCTCATGGCTATCAGCACCCGATGCGCGCGCGCGGGTATAGACGTCGATCTGGCGATCAGCACTGGTGCCACGCTGCAAGATCGAACGCGCATGCTCGACTTCCGCCAGGCATCCGCAACGCGCTGCTTCTATCTGGACCAGTTCGATGATTTCGTCCAGCAGCTCGCCGAAAGGTTTGCAGGACAAGGCGCCGAAATCGGCAAGCGTGCTGTCGATACCATAACGCTGGGCAAGGGATTTGTTTTCACCGATAAAAATTGGTCGGTAATGGCGCCAGGTCTGATTGTTGGTGCGTGACCTATAGAGTGCTGCGAGAATGGCCTGGTAGAGGGCGGCGATGGTGACCGTGTCCTCAAGCCTGGTGCAGATATCGCAGATTCGCATCTCCAGGGTTGGAAAGCGAGCACTCGGGCGAATGTCCCACCAGATTTTGCTGGCATCCTCGCAAAGCCCCGTCTGGGCAAGTTGCGCCAGCATGTCATGCCATTCTGCAACGCTGGCGAAATGCTCCGGCAAGCCGGTGCGCGGTAGATCACCAAAGCAGGTGGGCCGATACGATTTGAGCCCGGTATTCTCGCCCTCCCAGAACGGCGATGAGGTCGAGAGTGCAAGCAGATGCGGCAAAAAGTAGGTCGCCTGGTTCATCAGGTCGATCCGAAGAGCCTCATTCTCCACCGCAGCATGGACATGCATACCACAGATCAGCATCCGATCGGCAAGGGCTCGAAGGTCCGAGATCAGACCATCATAGCGTTCGTTTCGGACCCGTGCTTGATCCCTGCTGCGCGCAAAAGGATGGGTCGATGAGGCCATCATCGCCATGCCGAATGCGTTGGCTGTATCAGCAACGGTCAGGCGCAGCTTGGTAAGCTCGCTTCTAACCTCGCCGATATTTCGGCAAATCGGCGTGCCGACTTCGAGCTGGGCCTGTAACAGCTCATGGCCAACCGCGTCGCCCAGCTGCTCCTTGCAGGCCTCCATGAAGCCTTCAGGCGGTGATGTTACGAGATCCCGGGTTTCCGGGTCGACGAGCAGATACTCTTCTTCAACTCCGAGCGTCAGCGACGGCGGCACAATCGTCATCGGCAAAGCGCCTCCAGATCCCCCACAATCGGTAGAGTGTGGGATCTGAAAGCGCTGGTTGCAAGACCTTGTGGAGCCGATCGGCCCAAGCTTCTGCCTGTTCGCGGGTCCCAATCAGGTCTTGACGGACCTCAAAAGCGATATTGGGAAAACACGGGCGTTTGGCGTGAAAAAGCAGGGAATAGCTGTCCGGATGATCACCGGCATAGGGTTGATTGTCGCCGACAACGAGATCGTTCTCATCGCGCAACGCCGCCAGAACCGGTTTTGCCAACCGGTCATCTGCGGACCAAAGCACGCCAACTTCCCAAGGGCGCCACTCCTTTTGCATCCTTGGCGTGAAGCTGTGCATCGAGATGATCACGGGTGGCTTGCCGTTTTGCCGTCGCAGCCTTGCAATCGCTCGGGAAATGGCCCGGTGATAAGGAACGAAGGACAGACGGATGCGGTGCTTATATTCTTCCTCGTCGATATCCTGATTGCCGGGCACAAAGGTGCCATCAGCGATCTTCGGGATGGAGGATGAGCTGCCTGGATAGCGGTTTGGATCGATCACCAGACGCGATATGTGGTTAAGGACTGCGGTAGCGTTCAGTCTCACGGCGAGGCGCCGCGCCATATCGGCTGAACCAATGTCATAGGCGATATGCCGGCTACGTTCTTCCTCGGACAGGCCAAGCTGCTGCAGGTAGGACGGAATGTCGCGACCTGCATGATCGGCGATGATCAAGATGGGGGTCTCGCTGTCGCGATTGAAAATTTCGACAGCCTCGACATCGCCTGAGGTCTGGGCGTGTTTCCCATCCAAGGCGATCTCGAGGCGATCGTGTAACGCTGGTTCTGGCTCGTACATGGTTTCCGCTTATGGCTGCTCAATTCATGAGATTCTCGAAAGTCGAGGATACTTGGCGATCCGTTAGCCGGTCCTGATCAATCTTACTTCGGGATTGGTCAGACAACTCAGCACCGATGTCAGGCATCATAACGGCGAAAGAGTTACCAAACCGTGGCATGCGTCACAGGCCTTGGTTCAACAAATCTCACGAAAAACTGATGCCCTCATCGATCGCCCATCAAACGGCGCGTCGAGTTCTCTCCATTTTTTTGTTGTCGCTTGAGAACGTTGTCGTCGCATCGCAATTGCGCGATTTCGGCGGCCTTCATTCACTCAAAGGTAGTGTAGATCATCGTGACAAAATAGCCACAGACGAACTGTACATGGATGCACATTCGGCAATAATTGTTACCCCGATGCAACATCAATGAGTTGCTGCGTTGCAACAATTGAGCCGATGGATTTGATATCAATCCGGATTGATTGTTTATAAATCGGCGAAGGAATGTGCGTGTGCTACCTCTAATATGCTGAAAATGAACAAAAAAAAGGGCCCAGCATCTTGATGCCGGGCCCCACAGGCTTGGGAGGAGGAAGTTAGACTCTGTTACGCCGGGAAGTGTGGTCCCGCTCTATTCAATGTTCTCACGAGCAGCCCGTAGTCGAGCCGCAGGTGTCACATTTGAGGCAGGTGCCACTGCGTACCAGAGTAAAATTGGCACAGCCGGGGCAGGGATCACCTTCATAGCCCTTGAGCCGTGCCAGCCTCGCCTGGGCAAGCCGTTCATCCAGAACGGCTGTCTCGGGCGAGTCACTCACCGCCAACGCGGTACCGGCGGCAGCTGTACCGTCGGTTCCTTGTCGGCTGTGAATTGGGGAAGACGCAGGCGATGCCGGCTGGTTCTCGGCCGCTGTGGCCGAATGCCCGCCGCCTTGCAGGAGGCGCAGATTACCGCGGACGAACCCGCTGCTGGCAATCCTGGCAATCGCATCACCATCGTCACGTCTGAGTTGTTTTTCTTTCTCGCCGTCGCCCAGGCTGTCGTGATGCAGGTCCGTGGGATCAACATGGGCGAGATCGAAACGGTCGAGATAGGAGATCGCAAGCTCGCGGAAGATGTAATCGAGAACCGAGCTCGCCAGCTTCACCGTATCATTGCCCTGCACCGGACCTGATGGCTCAAAGCGGGTATAGGCGAAGGCTTCAACATATTCTTCGAGCGGCACGCCATATTGCAAGCCGATCGAAACCGCGATCGCAAAGCTGTTCATCAAGGAGCGGAAGGCAGCACCTTCTTTGTGCATATCGATGAAGATTTCACCGATCTGGCCATCAGCATATTCGCCGGTCCTGAGATAGACCTTATGGCCGCCGACCGACGCCTTTTGCGTGTAGCCTTTTCGCCGGTTCGGCAGACGCTGGCGCTCGACCGCTGCTTTGGCGACCTTCTCGGCGATTTCCTGAACGCGTGCCGCTGCTGAAGGCTGCTCGCCGATCGCATCCTCATCGTCGTCCTCGATATCGTCGCCAAGGGCGATCGCGGAGAGCGGCTGGGAGAGCTTCGAGCCATCCCGATAAAGCGCCATCGCCTTCAGACCGAGCTGCCAGGCTTCCATATAAGAAGCCCCACAATCCTCGACTGTGGCCGTGCCCGGCATGTTGATGGTCTTGGAGATCGCTCCTGATATGAAGGGCTGCGCTGATGCCATCATGCGGATATGGCTGGAGGTCGCAAGAAAACGCTTGCCAAGGCGCCCACAGGGATTGGCACAATCGAACACCGAGAGATGCTCGTCTTTCAGGCCTGGCGCCCCCTCGACCGTCATCGCCCCACAGCAAAAGAGATTGGCTGCTTCATACTGGGTCTTGGTAAAGCCGATCTCAGCGAGCAGATCGAGTTCGAAATCAGCGAGTTTCTCGTCCGCGATCCCAAGCACATCCCGGCAAAAGTCCTGACCAAGCGTGTAGGGGTTGAAGGCGTATTTGATATCAAACGCGCTCGGCAGATGCTGCTCCAGACGCTCAAGTACGTCCGGGGTGAAGCCCTTGGCCTTCAACGTCTCATGATTGATCTCGGGCGCATCCTTTAAGGATCCGCGTCCGACCGCATAGCGGATGATCGTCTCGATCTGATCCGGCCCATAGCCGAGCGTGGTCAAGGCGCGGGGGACCATCTGGTTGATGATCTTGAAGTAACCACCGCCCGCCAGCTTCTTGAACTTCACCAGCGCAAAATCCGGCTCGATCCCGGTGGTATCGCAATCCATCACCAGGCCGATCGTGCCGGTGGGCGCGATCACCGTGGTTTGGGCATTACGGAAGCCATGGACCTCGCCAAGCTCAAGCGCTCGATCCCAAGATAACTTCGCCGCCTCCGCAAGGTCGGTCCAATCGACATGGGCTTCATCCATGGGCACAGGCCTGACCGATAGCGCCTCGTAGTCACGTTTTTCGCCGTAAGCGGCCCGCCTATGATTGCGGATCACCCGGAGCATCTGCTCGCTATTCGGTGAATAGCCAGGGAATGCCCCAAGCTCTTTGGCCATCTCCGCCGAGACCGCATAAGTGACACCGGTCATCAACGCCGTGATGGCGCCGGCGATCGCCCGGCCTTCCTGGCTGTCATAACTGATGCCACGCGCCATCAGCATGCCACCGAGATTGGCATAGCCCAGACCAAGGGTCCGATAACGATAGGAGAGTTCGGCAATCCGCTCGGATGGATATTGCGCCATCATCACTGAGATCTCGAGCACCACCGTCCAAAGACGCGTGCCATGCGCGAACCGTTCGGTATCGAACGAGCCATCCTCATTCAGGAACGTAATCAGGTTCAAGGAGGCAAGATTGCAGGCGGTGTCATCGAGGAACATATATTCCGAGCAGGGATTGGATGCGTTGATCCGACCCGATTCGGGACAGGTATGCCACTCATTGATCGTGGTGTCGTATTGCACGCCGGGATCAGCGCTCCCCCAGGCTGCATGGGAAATCTGATTCCAGAGGTCACGGGCTTTCAACATCCGCGAAACTTTGCCGCCGGTGCGCTCGGTCAACGCCCAGTCGCCGCCATCCTTCACTCGCTCCAAAAAGTCATTGCTGACCCGGATCGAGTTGTTGGAATTCTGCCCGGCCACCGTCAGATAGGCGTCACTGTCCCAATCCGTCGTATAGGTCGGTACGTCGATCTGGGTGAAACCCTGGCGGGCATAAAGAATGACCTGCTGGATGGAGTTTTCCGGCAGCAGCACATTTCGCGCTGATTTGATGGCCTTCTTAAGCTCGGTGTTTTGTTTGGGATCGAACCGGGCATCACCGTCAAGACCAGCTCGGTGGCAAGCGCCGAGCACGTCGTTCAAATGGCGGTTCATCAGCTTGGAGCCTGCCACCAACGCGGCAACCTTCTGCTCCTCGACCACCTTCCAGTTCACGAATTCTTCGATATCGGGATGATCGACGTCGACCGTGACCATCTTGGCTGCCCGACGTGTCGTGCCGCCAGATTTGATTGCACCCGCCGCTCGATCACCGATCTTCAAAAAGCTCATCAGGCCTGACGACTTGCCGCCACCGGAAAGAGGTTCTTCCGCACCGCGCAGCTTTGAGAAATTGGAGCCGGTTCCAGATCCATACTTAAAGAGTCGCGCTTCACGTACCCAAAGGTCCATGATGCCGCCCGCATTCACCAGGTCATCATCGACGCTCTGGATAAAGCAGGCATGAGGCTGGGGGCGCTCATAGGCACTATCGGATTTCTTGACCTCGCCGGTTTTCGGATCGGCGAAATAATGACCCTGGGCCGGACCATCAATTCCATAGGCCCAATGAAGACCGGTATTGAACCATTGTGGCGAGTTCGGCGCGCAACGCTGGGTCGCAAGCATGTAGCGCAGTTCATCATAGAATGCTTGTGCATCCTCTTCGCCGTCGAAATAGCCGCCCTTCCAACCCCAATAGGTCCAGGTGCCGGCGAGGCGATCGAACACTTGGCGGGCTGAGCGCTCGCCGCCGAACTGATCCTCGGGCGCCAACTTCTTGAGCGCCTTCATGTCGGGTTTTTTCGAGCGCAGCCAGACTGGCACGTTTTTTTCTGGCGCCGTTTTCAGCATGGCGGGGATGCCGGCCTTGCGGAAATATTTCTGCGCCAGCACGTCGACCGCTACCTGGGACCAGGCGGCTGGGACATCGACATCGTCGAGTTTGAACACCACCGACCCATCGGGGTTTCTGATCTCGCTGCAGGCGGTCCGAAATTCTATCCCTTCGTAAGGGCAGGATCCGGTGGTCGTAAAAGCGCGCTCTATTTTCATCAACCAGACTCCGTTCCGGCATAAATGGCCGGCTCGCCCTGGGGCAAGTCGCCATTATCATTGGATAGCCGTGGGTCCAGTCTGATCAACTTGATTAGCCTCAATCTCTCTAAGATCAACTGAGTTTTAGGCCGATCCCGGCCGCACGGCAACGATTAACTCACAATTTTAGGCGTCAAATCCCGATTTTCTGCCGTTTTTCGCCCCATTCACGAATGTCGTCCGAATGGCCCAAAAACCAGCTCT
This sequence comes from Geminicoccales bacterium, assembly GCA_050633905.1. Taxonomy (GTDB): domain Bacteria; phylum Pseudomonadota; class Alphaproteobacteria; order Geminicoccales; family Geminicoccaceae; genus JANQPX01. Next base: position 88,258 of record JBOEHJ010000039.1, read on the forward strand.
TTATGGGCGTTTTGCTGGCTTTCTGGGCGGTCTCGGCGACGAGTTTGCAGTGGCAGTCTCGGGCAACCCCATAACGTCGCTGACCATATATCTATCCATCCGATATGGCAACAGCCACTAGATGTAGTGTTTTTGCGTCGGAAGTTCGGGAAACCCCTGGGGAAAACGATGCGAATGCTGGGCAAAGTTGCCAAGATCAGCCTCAAGCTGGCTCTTGATCATCTGGATATGGAGGTGATTGGAGGTGAGGTTCAATGGAGAATTCAAGACATGGAGGTGGATCTCCATGGGATGGATTTGATGGATTTAGAACAAAGTAAGAACTCTTCGCATAAGGTTATCCCCATGATGTGGACAAGATTGTCACGTCAGAAAAATCTTGGCTGGACCCAGCGCGGCGATATCCTCATAGTGCGCTCCGGTCGAAGAGATGTTCGTTATTGTCATGCCGCTATTGTTTGGCGGATTGCTCAAAGGAGGCCGTTTTGCCGGCACTTGGCACCAACAGCTTTTACACGTTGTTTCGCACCTGGATGAGCGGCCGCCTGGTCGGCAAGGACGAATACGGCAATTGTTACTATGTCGAGAGGAAGACTGCGGCTGGCCGCCGTGAGCGGCGTTGGGTGGTCTATAGTAAAGAGGCTGAGCCGACCCGCGTGCCACCCGGCTGGGTTGGCTGGCTGCATGGCAGGATCAAGGATGCCCCATCAGACACCCCCTTGCCAGCACCCCATTTCGAACAAGAGCCGATGCCCAACCTGACGGGCACGACAGAGGCCTATCTGCCCCAAGGTGCCGTCGAGCGCGGCGGCAATCGCGCCCCTGCCACCGGCGACTACGAAGCCTGGCGTCCCTAACGCTGGCACGAAGCGCGCCGGCCATTACTTTGTCGTGGTGTTTGTCTGGAGGCTTGGGGGGCTAGCTCGATGAGCTTTAGTTTGGTTCCTGCGCTTTGACCAAGGTCTCGGCTTCAACCCGTTCTTCCGCCGACAAGGTTGGCTCGATCTCCAAACGCTTTTCCTCGGCCCAACGTCGACCCTGGGCCGCTGCTAAGCTTAGCCAAGCATAGGCAGCAGCCTTATCTTCCCGGACACCGACACCTGTTAGATACAACCGGCCGAGATTGAGCTGGCCGTTGCTGTCACCTCGTTTGGCTGCCAATCGATAAAGCCGGGCCGCCTCACTGGGGTCAATGGGGACGCCATTACCCGCGAGATAGAGACCGGCCATACCGACTATCGCCTGGAGATGTCCTGTCTCGGCGAGATCGGACCAGATGCTCACTGTCTCCGCGATATCACCACCATCAAAAGCGGCAAGACCTTCGAAGAAACGCTCACTGTCATCTGCAGCCAGTGGGAAGGGGTGGGCGGCGACCATGAGACAAGCGACTGCCAGCTGTTTGTGCAAAGCCGTCTTACCGCTAACCCTTTTTGAGATGGATCGGAGGGGGACCGAAATCATGACCCGCTATCCTCTGTTTCATCGATGATGCTGCCCGATCATTGGCGAACCCTAAACAAGAATAACGTCTTGAACCAATCAAGCCTCTGTGATCCTGCTAGGGGCAAAAATAGCGATATGGATTTGGGGCAAGCTCACCCTTCGGCACACCGGCTGGATGATTGTATCAGTTAAATTTCAACCTAAAGATGCCCTAGACCTTATGGTAAATGTGTTACAGATCACATTTTTTGAAAAATTTGCGCAATAAGTTCATCAACAAGGGTGTTGTGATGGGGAGTAAAGAACCTTTTTTCACACGTGGATACCCAATGATGGACTATGCGGCGATTCTGGTAATTGTTGTTTTCGTGGTGGCGATCTGGAACACCTCTATTGGTGCCACTGGCGGTATTACTTTTGCTGCAATGGCGATGTTACTGCCGCCATTTGCGGTCATTCCGATACATGCCTTGGTTGAATCGACTTCAAGCATCGCGCGCGCACTGGTGCTACGCGATTTCGTGAGTTGGCAGTTCGTGCCGCCCTTTGTGATCGGCGGCCTGTTGGGCTGTCTTGTCGGCGTGCCGTTAATGGATCTCGATCTGATCAGCGATGATGTCCTGCAAGTTATCCTGGGTGTGACCATCCTTTCCGCCACCTGGATCCCAGTCAATCATCTCATCAAGTCCAGCGGCCGAAAAATCTCACTCTTCGGTGGCCTCGGCACGACGTTCCTTACTCTCTTTATCGGGGCCACCAGCCCGCTGGTCTCCGCCTTGGTAAATCGTAATTGCCCGGATCAGCGCTCGCTCATCGGCACGTCGGCGGCCTGCATGGTGTTTCAGCATGGTGTCAAAATTTTGATCTTCGGGATCTTCGGTTTTTCGTTTTCACTATACGCCGAACTCATTATGGCCTTGTTGATCGCCTCGATCCTCGGAACCTGGATCGGCCGAAAGGTCCTGATCAGTGCGTCTCAGAACATCACCCGGCCGATCTTCAAGACGATTGTTACGATGCTCGGCATCTACGTCGCCGGACAAGGCCTTCAAGCCGACCATCTCCTCGCCGATTGGAGCAGTCGCGCCTGGGCAGGGGAAGTTGACCAGCAAAAGCCGGCCCTCGAAGAACGACGTGTCAGCGCCAAGAATGTTGACCATGACAGCGATGATTCCATCGACGAAGATCCGATCAACGATGATCCTGGCCATGAGCAGCGTATCGGTGCACTGGAGGCTGAGAATACCGACTTGCGTCAGGACCTGGCGACGGTAAAGGGCGAGCTTGCCAAGGCAGATGAGACCATCGCCAGCTTGATCCTCGATCGAGATAACCATGCCGCCCGTTCAGCCTGGAACCAGGATCGTATTAACACTTTGGAAAAAGCCGTCGAGACGTCTCAATCGCGCAATGCCAAGCCGGAGGCGGCGATCAGCTCTTTTTTAGCGGGTGAGCAGCGCATGTTGGAAGAGACGGCAGCGAATGACGACGGCGATGGATTGGCCGCAAGGCTTGAAGCCACCGAATCAGTTCTGGCAATCATCGATCAGCAATCGCGAAAGCATGCAGCGGAACGCGACGCGCTGGCTGTCAAAGAAGAGGCCCAACAAGAACGCATCTCGTCCCTCGAGGCCGAGCTCGCCGCTGCTCGCGCGCTCCTAGACGAGCACGGTTTGGCGACTGACCTTGACGAGGTGAAGAAGCCAGTATTTTCCGATGAAGCTTATGCCGCACCAACCGTCTCCGTAGCCCAGTGACCGCCCTATCCGGTGCGATCGAACGGTTGGACAGAAGAGGGCAGGGGGCGATCTGATCTGAAATCGAATAAACGCCGCAGTGACAGGTATCGGCCGCTTGGTCTTCCGTCCTTAACAACGCATGAAAATAATGCATGAACGCTCGGGTCCTACGCTCAGCAAAGCGGTCAACGCGACCCGAAGGGTTCGAGCCTGGCTAAGCTCTCGTTGCGGGCGGACGAATTCCCATGATTTCATGGATCAGGAAGCTGCGTCTCGATACCAATGACCGGTGAACATTTACTTGCCGGACGACTCGGTTGGTCGTTTTTTCGCCGCGTCCCATCATAGGAAACGATGTCGACCGAAGTGCCATCCTCCCGGTCCTGGAAAAACTGCCGTCTTGACGGTTTCCAGATGTGAGATAAAATCCCATATATGGAAAATAATGCCAAACACGACCCCTCCATCGACCTGCGCATCGCCGAGCGCCTGAAAACCCTGCGCGCCGAGCGCCGCTGGTCGCTTGAAGATTTGGCCAGGCGAAGCGAGGTTAGCCGCGCCACCCTGTCAAGACTCGAAAACGCCGAGGTCAGTGCAACCGCCGCCGTTCTGGGCAAGCTCTGCGCCGTTTACGGTCTAACCATGTCGCGTCTGATGCGCATGGTCGAAGACGACTTCCAGCCTTTGATGCGCCGGGAAGACCAAACGCTCTGGACCGATGCGACCATCGGCTTCGAGCGCCGCTCGGTCTCGCCGCCCGCCAGAACCCTTGCGGGCGAAGTTCTATCTTGCGCGCTCGATCCGGGGGCCACCATCACTTACGACGCCCCGCCGAAGCCCGGGCTGGAGCATCATCTTCTGATGATCGAGGGGGCGCTTGAGATCATCATCGATGGTGATCGCCATGAGCTGCTCGCGGGCGATTGTCTGCGCTACCAGCTTTTCGGGGAAAGCCGTTTCGCCACATCTTCGAAACAATGTGCGCGCTATGTGCTGTTTATGGTGTGAGGGAACATGAAGGACAGGGGCATTTCGGTTTTATCGAGCGATGGCATCGAGCGACATCTTTCGGACCTCGGCGAACTCCTTCACGCCTCCGTTCATCAAGGGGCGAGCATCGGTTTTCTCCTGCCGTTTTCGGAGACCGATGGCATAGACTTTTGGCGCGACACGGTCGAACCCGCCGTTCGGTCCAGCGCGGTGTTGCTTCTGGTCGCCTGTCAAAACGATAAGGTGATCGGGTCGGTACAGCTGGGCTACAACACGCCAGCCAACCAGCCGCACCGCGCCGATGTCATGAAGCTCATGGTGCATCCGGCCCATCGCCGGCAGGGGATCGCGCGGGCCTTGATGGTCGAGCTTGAACACCACGCGAAAAAGCTCGACCGTTCATTGCTCACTCTGGACACCCGAAGCGGCGATGGGGCGGAGCCACTCTACACGTCGCTTGGCTTTCAGACCGTCGGTATGATCCCCAATTTTTGCAAGGATACCCTCGATCATAACCGCCTCGATCCGACCACGATCATGTACAAGCTGTTAGATCAATGGACGACGCCGCAAACCAGGCATCACTGATCAATCCGTGCTGTAATGACGGTACAACGTTATCATCGACTAAATGTCGTCAAATCGCTCATTGTTACCGTCATGCTGTTCGGGCCCGCAATCCTCTCTTAACCTTTCCGTGCCACGGTGTTTTCCGGTCGATGCGATCTTGGGTGTCTGGGCCTAGCCCATCCCGGTAGCGGGCGGGCGGATTTCCAGAATCGCCTGGACCAGGAAGACCCGTCCTTGCTTGCAAAACGTGGTTAAGAAACAGTCAACATCTTAGCATTCGGCACGGACAGTATGACCTCTTAGACTACCAAAAACCGGCGAACCAAGGTCAATCCGAGGATCAGCCCGAGAAGCGAAAAACCAAACGAACCCGACGCGTAGGCCAGTAAAGGCCAAAACGCCTGTCGGGTGTAAAGCGTGTAAAAATCGAGCGAAAATGTCGAGAATGTGGTGAAGGAGCCAAGCAGGCCCACCACCAGGAACAAGCGCATCTCCTGGCTGACATTCCAGCTTAACGCCATCAACTCGACTAAAGCACCCATCGCGAAGGATCCGACCACGTTCACGATCATCGTGCCGACGGGAAAGCTCGGGCCAAACAACTTGGTCGCCGCGATCACCACCAGATAGCGGCAAACGGCGCCGACCATGCCGCCTGCCGCCACCGCAACAAAACCTTGCATCAGGGTCGCTCCATCCGTTTGACGTTGCGCCGCCTTATCGTCGCTTCGTCTACGCTGCCATGTCATAGCCGATCGAAGACTTCTTGACACCGCCGGTCGTTGTTTTTGTGCCGATCCTCGGAATTGGTGTACAAGATCTTGAAATTTGCTGATTGATGCACCGGTGATCGAGATCAACCATGCCCTCTGAACCCGAAAGCCAAGCAGGATTGCTCGGCAGAAAACGCACGCTCCGCCGGCTCGTCTATCTGGTCCTGGCGCCCGCGGAGCCGAACAACGAGGCCGAGCATTACCATGTCATCTGGCTGTCCAGGGCGATCGACGGGTTTCTGATCACCTTGATCGTGCTGAACGTCCTGGCGGTCATTCTGGAATCCGTACCCAGCATCGAGACGCGTTACCGCTTCTGGTTTGCCTGGTTCGAGCTGCTGTCGGTGATGATCTTTACGTTCGAATATGTCGTCCGCCTGTGGTCCACAGTGGAGAGCGGTAAGGAGGCGATGGCCAAGCCATGGCGAGCGCGTCTTGCCCAATTAGTCAAACCGATCAGCATTGCCGACCTGCTGGCCATTCTTCCCTTTTATCTTAGCGGCTTCATCGACACCGATCTTCGCATGCTGCGCGCCCTTCGCCTGCTGCGCGTTTTGAAGCTCAGCCGCTATTCGACATCGATCACCGTTCTCCTCGATGCCCTGCGCGCTGAGGCCCGAGCGATCGCAGCGGCCGTTTTCGTCCTGAGCCTACTTCTGCTCATCGCTGCAAGCTTCGTCTTCATCGCCGAGCATCATGCCCAGCCCGAAGCCTTCGCCACCATCCCCGATGCGCTCTGGTGGACGGTTATCACCATGACCACGGTCGGCTTCGGCGATGTCGTGCCGATCACGCCGATCGGCAAGGTGATCGGCGGCATCATCGCGGTGATCGGCATCGGCATGGTAGCCCTGCCTGCCGGTCTACTGGCAGCAGCCTTTTCCGAACAGCTCCATCAACGCGAACGCCAGTTTGAGATCGAGGTCGAGCACAAACTGGTCGACGGCAAGATCTCCAAGCACGACCACATCCTCCTCGAAGACGCAAGAAAGCGTCTCGGCCTGCGTACCGGCGAGGCCCAGGCGATCATGCATGACGTCCTGCGCGATGCTCGCCTCAACCCGCCGAGCTGCCCCCATTGCGGCAAGCCCCTGATGGAAGAACGCCCACCACCCCGAAGCAAGCGCCGTCATCACGGCAAAGGACTCCTCGGCTCCTAGGTGGCGTGGCCATCTTATTGACTTGCCGGTCGCTATCGCCAGGATCGACGGTATGCTGCCAGGCTTGAGAGAGCCGGGCAGTAGAACCTTTTTCTACCGGATCACAGTTAATGAGACGTTAAGATGTTCACGGTTGCTGCCTTTTATAAGTTTGCTGATCTGCCCGACTACGCAACGTATAGGGAGTCGCTCCTGGCGGCCTGTAACGGTTATGGCGTCAAGGGTACGATCCTGCTGGCGGCCGAAGGGGTGAATGGCACGATCTGCGGCACGTCTTCGGGGATCGAGGCGGCGTTGGATGTGCTCCGTCGCCTTCCTGGTTTTGCGGATCTCCAGCATAAGCAAAGCCAGTCATCGGACATGGCCTTCAGGAAGATGAAGGTGCGCCTCAAAAAAGAAATCGTCACCATGGGTGTTGCCGATATCGATGCTGCGAAAGAGACTGGCATCCATGTAGCACCTGAAGCCTGGAACGACCTGATCCAGTGCCCGGACGTCGCCCTCATCGATACGCGGAATGATTACGAGGTCGCGATCGGCGCCTTCGAGAACGCCATCGATCCGAAGACGGAATCTTTTCGCGACTTTCCCGACTGGCTATGCGGCTTCAAACAGGAGACCGGCGCTAAGAAACTTGCCATGTACTGCACCGGCGGCATTCGCTGCGAGAAAGCAACCGCCTTCGCCAAATCCATCGGCTTCGAGGAAGTCTACCACCTCGAAGGCGGTATTTTGAAATACCTTGAACAGGTGCCGGCGACGACCAGCAAATGGCAGGGTGACTGCTACGTCTTCGATGATCGCGTTTCGGTCCGTCACGGTCTTGCGCAAGGCGACTACGACAAATGTCACGCCTGCGGCCTTCCCGTGGCCCCCGCCGACAAACAGGACGAGCGCTATGACGAGGGTGTCGCCTGTAAGGCCTGCTGGGATCAATATTCAGATGACCGCAAAGCCCGCTTCGCTGAGCGCCAACGGCAATATGATCTTGCCGAGAAGAAGACCCAAAATAATAAGGCTTAGTGGCATGGCCACGTCATTGGTTCCGACCATTGTTGTCAGGGACGATGGTAGGCGGCCAAGTTTACTGGGCGGGTTTTAAGTTTATAGCGCAGCGTTCTGATCGACCCACAAACAAAGGTGGGAAAAATTGATGAGTGATGTGAGGGTCATCGTTACTGGCGGAACGATGGATAAGGTGCATGATATCAGAACCGAGGGGCTGGCTTTTGCATCCGATGGTTCGACGCATGTTCCTGAGATGCTAGAGATCGGACGTTGCTATTTTCCAGTAATCGAACTCGTCATGCTGAAGGATAGTCTCTGTTTCGAAGATGGTGATCGGGAAGCGATCGGCAAAGTAATACGAGACGCTTCCGAGCCCGCAATCGTCGTTACCCATGGGACGGGGACCATGGTCGAGACCGCACGGTTTCTTTCAGATAAGATCGGCGACAAGACCGTCGTCCTAACCGGCGCGATGCGGCCTTTTTCGCTCTACGCGTCCGATGGCGAGTTCAACCTAGGCGGTGCCATCGTTGCAGCCCAATTGCTCGATCCCGGTATCTGGGGCGTCATGAATGGGCGGATCTTTGCCGGCGAGCAGCTGAAGAAGAATATGGAGAAAGGCCGGTTCGATGCATGACGGAGCGCCACACTTGCTCAAAGACGACCATTACGCCCTTAACGCCGCATTTTCCGGATCATAAGGGCTCTCCGCAATAATCCGCGCTGGCCGTAGCTGATCCAATACGCGCACCTCGCAGGTGCGGCCAACCTCGGCGGCATCGGCCCGGATGTAGCCGAGCATCAGCGACTTCTTTACATGGTGGCCATAGCCGCCGGCTGTGCCGCGTCCGACAACCTCACCATCCATCAGGATTGGCTCATTACCGAAGGGGTCGGCGTCATCGGCGTCGATCTCGATCGTGCAGAAGGTGTTGGGAATCCCAGCCTGTTGTTGGCGAATGAGCGCTTCACGGCCCGTGAACGCCGCCTTGTTCAGACGGACGAAGCGGTCGAGGCCGGCCTCCAACGCGGTGTTCTCGGCGTTCAGGTCCGTTCCCCACGCGCGGTAGCTCTTTTCCAAGCGCATGCTGTCCATCGCGCGCATGCCGACATGGCCGATGCCGAACGCGGCGCCCGCTTTCACGATCTCGTCAAAAAGATGGTTCTGATACTCGATTGGATGGTGCAACTCCCACCCAAGCGACCCTACGAAGTTCACGCGCAGGGCCCGCACGGCGGGGGCGTAACCTATCGGAATCTCTTGGTGGGTCAGCCAGGGGAAGGCCTCATTGGAGATATCGGCGTCTGCGAGCTGTTGCAGAATCGCTCGGGCAGCTGGCCCTGCCAGCACGAAGACGCCGTATTGAGTGGTAACGTCCCTTAAGTGGACGCTGCCGTCGCGCGGCATGAGTTTCTGGAGGAAGTCGAGATCGTAGTCGTGCGCTGCACCACCACTGATCAAAAAGAATCTTTCCCCCAAATGACCATCGTTGAGCCGCGTGATCGTGAACTCCGAGCGGATCGAGCCCGAGGGATTAAGCGCATGGGCCAGGCTGATGCCGCCGACTTTTTTCGGGATGTTGTTGGCAACAATACCATCTAGGAATACCCGCGCGCCTGGCCCCTCGACCTCAATTTTCGTAAATGCGGAAAGCTCCAACAGCCCTGCCTGCTCGCGCATACACCGCACCTCGTTGCCGACATGCTCGAACCAGTTGGACCGACGGAACGAATACACATCCCGACCGTTCACCCCTTCAGGTGCGAACCAATTAGGCCGCTCCCATCCAAAGCGCTGTCCAAAAACCGCGCCTGCTCGTTGCAGGCGATCGTAACAAGGAGGGACCTTTGCGGGACGGGCCGCCGCCCGTTCTTCCATGGGGAAGTGATTGATGAAGACGTGGGCGTAGGCTTCTTCATTCTTGATTTTCGCGAAGTTCTTCGAAACCACGCCAAACCGGCGTGGATCGACGCCGATCATGTCGACGGAGGGCTCGCCTTCGACCATCCACTCAGCAAGTTGCCAGCCCGCACCGCCGGCGGCAGTGACGCCGAAGCTGTGGCCTTCGGATAGCCAGAGGTTCGGAAGACCGTAGGCGGGGCCGACCATCGGGTTTCCGTCGGGCGTATAGGAAATCGGGCCATTGATGATGTCTTTGATCCCAGCGTTCTCGAAGCTCGGTACGCGCGCGAGGCCTGCCTCGACATGGGTCTGGATGCGATCAAGATCTCCTGGGAAAAGATCCTTTTCGAAGCTTTCCGGTACGCCGTCGACGAAGCAGGCGGGGGCTCCCTTTTCATACGGCCCAAGGATCCAGCCCATGCGCTCCTCGCGAAAATAGTATTGCGAGTCGCTCTCTCGAAGGATCGGCAGTTCCTTATTGCCGGCCTCCCGATATTCCTTGAGCACAGGGTCGACATCCGTGACGATATATTGATGCTCGACGGGGATTACAGGGATCTGCAGCCCGACCATCAGCGCTGTTTGCCTGGCATAGTTCCCAGTGGCGCAAACGACATGCTCACACCTGATACTGCCCTTTGTTGTGTTAACGACCCATTCGGAATGGTCGCGCTCGATGCCCGTGACTTCCGTCTGCTGGTGGATCTCTGCACCGTTCATCCGAGCACCTTTGGCAAGCGCCATGGTGACGTCGACGGGTGCGATATGCCCGTCGGTCGGATGCCATAGGGCGCCAACCAGCCCATCCATCGAGGCAATCGGCCAGAGTTTTTTGATCTCATCGACACCGATCAGGTGGCTCTCGACCCCTATTGTCTCCGCCGTACATTGATAATTCCGGTATTCGTCCATCCGATCGCGATTTCTTGCGAGTCGAAGATTGCCTGTCTGGTGAAAACCGACCGCCTGGCCAGTCTCGTCTTCGAGCGTTTTGTAAAGCTCGACCGAATACTGGTGCAGCTGCCCCACGCTGTAAGACATGTTAAAGAGCGGCAGCAGTCCCGCAGCATGCCAGGTCGATCCTGCGGTAAGCTCGGTCCGCTCCAGCAGCATGACATCCGACCAGCCCTTCTTGGCGAGATGATAGAGAACGCTTACACCGCAAACGCCGCCGCCAATGACCACCACGCGTGCACTCGTCTTCATCTCACTGCCTCCTGGTCGTGCGACGACCTCGTTCACATGCCTCTCATGTCAATGGAGCAGGTTTAGCAAGTGCTGCCAGCACCGCGAAACGGATAGCGACATTGCCCGTCGAAAATTCGACATCACCGCTGTGATCTTGGTCTCAGGCCGGCAAGGGGGCAGGTGACGATGTCGGCAAGTGAAGGGCGAGAAACACCAGCTTGCCCAGTAGCAACGGCGTCAATGGCGCGTTTTAGCGGTTCTAAATGGGGCTTTGGGCGCTCATCGGCTACTGCGCAACGGCGTGCGAGGATATCTTCGTCGCTGTCGGGGGCTCGACGTGATCCAATTCCCGATAGACATGCTTCGGCCAGCGGCGCTTCATGCACATCCATTCGCCCGGCTTCTCTCGGATCCAAGCCTCGAATTGGGCGTTGACGCGCCGCATCATGTCGATGGCCTTGTCATGATCATTGGCGAGCTCATCATTCGGGCGAATAGCATCGAAGGTGGTTATTCTGAACTTCACCGGTCCGATCCGTTCAATCCTGGTCGGTACCAGATCGCAGCCGAATTTGAGGGCGATCTTGGCCGGGCCCATGGCGGTTTTCGCCTCATGACCGAAAAATGGGACGAATTCTCCGCCTTCGAAGCGTTGGTCGGCCAAGAGACCGACGCTTCGACCTTCCTGCAAACAGCGGATCAGGCTGCGGGTGGCGTTGTCGCGCTCGGATTGCTCAACCCAGGCATCCGGTCTTGCCTTTTTGACGACCTGATGGACAAAAGGATTGGAAAGCGGGCTGACCACGATGGTCATAGGCTTACCCAGGGGCGCGCCCAGGGATGACAGAATTTCCCAATTGGCCTGATGGACCCCGATATAGATCGCAGGGTCCCGTTCCGGGGTCAGAGCCGCTTCAGGGACATTGGCATCGAATTTGATGAAAGCCGGCAAGGCTGGACCGGCGATATGGTCGAGATGGGGGTATTCGGCAATGGAGCGTCCGAGATTGGCTGCACTCTCGCGGGCATACCGTTCGATCACAGCCTCGCTTTCATGGGGAAGGGCGATCCTGATATTGCGACGGAGGCGGCGAAAGATATCGCTGTTTGGGCCGGCATACCAATCGATTAAGCGGGCCGCTGTGTTGGAAGCACGCTCCGGTCCGAGCAGCCTGCAGACCATCCAGAAGAAGCGAAGCGCCAGAGCTTCAAGCCGAAGCTTGGTATTGACGATCGCAGGCGCAATCCAGCCGGACGGACCTGCCTTCTTGCTGACGACTTTGGCGTTAGTCAGGAACATGAGCGCGGCGAGCTGGGCATTTGTTTGACAATAGGTTCATCATGGTACCGATGGGTTAATCAGTTTCGCCGGCCTGTCAATGTTTTCTGGGACAAGGTTATGGACAAAAGCCTCGCCGCTGTGGCCTTTTCGCCCCTAGTTTGGGCGAAGATAACTAACTTGTCATCGTTGCCTGACTTGGCGAAAGTCTTGGTCGTCGATCACTGGCTATTCGAGGATTGCGTGCCATGTTGTTTTTTGATGCGGATCAGGTTCATGGAGCCTGCGACTACCCAGAGCTCATCGCTGCCCTGAAACGCTATCACCTCGACGACATTGACATCGTTGGGGATCAGATGCTGAGCCAGCCAGCGACAGAGGGCGGTGACAATATCCTTTTTCTGCGCAGTGCCTGGCAGCGCGGCCAGGCGCTCGGAACCAAAGTGATCACAGGCTTTTGGAACAATCCGAGCCATCGTGATCTGCCGGCGGTTCATGCGATTTACTGCCTGTTTAGCGGTGAGGATGGGCATCCCCTTGCCGTTCTTGACGGTACCGCCTTAACACTTCGAAAGACCGCCGCCGATTCCGCGCTTGGCGCAAGCTATCTCGCGCGAAATGATGTCGAAACCATGCTGATGATCGGGGCAGGGGCCATGGCCCCGCATCTGATCATGGCCCATAAGGCCATCCGACCCAGCCTAAAACATGTTGCCGTATGGAACCGCAGCCCCGATAAGCCGAAATCCATGATCAATGACCTCGAAGGCCAAAATGCAATGGCGGGCTTGACGTTTGAGGTTGTGACCGACCTCAAAACTGCCGCCGGTCGCGCCGACCTAATTTCATCGGCAACGCGGACGGTTGAGCCAATCATTGAAGGTGCTTGGTTGAAGCCCGGTACGCATCTGGATCTGATCGGCGCCTACAAGAAAGACATGCGTGAAGCGGATGATGTGGCGATCCAACAGGCCTCAATCTTCGTCGACAGCCGTACTTCGACCATCGACGATGTCGGCGAGATCGCTATCCCGATCGAGCGTGGGGTGATCAGCGAGGCCGACATTCTGGCTGACCATCAACAGCTGGCCAGAGGCGAGCATCCGGGCAGACGAAGTGACAATGAAATTACGCTCTTCAAGAATGGCGGTGGTGGCCACCTTGATCTGATGACGGCAAGGTTTGTAGCGGAGCGGTGAGCGCTCATTCTCCCTTTGCAACGAAATTTCAAAGGGAATCTAGGATATTGGCATGGCTTGCTGAGCCTAAAGCCCGGCGAATGGATGGTTTTTCTAAGCGGAACTTCCTAATGGAAGTA
>JBOEHJ010000040.1:0-1213 GCA_050633905.1 Geminicoccales bacterium
AGGTGTCGGTGACCGGCGCATACTGCCTCGGATCGAGGCCGTCCTCGCCGGCGATGACCTCTAATAACAGCGCGTTATCGGCGACGGTCTGGGTCATGGGACCGGTATGGTCGATGGTGTTTTCGATCGGCATGACGCCGGTATAAGGGACAAGCCCGTGGGTCGCTTTCATGCCGTAGCAACCACAGAAAGAAGCCGGCATGCGGATGGAACCGCCCTGATCACCGCCGATCGCCATGTCGACGTCACCGGAGGCGACAAGCGCCCCCGAACCTGAAGACGATCCGCCTGCAGAGTAGCCACGCTTATGCGGGTTATGGACGTGTCCGGTTGCGTTAGTGTGGCTGCTGCCGGAGAGGCAAAAATACTCGCAATGCGCCTTGCCGACGATGGTGCCGCCGGCATCAAGAATGCGGTTGACGATGGTGGCATCGACATCGGGCGTATAGCCCTTGAGCGTGGATGCGCCATTCATCATCGGCACGCCTGCGAGACAGACATTGTCCTTTAGAACGATCGTCTTGCCGGCGAGCGGCCCGCGCGGTGCCCCCTTGATGTCGGTTTTCACATACCAGGCATTGAGCGGGTTTTCCTCTGCCGAAGGCCGGTGTCCGGAAGTGCGCGGATAGTCGACCGACGGCAGAAAATCCGGCATTGCGTCGACCACGTCATAGGCGTTGATCGTCTCCTTCATGATCGCCAGAAACTCACCGATCCGCTCATCGGACATATGCATGCCGAATTCGGCGACGATCTCTTTCAGCTGAGCGTGGGTCGGTCGCTGTACCGTCATAGCATGCAGCCTCGGTCCAAGTGGTGGTGCAGGTGCGGATCGCACCGATGTTATTGAAGAGGGGTTGGCGAGCCCGTCATATCCCCCCGATGACAAAGCCTGTGAAGGCACCGAGCCACCAACCAGTGGCGATGCTACGTCAACGCCGGTGGCCGTCGCCACCCCGAAACCTGTGAATTCGGCGATGAGGGCGGGGTTAGTTGTTTCGGCGCCGGCGACTTCGCCGGTAACCTCACCTTTTTGGAGAAGAAGGACGCGGTCAGAAAGTTCGGTGATGAAATCGAGGTTTTGCTCGACCAGGAGAATTGAGAGACCGCGCTCTTCCCGCAGTTCTTTCAGGAGGTCGATGATGGCGTCGATGATCGAAGGCTGGATGCCCTCGGTTGGCTCGTCCAGGAGGAGCAGATGCGGCTCGCTGAT
>JBOEHJ010000040.1:1248-14682 GCA_050633905.1 Geminicoccales bacterium
GCCGTGGGCGGCGATGCCCATGCGGAGATTGTCGAGCACGCTCAGCATCGGGAAGATGCCCCGCCCCTGCGGCACGTAGCCAATGCCGAGGTGGCTGCGCTCGTGGGCAGGCGCGCGGCTGATGTCGACACCGTCCAAGTTAACCGCGCCACCGGTGGCGGCAACTAAGCCGATGAGGGTTTTGAGGAGTGTACTCTTGCCCATGCCGTTGTGGCCAAGAATGCCGACGATCTCGCCATCGCCGACGGTGAGGTCGATACCGTGAAGGACGGGCACACGGCCATAGCCTGCGCGCAAGGCTTTAACGTCGAGGAGCGGTTCCCGGCTCATGGCTTGCGGTGCCCGAGATAGACATCACGTACCCGAGCGTCCCGCGAGACCACGTCCATGGTGTCCTCAATCAGGATGCGGCCTTCATGAAGCACGGTGACCTGATCGGCGATCATGCGAATGAACTGCATGTCGTGCTCGACCACGATCATGGTGGCGGTCTGGTTGATCTCCTTGATCAGCTCCGCGGTGAGTGCCACCTCCTCTTTGGTCATGCCGGCTGCCGGTTCGTCGAGCAGCACCAGCCAGGGCTCGGCGGCGATCACCATGCCGAGTTCGACCCATTGACGCTGGCCGTGCGCGAGCTGGCCGACGATATTTTTTCGGATGTCACCAAGCCTTAGCCGCTCCAACGTCTGACCAGTCAATGCCTGCGCACGACGCGCGCCATGCCAGCGTCTGGCAGACAGCCAGACATTCTCCTCGACCGAGAGACCATCGAAAACGTTCGGCACCTGCGTTTTGATACCAACGCCCAACCTTGCAATCTCATAGGGCTGCCGACCCTCGGCATGAAATTCGCGGATGACNNAGGCATTTGAAAAACGTGCTCTTGCCCGCACCATTCGGTCCAATCAGACAGCGAAGCTCGTTCTCCCAAAGACTAAAGTCGACGCGGTCGACGGCGGTTACCCCGCCGAAGTGGCGGGAAAGGTTTCTTGTTTCGAGGACTATTTCAGTCATTTCCTGCGGCCTCGGCTGTCTTTGAAGCCATGCCGCGACGTGGCCTCCGGTCGCGGAGGCGATGCTCTTTCTTCAGGAGGCGCTTGTGCGAGCGGGTGCGATCCCAGAGCTTGATCACCGACGGTACAATGCCTTGCGGCACGACTAGGACGAAGACGATCAGGATGGTGCCAAGAACAAGGTTGTTGTTGATGACGGTCTGGGTGCCAAGGCTCGAGGTGAGGTAGAAGAGACCGATGGCGCCGAAAATTGGCCCGATCAACGTGCCACGGCCGCCGACGATCACCCAGATGATGGTGAGAGCTGTGTTGTAGAGATTGAACATGTCAGGCGTTACGCGACCGATGCCGTTGGCGAAGAATATCCCGGCCATGCCGGCGATGCCGCCGCCGATCGCGAACATGCATAGCTTGTAGAAACGGACGTCATAGCCGAGGAGTTCAGCGCGCAGTTCGTTCTCGCGTATGGCGACCATCACCCGGCCAAAGTGGGTTTGCATGAGCCAGACACAGCCGAAGTAAGCGAGAATGAGGGCAGCCATCGCGACGTAGAAGACGTGCTCCGGAAATAAAATCGCTGAGGGATCGCCTGGGATGTTCAGAGGTGGTGCGGTGAGCCCGTTGAAGCCGCCGAGGAGTGCGTCGCCGATCTTGTATTCCGGACCTGAGGTGCGGCGAAGCAGCGAGTAAAAGATGAGGCTTACGGTAAGCGTGATTACGGCCAGATAGACATCGCTCACCCGACCGTAAAAGACGAAATAGCCGAGCACGGCGGCGAAGGTTGCCGCAACCAGAATGGCCAGGAAGAAGGCTCCCGTCGTCTCGCCGAAATTGATTGCAGCGATGGTGTAGGCATAGGCACCGAGGCCGAAAAACATGGTCTGGCCAAAGCAGAGAATGCCGCCATAGCCCCAGATGAGGCCGAGGCTGAGCGCCAGGATCGCAAGGGAGAGCGCGATGGTCAGATTGATGATGGTGAAGAGCTGAAAGACTTGGGGTGCTGCAAACAAAAACAGGACGCCGAAGACACCGAGGAAAAGGCGCCAGCGATTCTCGCGTGTATCGATCACAGGCTCTTCCTGAAGAAGCGTCCCGTGATGCCGCGCGGCATGAGGCGAAGGAGGATGATCGCCGCGACCAGGAGGGCGACCTCGCCGATGGTCGGCCCGATGCCGAAACTGACGATGCCGTTAATGCCCCCTAAGAGAACCGAGGCGGAGGTGGTGCCGGCAATAATCGCAGCACCACCACTGATCACGGTGATGAAGGCTTTCGCGATATAGGTGGCACCGATAGTCGGAAGAACGCCAGTGATCGGGGCAAGCAGAGCGCCGGCGAGACCGGATACCGCAGCACCAAGACCGAAGGTGATCATGTAGATGCGTTCAGTCGACACGCCGAGGGCGGCGGCCATGTCCGCAGCCTGCATGGTCCCGCGCGCCACCAGACCGATTTTGGTGTAGCGAAGGCATGCATAGACGAGAGCCGAAAGGACGACCGCGACAAGGATCAAGAAAATCTCGTAGCCGCTGGAGCTGTAGTCACCGATTTGGACTGGGCCGAGTGGTGCGGAGATCGTTGTCGAGGTTTGCGCGCCGAAGATTGTTGTTACAAGACCGATCAGAAGGAGGCTGAGCCCCCAGGTGGCAAGCAGCGTGTCAACCATGCGCCCATAGAGAAAACGGATCAGCAGACGCTCGACGATCACACCGATTACGCCGACGACCAAAGGGGCGAGGATCAACATCGCGAACCAGAGATTGACACCCGCATTGGTCGACACGACGACGGTGTAACCGCCGAGCATTAAGAACTCGCCATGGGCCAGATTGATCACCCGCATCATGCCGAAGATGATTGCCAGCCCGAGGCTGATCAGCACCAGATTGGCGATCCCGTAGACAATCTGCAGCCCAAGCGCGAAGAAGAGATCCAAAGGACGGTCCTTAGCCGCTATTTCAGTCCCGACCTGGCGCCGCCGCCAAGTCAACCCTGACCCGGCGGATCATTTGATGCCGGCTGCTTCGAGGCCGTTTTCGAAGTAGAAGGTGGCCTGATCGGGGTTGGCTTCGAGATCGCAAACCAGGAGCGTGTCGGCAGGTGGTTGCTGTTCATGGCTTTCCAGGATCGTGAATTCTTGGTCCTGGAGTTCACCGAGATAGACGTTCTGGACGGCGTGGTGAGTCTTCGGATCAATCGTGACCTTGCCACTCGGTCCTTCGAAGGCGATCGACGTTTCGAGCGCTTCGATCACCGGCATGCGTTCGGTGGTGCCGGCCTGCTTCACGCCCTCGGCCCAGAGATAGACCGCCTCGTAAGAGCGCACCGCGAGCTCGTTTAAGGATGGTGCATCGGCGCCATAACGCGCCTGGAAGCGCTCGATGAAATCCTTGTTGGCAGGCGTATCGATGCCCTGAAGATAGCCGTAAGCAACGATCATACCGTTGCCTTCTTCCGCCGAGATCAACTCATGCTCATTGCCAACACCGAAGGTGGTTGAGGCTATCGGGATCGAGCTGTTCATGCCGGCGGCGGCATATTGCTTGTAGAAAGAAACATGCGCACCTCCAACCAATGCGGAGATGACGAGATCCGGTTTCGCCGCCTGGATCTTCTTGATGGTCGGGCCGAAATTGGTGACATCGAGCGGGAAAAATTCGGTTGCCGCGGTCTCACCACCATTGTCGCGCACATATTTTTCCATCCACTGTGCGGTGATGTGGCCGTAATTGTAATCGGCGGCGATGATGTAGACCTTCTTGCCCCATTTATTCATCACATAGGGAACAACTTTCTCCACGGTTTGCGCCGGTGTCGAGCCGGTGCAGAAGGTGTTGCGATCGCACACCCCGCCCTCATATTGCGTGTTGTAAAAATAGAGAGACTGGAAGCGGCCGAGCGTTGGGCGGATTGCTTCGCGCGAAGCCGACGTGATGCCGGCATGGACGACATCGGCCTGGTCACTGGTTGCGGCCTGGGTCGCATATTGCGTGTAGAACTGAATGTTGGATTGCGGATCATAGTTGATCAGCTCGATCTCCCGATCCAGCAGGCCGCCAGCCGTGTTGATTTCTTCCACGGCCAGCTGGGTGGCGTCGACCATGGGCTTGCCATAGATGTCGAGACCGCCGGACTGATCGAGAATGCTGACCATCTTGATCGTCTCAGCCGCCCTCACCTTCCCGATGATGGCGGGTGCCGCCAGCAGGACAGCTGATGCGGAAGTCCCCTTCAACAAGGTTCTGCGATCCATAGTCATGCGTCCTTTCCCTCGCGGATCATCGATCCGTTGATTTACAATCAGTTCTTCTTATCCGTATCGTCATCGTCGTCGATGGGTTGATCGTTTTTAGCTTCGGTTGCAGCGCTATCCGCGATTCCCTTGACACCATCTCCAATATTGATGCCGATCTCCTCACCAAGCTTCTGGACAGCAGGCAGCTGCAAGGCCATTGACAGAATACCGTCGACGGCCTGGTTGACCACGGCTTTCTCCCCCGCAGCACCATTGCTGTTTGTAAAGCCTGTGCCGCCGGCACCCGTTATATGGTTGATGCGGATGCTGTCGATTTTCTCCGTCGGCTTCATCATCTGACCGACCAGATCCGGTAGGGTTTTGAGCTTGGCAAGATCGGTCTTCATCTTGATGACGTCACCGTTCAAGGCGTTGTCAGCTTCAGCAAGCGCCGCGGTGCCGGCCGCTTTCGCCAGCATCTCCTCTTTCGTCGCCTTGGCGCGCAAACTGGTGGATTTTGCCTCGGCATCGGCCATGGCAAGGATGGTTTCGGCCTCGCTGTGAGCGCGAGTGTCCTCGACAGCTGCCTGTTCCTCGGCATGGATCAAGGCGACCTGTTTCGTACGTTGAGCAATCGCTTGTTCGCGGGCGGTCTCGACCGCCTCCTTGGCGGCGACCTCCTCGGCGCGCGCCGTTTCGGCCTCGGCTTGGGCTTGAGCCTCCTCGATGCGTTTCGCGGCGAGCTGAATTTCCTTGTCGTGCTTGGCCGTTTCGGTCCCCAAGCTCGCTTCCAGTTCCATGCGCCGCAGAGCCCGGTCTCGCTCGATCTCGGTGGCCCGGACTTTCTGCTCCCGTTTGATCCGCGCTTGTTCCTGACGTTCCTCGGAAGCCGCCTGCAACTCCGCGACATCCGCCTGACTGGCCGACCGCCGGTTCTCGATCTCCTGCTGCTGGCTGATCTGGGCTTCTTCTTCTTCCTGCTGAATGATCAGCCGCCGTTTGGTGGCATCGAGCTGGCTTTGCCGGACCGACGCATCCGCATCTGCCTCGATCGCTGCCCTCTCCTTCTTATTGGTGGCGATGATCTCGGCCAAACGCCGCATGCCGACCGCGTTGAACGCGTTGTTCTCGTCAAGGGCATGGAATGGGGTCTGATCCAACCTGGTCAGAGACACCGATTCTAGATCCAGACCGTTTTGTGCCAGATTTTCGACAAGAGCTTCGGAAACTTCCGCTGCGTATTTGCCACGATTGTCCTGAAGCGCATCCATGGTATAGCCGGCAGCCACTGCCAGCATAGCATCCACTAGCTTGCCTTCCAGCGTGTCAGCCAGCTCGGCTGCGCGAAACGACTTGCCACCCAGAGCCTGGGCTGCCGTCGCGACACCTTCAGGCGTCGGACGGACTCGCACATAGAACTCCACGCCAGCATCAACGCGTAGGCGATCCTTGGTAATCATAGACTTTTCGCCGACCCGATCGATTTCGAGCTTGGTCGTCTTCATGTTGACTTCAGCGACTTTGTGCAGGATCGGCAAGGCAAGGCAGCCGCCATCCAGCACCACCCTTTCGCCACCGGCACCGGTGCGCACCAAAGCCACTTCGCGGGTCGCTTTCTTGTAAAATTTATTGAGAAACAGGATCGCCAAGACGACAGCGATGATAATGACGATAAACGTGATCGTCCAAGCCACCCAACGTTCCCTCCGCCGATGCTCGGCACCATGTTTTCTGCACCAGCCAGCATCGACCTGATTGTGCAGCAGCCCTTTTTGGCTGCCCTTCCGACTCATTCAGAGACTGTTGATTAAACGTTAGCGAAGGGTTGTTTGAACCGTCAATGGCAGTGTCAGACAAAATTCTTGAGCGTCTTGTCCATTCACTCTGACGCCTGCCAATGACCAGATCGCTCTTTCGCTACTTCAAGACGTCGCGTGAGATCATTCAGCTTGCGGTGATGACGTACATTCGCTTCCCACTGTCGCTGAGCAACGTCGAGGACCTGCTCCATGAGCGTGGCATCGACGTCTGTCATGAAAGCTTCCGACTATGGGTCGGCTGGTTTGGCTCCTTCTTCACGAGAATGATCCGTAAACGGCGATCTTGTGCCATGCGGCAGGTCATCCAATGGCGTTGGCACTAGGACGAGATGCTCTTGAAGATCGCTGGCGAAACTCATCATTTATGGCGCGCCATCGTCCATGAAGGCGAGGTGCTGGAAGCCTATGTCACCAAGACGAGAGACAAGGCCGCTGCACTGAATTTCTTGAGGAAAGCCATGAAACGCTATGGCACGACGTCACTCCTTACGACAACCAACCCATTGCTGCTGGTCCCCAACACCCCCTCCCTCAAGTAGGAGGATGATGTATGTTCATGGTCGGAGTTCAAAAAATGGAGGATGTCTCATGGATCTCGGATTAAAAGGGCTTCGTGCGATTGTTACCGGCGGTAGCAAGGGGATTGGCCGGCGGGTAGCGGACATGCTGGCTGACGAGGGGTGTCATGTCGGTATTTGCGCGCGCAACGAAGACGAGGTTGAGGCGACCGTCGGAGAACTTAAAGCCAAAGGTGTTGAGGCCTTCGGCGGGGCGATCGACGTGACCGACAAGGCGGCGCTCGAAGGATGGGTCGGGACATCGGCAAAAGCGCTCGGCGGGATCGACATCGTGGTTGCCAATGTCAGCGCGCTCGCGATGGAGGATGATGAGGAAGGCTGGCGCAAGCAATATGAGACCGACATGCTGCACACCGTACGCACGGTGACGACGGCCATGCCCTATCTCCAGGCCTCGAAAAAAGCATCGATCACTGTTGTCTCCAGCGTCTCCGGGCGTGAGATCGACTTCACCGGGCCCGCTTATGGGACGATGAAGGCAGCACTGATCCATTATGCTCACCGTCTCGCCTGCAAGCTGGCACCGGAGATGATCCGGGTGAATTCAGTATCACCAGGCAATGTCTATTTCGAAGGCGGCATCTGGCAGTGGATTGAGGAGAATAACCCGGAGCTTTTCAAGGAAGCACTTTCTCTCAACCCGACCGGACGGATGGCCACCGCCGAGGAAGTCGGTCGCGGCATCGTGTTCCTTGCCAGTCCCGCATCGAGCTTCACCACCGGCACCAATCTCGTCATCGACGGTGCCCTGACCAAAGGTGTCCAGCTTTAGTGAGTGGTATGACCACATCATTGGGTTACCGTCGCCTTCGAAGAAGGCGCCTGGAAATCGAAGGATATGCGAGCTTTTGTCTGAATGGTGGCGGGGCTCTTTCATACTGAACACATCACGAGCGTCAGCAGGAGACAGACATGAGTTCTTGGCTCGATACGTCATATATGGGCCGCAAGGCAGTCGCTAAAGGCAAACCCGGGAGCACCCATCAGCTGACCGAGGCGAAACAGGGCGAATATTGTTATGTCTATGGCCCTTATGCCGATCCGGTGATGCGGATCGAGCCAGGTGATATCGTGGTCGCCGAAACCCAGGATGCGTTTGAAGGCGCAATCAAGAAGGAAACCGACAAGCCCTCCGAGCTGCTGAACGTTCCCTTCCTCAATCCGCAATGCGGGCCGATCGCGGTGGAGGGGGCGAAGAAGGGTGACGTCCTCTGCGTCTACATCCACGACATCCAGCCACGCGGGCCGCAGCCCGTCGGCACCACGGCGCTGATCACCGAGTTTGGCGGTCTGGTTGCTACCGGCAACACGGCACTCTTGAACCCACCCTTACCCGAGCGGGTCAAGAAAATGGAGGTCACCGAGAAAGGCATCAAGTTCAACGAAAAGATCACTTTGCCTTACGAGCCCTTCATCGGAACGCTGGGGGTCAGTCCGGAGATCGAAGCGGTGTCGTCTCTGCAGCCGGATTACTGGGGCGGGAATATGGATTTGCCGGACGTGGCACCGGGCGCCGTCGTTTATTTTCCGGTCCATCATGATGATGCCTATCTCTATCTCGGCGACTGCCATGGAACCCAGGGCGATGGCGAGCTTTGCGGTGTCGCGGTCGAGATTCCTTCCACCACGACCGTCCAGGTCGACCTGATCAAGAACTGGCAGATCGCCTGGCCTCGACTCGAAAACGAAAAATTCATCATGACCATCGGCAGCACGCGCCCGATGGAGGATGCGGCGCGCATCGCGTATCGCGAATTGATCCGCTGGATGGTCGCTGACTTCGGCTTCGATGAGGTCGAGGCCTATTTTCTGCTGACACAAGCAGGGCGGGTCAGGCTCGGCAATATGGTCGATCCGAAATACACCCTCGGGGCATCTTTGTTGAAAGAGTATCTGGGCTGAACGACGACAGCTTTGCGGATGCTTTGTAAATCCGCGCCGTCTTCGATAACTTACCAACAGGTCTTGACGCAAACTTAGTGCTGTTCCTAAGCTGTAAAAAAGCTCAGTCAATGAACGAACATTGACCACAAGATGATCAGGGTGGCTTGTGTAAAGTCATGTAGGGGGAGGCAAACGCACCTTCCCTGCCAATAAGCTGCAATAAGCAGCCAAAGGGAGACGTCTATGTTTCGTGTGCCGAAGAATGCGCATTTTCGCCGTGTATCGCGTCGTAAATTCATGGAGCTGGGTGGCGGGGTCGCGACGGCGCTCGGTGCCGGTTCGGTTGCCGTCGGTCTGAACTCGACCATTTTTCGCTCGGCCGTTCAGGCACAATCCTCCGATGACGCGAAGTGGAAACAGTATGCCGGCTCAAAGCTGGTTTTCATGTCGGAGAACACGCCGCCGTCCTTCGCCATTCGGGACAATCTACAAGCCTTCTACGACCTGACCGGCATTGAGGTTGAGATCCTGACCGACGATCTGCCCGTCGTGCAGCAAAAGGTCGGCATCGATCTCCGCGGCGGCAATGCCGACTTCCATCTGAACTACGTGCAGGACAAGCCGATCGGCTCGCCCTTTGCCGATTTCTATGCCGATCTCACCAAGTTCACCGGTGACGACACCTTGCCCCAGGATCCAGAGGGCTATGGCGAAGAAGCCTGGTTCGAGAATTTCTTGACCGCCTGCGGCGTCTACTACGAACCCGGCCGCATCGTGGCCTTCCCTTATGACTGCGCGGTGGCCTGCACCTTTTACCGCCAGGATCTTTTCGAAGAACTCTCGAAGGATTTCGAGGCCGAGCACGGCTATCGCATGGAGTTCACGGACGAGACCACCTGGAAGAACGTTCAGGATTTTGCCGCCTTCTTCAAGGCAGTCCGCGAAGGTGGACGGGACGACATTCCCTATGGCTACGGTCAGCATCAGGGCTCATTCGCTTGGACCACGCAGCTCGACATTCAGCGTATGCTGTTCGCCAATGGTCAGTGGACCGATTTCGACATCGACGACAAACTAGGTTCCAAGGAACCTGGGCCGACCAAATGGGGCGACGAGCAATCCGTCCTGATCATGCAGAAATACAAAGATCAGGCCGATGTCAGCCATCCCGATAATCTCGCCAACGGCACGCTTGAGCTGAACACAGTCTACCAAGCCGGCGACATCGCGATGCAGGTTCAGTATCACGAATTCGCCGCCTCGATCGAGGACGAGAGCACGTCTCGTGCGGCTGGTGGGAAAACCGCCTATGCGGCCTGTCCGAAAGGTGATCCGGATTGGATCGTCGGCGACGGCCCTGCCGTCAATGGCACCAATTGTGGCATCGGCGGGATCGGGATTAACGCATCCGCCTCCGAAGATCTGCAACGCGCCGCCTACATCTTCGCGCAATGGGCGGTGTCCAAGGAAACCCAGCTGGGCGTCCTCAAGGATCTGGGCGGCACGCCCACCCGGAAATCGGTGTTCGACGTGCCCGAGGTTGCCGAAGCCAGAAAGCGCCCGACCACCATGCCGAACGCGCTGACCTTCGATGCAGTCTATGACAACGGCATCCGTGATCCGAACTTCGTGCTTGGGCCGAAGATCCCTGAAGCGAATGAGTATCACAACATCATCCTGACCGAGGTGCAGCGCTGCGTCTCCGGCGAGAACTCGGCCGAGGAAGCCTGCGAGGAGATTCGCTGGCAGGTCGACGACCTGCACGACCTCTAGGTGGCGATCAACCGGGGCCTTCGGGTCCCGGTTTTTCTGACGGTATAGCTCCGATATCGACCTGTAGCGACAAATGAAGATCAGGGAGTGGGATGGCAAGCACGTCGGCAGATAGCGCGGGATTAGGACGCCTAGCAGGTGCGACTGTCACGATGCGAAGCGGTGCGAAAGACATCGCTTATCAGCCTACGACACTCAATCCGACGCCATCCAAGCGCTACTATTTTTATCTGATGCTGCCGGCCATCATCATCCTCGCCGCGATCAGTATCTATCCGTTCTTCTGGCTGATCTATATGAGCCTGCACAAGGTCGATATCGGCGGTGCGGGCGATGTCTGGAATAACTTCAAGAACTGGAGCCGGCTCGCCCGGGACAGCAAGTTCCAGGACGGCTGGTGGTTGTTGATCAAATACAGCGCCATGTGCATGTTGCTCGAGGTCGGGCTCGGCGTTTTGCTCGCGGTCATCTTGAACAATTCCCGCTTCGAGAAAGCACTAGTGACCATCTTCCTAATGCCGATGATGATGGCACCGGTGATCGCAGGCCTGGTCTGGTACTATCTCTATAATGGTACGTTCGGCTGGTATCACTGGCTCTTGCAGAGTGCCGGCATCCTCGGCGAAACCTCGATCCTCGGCGACACCAGTACCGCCATGATCGGCATCGTGATCGTCGATGTCTGGCAATGGACGCCGCTGATCACGCTCATCACGCTTGCCGGCCTGAAGCGGGTGCCGCGCGATCAGCTCGAAGCCAACATGGTCGATGGCGCTGGTCCGTTTCGGAATTTTCTGCAGATCTCACTGCCCAATCTTTATCCATTCCTGTTGATCGCCATCTTGCTGCGGTTCATGGATAATTTCCGCTTCATCGATGCGGTGCTGGTACTGACCGGTGGCGGTCCCGCCAACTCCACCAAGATTCTGCCGACCTATCTGTTCGACGTCTCCTTCCAGTTCTTCAAGCTCGGCCGCGGTGCCGCGATTGCTCTCACGCTGCTTGTCGTCACAATCATCCTGGGCCTGATCCTTGTCAGGCTGTTCGATAGCCCCGCCAGCAAGGCCGGTCAGACCGGCGCGGAGAACTGAACGATGGCTTCATCGGACGTCGTTCAATATCGTTCACCAGCCAGGCGCGTTCTCGAAGTGCTGACCGTCTTGTTTCTCGCGGTCTATCTGGTCTGGACCCTGCTGCCGATCTTTGTGATGTTCGTAAGCTCCTTCAAGGATCTCTTGGAGGCGTTCAAGCTGCCAAGCGTCGGCGACTGGTCCGGCATCGGTGTGTTCTTCGACTTCAAGCCGACCTTTCAACACTATATCGACCTGTTCGAAGACAATAATTTCAGCACCTATCTCATGAACAGCATCATCGCTTCGCTCGGCTCGGCGCTGATCTCAGTGGTGTTCGGCTCAATGGCGGCCTATTCGCTGTCCCGCATTGAATTTCGCGGCAAGAAGGATCTATTCTTCTGGATCATCTCGACGCGCATGGCGCCGGTGGTCGCGGTGATGGTGCCGCTGTACGCGATCTTCCGAGGTGCCGGGCTGGTTGGCACGCTGCCCGGCCTGATCCTCGCCTATACCACCTTCAACCTGCCATTCGCGATCTGGATCCTAAAAGGGTTCTTCGACAACGTGCCCTATGCGATCGAGGAAGCCGCGATGTGTGATGGCTGCAACCGCTTTCAAGCGTTTCAAAGCATCCTGCCGCTGGTCGCACCCGGCATCGGCGCGTTCCTGGTTCTTTGCGTGCTGTTCGCCTGGAACGACTTTCTGTTCGCTTCGATCATCGGCTCCGGCGGTGCCAAGACCCTGCCGGTCGCGACTAAGGAACTGGTCCAACCGCAGAATATCCAATGGGGCAAAATCATGGCAGCCGGCGTGGTCACCACCTTGCCGATGATGTTTTTGGGACTTTTGATCCGCCGCTATCTGGTCACCGGCCTCACCATGGGCGCTGTGCGCGAATAGGAAACCAATCAAAAATGGCCTCCGTCAGCATCAAAAATGTCTGGAAGCTCTATGGCAAGACTGAAGCCGTGCGCGATCTCAATCTAGAATGCCGGGATGGTGAGTTTCTCTGCGTCCTCGGCCCGTCTGGTTGCGGCAAATCCTCGACACTTCGGATGCTGGCCGGGCTCGAACATATAAGCGCCGGCGACATACAATTCGGTGACATCAGGGTGAACGACCTGCCCCCGAAAGACCGCGACATCGCGATGGTGTTCGAGAACTACGCGCTCTATCCCCACAAATCGGTCTACGACAATATCGCCAACTCGCTTCGCCTGCGCGGCATGGACAAGCCTGCGATCGATCAGAAGGTCAAGAAGGCCGCAAAGATGCTTGAGATCGAAGCGCTTTTGGATCGAAAGCCGGGCGAGCTTTCAGGCGGACAAAAGCAGCGGACCGCGATCGGGCGTGCGATCGTGCGCGAGCCTGCATTGTTTCTGTTCGATGAGCCGATCGCCCATCTCGATGCCAAGCTGCGCGCCCATATGCGCGGCGAGCTGAAACTGATGCAGCGCGAGCTTGGCACCACCATGATCTACGTCACCCATGATCAGCTCGAAGCGCTCTCGATGGCTGATCGGATAGCCGTGATGCATGAAGGTGTGCTGCAGCAATTCGGCACGCCCGACGAGATTTATCGTCACCCGGTCAATGAGTGGGTCGGCGGTTTTATCGGCGAGCCGCCGATGAATTTTCTGGACTGTGAGCTTGCCGAGGAAAACGGCCAGATGATGTTGCGGCATCCGAATTTTACAAGATCGCTGACCGCCGAACAGGCAACGCTGATCAACAGCAAAGCGCAAAATGGCACTGTCCGCCTGGGCCTGCGTCCGGATGAGATCAGCATTAAGGCCGCATCGGTGGACGGAAGCGCCAAAGGGCGTGTTCTGGTCACCGAGCCGCTAGGCGGTGACATGCTGGTAGACGTCACGCTCGGCGACACCAAAATCCTGGTCAAGACCAAACCCGACTACAAGGCCGACATGGGCGACGACTGCTACCTCACCTTCGATACCGAGCGTTGGCATGTTTTCGCAGGAGATACCGGCCTTGCCTATTTCTGACAGATCACAGGCTCGGCCTGATTGTAACAAAGGGAGGCACTTTTCATGCAGC
>JBOEHJ010000041.1:0-23935 GCA_050633905.1 Geminicoccales bacterium
GGCTTGGTTCCCCTTGGTGCCAGGACCTGACACAATGTTGATCTAAAACTTGCACTTGAACTATAAGGCACCTGAGTGAAAAAATTCCTCAGATCCGTCGGCTCTCACTAACTGAGATCCGTGAATGCGAACGTTTCATCGATATGCCACCAAAAATAAGGAACATGAAGAAAATCCAAAGAAAATCAGTTATATTTAGACTAAAAGTGAATTTTTCTTCCATTATGCGGATTGAGAAGAAAACAGTAATTGCAGATATTAGATTTGATCCTGATAAATAAACATTATTCTGGAATTGACTCATTCTTTGCGGATCTTTTATTGTTGATTTTAAAGAAAGATGCCGCCCTTCAACTGTCACAGATACTATTTCCAGGATCACAATCAGCACAATTACTGTAGCAATGAAAATAATAAGAGAGGTTAGTGAATTTTCAGCAGGAGACTGAAAAAACGACCATGCCCATCGAACACTCGCCAATAACAAAAACGCTAGTCCTATTTGAGCCAACCATCCCATCAGGATATGAGGCTTTGCAATCGGTTCCTCCTTGTCTGGCATAGCTTTTCCTCCTTAACAAAAATTTGCTCCTGAACTTATTTGGATGGCGAGCTTCTGCCAAGGGCCGGTTCGGGTCACAACCGGTATCTAGCAACCCAGTTCCAATGTCCGGTTTCCCACGGGCAAGCCGCAACGCGGCAGCCGCTCGAAAGCGGCCACTGAACTTGCGTCGGCTTGGTGCCAAGTGCGGCCATTCCGCTTCGTCCTGCAAGGCACTAAGCTATCCACATGTTGGTCGCATCGATGTGTAGTTCCCAATACGGTCATATGACACAGAACATAAGGAAATAATCGATGAGCGAAGCAGTAAAACTTGCTGAGCACTATTTCGCGCTGTCTAACGCCGGGAAGCTTGATGAGATCGAGACTTTGTTCACCCCTTCAAGCACGTACAGCTCCGCAAACACAGGGGTTTTTCTTGGCGCTGAACAAATTATGGAAATGCAGCGAACCTTCTTCTCCAGTTTCAAAAAGATGGGCTGGGACGTGCACAATGTCGACGAGGTTCGCCCAGGCGTCGTCCTTTTCGACTTCACGTTCTCCGGGGTCACCAATAACGATGAAATTATCAATCGCCCAGGTTTAGAGTACGTCATTGTGTACAATGGCAAGCTTCAGCACGTCGAGGTGCGGAACAAGCATTAACAAACGGCGCGCATTTCGAGGTCGTCCGTCTTTAGGGCACAACGTTGAACCAGCACCCCGACTTGCGACGCCTGCAAAACTCTGTAACGCGCGCCGCGCCAACGCCTTTTCGGCCGTTGTGCCTGCTTTTGAGCTGTTAGCCTCCGGAAGCGTTTCTTCGCCTCCGTGCCATAAGGCGACATTACGGGTGCAATGACGTGATGTCTCTCCTGCCCATCCCACTCTTCAACTCGGAGTATCGCCGCCGACTGACCGGGACCTCATCGCCGTTGCTCATGATGCAAATATGGGCGCTACCGGAACGCGTCAGGTCTTTGACGTGGGCCAAACTGATCCAATGAGACCTGTGGCACTGGATGCCATCAAATTGCTGCAGCTTCTCCACACAGTCGCCGAACTGTTCCGTGAGCAACGCGCGGCCTTCGGTGGTGACGACTTCGACGTAGTGATCCTGGGCATGCATTCGGATGATGTTGTCGCCCAGCGAATGAGGAATAGTGTCAATCAAGCTATTCAACGAAGGGGCAGCCGTCTCTTGTTGATCTTCGTGGTCCGACACGGCTCGGTAGAGAACAAACGCCACGACGAGCGCCACGGTCAGTGCAACCGGCGTAACCGCTACGACCTCGCTCAGATAGATGGTGACGGGACCTTCCGCCGACAGAAGCTCCTCGTCAGGTTTTCCAAACCCGTAATCCAGGAGCAGAGATACAGGTGCAAAAAAGGCGGGCAGAAGCAACGTCGATGCGACAATCGATACTGGATCTCGTATCCCTAAACGCCGGAGAGCTGCTAGGCCGACCAAGAACAGGGCAGCAGCAAACAGGATATGCGTCGACCATAGTCCGAAGGCGGCCAGGATCGGCAAATCCGAGGTGTGGTCTGGCTCAAGGACCAATGCAATGCAACCGCCGGCTAGCGCAGCGATCAGCAACTTCTTCGGGAGCACTCGCCAGTCAAGGCCTGTGAGTGAAATCTCATTCAACGTCATCGGTAGAATCTAGCAATACATTCGTGAGCGGTCGAGAAACGACCATTCACGAAATTGTATGAACCGCCCGCGCAAGCCCCGCACCTGTCGTGCATTCACTGTGGCGGACAGGATCTGCTCGTGTCTGTTGGTTTGTGTTTCTTCAATCTGGCGGATCTGAAAAATGGAACGTTATGTGATCTCGGCGCGGGTCCTTCATTGGGTGATGGCGGCGGGTTTTATCTTCATGTGGGCTTGCGGTTACGCAATGACCTCATTGGTGGCGGACGACTCCCCGCTACAGGAGTTCCTGTTTGGGCTTCACATCTCTATAGGCGTGACGTTACTCATGCTGTTGATCGCACGCATCGCCGTGCGTCTTTGGAAAGCGCCTCCACCACTCCCGAATGCTCTGGCCCGATGGGAGAAGATCGGCTCGCATCTTGGCCATTGGGGCCTTTATCTGTTTCCCGCAGCCATCATCCTCATCGGATGGGCCGAGACCGATTTCGGCGGTCACGGGGTCCAGTGGATTGGCCTGTCGATGCCGAAGATTTTCCCGACGATGGAGACCCTCTGGGGACTTAACCTAGAGACCACCACCGCAACGCTGCACCAGTGGCTTGCCTACACTATGCTCGTGCTTGCGATGGTGCACGTCGCAGCAGTCGCCAAGCATCGTTGGATTGATGGGCACGACGTCCTCAAGAGAATGACCTTCTGAAAGGCCATGTCCGCGAGGCTGACTTAGCTTCCGCCTTGGGTCACTTTTTGACGCTAGAGCATCCTCGCCAATGCCCGGTCAACACCCGAAACCGGCCACAAGCCGCGTTTCTCCTTCGTGCCATGAACGGTCATTCCGCGAGCTCTATACTGAAGCCAAGGGCCACCGCCTTCGCGATTCCACGCGGCTGGATTCCGAAATCACGATCGGATCAGAAGATCAGCATTCGGTTCCCTTACCGAACGTCACTCTTTGAGACGCTGAAGGCAACTGCTCAAGCACTTGTGAACAAGAACTGGTGATGGCTTGAGGCAATTGATTGATTTCGCTGACTGTCTATGGATAACCTATGGTCGAGCGTTTTCACCGCTAATGCTAATAAAATGCATCGTAGACTCGATGTCGCAAAGCAATATTGCCACGCGATTTTCGAGTCGTTTGATAGCTGGATCATGCTGCTCAACTGGTCGTGTTTATTTATCCATCTGAACAACCAATATGGGAGGTTAATCATGGTTGGTCGGTTTTTTGGGCAGCGTTTGAAATCTATACTCCCGGTGCTGATCGCATCTGTGCTCTATAATAGCCCTGTATCCGGCCAGGAACCTGTCGAGCCAGACAGGCTCCGATTGGCAGCCAGCGTTACTGGTGATGGATCCCGAATGATTGCGGTCGGTGTTAGTTCGCTCGCCAATCTGAAAATCGAGGCCTTTGATATCGATGTTGTCTGGGCCGGATTTCGAGAGGCTCCTCTCCTTCAGATCGGGAAGGACGAAGGTGGGTTGGGGTTGGTCGACCTTTCTGCGATCGACGTCGCTGAGCTGGAGACCATGACAGATCTGCACGCCGTGATGAAACTCTGGCTGGTCGACGAGGCTCAAGAGCAAAGTGGCGCCGACACTCGTCCAGGCCACCTCCTGGTCGCTAGCTCTCAGGTGAGGCCAGACTTCGTTCATGCGCTGCTGAACACGATCCAAAGGGACAGTCTCATTTTGAAATCGGCTGGTATTGATGGCGTCAAGCTTGACCCGTCATTCTCTATGGTTGATTTGCCGTTGTCTTATCATCAGGGCGTTGATGATTTTCTAGAAGCCAGCGGCCATGAACTCGTCGTCGCTTCGGCGCCATATCAAGAGACTGTCGATCCAAGCGAAGATCTTTCGAAAAAGATAAACGGGGCCGCCCTGGATTTAGCTTCCGAATTGGATAGATCGCGAGCAGGAGGAACCGGAAACTTTTCAGTTCCGGTTGCCGAAAAGCCCAATCAGATGCTGCTTCGCAACGCCGCAGAAAACGGAAAGTCGTTTACCCTATTTTTCGAGACCGACAACGCAGATCTCGATCGCGATGATATAAAATCGGTGGCTGAGGCCTGCCGATACGCGGCCACATTGTCGCGCGCTAGATTTGTCATTTCCGGCCACACCGACACCGTCGGGACCGCGTCCTACAACAACCAACTTGCCAAGATTCGAGCGGATGGCGTAGCCGCCGCAATTCGGAATGATCCACGCTTTCGAGAGGCACTCAGCGTTGTGGAGTACGGTGAATCCAACCTTGCGGTTGTCACCGACGATAACGTACCGGAAGCTAGGAACCGCCGGGTTAAAATCACTATCGTCGAGGATCATTGACATATTGCGACCATGTCGTCATCGCGATTGCAGCCAAGGGTGTCAAAATGACATGTTGGCCGCTACACACTTCGCGAATGCAATAGCGTCCTCCGGCTGAGTGCAGTCCGTTTGTACCACACTTGCCTGACGGCCATGCAGCTAGACAACGCCGGGCTCAAAGCTCGCTTATTTCGGCCGGAAAGGGTACACAACCGGTATCTAGCAACCCAGCTCCAATGTCCGGTTTTCCACGGGCGAGGCTAAAACACGTCAACCTGAATTCGTGGTTTCATCCACTTGGCCTCCCAAGCCGTAATGCGGCAACCGCTCGAAAGCGTCCACCACACTCACTTCGGCTTGGTGCAACAGTAGTCTTTCGGTGGAGGCGTGTCGGCGCCAACGCGCAGGTTCGGCCCCTCCCCAATATACCAAGCAAGGAAGGAATGTGCGCAAACAGCACCAACCCGAACTTCATTTCTCCAAAACTAACCCCGACTCACACCGCGAGCCGAGGTTAGTCAAGCCCGTACCTCTATTGCTTGATGATCGGCTCCAAGGGAGGACAATCGCTCATGCATCGTGTCGAGCTGACGTCTGGCCGATCGTCGACCATAAACCCGTCCCGGTTCGGCATGTCTATCGCCTTCATGGTCTCGGCATCTACCGTCGCGTCGTCAGGGACAAGTCCATTCAGGTTGTAGATAAAAGCTGCCAGCGCATAGACCTCGTTGTCAGTCAGACTTTGTGGTGAATCCATAGGCATTGCCCGGCGCACATAGTCGAAGAGAATGGGTGCATAGGGATACATGCTTCCGGGCGTCAGCTTTCGCTTAGGCTCGGTCATGGACCCGATGCCGCCGACCATCGATCCGTACATCGATCCTCCATCGGCATTGTCACCATGGCAGACGACGCACTTCTCCTCGAAGATCTTGGCGCCTTCAGCGACAGTACCCTGACCATCCGGCAGCCCATCGCCTGTGGAGGTCGAGATGTCGATATCCCATGCAGCAATATCGGCTTCGCTGACCGGCGTGCCATAGTTTGCCGCCATGGCATTGCCGGCAAATGTAGCAGACACCAAAAGGGCCATTGCGGCCAAGGTCGTTTGATTATGCGATCGCATTGTTGACCTCCCCGTTTTCGCTCACCGACCAGGGGAAAATCCCGTTGTGGTGTTGCACGAAGCCAGCGGTGAATCGCTCCTTGGCGATATCAGCGACGGTCGGCTGGACATAGTTGGTGTTGTCGACGGCACGGCTGGCAATCTTTGCCGGCCCGCCTTTCCAGTCCCAAGTGTATCGGAACCGCGTCAGGCACTTGTCAATGACCGGGCCCTCGACTTCGGCGGGGCGCCACGTTACGCCGCCATCAGTCGTGATATCGACCTCGGTGATCGAGCCGTTGCCTGACCAGGCAAAGCCTTCGATTTCATAAGCGCCCGGACCCTGCAGCATCATGCCGCCGGAAGGCCGCGTAATGACCGACTTGCACTCCATGACCATGCTGAACTGACGCCATTTGCCCTCCGGCATCGGATCGGTGTAGCGTGCTGTCTCACTGCGTAGATGCCAGGGTTTGTCGGAAACCTTGATTCGACGTAGCCATTTCACGCAGACATTACCTTCCCATCCCGGCATGAAGGCGCGCAGCGGATAGCCGTTCTCGGGTCGTAGCATTTCACCGTTCATGGCGTAGGCGAGCAACGTATCCGTCATGCACTTCTCAATGGGAATCGAGCGCGCATGAGCCGACCCATCGGCGCCCTCGAACAGCACCCACTTGGCACCAGGCTCCAGCCCGGCTTCATCGAGAAGCGCGGACACCGGAACACCGGTCCATTGGGCGCATGACAATAGACCGTGGGATTGTTGAACCGTTGTCGCCTTCGCCTGTTGCCAGTCAGTGAGCGTGTTACCGGAACATTCCATGAAATGGAACTTGGACATGGCGCGGTAGCGCATCAGGTCGTTCATGGAAAATTTGAGCGGCTGCTTGACCATGCCGTGGATGACCAAAGCATGATCATCCGGATCGATGTCCGGTGTACCGGCATGATGGCGTTCATAGAACAAGCCGTTCGGCGTCACGATGCCGGGCTGCTGGTGGATGGGGGTCATGCTCCAGTCCGACCAGTGCTGCTTGTTCTTCAGCACGTCGGTGCGTCGACGCTTTACGTGGGCCTCAAATTTCGAGGGCATGCCGTAAGCTTCGGGCTCGATCTCACGGCCCATTTCCTTGTTCGAATCCGAGATTCCAAGCTTGGCAGCACCAGCTGGTGCTGGGCTGAACGCCCCCGCCGCTAAGGCACCACCGCCCAATAATGCACTGTTGCGCAAGAAGTTTCGCCGTTGCTCGGATTCCAGACGATCGGCATCGTCCCGGCTGTCTATTTCTTTGGATATGGGACCAATATATTCAGTCATTGCCGAACTCCCCTCCCTATAGTTTTGCTCTTGGGCCGAGCCGCAAAAGGAAACGTCAATAGTCGATCAACGTGCCTTACTTGTCCTCAAGCAGTTTCGCGCCGTTCAATTCTAAATTATACTTGACGCCAGCCCACTAGATAGTAGATATACTGGCGTTATTATATCGTAAATTCTGAAAAATTCATTGTCTATGTTAGTTGCATCTATAGCAAACAAAAGCCCATCTATAATTGGCGCATGCACCTGATCTTTCCGCGTCCACTTTGCATGATGAAATAACGATGTTCAATCGCTTCAGCTGGCGACGGTTTCCATTACCATTGGTGGAGGCAGAATCTGAGTTCACCGATTCTTGTGACACCCTGACGGCATTTGAAACGGTACAAGGCAGACCGTTGTTTTAGGTCGGCTTGGGGTCAGGAGTTAGCCTTAGCCCTGCCAGCCGAATGTCTGCTTCCGGCGCAATACCAGCCAGATGGCTGGCTTCGGCTTGGTGCCATGCGTGGATGGCCCCCTGTTGGCAAGGGAATTCTGATCTTTTTTCACACCGCTGGTCGGAACTGCCATGCGTCCGGTCTTTTGATGCGACACTTCACATGGCCGCTGACCATAATGCTCTCCGCGGATCGGGTCCCTGTCAACAACACGCGCTCGACTAGCGCCATGGCACAAATGGGTTGTCCCGATCGTTGGGCCGACTGGCATGGNNGCGGTTTCCCGCGTGTTCGTTGGTCGCTTAGGCGGCGGCGACTTTTGGTGCTGCTCGATAGCTTTCATTGCGCGCCATCATCGCCCATACGGTGCGTGCGTTTTTGTTGGCGAGCGCGACGGCGGCAACTTTGACGGACCGGCGTTCCATCAGCTTGGTCAGCCAGGGATAGCGGCTGTAGCCGAACTGCCTGGCCCGTTTGATCACGGATAAAGCGCCGACGACCAGCAGTTTGCGCAGATAGCGATTGCCGGCCTTCGAGATCGAGCCGAGGCGTTCCTTGCCACCGCTTGAATTCTGCTTCGGCACGATCCCGATCCAGGCGCTCACATCACGACCAGAGCGAAAGATGTGAGGGTCGGGAATGCTGGCGACAAGGGCGCTTGCGCCCAGTGGGCCAATCCCTGGAATGGCTTCGAGCCGCTTGCTCATGCTGTTGTTCCTATGCCAGGCGAGGATGCGCCGATCAGCGGCCAGGATCTGGCGTTTGAGCAGGTCAAGTTGTGCCGCCAATGCCGCCAAGCAATCACGGGCTTCGGGCGGGACACGCTCGTCTTTGCCCTCAGCGATCAACCCCAACAGGACCTCAACACCGTTGCGCCCTACACCGGCGACAATGCCGAACTCGGCAAGATGAGCGCGGATCGCATTGATCAGCGACGTGCGCTGGCGGACGAACAGCTGCCGGGTCCGATGCACCATCAGCACCGATTGCTGCTCAACCGTTTTGATCGGCACAAACCGCATCGTCGGCCGCGTTACTGCCTCACAGATTGCCTCAGCATCGGCAGCGTCGTTCGACGGGCGAATGATTCACCGGATCATTCGCTGATCCGTCTCACTGTTGCGCTTGACATAAGGTTTCACATAACGCGCCGGCATCAGCCGTACCTCGTGGCCAAGTTTCCGCAATTCCCGTGCCCAATGGTGAGCCGTGGCGTAAGCTTCCATGCCGATCACGCAAGGTGCAAGCTTGGCGAAGAACTTCAGGACCTGGCGGCGGCGCAACTGACGACGGACAATAACCTCGCCTTGTTGATCAACGCCATGCACCTGAAAGACGTTCTAGGCGATATCCGGACCGATCGTGCCAATCTTCTCCATGGGTGGTTCCCCTCTTGCGGTTCTAAAGACACCGCCCTTTTGGCACATCGCGATGCCAGTGGAGGGAGCCATCCACAGCATCAATAACGGTCGCTAGGATTAGCATTCAGGCGAACCGAATTGCTGTAAATAACTATGCTAAAAGGTCTGATCCGGCGATTCGTCTCCGATGTCAAACAGCTCCTCAAGTTTCAGCAACGCAACCATACGATCATCCTTGGACACTAACCCCGAAAAAAAACTTGGACTGATGCCGGCATCCATTTCCGGTACCGGCAGAACCTCACCAAGTTCCAGGGTCAAGATGTCGGAGACAGCATCTACCAGCACCCCAATCAAGCGAGCGCCAAGCGTTACGATGATCACGACATGCTCTTCGCTTGCCTGTGTCGCTCCTTGGCCGAAGCTGGCGCGAAGGTCAAAGATGGGCACGATGACGCCACGGAGGTTGAGAACGCCGCACATTGCGTGCGGCGAGCTAGGCAGCTCAGTTGGCTCACTCCAACCCTTAATTTCCCGCACCTTGGTGATCTCGATACCATAGGAGCGATCGTCCACCTTAAATGTCACATATTGCGACCAGGTTTGGCCAGCCGACGGTGCCGCGTCACGCCCGCCTCCGGTTGTCGTTCCATGGTCGATTTCTGAGGCCATAACATCGGTCATTGGTAGCTCGCCCTAATCTAGTGGCTTCTATCAAGCTGCGAGTGAGAAGCGATTTAGTGTTAGAACTCGCTCCAGCCATCATCGCCGGCTGCGACCTTAGCAGGCGAGGCCTCCGTCATAGTTCGTACCGGCTTTAATACGCTCGGCTTGCGTGAGACAGTCGATGGACGACGAGCCGGCGCGGAGGCGCCGTCGAGCTTGAAGAAAGATATGAGCTCGCCAAGCTTGCTTGCCTGCTCACTCAAGGCACGCGCGGCTGCCGTGCTCTCTTCGACCAAGGCCGAATTCTGTTGGGTCATCTCGTCCATGGTGTTGATCGAGCTGTTGATCTCCTGGACCCCTGCAGCTTGCTCTTGGGAGGCA
This sequence comes from Geminicoccales bacterium, assembly GCA_050633905.1. Lineage (GTDB taxonomy): Bacteria > Pseudomonadota > Alphaproteobacteria > Geminicoccales > Geminicoccaceae > JANQPX01. The sequence goes on from JBOEHJ010000041.1 coordinate 9,789, forward strand.
CTGGAAATCTCCCGAACAATCCCGGTAACTTTGCCGATGGAGCCCAGGATCTCGTCCAGGGCCTCACCCGCTTGATTGACCAACTGTACCCCGTCCTTCACTTGGCTGTTGCTGTCTTGGATCAGGGTCTTGATGTCCGAGGCTGCCTGAGCAGAGCGCTGGGCCAGCTGACGGACCTCCTGGGCAACAACCGCAAAGCCCTTGCCGGCCTCGCCCGCCCGCGCGGCCTCGACGCTCGCATTGAGGGCCAGGAGGTTTGTCTGGAAAGCAATCTCATCGATCACGCCAATGATATCGGTGATCTTTTGTGCAGAGCCTTCGATGCCACTCATCGCACCAACGGCTTGCTCGACCACCTCACCGCCCTTGCTCGCAGTTTGATTCGCGGTTTCAGCAAGCTGGTTGGCATTCTTGGCACTTTCGGCATTCTGCTTGACGGTTGCCGACATCTCTTCGGTGGAGGCAGCGGTCTCCTCGATATTGGAAGCAGCCTGTTCGGTGCGTTTCGAAAGGTCGCATGTGCCGCTGGAGATCTCAGCAGCAGCATTCTCCACCTCACAGGTCGCCGTCTGGATCTGGGCGATAATTGTTGTCAACTGCTCGACGGTGTTGTTGGCATCGTCTTTGAGCTCGCCGAATTTCCCTCGGTAGTCACCAGTGATCCGGTTGCTCAAATCGCCATTGGCCATCGCTGCGAGCATGGTGCCAAGCTCGTCGGTTGCATGCCTCACCATGTCATTGAGCCCATTGATCCGTCTCGCAATGCTGAGAAAGATGCCTTCGCACTTGTCGGTCGCGATCCGCTGGCTGAAATCACCCCTGGCTGCAGCTTCTGTTACGTTATCAATTTCTTGCTGGAAGGCCGTCTCTTGTTCTCTTGCAGTCGCTCGCTCCTGCTCCTTTGCAGCCTGGGCGGCTTCCTGTTCCGCTTCCAGACGTTTCACCTCCTCGGCATTTGCCTTGAACACCTCAAGCGCGCTTGCCATTGCCCCAATTTCATCCTTTCGCCCAGTCGCTGGGATAATCACATCGGTTTTGCCTTGGGTCAGATCGCGCATCACCGTGGTCATCATGACAATCGGCGAAGCGATGTTGCGGGTTAGCAACCAACCGATTGCGACCGCGATGACAAGCATGAAGGCCGTACCAAGGCCAATTGCCAATACGGCAAAGGATGTAGATGCCTCCTTTGCAGCGGTGCGCACGGTAAGGAGTGCCCGTTCGGCTTGATCGAATTCCTGATGGGCACCGCGCAGCTGATCCATGAGGCTCTTGCCAGCACCCGAAGCCTCCAGTGATCGTGCCTCCCCGTGTGTGGCGGGGTTGCGCATCAGCAAGATCTCGCGTTCGGCTATAGTCGTTCGCCACTCCTGTTCAAAACGCTCGACACGCCGAAGCCGTTCTTGCTGGGCAGGGTTGTCGGATGTCAAGCGCAGCAGCTTATCGAGTGCGCTCTTGAAGCTCTTCTTACCGTCAATATACGGCTCGAGAAAATTCTCATCGGCTGAAACGAGAAAGCCGCGGACGCCGGTCTCCTGGTTGACGACGGACGCAATGAGAACATTCGCTTCGCCGAGCACCTCGTAGGTATGGGTATTCCAAGCGTCGGCCTGCTCGATATCATTCAGAGAGAAGTAAGTTGCTGCTGAAATTGACAAGAATATGGCGATAATTGCGACAAATGCCGCAGCGAATTTGGCACCAATTTTGAAACTTTTACTGAGCACATCTAATGTCCTGTGTGATGGTGAGCCACCCTTAACTCTGTCTCCCATAAAATAAATAAAAAAACGTTAGGACGGCACCACACGATTCTTTCCGGCGACCATGATGTGATGGGAAAGAACCAAATGTAGGCTTACTCGAACAGAAGGAAACTTCGAATTGTCGCCCTTTATCCGAACGGCCTTCGACCAAAAATGGATCGGCTTATTCAGAGTAATTGGCAAGTAACCGCAACGGCCATGCGAAAGGTCAGCTTGGGTTCAACAGCGGAATCTTGCGGCCTCCGCGGAATGTCCGGTTTCCCAACTGCCATCGTAGCGCGCTGCGCATGCTGTATGCCTGAAAGCGGCCACCACACTCACTCCGGCGTGGTGCCAAAAGGAGACGCCGGGTCCACCCTTCAAAGATGCTCCGCGTATCAACCCGTTATCCGACCAAATGCCTGGATGACGATGTGCGTTGCCATCATGACACAAGCGAACGCGACGTTCATTTGCTTTCGCAAAAGAAGCTTCGGTCGGGTGATTTGGCCACGTCACTAAAACTGAAAATAAATGAAGGGCGAGTAGCCGACGGGAAGGAGGCCGATGGCTAGGGCTGTGGCGACGCCCATTCCGCCGGCGAAAGCGATCCTTGGCAAAGTCTCGACGAATTCGCTGATCGGAAAGCGGTAGAATATCCAATGGATGACCCCCAAGCCGATCAGAAGCGGCTCGATTGGCACCTGCAAGGTCAGGCTCCCGGGTATCAGGACACCGAACATGATTCCGTACATGTCCCAAGCGCTCGCTAGGTCGGGGGCCCTGAACGGCACACGGACCAGGGTGATGAAGATGAAGACCATGGCGACGGCGGCGACATGGGGGATGTGAAAGGTACGACCGAACCAGCTTTTCGACCAGAGGCGATAAAGGGCAACACCCAAACCATTGTTGAGACCCCAGATCACATAGCCAAAGGCAGCGCCATGCCAGAGGCCGTTAAGGCCGAAGGTGATCATCAGGTTCCGATAGGTTGCCGCATCCGAGCCGCGGCTGCCGCCCAACTGGAAGTAAACATAGTCCCGCAGCCAGGTGGAAAGCGTGATGTGCCAGCGGCGCCAAAACTCGCCGAGATTGGGGGAGAAGTAAGGAAAGTGAAAGTTCTTCGGCAGATGAAAGCCGAGTAGACCGGCCAAGGCGATCGCCATATCAGAATAGCCGGAAAAATCGCAGTAGAGCTGCACGGTGTAGATGAGCGCAGCGAGCCATTGGGTGTAGGCAGTATAGGCATCGACGTCGGCAAAGACTGGATCGGCAATGATGGCAAGATTGTCGGCAATGCAGGCCTTCTTGAAAAAGCCGATGGCGAACAAGAAGAGATAGGCGCGAATCGGCACGTTGCGCAAAGGAACAACATGACCGAGCTGCGGGAGGAACTCGCTGGCACGAACGATCGGTCCCGCGATCAGCTGTGGAAAGAAGGCGACATAAACTGAGAAATCGAGCAGTTGCCTGCACGGCCTGATTCGCTCTTTGTAGATATCGACGACATAGCTAGTCGTTTGGAACAGGTAGAAGCTGATGCCGATCGGAAGAACGATGTTCAGCGTTGTGTAGCTGATCTCGATACCGAGCCAAACTGCGAGTGATGAAAAGGATTCGGCAAAGAAGTTCAGATATTTGAAGATGCAAAGGATGCCCATATTGCCGACAACGGTAAGCACCAGCAAACCTTTGCGGAAGGCACGGTCTCGGGCGGCCCCCACCAGCGATCCGAGCCAGTAATTCGCCAAGGTGCAGCCGATGATCAGCGTAAGGAAGCGATAGTCCCAGACGGCGTAGAAGACATAGCTAGCCGTCAGGATGATAAGTTTTCGCAGGAGGAGGTTCGGCACACTCCAGTAGATCAAGAAAACGATCGCGTAGAAGATCAGGAAGGTCGCATCGATGAACAACACGGCCTAGCGTTTCGCGTCTTCGATCGCGGTGCAGATATCCTCACCAACCAAGTTGGTCAGCAGTTCCGCACCGTCCCGGTTCACGTGGTAGTAGTCGAACCAATTCCGACGTTCGAAAAGCTCGGGATATCTGTCGAGCTTATTGTAGTTGAGCACTGGCACACCGTGCGCATCGGCGACTTCGGCGAGCGCCTGATCCGATGCTCTGAGCGGCAGCATCGGCGGTAAAAGCATGGCGAACGGTACATCGAAGGCGGCCAGCTGTTCCATGGAGTTGGCGAAACGCTGCCAAGCCCGCTCTGCGGCTGATCCCCGGAACTCGTTGACTGCCATGTTTTTGGTCTTCAGCATTTCGAAGTGGCCAGGATTGCTCTTGATTTCCTGGCCGCGGTCGATGAATTCCTGACTGGGCTCGTCATCCAGCGCCACATAGCCCTGACGGCTGAAGTCGACGATTGCACTGCCGTCAACCAAATCGCCGCTCGGGTTGTCCACGCTGCTCGGTGCCTCCCCTCGCAAGCCTTTGGCCAGACGGCCGAACCCAAGTTGTCGATAGGCAAAGGCACCTGTAAGCAGGGCCGAATAGTAGAGTTGCTTCGGCACGGCGTTGCTTAGCGGCGTGTCCCAAATGTCGATCAGACTGACCCAATAACCCTTCCAGTCGGAAAAATGTTGAATGCGATCGCTGCTCCAATTCGCCTTGGCGATCTTGGAGGGGGCCATGGGCGTCAGGAGGATCAGGTCGAAATCCCCCAGCATCGTCGGCGACAGATGTTCTCGAAGATGGCGAAGCTCGGTCAAGCGAAGGTTGGGAACACCGAAATTGAACGCGCGAACATCGCAACCCTGACGTTCGGTGACACGCCGCAGCTGGATCGGATCGATTCCCCGATAGGTCCTGCTGGTACCGATCAGGAGAACGTTATAATTTTGATGAGCCTCGCGGAGATGATCGATCTTCTTGCTTAGTATGCCAAGGCTGGGTTCCTCACTGTCTGGGATCACGACGTCCAAGCCGACAACAGCTAATACACCAACCACCACAAAAGCTATGACTGCGGGCCATCGATCCCACAGCATGGGCAAGAGATCGCAGGAATCGTTTTTGCAACCATTATTCTCTTCAATGACGTCCTGCATGACAGCCTCTTAAATGTTCCCATGGTGCGTTTAACTCGCTTCGCAAAAAAATCTGATCCAGAAAAAGCGCGGAATAACTTTAAAGATAATCAGGAGGTTATGAGATCTCTTTAGCGTACAACTCAGTAGGTCTCGCCTCCGTGGTGAGGGGCTTTAGCCATCTCCGAGAGGCACACAATGAGGCTTAAGCCGCTCGCCTCATTCAATAACACTGCATCGTCGTTGTTTATTCATTGTGATGATGCATGCAGATGCGATTTGCCGATGGCGAAGAGGCTGCAACGGGTCTACTGCGGAATCTATGGGGCTTGCTCCAGTACCCGCTTTGCGCTCGGAAGCAGCCACTCAAAAACCAAACAGCTTTTGCCTACTCAATCGTGCCCGATGATAAGCTCAAGCAGAGACCATCCCCTCGAAATGGAATGTTGTCGGCTGATGATGCCAAGCCAACCGAGCAATAACTTGGCCATTCCAACCGCTCGATTCCCCAGGCCGAACTGCCGCTAAAACTGGACCAATAAGGCGTGGCTGATGAGCGCCATAAGATACCACCTGGGCCCATGCCTTGATGCAGCAACACGTCAAATTCGAATGGCCGATCATGATCGATTTCCGGTCCGAACCAATAGTGGGGGCTGCGCCCAGAACTCGGCTGAAGGATGACCGTCAGTTGCGTCTTTGCTCCGATGAATCCAATCCAAAGCGGAATTTCACCGGACTTTTCATCCATTGCCGCAAAGAGGGTTTGGCGACATCCCGATCCCGACATCGCCGCAGTTCCTTTGATTCCCATGCGCACTAAGTCCGGTGTATCGCCATGCCGCCAGGGCAAAGGGTGTATGCCGGGTTTAAGGTCGATCTGTCGTTTGGTAGGGGGTGGCGGCCAACTGAGCGATTCGCGCAATGCTCCGGCATCGTCCAGGACTTGGTATTGTAATCCATTGCTGTCGATCGCCATCTGGACGGCGTGAAGATATTCGATGTCTTCGGGCATCCGATGCTTCGTTCCCGCACCGGCGCTGGTAATTTGAAGCACGCCTTCACGGCATTGAACATCAAAGGCGAGGATGTGGCTGCAAAGATAAGCAAGGACACCATTATCTCGCAGGATACGCCAAAATGTTGGCACATATTCATCACCAATGGTTCTTTGATAAGAACCAACATATCCATTCACCGGAAACGCAGGATGATGTCCAACGACTAGTTTCCAGCGGGCGTCGGCATGCTGATGCAGAGTCTGTTCTAACCAATCCGTTTCGATATGTCCTTCGCCGCCCATCGAGGACCAGAGCGTGTGCACGAAAACCAGGAGCAAGTCATCTCTTCGGACGAAATACGCCAATCCTTTTTGACCAACAGGTCCATTCCTGGGCAAGTGCCTCATGACATCAGCGAAGACTCGTTCGCTCATCTGATCATAAGTCGTGTGATTGCCAGTCGAGTGAAACATCGGCGTTTTTGACCGATCGAGCCATGCCATCTCTTCGTCAAACCAATACTGCCACTGCTTTCTCAAGGCCGTTTCATCTGGCACCAGTCCAATGATCTCATCGCCGGGGAAAATGATGAATTCGGGCGGAGGGTCGAGGCGTGTCAGGACGGCGTTGACGCGCGCATGAGTTTCCTCATGACGTCCGCCGGGTACGCCGGAACAACTGTCACCATAGAAGATGAACTGATGTCCCGGTTTTAAGGGCGTGAGCCCTTGGATTTTTGATGTGGCCATCAGGGGATCATCACCAACGACACATCTATTGCAATTTCTATCATTTCGGGGCTGCTTTCCACTCTTTCCTCCCACCATCGTGCCGGTTTGTTGCGGCTGTTACGGGCCAACATTTGACTTTGGTACCGCGGTCGGCATGTCGGCAGTCTTAGCCATTGCTGCCATAGGGCTCGCTACGGCGCCGTGCCAAAACCGTCACCCGGCTTGTATGAAGTTAAGGTGTGGCGGCCGGGCCTGCGCAAGGCCCTGGCCCTTTTTCCTCAAACCACGCCGGTATATTCTATTGCCTCTTTCAAGAGATCCATCGCCTCAGCAATTTCGCTTCTTTGGACATTGAGCGCCGGCATAAGTCGCAGTGTGTTGGGACGCGGCGCATTGATAAGCAGGCCGCGTTCAAATGCAGCGGCTTGTATTTTCATTGCGCAAGGGCATGACAATTCAATCGCCCACAGCAGTCCGCATCCTCGTATGTCCTCAAAGCCAAAGCGCTCACCAAGGGTTGCAAGCGCTTCCCAAAGGGCTACCCCAGAGGCACAAACGTCATTGAGAAAATGTTGGTCAGAAACTGTTTCGACGATGGCCAGTCCGACGGCCGTCATAAGAGGATTGCCATTGTAGGTACCCCCTTGGTCTCCGTGGGAAAAGCAACAAGCATGCGTCGCAGCCAGCATGGCAGAGATAGGAACGCCGCCACCAAGACCCTTACCGAGAGTGACGATATCGGGTCTGACATTCTCCTGTTCAAACGCGAAGAAGGTGCCTGTTCGCCCAACTCCAGTTTGGACCTCATCGAGAATCAGCAAGATTCCGTGCTCGTCTGCTAGCGAACGAAGCTCCCTTATATAGCCTGAAGGGGGGACAATAACGCCCGCCTCGCCTTGAATTGGCTCCACCATAATGGCAACTGTTCTTGACGTGATGGCCTGGCGGATGGCGTCAACATCTCCATAGGGGACTTTGCGGAAGCCAGGTATTTGCGGGGGGAACAGGCTATCCCAACCTGCTTTTCCACTTGCGGCCATCGTCGCGAGCGTCCGGCCGTGGAAACCGTTGTTGGTGCTGAGGATCTCAAATGCCCCAGGTTTATTCACTTGCCCCCACTTGCGAGCCAGCTTGATTGCAGCCTCATTTGCTTCAGCACCCGAATTGGCAAAGTGGACTTGGCTTAGGCCGCTAAGCTCCACAAGCCGTGACGAAAGGGCAAGCTGAGGTGCATTGTGAAACGCTGGGCTCGGCGTAATGAGCTTTGCCGCCTGGCAGGTCAGCGTTTCCAAAATTTCCGCAGGACAATGGCCAAGCGCATTGACTGCCCAGCCCTGAATGAAGTCCAGATAACGATGGCCTCGGTCGTCCCAGAGATAAGAACCAAGGCCCCGAACCATAATCGGTTCAGGCCGAGATGTGATCGGCATTAATGTGGAGAGTTCGCTGGCATACATAGGTATCTCCCGTTGGGCGACACCCGTTGCCTTCATGAGCCGCCCATATTGATGGACAGCTGATGTCGAAGATTACTTATTCATAGTTCGACCGCACCGTCCGTATGTGGGCGGCTCGGCGGCGCAATGAATATGGTAGAGTCATCGACATGTGATGATGTATGGCAACGATGCTGAAATACTTCAAGCTCTGCTGTCAATTCTCTGAAGAGAAGAGCTGTTAATGAGACAAACGCTCTTGAAACGCATTGAATATACGGTGTTCCAAGGCCGCGCTGGCGATCACAATGATCTCGCAATGGTGGGTGCCAGAGCCATCGGGGATGCCTTTAGGCGCCGAACATGCGCCACGCCCAGCGTGATCGGCACGCCTGAACCATCACTAAATGTGAGCTGGCGCGAAGAATTGGATGCAGCGTTGCCTGCGTTAAGGCAGATTCAGGAACGGATTGAACACGTCATGACGAGTGGCGCGGTATCCATAGCCGCGACAAGCCGTTGCGCTGTTTCTATGGCAACGTTGCCATCTGTCGCAAAGCATCATCCTTCAGCCTGCGTCGTGTGGTTCGACTCCCATGCCGATCTAAACACCCCGAAGGGAACAACAACGGGTTACCTTGGCGGCATGGCGCTCGCCGCTCTAATCGGTCTTTGGCGCTCTGGTCTTGGAGCGGGGTTGAGGTTGGATCAGATTGTGCTCGTTGGGCAGCGCGACCTAGATCCGTTTGAACAAGAGTTGATTGAGACCCACGACATCCCGCATATCAAGCCGGGAGGAGATTTAACCTCAGAGCTTCGGAGCGCCATCGCGGGCCGCCCCGCTTATATACACCTTGATTGCGACGTCTTAAATCCGGGCATCGTGCCCACGGATTACGCGCATGAAGACGGATTATCGCTTGATGATTTAAGCGCCTGCTGCGACGTGATAGCGGAACACGAGTTTGTTGGTATCGAGATTGCTGAATTCCAGAATGCCTGGGAACTGGATGGCGATCCTGTAGCCACAAAGCCTTTGCTCGGTTCCCTTGCCCCTTTGTTGGCGCTGGAACGGCCACAGTCAAAGGCCGGCTGAGGGTCATCATTTGACTTTGCCGCCGCGGTCGGCCTGTCCGCAATCTGGGCCATGACAGACATAAGGCGATCGGCAGGCATGTGTGCCATAACCTGCCAAAGAACAAACAGTCCTTTTGGATGACAGAACCTACTCGAACAGTATTCTTCTGCAGACCCACGATGCCATCATCATATCAGGATCTGACGTCAGGCCGTTTCGGCCCCACGCCTTTATGGCTGTCCTAAGGTTGGAAGGATGGCCGGGCGGCAACCTGCCAGTAGCCGATCGCCATGAAGACAGCGCCAGAGAGTATGTTGCCGAGTGTTACCCAGACTAGATTTCGGCCAGCGGCGGCCATCGTCAGCGTCTCTGGATGCTCGGACAACAGAGCCACGGCGAAAACCGTCATATTGGCGACGCTGTGTTCGAAGCCGGCGGCGATGAAGGCATAGAGGCACCAGAAGATAAGGATACATTTCGCGGCATCGTTTTTGGTGCGGGCTGCCATCCAGATCGCGAGACAGACCAGCCAGTTGCAGAGCATGGCTCGCGCGAGCAATTGCAATGCGGGGGCGTGCATCTTCTTGGCAGCAACTTCGTGTAAGAGGTCGTTGCCGCCGGTTTCCAGGACAACACCGCCACCGCCCATCACAAAGAGGATGGCGAGCAGAGCCGAACCTCCGAGATTCCCGATCCAGGTCACTCCCCAGCATCGGAAAAGCTCGACGGTCGACACGGTTCGGGCTAGGCGGCCGACGGTCATGTACATGGTGTGGCCGGTGAACAGCTCGGAGCCGGCGAAGACGACGAGAGTAAGCGCAATGCCGAAACTCGCACCCATGACCAGGCTCCGGGTCGATGGATCGGCGGGCTGGCCGACTGAGAAGATCAGAAGAATGCCCATGCCGACATAGGCGCCGGCCATCATGGCGGCGATCGAGAAGCCAAGCGGGTTGCTAGCGAGATCATCCGCTTTGATGCGAGCGAGACGGGCGAAGTCGAGGACCGTTTCTCCTGGTGTCATGACGTCGCTGCCTGCTTTTCGGCCAGCTGATAACGCTTCTGATCCATGAAAATCGGCACGGTCCAGAGGATGGCACACACCGCGGCAGCCAGGAGAAAACCGAAGCCCAAGCGCTCCTGGTCAGCCACGAGATAGGCGTTGCAGATCCTGATGGGCGCATGCGTGTAGAGAAACGCCATCACCGCCAGCATGGAAATGGTCTGCGCCTTCAGGAAGCCGCGAAGAAGTGGGTGTGCTTGGCGCCAGCCGATCAGCAAGGGGGCGCCGATCAGGCAAGGGACCGTAACGAATTTCGCGAGCTCTACCGAGGGTGTGACCAGTGCAGCGTCGATCGATCGGGGCAGCATCCAAAATGCAGTCGTGAAGATCGCAACGAGGATCAAAGGTAGCGGCGGCCAGTCAGGCCGATTGGTGAGCGCGGCAATACCCATCGCACCGGCCAGCGCCAGGAGTGGCAGTTGCACGAGAACATGGGTGACGGGGTCGCTCTCAAGCCAACCCCGAAGAAACCCGCATGTCGCAACGATTGCTGCTGCAAGGCTCAGAGGGAGCTTCGGGCTCAACGATAGGCCTCGGCGGCGAGGGCGGCGCCGTCGATATCGTCGATATCGAAGATCCTGGTCAACCGCCCATTCCCATCCACCAGATGCAGGGCGGCGTTGTGCTCGTAGCCGCCGAATCCGTCGGGGATCACGTGTACGCCAAAGCTGTCGAGCATGGCGCGAAGATCGCCTGCCCGCGGCCGGGCAATCGTCCAGGTGAGACCATCGGCGCCATGCAGTTCGCCATATTCGGCCATCGCTTCAGGGTCGTCATAGGTGGGATCGAAGCTGACCGACATCAGCCGCACATGATCGATGAGGCCAAGGTTGACCAGCCGATTCCGCAGCTGAGCCATCTCCTCCCCGGCCACACGACAGATCGTCGGGCAGGTCGTATAGATGAACTCAGCAAAGGTGATGCCATCACGAGGCCCACCCAAGACGACCTCGCTACGCTCCATGTCCTCGAGCACGAGGTTCGGCAGATCCGGCTTTGTCGTGACGACCTCGAACCGCCTCGCACCTTCGGTGGTCAGCGCGTTGAGCCCATCCGTCGCCTGCCAAAGCGCGCAGCAGCCGAGAATGAGAACCGAGAGGGATGCGACCGCATTGTGCATGAGAGCCTCTCCGATCATCAAGTTAACAAAGTCGGTCGTACCGGCCGTGTTGGCTGACTGATCAATCCAGTGAAGAAGCGAATCACGAAGATGAGCGTGGCGACGATTACCAGGACGGCGAAGGCGGTCGCGATCCGATCCTGCAGGAACCAGACTTCCAGATGGACCGCCCAGCGCCTGGGAACCGAAAGCGCGCCGGAGACCAGGAACATCAGCGTGAAGCCTGTTGCCCCGACGATGTATATCCAAAGCGCGCATTGATCGAGGCTGCTGAGGCCACTGACCCGCGCATCCTTCACCAGCCAGGCCATGAAACCGAAGCTCATCGCGACCTCGCCAAGAAGAAGGTAGATGTGAAAATGGCCAGGCACCCATTGGGTGTTGTGCATCAGCTTGTTGACCGAGATCATGCCATCAATGATCGCGGGCGCCGTGCCGACCGACCAGCCGGCGACGCCTAGGACGAGGAGCGCCGAGGCCAGATCCCAGCGCATGCCGGAGCCTCGAAGGTAGAGGCAAAGCGAGAACGCAGTGACGGCTAGAAGCGGCATGCCTGAGAGGTAGGAAACGATCTGGCCCATCACCAGCATCCAGCCGGGCATGACCATGTCCTGCATCAGATGGTGGGGGTAGACTGCCATGACAAAGAGGAGCACGGACAGCCAGGAGATCACGAACAGACGGGTCGTCTTCCAGGGGCGCCCGGTATAGTCCGGTATGATCTCGTAGACGGCGATCACCGCCATGTAGATCGAGGCGTTGATGAAGACGTGACCGAAGAAATAGATCATGTTTTTGGCAAACAGCGCGTCCACGGCAAAGGCTGGTACATAGAGGTTGACCAGGCTGGAGACGAGGATAGCAGCACCGACGACAATACCGACCGTGTTGAAGATGGTGACGGTGGCGGCCGCGATCACGGTTGGTGGCGGAGCATCGTCTGCATCAGCTCTGCCGAACGCGAGCGGTAGGCCAAGAGCTCTGGTGAAACTGCCGTAAACCCCAATCAGCTGACGGCCGACTTCAAGATAAAGCAGCAGAAAGCCGATGCCGATCGCCGTGTAACCGAGGATGAATGACGCGGCCGCACCGACGTCCCAAACACCGCCGGAGAGGGCTGGCAGGGGAAAGAGGAAAGTCCAGGCACCGCCGTAGCCACCAATAAAAATGCCGCCAAGGATGAGCACCACCCCAAGTAGGAAGAACCCGAGAAACGCCCAAAAGACACCAGGGGTCAGCGGGACGTGTCGGCCGAGAAAATACCAGAGAATGGCAGCACCCGAGAGCCCCGCCGTGCCAACCATGCCAGCGCCGTGGGCGGTCAGAATTTGGTAGAAGAGGATCGGATCGAGAGCGATCAGATCACCTTGCGCGGCCCGCATGATCAGGCCGAGGAGCATCATCAAGCCGAAGACGGCGCCAGCAAGGAGCATGGTGAATTTGACCGCATCGGCCTGGGGCACGAAAGTCGTGTGTTGGGTAGCTGCCTGCGTGTTCATGACCTTGGCATCCTCAATTGGCGACGACGGTGAATTCGGCGACCATGTCGTGATGGGCGATGCCACAAAACTCCATGCACAACACCTGATAAAGTCCAGGCTCGTCGAATACATACTCAACCTGATTAACGTAGCCGGGCATGGCCTGAACCTGGACATGCAGCCTGCCGTTCGGTCCATAGACACCAAGGCCGTGATTGACGTCTTCGGTATGGGCGTTGAAGACGACGATCCGGTTCACTGGCACGTTTTCGACGTCGATGTCCCAGTACCACTGGCCACCGGTGGCATTCACGGTGACCACGTCATCGGAGGCGGAAACAGCGTGTGGCCATGACCAGAGCGAGGCTGTGGTCACCACAACGCCCAGCACCATCAGACCCCAGATCAGTGGCGTGCGACGGTTTGCAAGATCGCTAGTCGAGGCCGTTTCGGCACTTTGACGGACCGCTGATATGAAGAACAAGGCGATGATCGCCATCAAGGCTAACGAGACCAGGAGTACGAGCATTTGCATGGCGTTAGCGTTTCCTTGTTTAATTACGCATTTGAAATGCTTATTTAAAAAACTATTCTTGCCTTGTCAACGTAAACTGATCAGAATCGCTTGATGCAGATAAGCTCGTTCTCCGATTACACGCTGCGAATCCTCCTGTATCTAGCGGTTGCTGGCGATCGTCAGGTGACCAGCCGGGAAATTGCAGAGCGCTATCATCTCTCCTTCGATCATATTGCCAAGGCGGCGCAATTGCTGACGCGGGAAGGTTACGTGATGGGCGTGCGGGGCCGTGGTGGTGGCTTGCGTCTGGCGAAGTCGCCGGAAGAAATCTCTCTCGGGGCTGTTCTTCGCACCACGGAGGCTGGCACCGGACTGGTAGAGTGCATGCGTCCAGGGCCAACGAGGTGCATTATTGCAAAGGTCTGTGGTCTTGCACCGATCTTCGCCGATGCGAATGAAGCATTTTATCGATCGTTGGATGCCAAGACGCTGGCCGACGCGCTGCCTGACTACAAGGCGCTTGCCCAGACCCTTATTGCGAACGCCTGACGGTGGTTCATAGACTGGCGCAAAGCGCCGGCCGGAGAGCAAGTCCCAGACCAGGCTCTTGATCTCACAATGATCAGTCAGATTCCAGAGGCTTTGCCTACGGTGCCTCTATCTAGGCAATATTGCCAAATTTCGGCTTGTTGAAGCCTTCTTGAGGTCGGCTTGGGGGCAGGCGTGAGCGTTAGCCCTGCCAGCCCCACGTCCACTTTCGGTGCACTACAAGCGAGAAGGCTCACGTCGGCTCAGCGCCGGACCGGTCATTCGGCGATTCAGTACTGCTTAAAGAGGCCGCCGCGCAATCTGGCGACCCTGCTCCAGTGTCTTCTTTGCGCTCGGAAGCGGCAGCAATGCTTGCTTCTCAAATGTGCAGATTTCGTTGAAAAAGTCG
>JBOEHJ010000042.1:0-5679 GCA_050633905.1 Geminicoccales bacterium
TCAAAATCGTCATCTAGAATGGTTGAGCTAGAGGTCGCTATTCGGCAAGAAACCGCCAGAAACGTTGCTCTCGGTAGCGCCGTTAGATGTCATCGCGGTAGACCCAGTCATTTAGATCGTCACCGTTTGGAAATAATTTGGTGACGATCACAATCACCACCGTCATGGCAAACAATGTCGTCCATGGATTCTCATCAATCCATCTAGAAAAGCCTGGGACTAAGAAAAAGACGAACAGCAGAGCTGCCAAGCTTGCGCCGACAACGGCTCGAAGTGCATTTAACACGCTGATGCTGCCCCCCTTGGTCAGAGGAGGAATTGTCTCATAGGCTCATTAATGTCCGGTTAGGGTTCACCTGCGGAATCTAGCGACCTCGCTTCGGTGCCCGCTTCGCACTCGAAAGCAGCCGAAACGTTAGCTTCTCAAATGTGCCAGGTTCGGACACAACCGGTATTGCGCCGAAGCCTAAGCTCCGAGACCATGACAAACACTTTTTCGATCTCGGGAGCTGATAACACCATGTCTCAAGACATCACGGGCGGCTGCCTATGTGAAGCGATTCGGTTTACGACCTTGGGGCCACCAAAGAACGTCCTATACTGCCACTGCAGAATGTGCCGTCGCGCAACTGGACAGCCAATTGTTGCGGGGGCTTATTTCAAGCTAAGCCAAGTGAATTTCGAAAGGGGCGATCCATGTCGATACCCATCATCGCCCTATGCTGAACGAGGCTTTTGCAGAGATTGTGGCACACCCCTTTTCTATCACTCGGTGATGCCAAAGCTCCGAGACTGGCTCTGCATGATGTTGGGAACGTTCGACCATCCGGAGCGGTATGCGCCTACTGATCACTGGAACATTGAAACGGCCTTGCCATACGCCTTACATGACGATGGACTGCCTCGGCACTTACAAGCCGACTCGCCGTATGAATGGGTTCGGGATTCGTTTCCGAAGGCATAAGTGTGTGTGTCAATCACCTGCTGTCCCTTCTGCCACGTGTCCGACCTTATGGCGGGGTTGAGTCTACTTAAGCCACTAGCGGCGGCCGGCGAATGCCTGCTTTCAGGGGCGGACCGGCCATAAGGCTTACTTCTCAAATGCGCCAAAAGCGGCCGTTCTGCCTTTCAACAAACATGGGGATAAGTTGTTCTTGAAATATCTCTAACTAGGGATATATTGGCACTCGTGAACACGCGGACTCCTCATCGAGAAGACTTGGCACTGGTGCTCGCCTTGCTTCGCAGCCATCAGGTGTTTCACCGTGCCATCGGGCCGGTCTTTCGTTCGGCTGGGCTAACGTCGTCGCAGTGGGACGTCTTGGAGACCTTGCATACGAAGGGGCCGCTCTCGATCAACGATCTCATGCGCTCCATCCTGAGCACATCCGGCAGTCTGGATGTCGTCATTAAGAATCTGATCCAGTCAGGGCTTGTCGAGAAAACGCCGGACGAGCGCGACCGCCGCAGCCGGGTCGTGACGCTGACGAAAGCCGGAACAGCCAAGGTGAGTGGCTTCATGCCAGACCACAATCAGGCGCTGGCTCAAATCTTTGATCGTCTCACCATCAGCGAGAAGCGGGCGTGCATCAAGGTGCTGAACCGGCTCCGCCGAAAATTGCCTCAACCGACGAAAGATTAATTGATGACCAACAGAACCTTCCTGACCGGGCACGGCATCATTTATGCATTCTTTGCCATCGCGTTGTTCTTCCTGCCAGGAACTCTCTGGCCGAACTACGGTTTGCAGATCAACGACGAATACGCGCGGTTTTTGTCGCAGCATAACAGCATCTTTCTTGGCGGGATCGCGATTCTGAGTTTTTTGTTTCGCGATGCCGCAAGCAACTCGGACACGGCGATGAAGATCCTGACCGGCCTGATGTGGACGAACGTTCTCGGCGCCGCCATCACGCTCTATGCATGCTTGACCGGAGCCTTCTCCGGCTTCGGCTGGTCCGATCCATTTTTTTTCGCGCTGCTTGCCGTCGTGAGCTACGCGCAGATCAAAAAGAACCGATAACGCACACCACCGACACGAGAGGAACTGCAATCATGAGCACGTTGAAACTCTGGGACCTTCACATGACCTACGATGGCCCGGTCACTGAGGAATTTCAGCAGGAGACCAGGCGCCTTGCCGAGAGCATCGCGAAGGAGCCTGGAGTGATCTGGAAAATCTGGACACAGGAAGCGGGTACGACCCACTTCGGTTCCACCTATCTCTTCAAGGATATCGACGCTCTGGAAACCTATCGGGCGATGCACGTCAAGCGCCTGACGGACATGGGGATCACCATCACATCCGAATTCGCTTTCGACATCATGGAAGATTTGAGCCGCATCAATAGTGCGCCACTAGGGGAAGGCGCATGACCGCATAGCTGCGGAATCTAGCGGCCCTGCCGCAGTGTCTGCTTTGTGCTCGGAAGCAACCGAAACGCTAGCTTCTCAAATGTGCCAAAACCGGCCATTATGTCGAGAAAAGTCCTGTTCGCCTGGGCAGACGCCGCGACGCTCAGCGGCGGCATCCTCCCTCCCGACCAAGCCCTCGGAATTATCGCCCACAAACCCATCTCTTGGACCTATACCTGACCGCCATTCTGCGGCAGGCACCTTTGACGTTGCGCTCTGCGACCACCGCTGAATTTTGACGCAACTTACCTGTTAGTTTGATAGGACGGCAGCGCTGGTAATCGGGGATAAAGATGGGACAGGTCATTATTGGTCTTGTAATTGGATTTCTCGTTTTGGGGTTGGTTTGGATCAGTCTCTTTGGCTGAAATCTACTTCGGCATTCGAGCCGACGATGATCTCAAGCGGTTGCTGCTGTCACCATCAGACCAACGGGCGAAGCGGTTGGCCAGCAGAATCACTGATGCTAAGGTGGGCTCTTGGGTGATGAGCGAGTGGGCTAGAGTGGCGCGTCGATGATTCGTGCCGCAAGCGTGACGCGTTGATCAGCCGGGTCCCCGGCGGGCGTCGAGCTCAGAAGCGAAGACGCCAAAAGTAAGATAATCATAAGACAGGCCTTCTTCGCGTATCGAGGTCGGCCACTTTGAGGCACCGGAAGTCCGTCCAAAATCTTTGCCATGCGGCATCGATTGCTGTGCTGGACTATCATTCGAATTCTCGCTTGCGAAATCGACCGCCTAAGGTTTCGAGAGCGATGTCCAAGTTCATAGGCTTGGCGTGCGTATTGGCGAGCAAGGCGCGCCTCGGTCGCAGCATAGATATCGCTTCGTTCTAACAGATTGATCGCAACTTGAAGGCAGGCGGAGTCGTCTTCGGTACCTGTCGAGGCCATCAGCGCTGCTCCTGAAAATTAAAGCTGCGCTCTCATGTTTTTTTTTGCCTGTATTAGTAGTACATTTTCACACCTATCTTATTCCAATTACTAATAGAATGCTTGTGCTTCGCTTCGGAGACCACTTCTTCAAGAAGATGCATTTCGGGCCGACCAACGCTTAGCCCTCGCTTCCCTTCTTGCCCCCACCACGGACAAGGAACAGGGTCTAGTTTGCGATCTAACGAAAGAGCTGATTCGAGCGAGGTTCGCCAGAAAGACAGTTCGCTTCCTTCCACAATGGGTCACTTTTTGACGCTAGAGCTTCCTCGCCAATGCCCGGTCAACACCCGAAACCGGCCACAAGCCGCGTTTCTCCTTCGTGCCAATTGCTGCCGTTTTCTCGACCGATGAGCTTAGACGTTTTCCTTCATGAGATTACTACTCATGTCCAATATCATGGAAAAATCATTCACTAAACGTTCATGTCAATTCTGCCACTGATGAATAAATTCTTGTCGATGGTAATCAAAGGCTTCAAAAAATGTTCATCGCACACGCTCCGGCAGGTTATATCGTTGCACATATTACTGAAAAAATAATTTCTAAAGATAGGAATGAGACAAAAATAATAATAATATTTGGATTGCTATTTTCAATTCTGCCCGATTTTGATATGATATATTTTTATACCATTGATAATCAACAGCATCTTCATCATTCTTATTGGACCCATATACCAGTATTCTGGCTTTCCTGTTCTTTGTTCTTTTTGGCTCTTTCAAGGATCATTAAGAATCGAGTAATGTTCCTCTGCGGCCTTATGCTGCTGCTGGAGTCTGTGGTCCATCTGATCCTTGACTCTGTTGTTGGAGGTATACTTTGGCTTTACCCCATCAACTCGACAGCATACACGCTGTTCATTGTGCCAGCGCAGCACAGCCATTGGATCTTGAATTTCGTATTTCACTGGACCTTTCTTCTTGAGCTCGGAATTCTACTTCTAGCTGTCAGTGTGTTTTTCATGAGAATTAGACTCTACAAGTGCCCGCGAGAAGCTTAAAGGCTACGCATTTAGGAGTTCCGCTGGCCAGTCTTATTCCGTCCGCAATGTTCAGCTGCGGAACCTAGCTGCTCTGCTCCAGCATCCGCTTTGCGCTCCAAACCGGCTAGTTTCTCCTTCGTTCCATGACCGGCCGTTGCCGGCCTCGCGATCCAAGGATCAACCTGCTGCTGACATCGACGTCACCTTCAGTTAGCTTTCGACTATGAAAATCGAGGCCCTCGATCACGTTCAGCTTGCCATGCCAGAAGGGCGGGAGGACGAAGCCCGTACCTTCTACCACGATCTGCTTGGCATTCCTGAAATCGCCAAACCATCAAACTTGACTGGCCGCGGTGGCGCCTGGTTTGTACGCGACGGTCTAAAGATCCATCTCGGTGTCGACAAGAACTTCTCTCCGGCACGGAAAGCACACCCGGCCTTCATCGTCACAGGGTTGGAGGAGCTGATCGTCACGCTAACCAATGCTGGGTTCGAGCCTGCCAAAGACGAACCTTTGGAGGGCTTTGACCGCATCTACGTCCACGACCCATTTGGAAATCGCATCGAGCTAATGGAGCCTGTCGGCAAGCTTTCGGATTAAGCCATCGAAGGCCAATTGAGTGCCGCACCTGCGGACATTCGCTGCGATCAGATAGTCTTGCAATTGCTTGACGACACGGAGCGCTTAAACGTGCAAGGAACGGTTGATCCTCCTCGCTTGGAAACACCCCGGCTCTTGCTTCGTGGACACGTACTCGATGATTTTGATGCGAGTGCGACCATGTGGTCTGATCCTGCCGTCACGAAATACATCGCCGATGGTAATCCTTCGACAACGGAAGAGTCGTGGTCCCGATTTCTAAAGTTTCGCGGGCATTGGCATTTGCTTGGTTATGGCTATTGGGTGGTCGAAGACAAGAGCACCGGTACATTCATCGGCGAGGTCGGTTTTGCTGACCATCGGCGTGAGATGGAACCTTCCCTTGAAGGTCGGCCCGAAGCGGGCTGGGCCTTGAAGACAACTGCTCACGGGCAAGGTTTTGCGACTGAGGCAGTGCGTCGGATAATGGAGTGGGCAGACGCAGTTCTTGAGGTCCCGAGAACCGTTTGCACCTTCGATCCTCAACATGCTGCGTCAATTTGGGTGGCACAGAAAATAGGCTATGTCGAGATTATCAGGACATCATACAGAGGCAGACCCTTACTCGTGATGGAGAGGTCTCGGAGCGATCAGAAAGTCAGAAGGCTTAATGACTGAAAAGGGGTCAACATTTGACTCTATCGCCGCGGCCGGAATGTCCCCAATCTTAGCTATAGCTGCCATAAGGTTCGCTTCGGCTTCGTGCCA
>JBOEHJ010000043.1:0-54936 GCA_050633905.1 Geminicoccales bacterium
TATCGCCGCCAACGTTGGCTGACCGCTGATGGCCAGACATTGATCGCCCCTCTGCCGAGTGGACTACCCGGTCATTTCGGACCGGAGCTGGTTCGGTTCATTCTGCTTCAGCATCACCAAGGTCAGGTGACAGTTGATCGGATCACGGGGTTTTTGAATGATCTCGGGCTGGTGATCTCCAAACGCCAGGTTCAGCGTCTGTTGACGGGCGATGTCGCCGCCTTTGCTGATGAAGCCCATGGGATTCTACAGACGGGGCTGGCAACCGCACCTTGGATCACGGTCGATGACACCGGTGCCCGCCATCGGGCCAAGAATGGTGTCACCACCCAGATCGGTGATGATCGATTCACTTACTTTGCCACGACGTTTTCCAAGAGCAGGAAGAACTTCCTCGAGCTGTTGCGTGCCGGCCATCATGACGATGTCATCAATGCCAAAGCCCTGGACTACATGCGCGGCCGCCACCTGGCAGAACCGGTGATCCAGCAACTGGACGATCATGACCTTAAGACATTTGCCGACCATGCCGCCTGGTCAGGCCATCTCAAGCAACTCGGCATCGACCAGCTGAAGGTGCATCCCCTGAACGCTACGGTAGTACCGCGTTCAGCCGTCAGGATCACCACCGAAGGCGCCCTCTTCGGCAGCATCCATACCCACGGATTCCTTCAGGACACCGTGATTCTCTCCGACGATGCCGGCCAGTTTTGTCTCGGCGACCACGCTCTCTGCTGGGTTCACGCCGAGCGCTTGGTGCACAAGCTCATCGGCTTCAACGACCAGCAGCGACAGGCCCTCGATGTCACGCGACAGCTGATCTGGTGGTTCTACAAAGATCTCAAGATCTACAATCAGGATCCCTGTCGCCGCCGTGCTGCCCAGATGAGGGCGCGCTTCGATCGGATCTTCACCCGCAAGACCGGCTTCGTCTCCCTCGATCGATTGCTAACGCGACTCCATGAGCGCAAGGATGAACTCCTGCGCGTCCTCGATCGACCTGATATTCCACGCCACACCAATGGGTCGGAGAATGACATTCGCTGCCACGTAACCAAACGCAAAGTCTCAGGCGGAACCTGGTCCAATGAAGGCCGACAAGCCCGCGATACATTCCTCGGCCTACTCAAAACATGTCAGAAACTTCGCGTCTCGTTCTTCGATTATCTCGGCAACCGCCTCCGCGTCGACGGTGCACCTGACATTATGCAGTTGCCTGATCTCGTGTGCGCCGCAAAAACATAAACGCCCGGGATTTAGCCCCGATTACAGGAAACCTACTGTATCCTAAACAGTACCCATTCCAGTACCAGCGCAACCACGGCAGGGCAGTCCGTGTAGGCGTACATCAGGGGGCCGCGACATCATTGAGCTATTCGCAGGAAGCGGCGATTGCGACAATGGCCGTCGAGACCCTGCAGTATCCGTGTTAGGCGGTTTTGGTCGAGGCGGGCGCCGGCTATGGCACCATCGATCAAATCCAAGCCCCTTCCACCACGAACTACAGGTCACCATCAAACAGGGAACGAGAACGACTAACGAGCCGATTCCAGTTTGCAGCGGTGCCCTTGCACGCGACGTTGCGGTCAGGTCACCGGGCCTGGATTAAACAGAGCGAGCTGATTGTGGAGGCCAAGACGCTCTGCACTCGTCTTCTCGCCACTGGCGACGGCCAGAATCGTCTCGAAAATCTCCATGCCTATGGATTCAAGCGTCTGATTGGACGAGATGATCCGACCGGCATCGATATCGACAAGATCGTGCCAACGGCGCGCCAGATCGGTGCGGGTGACGATCTTTACGACCGGGGCCTCGGCCAGGCCATAGGGGGTGCCGCGTCCCGTGGTGAAGACGTGCACATTCATGCCCGCGGCAAGCTGCAACGTGCCACAGATGAAATCCGAAGCCGGCGTTGCGGCGAAGAGCAGCCCCTTTCGCGACGCCCGCTCGCCCGCCGGGATCACGCCGGAGATAGGCATGGACCCCGATTTGCTGATCGACCCCATCGCCTTTTCGACGATGTTCGACAGCCCGCCTTTCTTGTTTCCAGGTGTTGTATTGGCGCTGCGATCGGATCGGCCTGCTGCCAGATAATCGTCGTACCACGCCATCTCACGGATGAGGTCCTTTGCAATATCGGGTGTCGCAGCACGCGCGACCAGCTGGTCGATTCCGTCGCGCACCTCGGTTACTTCCGAGAACATGACCGTGCCGCCAGCCCGCACGATGAGATCGGCTGCGATGCCAAGGGCGGGATTGGCGGTGACGCCGGACAGCGCATCGCTGCCGCCGCATTGCAGCCCGACGACGAGCTTGGAGACCGGGCAGCTTTCCCGCCTTCTCGTGTTCAGGGCTGTCAGATGCTGATCGGCTGACGAGAGGATCGACGCGATCATCGCTTCGAAACCGACGTGGGTCTCGTCTTGAAGGGTAACCAGGCTGGTGGCGTCGACCTGACCGGGGCCGCAGGCGGCATCCGCATGAAACATTTCCGGAAAGAGCCGCGTCGGCTGCAGCTTTTCGCAGCCGAGACTCACGACCATCGTGGATCCGGCGACGTTTGGATTGCGGGCGATGTTGCGCAAGGTGCGAATCGGAATGGCCGCCCCTGGCGCCTCGATTGCGACGCCGCATCCGTAGGTGTGATCGAGTGCGACGACGTCGTCGACATTCGGGAATCGCGGGAGCATCTCGCGCCGGATGCGGTCCACCGCGTGTCCGACCACGCCGGAGACGCATTGAACGGTGTTGGTGATGGCGAGAATGTTCCGGGTTCCAGCACTGCCATCTTGATTCTTGAACCCCTGGAACGTGTAACCCTCCAACGGAATCACTTCGCATGGCGTGGCCGATGGCAAGGTCTGTTCGGAAAGAACCGGCGGCGGCGGCATGGTCAAATTGGCTTCGTTGACCCAGGAGCCCGCCGGGATCGGACGAGCTGCATGGCCGATCACGACACCGTAGCGCACAACCGGGTCCCCGGCCTGGAGGGCTATCAGGGCGACCTTGTGTGCCTGAGGCACATCTTCGGTCAGCGTCAACCCGCCAACCTCGCTTTCCCCGGGCAGCCCGCCATTATTGGCAACGACAGCGACGTTGTCTCTCGGATCTATCCGGATGAGGCGTGGTAGATCGGTCATGGATCACAGATACCCGACCTCGTTCCCGGCCGTAAGCTCCCGGCGGGGTGCGGGCGGCCTATGACCGCCCGCGCTGCCGATTGCTGTGATCAGGAAGAGGTGTTCTGCACCGCTTCGAGAAGCTCAGCGCCATGCTTGGCTTTGAAATCTTCGTAAACCGGGTCCATGCGCTCACGGAACGCATCGACATCAGCTTCGTTGACTTCCATGCCCTTGGACTGAAGCTCCTCCAGCGCGGCCGCGCCAACTTCGGCGGTCAACGCGATTTCGTAGTCCTGAAGCCTGGCACCTTCCTCGACGAGCACTTGCTGCTGGTCTTCGGTTAGGGCGTCCCAGGTGCCCATGCTGATCGACACGATGCCCGGCGGACGGAAATGCTGGGTCATCGAAAGATAGCTGCTCACTTCGTAGAACCGGTCGTTCAGCACATTGCCGGCAGCATTCTCACCGCCGTCCAAGACGCCCTGCTCGAGTGCTGTGTAAAGCTCGCTATAGGACATCGGCGTCGCCGAGCCGCCCATGGCGTTCACCGTGTTGACCATGAGCGGGCTTTCCATCACGCGGATTTTCAGACCGTCCATGTCCTCAGGTGTCACGATCGGGCGCACCTTGTTGAAGACATTGCGATAGCCGTTGTCGAACCAGGCAAGGATCTTGATGCCGCGGGCTTCGGCCAGCTCACTGAACTTAGCACCCACCGGCCCGGATACCACGGCATTGAAGTGATCGGTGTCGCGGATCAGATAGGGCAGGCTGAAAAGGTCGAACTCGGGCACGAAGCCGCTGACCGGCGCGGTCGAGACCTGCGCCATCTGGATGCTGCCGAGCATCATGCCTTCGATATAATCCCGCTCGCCGCCGAGCTGGGCGCCGTCAAGAACCTCGATGGTCAGGCCGACATCGCGCGCGGCGACCTGTTCGGCGAACCAGCGCAGCGAGGTGTTATGGTGATGGGATGGGCCCGTGACCGACGCCACCCTGATGGTTGTGTCGGCGGCAAAGGCGGGGGTTGCCAGTGCGCCGATCGACAAAGCTGCCGCCGCTCCGAGACCCTTTAGAAATGCTCGTTTCATCATCTTGATAGTCCTCCTTTAGAG
Source organism: Geminicoccales bacterium (assembly GCA_050633905.1). Classification (GTDB taxonomy): domain Bacteria; phylum Pseudomonadota; class Alphaproteobacteria; order Geminicoccales; family Geminicoccaceae; genus JANQPX01. The sequence goes on from JBOEHJ010000043.1 coordinate 4,238, forward strand.
ACCGATGGTTCGATATTGTCTCCGGCCATTTGCCGGTCTTCTCCTGCGCTCGTCGGGTCTCTTTCCTACCCGTCGGGCTCAGCGCTGCACGGCAAAGTCATCCGGTTCAGCCAGAACGAGCTTGTTGAGGGGCCGCACACCCTCTTCGGTGACCACCACGACGACCTCGATCCGGTAACCGCCGCCCGGCAGATCGTGGAGATCGAGCTTGACGGCGAGCGTCATGCCCGCCTCGAGTTTAAAGTCGCTGTCGGAACTCAGATTGGGCGGCTCGACAACATCGAGGCCGACGGCGTGCCCCACCCCGCGCAGGCCCTTTGCATAGGGCGTGAAATTCTGCGCGAACCCGTGGGGCTCGAGTTCTTCCAGCAGCGTGTCGAAGATCGAGCGCGCGGTGATGCCCGGACGGATTGTCGGGATCACCTTCTTCAGCGTTTGGTGGCCGACGACGAGGGCGCGCTCCTGTTCAAGATCGGCGCCCGGCATCAGGACGGTGATGCCGCCATCGTTGCAATAATGGCCAATCGCCGGATTGAAATCGAGCATGACGAACTCGCCCGGCTGGATCTTGCGGTCGGTCGCGCGCCAGGCGGGGTAGTTGGTGTTCGGTCCGGACATCACGACGGTAGCTGATCCTATGTCGGCATTCATCCGACGTGCGATGCTTTCAGCGAGGCCTGCTACCTGAATTTCGGTCATGCCGACCTTGACGGCCTTGGCCGCTTCCTTGAGCACGGCATCATTGATCTCGGCGGCCTGCTCCATCAGCGCGATCTCGGCCGCCGACTTGATCTTGCGCAGATCGAGCATGATGTCGTCGCGCGCCTCGATCACCGCCTCCGGGACGGCGTCGACGAGTTGCTCGTAGATCTCGACCGGCAGGATGTTTTTGCCAATCAGGGCGATCTTGCTGGCGCGTCCGACAATCGGCTCGAACACTTGTGGAAAATCAGAATAGGGACGGTGAATGCCGCGCACGTCGTCGATCCAGCACATATCCTTGGCTGCGTAGGCGTTCAGTCGCCCCAGAAAGACCACCGGCTCATGATTGCCGACGATCAGGACCAGCTGGGGCGATTCCTCGATCACGTTGATCGGCTTGTAATTGGTGACGTAGGTCGAATGTCCCGAGCGATACTCGTCCGAATAGATGATCAGCGCGTCGTAACCTTCGGACAGCATTCTGCGCCGCAGATTGTCGGTCCGTTGTTTCAGTTCTTCAGACGTAATTTCCAAGGCGGGCGTCCTTCTTCGAGTTCGACTTCAGTGACTGAACAAGTTCGGCACTGTCATGATGAATGCGGGGTTCACCGCGCAGAGGAGCAGGATCGCGACCAGCACCGCGCAGAACGGCACCAGCCCGCGAAAAGCTTGCGAAATCGTGATGCCGGCGATCGAGCAGCAGATGTAGGTCAGGATGCCGACGGGCGGCGTCACGGAACCGATGACGACGGCCATGACCAGCACGACGCCGAAAAAGACCGGATTGATCCCCAATCCCAAAATGACCGGCAGTAAGACCGGCGTGAAAATGATCAGGATGGGTATGCCCTCGATGAAGAGCCCGAGGATCAGGATGAAGACGAGGATCAAGAGGAGCGCGATCGTCGGGTTCGTGGAAATCCCGCCGAGGACATCGAGCACCGCGGACCCAAAGCCGGCCCATGCCAGGAGCCAGGCGAACGAGGTTGCCATGGCGATGAGGAACATGGCCGCTGCGGTCGTGACGGCCGCGTCCACCAGGAGCTTGCCCAACAGCTTGAAGGTCAGCGTCTTGTAGACAAAGGTTCCGACGAGCGCCGCATAGGCGACGGCGACCACACCGGCCTCCGTCGCGGTAAAGACGCCTGAGAAAATCCCGCCGAGAATGATCACCGGCATGGCAAGCGCCCAGGCAGCGCCCCGGAAGGCCGAGATGACCGGGGGCAGTTCGCTTCTCGCAGGTGCTGGATAGTTGCGCTTCTTGGCAATGACGTAAGCCATGGCCATGAGCCCGAGGGCAACCATCAGCCCCGGAACGAACCCGCCGAGGAAGAGCTGCGCGATCGAGACATTCGCGATCGACCCGTAGATCACCATCATGATGCTCGGCGGAATGATCGGCCCCATGGCGCTCGACGACGCATTGACCGCGACGGCATAATCGGCATCGAAGCCGTTTTTCTTCATCGCGGGGATCATCATCGATCCCAGAGCCGATGCGTCAGCCGTCGCCGATCCGGAAATGCCCGAGAAGAACATGCTTGAGACGATCGAGACATGGGCAAGGCCGCCGCGGATATGCCCGACCAGCGATCTCGCAAAAGCGACGATACGCTCGGTGATGCCGCAGGCATTCATCAGCTCGCCGGCGATGATGAAGAACGGAATTGCCAAGAGCGTGAAGGAATCGACCCCGACGAACGCACGCGTCACGATGCTGTTGATCGGCAAGGTGTCATCGACCAGCAAGGTGGTGGCCGCTGCGATGCCGAGCGCAAAGGCGATGGGCATATTGATCAGCAGGAGCACGAAGAATGTGAGAAAAAGGACGGTAAGCATCAGCTATCAGTCCTTTGTCCGCGTCGTGATAAAACAAGAGCAAGCAAGCGCTCCGCTGTGATCAGGAAGATCAGCGCCATCGAGATCGGGATTGCGACGTAGATCCAGGACATCTGCACGCCGAGCGCCGGTGAATGCTGCAACATGTTCATGTTGATGACCGGAAAGCTCGCATAGATGACCGTAGCCGCGAAGCACGCGATGAGGGCGTTGGTCAGCGCATCAAACCCGCGTCGCCCCCCATCCGGCAGCATGTTGACGAACAGATCGACGCCCAAATGAATGCCGCGCGACAGCCCGATCGCACCGCCCAAAAAGACGATCCAGACAAAGCAGTAACGCGCCAGCTCTTCCGACCAAGGCAGCGGCGCTGCGATCACGTAGCGGAAGACGACCTGCGCCAGGGTGACGATGATCATCACGACGGAGATCGCGATCACGGAGGCCTTCGCGACGGTCAGCAATGCCGAGAGTACGACTGAATGCCTATTGGCTTCCAATGCAGGAGTCCCCCAAGCTCTTCGATGGAGCTATTCATCTTTTATGAAATCGATTTCATAATATTGAGATCTTTGTGTCAACGCTTTTCTGTTCACGGTTTCAACTGGCTGATATAGTGGAATTTAATAGGCCAAGGATTGGTAAGCTTGTGTCAAAAGCAGGAAATCGATTGCAAGACCCAACGTCGCGAGTTCGTGTGACTGATGTCGCAAGACTTGCCGGTTGTGCGCCGGCAACCGTGTCGCGCGTTCTCAATAATCCGGACAGGGTTTCCCCAGACACACGCGCGCGCGTGGAAAGTGCGTTGCGGGAACTGGGCTATGTTCGCAATCATGCGGCCCGGGCTTTGCGCTCGCAGCGCTCGAACATGGTAGGCGTCCTGATACCGACACTCGACTACGCGCTCTACGCCCGAATGGTCGGTGCTGCGAATTCAACATTCTCGGAAGCCGGCATCTCCACCCTGATAGCGACCTATGACTACGACCTCGATATGGAAGTTGGAGAAGCAAGCTTGCTCCTGGAGCGTGGAGCGGAGGCGCTGATGCTTGTCGGCGACAATCATCGGCCGGAACTTCATGACATGCTCGATCGGTTCGGCGTGCCGTGCGTATGCACCTATGTTTCCAACCCTAAGAGCTCGCATCCTACCGTAGGTTTCGACAATGCCGCCGCCGCCGCCAAGCTGGCGCAGCATTTGGTGCATCTCGGTCACCGTAACATCGGCGTCATCAGCGGATTGACGCAGGACAACGATCGAACGACGGAGCGTCTCGAAGGGATCAGGTCGGAGCTCTCTCGGCACGCGATAGACCTTTGCGATTCAATGGTCACCGAGTGTCCCTACTCCATATCCGACGGGCGCAAGGGCTGTGCGCTTCTGTTGTCTCGCAACGAGCCGAAACCCACGGCGATCGTTTGCGGCAATGACATTCTCGCCCTAGGCGCTCTCGCCGAATGCCACGCGCGCGGGCTCACGGTGCCGGATGACATCTCCATCGTCGGCTTCGACAATCTCGAAGTCTCAAGCCACTCCAATCCACCGCTCACAACGATTGATGTGCCCGCAGAAGACATGGGGAAAGCCGCCGCAGACTACATTCTTGGGAGCCTCAGCGGCAAAACGGTGTCTTTGCACAATCCGGTCAAAGTGGAGCTCATACTCCGGCAATCCTCCGCTCCTGCAGCAACTGAAATGCACCGTGGAGAAACCTGAGAGGTCGATCAAGCCGTTGACGTGTCTGGGCCTGCCGTCGGGATGCGATGAACGAAGGCCTGGCGCGTCAACTGCCGCCTTCGATGAAGCGCACCGGTCGTTCCCAGATCAGGAGGGCGACGCAACCTTCGGGACTTTTGACGCTGTGGCGCGAGCCGGGTGAGTTGATGACGAAGGCACCGGGTCCATAGGTCCCATGCTCATCCTCTTGGCGGCCATCCAGCATGAGGATGTGCTCGAAGCCGGAATGCTCGTGTATCGGCGCCATCCCACCGGGCGCGTAACGAAGAATAGCGGCGGCGGGACCATCCCGCCCGTCGCCATAGAGGCGGCGCTCGGCATGTTCATGGATGTGCTCTCGATGATGGTGCTGACCATCCCGGTCGCCGTGCCCGTGGTGACCGCGGTCGGCGTCGATCCGGTCTGGTTCGGGATCTTCATCGTCCTGATGTGCGAACTCGGCCTGATCACGCCGCCGGTCGGCATGAATCTTTACGTGGTGCAGGGAGTCAGGCCGGACGCCGGCCCGTTCAGCGACGTGATCAAGGGGGCCGTGCCCAATGCCGTCCTGATGCTGCTGTTCACGCTCCTCCTGATCGTCTGGCCGGACCTCGTGCTCTGGTTGCCGCGCACGATGGCACCGGGTTGACCGACGGTGACCGAACTCTTCCAGCTCGATATCAAGGCGCTGCGGCGACGGTTTCTCGACGGCACCCTCGATCCCGTCGCCCTGCTCGATCACTATCAGAGCCGCATCGATCAGCTGAACCCGATGCTGAATGCGCTGATCGCCCCCGACCCGACGGCACGCCATCAGGCTGAGGCCAGCGCCAAGCGCTATCGTTCCGAAAAACCACTCGGGCCGCTGGACGGCATCTCCGTGACCGTCAAGGACAACATCCTGCAAACCGGGCTCGCAGCCACCATCGGCAGTCCGGTCTTCGAAAGCCACCATCCCAAGAAAGATGAGACCGCCGTCGCCTGCCTGCGGCGCGCAGGAGCCGTGCTTCTCGGCAAGACCAATGTGCCGGAGTTCTGCTTGGAGGGCTTTTGCAGCAACACGCTCTTCGGAACCAGCAAAAACCCCTGGAACCCGGCGCTTACGCCGGGCGGCTCTAGCGGCGGCGCGGTCGCTGGTGCGGCGGCCGGGCGCTGGCCGCTCGCGATCGGCACCGATGATGGCGGCTCGATCCGCCGCCCCGCCGGCCATACCGGCCTGGTCGGTTTGAAACCGACGATCGGGCGTGTGCCGCGCCTGCATCAGCTGCCTCAACTTCTCCTGGAGATGGAGGTGGTGGGGCCACTAGCTCGGCGAGCGACGGACGCCGCAGCCCTGTTCAAGGAGATCGCAGGCCCCGATCGCCGCGATTCGCTTTCCCGTCTGCCGGTGGAACCGGGCGGCGATCAGCCGTTGGATCGGCCACCGCCTGCCATGCGCATTCTCTATGTCGAGCGTCTGGGCAAGGCGCAGCTGGCACCCGAGATCGCGTCAAGTCTGCGCAGGATGTCGGATCGTCTGGCCAATCTCGGATATGTGGTCAGCGAGGGCGCCATGCCGCTGGACATCGAGCGGCTGAACCGCATCGGCCAGGCTGGTCTCGCCGCCCTGAAGGCGAGCCTTGGCGATGAGTTTGCCCAAGCTTCCGAGCCCTATCAGGCCATGGCGCGTGCAGGTCATGCGTTGTCAGCTGCCGACCTCTATGGCTTGGTCGATCTGATCCAAACGCTCCGCCAGCAAGCCGCCGCCTGCTTTGCCGATATCGACATAATCCTTATCCCCCGCAGCCGCAGCACAACCCTGGCCCGCGGACGAGCGTTTTCCTGAAATGATCGACGGCCGACAGGTTGGTCCACGCGGCCATGCGATCTATACGGGCTGGGTCAACGCGATCGGTCATCCCGCCATCACCCTGCCCGCCGATCCTGCCCTTGATGGCATACCGATCGGGGCACAGCTGGTCGGTGTCTGGTACCGGGACTGGCAGCTCCTTCGGTCAGCCCAAAGCTACGAGCAGGCCTTTCCCTTCGGCGATCGCTGGCCGGCACAGGCCCTCAACGCCTGAACCTTCGTCACCGTCAGGCTGAAGAGCTCGGTTTGTAGAACGGTGTGTGCGCGGCGGCGTCCATGTAGTCCCCGTAGAACTTCATCACATGCGGGAGCAGCTTCTTCGACAAGCCGCGGCGTTCCACCTCCTCGTCCGTGAGCGCGCGGGTGAGGTCGTCGTGGAGTTTCGAGAGGACCGCGCGCCGGCTGACCTTCATGAACTCGCCATCGATATAGACGACATCGCCTGCACACATCACCATATCAACACCGTTGGTCTTGGCGCGGTGGATGACGGCGTCGAGCACGGGGATCTCACGGTCGAGATAGGGATACGCGATTTTCTCCCAGTCCATCAGGACCATGTCGGCGGCCTTGCCGACTTCGAGCGTGCCGATGCGACTGCCGAACGCCGTCGTCTTGGCGCCGCCCGCCGTCGCCATGCGCAGCACCTGAGCGGATGTCGGCACGCTGTCGTCCATGCCGGGCGTCCGGTGGGCGTTCAGGACCATGCGCATTTCCTGGAGCATGTCACGATCGTCGTTGATGCCTGCCTCGTCCATGCCCATCGCGCAGTTGACGCCGTGTTGCTCCCAGACATTGAGCGCGCCGACGCCTGAGCGAAGCCGGAAGTTGGAGCTGCAATTGTGGCAGATGTGAGTTCCGGTCTCGGCGACGCGCTCGATGTCCTTCTCGTTCAGCCAGACACCGTGACCGAGCGTCATGCGCGGACCGAGCATGTCGAAGCGGTCGATATAGTCGAGCGCGGTGCCGCCACCTCGGCGCTTGGCGTATTCCTTTTGATAGGCGGTCTCGACCAGATGCATATGCATCGGTGCGTCGTATTTTTTCGAGGTTTCCGAGAGCCGCTCCAGCGCCTCGTCCGAGCACCAGTGGAGATTGGCGGGGGCGAGCTGGATGCCGATCCGGTCCTTATTGTGATGTTGGTCGTGCAGGGTCTCGAACATCGCCGTGAAGTCGTCGAGGTCCATGCCGAAGCGCGAAAAATGGCGTTGCATCGGCGGCTGCAGGTCTTCCGGCAACAGCTTTACGAACTCCTGGTCGTCCATGTAGACGAGGCGGTTCTGGTCCCGAAGCGCGAAGCTGTAGGACACGCGCATGCCGATGTCGTCATAGGCGCGGATGACGTCATTGGCGCCTGACGTCACCTGATCGATCTTGCCCGGAAGCCAGCCGTGGATGTGCTGCACGGTGGTGACGCCCGAAGAAATCATCTCGAAGGCGGAGTAGAGCGTGTCCAGATAGAGATCGACCGCACGGCAGACCATGCGGGTGACGAACCAGAGCTCCAGCGGCATGTCCGGGGAGCCGAGCTGCACGGGGGTCAGCCCGACATGATGGTGGCCGTTGACGAAGCCCGGCAGCAGCACCTGACGGCCATTGCCGATTACCTGAGCGTCGGGATTGGCGTCCTTCAATTCCTGATACGACCCGATCGCCTGGACGGTGTCGTCGACGACCAGCACGGCACCGTCGTCGATCTGCTCGACCTGATGACGATCAAAGGCCTTGGTGATGACGTAACGGCCACGGACGATCGAGGCATGCATGTTCTCAGACTCCCAAATTTGTTGCGAACAGACCCATACACGTTGTCAACGCTGCCCGGCGTCCCGGGTTCATACGAGCTCTTGTTCGGCGAAGGCGCGGTCGACTTCCACGCTCAGGATTTCAGTGAGTTGCTGGCGGAGTTTCTGGCAGGCCGGGTCGAAGGGATCGCGCGGGCGCGGCAGATCGATCGGCACGATCTCCTTGATGCGACCAGGGCGGGAGGTAAAGACCGCGACACGGTCGGCGAGTGCTACGGCCTCGTCGATATGGTGGGTAACGAAGACGACGGAGGCCTTGGCGCTCTGCCAGACGTCCAGGAGGAAATCCTGCATCTTGGCGCGGGTCTGGACGTCGAGGGCGGCGAAGGGCTCGTCCATCAGGAGCACCTTCGGCTGCATGGCAAGCGCACGTGCGACGGCGACCCGCTGCCGCATGCCGCCGGAGAGTTCGTCCGGACGTTTGTCGATCGTCTCGGTCAAGCCGACTTTCTTCAGGACCTCCTTCGCTACACGATCCATTGTTTCGGCGTTTGCACCTTGCAAACTCAGGCCGAAGGTAACGTTCTGGCCGACAGTGAGCCAGGGAAAGAGCGAGGTTTCCTGGAAGATCAGGCTGCGGTCAGGCCCCGGCTGCTCGACCACCTCGCCGAAGGAACGGAGTTCGCCTGACGTTGTCTCTTCGAGGCCGGCGATCAGATAGAGCAGCGTGCTCTTGCCGCAGCCGGAGGGGCCGAGCAGCACCACGAACTCACCATCGTCGATCTTGAGATCGATGTCGGCCAGAGCCTCGTGGGCGCGAGCCGTATCCTTCGCCCAGATCTTGCCGACGCCGAAGGAGGCCACGGCCTTAGATGTGATCATTATCCGAGACTCCCTTGGCCTTTGGGCACCCAGTAGAGGAGCTTTCGCTGCAGCATGCGCAGGCCGTAGTCGAAGGCGAAACCGGTAAGGCCGATCAGCACGATGGTGAAGAACACCAGGCCGGGGTTGAACGTATTCCGAGCGAGCATGATCACCTGACCGAGGCCGTAGCCGACGCCAGTCGCCTCGGCGATCAGTACCACCATCCAGGCACCGAACAGATTGAGGCGGAGCACTACTAGAAGGCCCGGCAGGATGGCCGGCAGGATGACGCGTTTGTAGATCTGCGGCTTGGAAGCACCCATGGTGCGGGCGACGTTGATGTAGTTCTTGTTGACGCTGTCGATCTGGGTGATCGTGGCGAGCGTCATGGTGAAGAAGAGTGCGATGAACACCATAAAGATCGCGGGCGCATTGCCGATGCCGAACAGGAAGATCGCGACGGGCAGCCAGGCGACCGGCGACACCGGAGCGAGCAGCGTGATGGTCGGCAGCGTCAGGTTTTCCATGAGCCGCCAGTAGCGGATGGCGACGCCGACACAAATGCTGAACGCCGCGGCAAGCGCCAGGCCGGACAGCACGCGCATGGTGGTCGACAGGATGGTGATGGCGACAGCCATGCCCGGAGAAGGTCCGGCAGCGGCGTCCGCCCCGATCTGCCAGCGCTGCGCCGTGTTGAAATATTGCGCCTGGCCCGCTATGTCGCCCATGAAAATGTGCGGCGGCGGCAGAAGCTTGGGATCGGCGATGCCGATCAGCCAGAGAAACTCCCAGATCAGGGCAAACATGCCGACCGAGATGATCGTCCAGCCGAGCTGAGGCGAGGCTTCACGCCACCACGCGGCCAATCCCCCGGGCGCGGACGAGGCTGACGCCTCGCCCTTCCCGGCCGTCTGAGTGAGAGACGACGCCATGGTCGCTAGGCCGCCGACTTGTATTTGAGCTGGTCGTAGACGTCGGCGTTCTCGGCGATCACCACCTCCAGCATGCTCCAGTCGATGGCATCGGGACCGGGCTTCTTCTTGATGTAGCCCATCTCCATCAGGCTGTCGGTGCGGCCGAGGATGAAGTCGGTCTGATCGCGCTGATCGACCATCGGCGGCTGCTTGGTCGAGCCGATTACGGCGTTCTCCATCGAGGTCTTGTAGTAGGTGCCGACGACCTCATCGAGCACGGTCTGGGTGTCCTGCTCGAAGGCGAGCTGCGACTTCATCATCGCCTCGATCAACGCCTTGATCCCATCCGGGTTCTCGGCGATCAGCTCGTCTCGCGCGCACAGCACGCAGTCCGTGTAGTTGGCGCCGTAGATGTCCTTGCCGTCCGAGAGAAGATGGCTGCCCTCGACGTCCTGAAGCAGCGAGGTCGCGTAGGGCTCGATGGTGCAGATCCAGTCGAGTGCTCCTGCCTTGAACGCCTCCACCGCCTCCGGCGTGTTGCCCATATAACGGACATTGACGTCGGCAAAGTCGACGTTGTTTTCCTTCAGCCAGTCGAACGGCAGCACCTCCAGGGTGTCGAGCTGGAAGGTGCCGATGGTCTTGCCCTTCAGCTTGTCCGCCGTATCGAGCCCCGGCTGGCTGACGATCGCACAGCCCTCGATGCCGGAGCCGGCGACGATCTTGACCGGTGCGCCCGCATCATAAAGGGCGACGAAGCTGGTATAGGGGAGAACGCCGACATCGACCTGGCCGGTGCCGAGGAAGGTGACGTGTTCGGCGAAGGTCGGGGTGTTGACGAATTCCAGGGTGAGCCCGTCCTCCTTGGCGGTCTGGCGGGCATGGCTCACGAACAGCGGCAGGTTGCAAAAGCCGGTGCCGTGCGTGGATGTCACGCTGCTCTCGGCACGGGCCTGGCCGGCGAGACCGCTGCCAAGGCCCACGGTCAGCGCGCCTGCGGCAGCGCCCTTCATGAAGCGCCGTCTGCCGAAACTGATGTTGGAAAGATCCGGGAAGTTGCGATTACCGTCACGCTCGCACATAGTCTTGCCTCCTTGGGGCTTGGTTCCTCGAGGAGGCCCGGGCTTTCGGTTGGTCCTGGGAGCCCGGGCCGCTCATCAATTGTCCTAAGCAAAAAGCGCGCCACATTTTATCGGCTGGCCGATCGCCAGTCTTTCGACGCTGTGACCGATCAATGTTCGGACCGTCTGCTCGTCGGCTAAGCAATTCCCTTTGATCACTGGCGAAATTTGCGGCAAAGTCGTTTCAGTTGTGAAATTATCAGGATCGGTTCGTGGAATCATCAGCACGCTTGGCGCAGCGTATTCTCGATTGTTATGACGCCATGCCTCGAGGTGAGCGGCGGCTCGCGGACCTTCTTCTCGAGCAACCGATGGCGGTGGTCGAACAGTCGGCGGCGCAATTGGCCGAACGAGCGACGGTGTCCAAAGCGACGACGACGCGCTTTTTCCAGCGGCTCGGCTATCCGAGCTTCAAGACGGCGCAGCGAGCCGCGCGAGAGCAGGGCGCCGATCCGCAGCCGGTCGAGTTCGGCGCGCGCATGCATCGCCTCGCCCACCATCAAGTCGATCTCAGCCAGCATCTGCAGAGCGAGGTGCAGAACCTGGTGCGCAGCATCGAGCAGCAGCGCTCGGACGATCTCAGCCGCGCGGTTCGCATGCTGGCTAGAGCGGACAAGCTGTGGGTGGTCGGCTTCGGCGACAATTACCCGCTGGCCCACTTCGCCCGGGCCCTTTTGATCAAGATCCGACCGGATATCCGCATGATCCCGATCGGCGGGTTCTCCGTGCCGGAAGAGTTCGCCTCGATCTCGCCCAGCGACGCCATGCTGGTCTTCGGCCTGTCGAGGCGGACCCGCGCATTGCGCAACATCCTGCGCTCCGCAGGAAAGGCCGAGGCCAAGATCGTGTTCGTCACGGACTATGCGAGCCAGCCCCCCTCGAACGCGGACGCGGTCATGCTGCGCTGTCGAACGGTGGGGGCGAGCGTCTTCGATTCACCGACCTCGGCCGTCAGCCTGATGATCCATCTCTGCTCATCGCTGGCCGCTCATCTCGGTGAGGCATCGATCGAACGGCTGCGGCGTATCGAGAGCATCCACAGCGATTGGGAAGATGGCCAGGCCGGGGACTGGTGACGGTTTCAGCCTTCGCGCCAAGATCGAGATTTCGCACAAGAAAATCGTCAATTATGAAATTAGTGATTTCACAATTGAAATTTATTTGACCTCCGTTTCACTGGCCTGCAAGCTCTTGGCAACAGAGCTGCGCAATGAAAAAGGAGACGCCCGATGCCGCGCCCACCCGATCTCATCAAAACGTCGCTGGTTGCCCTCGCCTTAACGACGACGACCCTCTCAGCCCAGGCCGCCGACCTGGTCTGGGCGCGCTACGGCGATATCGACAGCCTGGATCCGCACCGCGCGACCAGCACGCTCTCGATGCAGGTCTGGGACCAGATCTACGAGACCCTCCTCGCCTTCGATATGGAGGGACAACCGCAGCCCCACATCGCAAAATCCTGGGTCGTCAGCGACGACGGGCTGGAGTACACATTTACCCTGCAAGACGGCGTCTTGTGCCATGACGGCACGCCGTTCGACGCCAATGACGTGAAGTTCACCGTCGACCGTGCCTTCGATGACAGTAATCCTAGCCTGACCAAGACCAGCTGGGGCCCGATCTCCTCTGTCGAGGTGGTCGACGATCTCACCGTCAAATTTTCGTTCGAGAGCAAGTTCGGACCGTTTCTCCCCTTCCTCGCCGATAGCTTCTCCTCGATGGTCTGCGACACCAACGATCCGGAAACCTTCGGTAGCTCGACCGGCATCGGCGCCGGCCCGTTCAAGCTGGTGGACTGGGTGAAGGGCGATACGGTCTCGCTCGAAAAGAACCCGGATTACACCAATTACGGCCGCCCCTTCGACAACAAGGGCCCGGTCAATGTCGACACGCTGACAGTCAAGACCGTGCCGGAAGCGCAGACCCGCCTTGCTGGCCTCAAGACCGGCGAGATCCACATCGCCGAGCCGCCCTTCGACGACATCCCGGCGATCGAGAGCGAAGGCGAGCTTGAGATCATGGTGGCCGAGAACACCGGTCAGAACGTGTTCTGGGAGTTCGCCATCTCACGCCCACCCTTCGATGACGTGCGCGCGCGCCAGGCGGTCGCCTATGCCACCGATCCGCAGGCCGCGATCGACATCATCTATGGCGGCCTCAGCCAGCGCGAATGGTGCCCGATCGCCCGCGGCGTGTTCGGCAACGACCAAGATTTCTGTCAGCAATACGGCTACGACTACGATCCGGACAAGGCCGTCGCCTTGCTCGGTGAACTCGGCTATGGCCCGGACAACCCGCTCGAGACCACCATGTTCGTCTGGACCGGTGGCAATCGTCACAAGCTCGCCGAAATCTTCCAGAGCCAGCTGTCCCAGGTCGGCATCAACGTTTCGATCGAGATCATGGACATCGGCACCATGAACGCGCGGGTGAAGGAGCAGAACGAGACGGTCGACGACACCCCCGGCACCTTCGACATGATGACCTGGTCCTGGTACGATCCGGATATTCTGTACGCGCTCTGGCACAGCCCCGGCGCCTATTCCGGTTATAACACGCCGGAGCTGGATGCCATGCTCGAAGAAACCCGCACCACCCTCGAGCCGGAAGCGCGCCTGGATAAAGTGCAGGCCGTGATCAAGCATCTGATGGAGAACGCCGTCCATATCGGCCTCTACACGCCGGGCTGGGAGTGGGTGTTCGCCGTGCGCCCGGAGGTCGAAGGCCTCAAGATCGGCCCCTTCCTCCACCCGATGTTCAACGACGTCACCATCAAGAACTAGTCGAATGTCGACAGCATTGACGTTCCCGCCTTTTTTGCCCGGATCGGCGGTTTGCGCCCCAGGCTTTGAAGGCGGGATTTCTTCGTCGGCGACGCACCGATAATGGAGCGAGGGCGATGATCCGCTATGTCATCCAGCGGATTCTCGCCGCCCTCGTCACCATCTGGATCACCACTGTAGCGGTCACGCTCCTGATCCATGCGGTGCCCGGAGATCCGGTCCGGATCATGTACGCGAAGTTCCAGTCGACGCCGGAACAGATCGAGGCGGTGCGGGTGGCCCTCGGCCTCGATCAACCCATCTACATCCAGTACGCTATGTATATCGGCCGTCTGTTCGAAGGCGATCTCGGCCGCTCGATTGTCGGCAACCAGCCCGTCCTCGACATTCTTCTGACACGCTTCCCGCCAACGCTTTTGTTAGCCACCACCAGCCTCGCGATTGCTGTCGTGATCGGGCTCTCCCTCGGCTTTCTCGCCGCCTATAAGCGCGGCACGATCATCGATGTCGGCGCCATGATCATCGCCATCCTCGGCGTCTCCATGCCCCATTTTTGGCTCGGAATGCTGCTCCTCTTTTTCTTCTCGCTGCAGCTTGGCTGGCTGCCGGTCGCGGGCTCGGACTGGAAGAGCCTGATCCTTCCCGCGCTCACCCTCGGCCTCGGCAACGCCGCCGTGCTCGCGCGCCTCACCCGCTCCGCCATGATCGACATCTTCGACCAGGATTTTGTTCGAACGGCCCGCGCCAAGGGGCTGCCCAAATCGATCGTCCTCTATCGCCACGCCCTTCGCGCCGGCCTGGTGCCGATCGTCTCGATGATGGGCCTGCAGTTCGCCTATATGATGGGCGGTGCGATCGTCGTCGAGAACGTGTTCGCCTGGAACGGCGTCGGCCGCCTGGCGATCGAGGCGGTGTTCGCCCGCGACTACCCGCTGATCCAGGGTTTTATTTTGTTTTTCGCGACTGTCGTCGTGCTGGTGTCGCTGGTCATCGATCTGCTTTACGCCGCCCTCGATCCCAGGATCCGGTACAGCTGATGGCGACGATGATCGAGGTGATGGCATCACCGCGCTCAACTGGCCTTTGGCGTCAGCTCTTGAAGAGCCCGAGCGGCGTGATCGGCCTTGCGATCGTCGCAATTCTGATCGTCGCCGCCCTGTTCGCACCTTGGATCGCACCGCACGATCCGCTGCGCATGGGCGCTGGCCCGCGCTTCCAACCTCCTTCCTCCGGACACTGGTTCGGCACCGACGATTTCGGCCGGGATGTCTTTAGCCGCATCGTCTTTGGTGCCCGCCTGACCCTCCAGATCGGCGTCATCGCCGTCGGAATTTCCCTGACATCCGGCCTCCTCCTCGGCCTGGTGGCAGGCTATGCCGGCGGCTGGACGGAGCGCATTTTAATGCGCCTGGTCGACGTGCTCTTTTCGTTTACCGAGATCGTCATCGCCCTTGCCTGCCTCGCCATTCTCGGCATCGGCCTCACCAACGCGATGATCGCCATCGGCATCGCCTCGATCCCGTTCTACGCCCGCGTCACCCACTCGATCGTCCTGGTCGAGAAGGGCAAGCCCTATTTCGAAGCAGGAATCGCCGCAGGCGCCGGCCATATCCGCATGATCTTTCTGCACCTCCTTCCTAACGTCATCCCGACCCTGATCGTCGTCGGCACGCTCGGCATCTCGACAGCCGTGCTCGCCGCCGCCGGTCTCTCCTTCCTCGGCCTCGGCGCACAGCCGCCCCAACCGGAATGGGGCTTCATGCTGTCCTCCTCGCGCGACCTGATCAGCCGAGCACCCTGGATGATGATTTTTCCAGGCATGGCGATCGCGATCACCGTCCTCGGCTTCAACCTCCTCGGCGACGGCATCCGCGAGGTGCTTGACCCACGTCAGGTCATGCGATGACTTCGTTCACTGATACGGCGCATGTCCTGAATGTCGAGAACCTCTCGGTCAGCTTCGGGCGCGGGCGGACGCGTAACCAGGCAGTTCAGGCGCTCTCTTACAAACTCGAAGCTGGCGAGACGCTCGCCATCGTCGGTGAAAGCGGCTCGGGGAAGAGCGTCTCCAGCCTGGCGCTACTGGGACTGCTAACTCCCGGCACTGCAACGATCGAGGCGGGCCGAGCCCGCTTCGAGGGCCGTGATCTTCTCGCCATGTCCGAAGCTGAGATCACCGGTCTCCGCGGCGATCGCATCACCATGATCTTCCAGGAACCGATGACCTCGCTGAACCCGGTGCTGACCATCGGCCGCCAGCTCACTGAAGGGCTGATCGTCCATAAAGGCATGAGCACGCGCGAGGCCGAATCCCGCTCGGTCGAGATGATCGATCGGGTGCGCATTCCAAAGGCGGCGAGCCGGCTCAAGCAATATCCGCACGAACTCTCCGGTGGCATGCGCCAGCGCATCATGATTGCCATGGCCATGGCCTCCGATCCAACCATCCTGATCGCGGACGAGCCGACCACGGCGCTCGATGTCACCGTGCAGGCGCAGATCTTGGATCTCATGCGCGACCTGAAGCGCGACTTCGGCACCAGCATCATTCTGATCACCCACGATATGGGCGTGGTCGCCGAGATGGCAGACCGGGTGGTGGTCTTAAACAGTGGCCGCAAGGTCGAGGAAGGCACGGTCGGTGCGGTGTTCGACGCGCCGAAGGGAGACTACACGCAAAAGCTGCTTGCCGCCGTGCCCAGGCTCGGCTCGCTGGCTGAAACGCGCGAACCGCCGGTGGTCGTTGACCACCCGAAGACGCCGGACCGCGACAAAACCTTGGTCAGCGCCAGGAACCTGACCAAACGCTTTCGAAATGGCGGCTGGTTTTCGCGTGACGAAGGCGTGCTCGCTATCGAAGATGTCGGTTTCGACCTCTCCCCCGGGGAAACCCTGGCCCTGGTTGGCGAAAGCGGCTCCGGCAAGTCCACCACCGGCCGCGCCGTGCTCCGCCTCATTGATGTCGACACGGGCAAGATAGAGATGGACGGGACAGATCTCCGAAGTCTCGGGCAAACAAGTCTACGAAGTGCGCGCCGCACCATGCAGATGATTTTTCAGGATCCGTTTGCTTCGCTCAATCCGCGCATGAGTGCGGGGCGGCTGGTGAGGGAACCGATGGTGATCCACGGTGTGGCCACCGGGGCCGAACTCGAAGACCGCACGGCAGAGCTGTTTCGCCGGGTCGGGCTGGAAGCCGATCACATGCGCCGTTATCCTCACGAGTTCTCCGGCGGCCAGCGCCAGCGCATCTGCATTGCCCGCGCGCTCGGGCCAGGTCCGAAGCTGATCGTTGCGGACGAGCCGACTTCGGCGCTCGATGTCTCCGTACAAGCTCAGGTTCTTGACCTGCTGCTGGAGCTACAGCAGTCGCTCGGTCTCGCATTTCTGTTCATCAGCCACGACATGGCGGTGGTGGAGCAGATGAGCCACAGGGTCGCCGTGATGCACAGAGGGCGGATTGTCGAGATGGGGCCGAGGCAAACCGTGCTGAACGATCCTCGTCATGCCTATACCAAGACGTTGCTCGCCGCCGTGCCAGTGCCGGATCCCGGTCGAAAGCGCGGGGTGCTGCCAGTCCTTGATGTCGATGCCATGCCGAACGGCCCGCTGGAGGAAGTCGCGGCCGAACATTGGGTGGCGGCATGACCATCGGCATTGCGGTGCGCGGGCCGAGCGCCGGCCTTGCCGCCTTCAAGGCTTTGGCGGCCGTCGAAAAAGTCGGGCGCGGCGCCATCGGCGGCTTCGTCAGCTTCGTCGCAATCACGGCAAACGGTGAGCTGCTGCGCGCCGAAACCCAGCGCGGCGGCACGGCAACGCTGTTTACCGATGGTGAGAGGACGGGCGTCCTACCACCGCCTGAGATCGCATCCGCACCGCTCGCTGGGCTCATGTCCAGCGGGCCGGATCGTCCGGCACCGCTTAGTCAGTTCACGCCGGCGACGTCCGGTGTCGGTCTCGTCACCGGTCACCGTCTGCCCAATATGCCGGGCAAAGATGGTGTTCCGCTCAACCAGGCCGTCCTCGCCCACATGCAGTCCGGCGAGCCCGCAGCGCGGGCGGCCGAACTCGTCCTTGAGCAAAATCCCGAAGCCGATGCCGGTATCATCGCCATCGGTCTCGACGGCGAGGCCTTCGCCGGCAACAGCGCCCATGTCCAGCGCCGCGGCGATCTCGGCAGAGCACTGATTAGTAACGCCACGGCCGGCTCGGCCGCCGTAGCGGTGTTGCACAACGCCATTCATCCTCACCAGCCCCTCGCCGATCTTGCAGCATCTGTCGCCCTCGACATTATGAACCCATTGGACCGTGCCAACTTCTCCATCGAGATTGTCGCCGGCACGCCGATCGAATTCGGCGCCGTCAATGCGGTCGAGATCGACGATGCAGGCTGTACCATCAGCATCACCGTCACGCAGTCGAGCTGGCTCGGCCCCGGCCGGGATGGCGCCGTCATCGACTTTGCAGCCTTGGTTCAACGGGATGGCCGTGCCCTTGGACATACGATCACCGAACCCTATTGCGTTGTCCGCAAAGGCCGCCTGATATCGCTCAGCGGCCGTGATCAGGTTACCATTGGCGTGCGTGCCATCGATGACCTGGCAAAAACATGACCTTCTCGATCATCGCCCGCGATCCTGCGACTGGCTTCATCGGCGTCGCCACTGCCACCGGCAAAATCGCCGTCGGCGCGCAAGTTCCCCATCTCCGCCCCGGCATCGGCGCGATCGCTACACAGGGCTACACGACCAATCCGCTCTACGCTGAGGACGGCCTTCGGCTTTTGGAGAATGGCTGGAGGGCAAGAGAGGTGGTCGACGCTCTTACGTCACGCGATCAGGGCCGTGATTGGCGCCAAGTGCTGGTCATGGATCGGGATGGCCGGACAGCCGCCGCGACGGGTAGCGCCAACGAGCCTGCTTATGAGGCCATCGAAGATGACGGTTTGGCCCTAGGCGGCAATATGCTGTCGAATGATCGAGTTTTGCCAACAATGAAGGCGGCATTTGGGCATTCGAAAGGTTCCCCACTCGCGGCGAGGCTTCTGGCGGTGCTCAAGGCTGGAGAGGCTGAAGGCGGCGACAAGCGCGGCACTTGTTCCGCCGCAATATTGGTTCAAGATGAGGCCCCTTGGCCACTCAATCTGCGCATCGACTTTGCCGCCGATCCCATAGCCGCGCTGCAGGATCTTTACGACCGCGCCACTGAAACGAGCTATCAAGACTTTCGCCAAAGCTTGCCCGGCAGATCACAGCCATTTCGATTCTAACAACCTTCGCCAGCCATTACGCAAAGGCGACGGGCCTTACATGCTTGCTGCCTTCATTGATATCTAAAGAACAAACAGCCCGTCTCACACTGGCTTAACCACAAGCTGAACCTTCTGATAACTGGACAGTGACGTCAGAACTATAGGCTATTGGCGATACGGCTTTCGCCGAGCAGACCGATGACCTGCGCTAACGCTTGCTGGTCTTGTACAGGGGCATGGCTGCGCCGATTTCGACGACCAACTTCATCACCAAATATCCGTTGTCGAACATAGGTGCTGACCGGAACATCTCAGCAGAGTAGCCGCAGTCTGGCGTGTTCTTCTTCTGTCAGGCGTGGGGTGATGCCGGGCGACACCTTTCCCGGTCGATGTGCTAGCGCTGTCGTCGATGCGGAGAATTCCTGTTGAATCATGCTCAAAAAACGGGTTGCACTTGTTATAGCGCTGGCCTCCGCAGGTCGCCTTTAACCGCTTTAAGATAGGTGTTCCACCCCTCCAAAATCTCGAACAGCGCGTTCGAACTTTCTCCTTCGAGGCGCGCCATCTCACCCATCTCTAGTCCCCCTATCAGCTTGAATGGCAACGCCATTTTCGGGGTTCGAAGTCCTTCTTTTCGGCAGTAGGCGACGTGCTCGCAAAAGGCCAATCTGAGCACCGTGCGCTTGAGGTGAGTTGACCAGAATCCTAGAGTTTCCAAGGGTTTCGCAAGAAATCAAAAGCGAGTTCGAACAACTCCTCGAAGCTATGGCGAGGCTTAGCGTAATTGTCCAGCTTTTCGGGAATGACAAGCTTCTCCCGTTCCAGCTTGCCAATCCGGGCCTCATAGGCGGCAATCACTGATGTGTTGGAAGCGTCAACGATTCGATCCAGCAAGCCTTCGAGCTGTTCGTCGATCCTGGCGGTTTCCAGATTTGCTCTTAAGGCGTCGGTCTGTGCCTGACGTTGCGTCCAGGCATTCTTGAACATCGTGCGGGCAAGGTCATAGAGCTTCGATGTCGGCTGGAGAGCGTGAAGCATGTGCTGAATTCGCCTTCGAGCGCATCGCGACGGATCGATTTCCGATAGCTGGCACAGGTTTTCGTGGGGCACAGATAATACGGATGCTTCTTGCCAGTCTTGCTTTTAAACCAGCAGGCCGTGAGCGGCTTGCTGCAATCTTCGCAGAGGACAAACCCGCGTAATGGAACATCAGCGTTGATGTCCTTGCGCGCCGGCGCCTTGGCACCTGTGCTTAGACGGCTCTGGATTTTCTGAAAGGNNCTCGAAACTGATCAGCCCTTCGTGCTGACCTTTGCGCAGGCTGACATTCCAATTCGGCACCTCGAGATAACCTGCATAGATCGGACGGGTCAGAATGTCATAGATGCGCTAATTGTGGATCAGTTCCGTCGCCGTATCTTTCGGGAACTCGGAAAAGCTCTCGAGAAAGCGTTTCACCTCGACCTGCGTCTCCAGCCGTCCGGATGCATAGCCTTCGAGCGCTTCCTGCAGGATGGTGGCGATGGGTTTCTTGCGAACCAGTATTTTGCCGCGACCGCGTTCGTGTAAATATTCAGAGCCAATTGGTGCCTGGAACACCCAGTAGCCATTGAGCGCACGGGCACGCATGCGGTTGATGGTCTGCTCGCCGTTTTTCTGACGCTGGAGTTGCGAGACGCTGGCGAGCAGATTTTCGACGAGGATCGAATCGGAGTCTTCGCCGAATTCGATGNNCTTTCAAGCTTGCCGCCAGCTTCAATCAGGACCGTGCGCAGCTGCAGATGGGCTTCAATACCACGTGCCAGACGGCTGATGTCATCGATAATGACGACCGTGCCCAGCTTCCTGCGCTGACGGAGAAAGCTGAGCATCGCCTGCATGCTGGGCCGGGTAGTCAGCGAGCCGCTCATATCGTCGGCGAATGTCTTGATCACCTAGAGCACAGGGGTCGCGGATTGGTGCACCGGGAAATCCATGGCGTCGTCAGAATGGACAAGCCGAATTCATGCCGAAAACTGGAGTTCAACGTTGACTGCCGATATGAAACAGTTGACCAGGGTTCTTGCTCGACATGATCAGTAACTCATCCCGCGAGAATCCAGCGCTTTTCAGCAGCAAAAGAAATTCGCGTAACGCCTCGACAGGGGGAGGCAGGATGAAGACGCCAGCATCGCTGTTGACGATCGTTTGCTCAGGCGTTGCCGCGCGGATCAGTTCGACCATCACTGGCAGCGAGACGGGCGGCACCGTATGGGCCTGAGCGTCGACATGGGTCAGTCCAGCCTGGGTCGCGTGGCTGACGAAGAAGAAAGAGAGCTCGGCGATAGCACCGAGCTTGGCGAGTGCGCGCACCTCATCTTTTTGGTAGTGCGACGCCGGCACCAGGATGCGTTGCAGCCCGCGCTGCTTGGCGATCTCGACCAGACGCAGCGCCTCAGGTCCGGATAGATGGCCTGTATTGAGTACGACATCCGCTTCGACGATGCGGTCGAGAATGGCGGGCAAAGGATCGGGGAGCTCGCCGGCTTTAGGGATGAAACAGCAGCTTTCGATGTAGGCTTTGCTGCGCTTCTCCAAGGTTGCGATGTGGCGGGTATGGTGGGTCGGCAACGAAACAAACCGAGCGGCGGTGCTGGGGCCGTAGCCATAGCCGAGCGCTGCCTCGACCGCTTCCAGGGTGACGCCGCCCGCCGGTGGTTCCATGATCAGACCGCCGAACACATCGACGCCGAGATCACCGAGCTCCTGCATGGCAAGTGCAGCGTAGCCGGCGCTATTGCAAAAGTTATCCATGAGCCCGAGGCCACGCATGCCGGCCGCTGCAGCCTGGCGCACCGCTTCGAAAACGGTCACGGTGCGCGCGTTCAGATGCGGGCAGGCATGGACGTGGCTATCCACCGCCCCTTCCAGCAACGCCGACCCAGGTAACCGCTCCATGCCGCGCATGGTCAGTGCCGCAAGATACGGGCGACGAAATCCCGCGTGCGCGGTTCGCGCGGTGCATCGAAGAGGGTGGCAGGCGGGGCCACCTCGACCACCCGTCCATCCGCCATAAAGGCGGCGCGCGACGAAACCTCGCGAACGAAGCCCATCTCGTGGCTGACGATCAGCATGGTCATCCCTTCCTCCGCCAAGAGCCGGATACTGTCCAGCACCTCGCCGACCAGCTCCGGGTCGAGCGCCGATGTGACCTCATCCAGCAGCAGGACTTCCGGGCGCAAGGCAAGTGCTCGCGCGATCGCGACCCGTTGCTGCTGACCGCCGGAGAGCTCGTCGGGATAGGCGTTGAATTTCTCGGCGAGCCCGACTTTTTCCAGAAGGGCTTTCGCTTCGTCCTCGACCTCGCGCCGGGGACGCCCCTTCACTTTCACCGGCGCAACCGTGACATTGTCGAGGGCCGTCATGTTCTGGAACAGGTTATATTGCTGAAACACGATGGCGAAACGGTCGCGCAGGCGTTTGAGCTGGGCGCGGTTCTTGTAGTCGATTCTCTCGCCTGCGAGCGTGACGCCGCCGCCATTCGGCAGGAGAAGGCCGACCAGAACGCGTAGAAGCGTGCTCTTGCCGGAACCCGATGGGCCGATTAGCGCCATGATCTCGCCTTTGTCGATCGCAAGTGAGATGTCTTGGAGGACAGGCTCGCGGCCGTAGGCAGCGCTAAGCCCGTCGATCTCGAGATGATGCAAGGCGAGCCTCCATGTGGGCGCCGAACCGGGCCAGGGGATAGGAGAGGGCGAAATAGAGGATGAGAATCGTGCCGAAGACGAGGGCGGCTGAGAAGCCTTTGTTATTCAGGACCTTGCCAGCATAGGTGAGCTCCAAGACACCAATCTGGGAGGCGAGAGCCGTATCCTTGATAAAGAGGATGAAGAAACTGAAGACGGGAGGCAGCATGACCTTCCACGCTTGCGGCACCACCACCAGGCGAAGCGTCTGCAGATAACTCATGTTCAAGGCTGTGGCCGCATCCCATTGGTTGCCGTGGACCGAATCGAGGCCGCTTCGGACGATCTCGGCGATGAACGCGGTGGCGATCAGGCAGACGGCGATCAAGGCGACACTGAAGGTCGACAGATCGAAGCCCGAGAGCTGGAAAGCGAAGAACACCAACATCAATGTGACCAGGAACGGGATACGCCGAAACAGTTCGACGAAGGCGATCGCGACCGCCTTGAATGGCCAAAGCCAGCGGGCATCGGCGCGACGAAGAGCGGCGATCATGAAGCCAGCACCAAAGCCGACTAGGCAGCCAGCGGCCGACAGCATGAAGGTGGCAATCAGCGCTTTTCCGAGAAAGAGGAGATTGTAATAGCCGAGAAACTCAGGCAGCTCCTCGATGATCCGCTCCAACATCAGAGGATCCTCATCCGAGCACGAAACAGATGGCGGCCGAGCAGCGCCAGCAGGATCGATGCGATCAACGTGATGATGACGTAGAGGCCGGCCGTCAGAGAAAAGACCTCGATCGAGCGGAAGGTTTCGGCGTTGACGTTGAAGGCACGTCCGGTCAGCTCTTCGACCCCGAAGATCGCGGCCATCGACGTGCCAAGGGTCATCAGGATGTAGTGGTTGGACAAGGGCGGGAACAGGACGCGCATGATGTGGGGAAGGATCACGTAGCGCACCGACTGCCAGCGCGACATACCCAGGGTCTCGGCGGCATCGAGCTCGTTTTGGTGCACGCTCTCGAAGCCGGCGCGCTGAATTTCGGTGAGATAGGCGCCGGCATTGAGTGTCATGCCGATCAGCACGGCTTCGTAGGAACTCAGAAGAATGCCGGCATCGGGAAGCGCGAAAAATAGAAAATAGATCTGGACGAGCTGCGGCGTGTTCATGAAGAAAACGACGTAGCTCTGAATGATCTTTCTGATCCAGACCGGCCCGAAGCTTTTGCCCATGGCGCCGAGTAGGCCCAGCACCATGCCGCCCAGAAAGGCGAAAAAAGCGATCTGCAGCGAAATCCAGGCGCCGGCGGCAAGATAAGGGAGATACCCCCAAACCTGTCCGAATTGCAGCGTGTAGCTCACGTAGCCAGCTCCGCCGTCAGCGCCTGGATCATGTGATCACGTCTTAGAAGTAGGGTGTGGCCTGGACCGGAAAGATCATGTCGATGCCGAACCATTTCTTCCAGGCTTCGTCGATGAAGCCGCTTCTGTGCATCTCGTAGACGGCGGTGTTCAGCCAGTCACGAAGGCTGTAGTTCCCTTTGGCGACGCCAAGCCCGCAATAATAGATATCGACAGGCGTCTCGACGACTTTCCAGGCGACGTCATGCTTGTTCATGTGCTCGCCGACGAAATCGATCACGTCGATCATCGCATCACCGCGCCCTTGGGCGAGGGCTCGAATCACGTCGGGGTAGTTGTCCAGGAGCGTCACTTCCGCCTTTGGCAAATTCTCCTCGATGAACTTGATCGGCGTGGTGCCGCGTACCTGCACCAGTGTCACACCTTCGTCGTCCAGTTCCTTCCAATCGGCGTAAGGCTTGTCTTCGGTGGTCAGCACGCCGAACACTTCGGTATGAACCGGCACGGTGTAATCGATCACCTTGGCCCGCTCCGTGTTTCTGGTCATCGCGCCCATGACGTAGTCGATCTTACCGGATGAGACGAACGGAATGCGATCCGGCGAGCCGACCTGGACAACCTCAAGCTCGACCCCCAGCATCTCGGCAATCTTTTTCGAGACGTCGACATCGAAACCGTCGATCTCATTTTTGTCATTGAAGATGCCGAGCGGGGGCAGGGTCGGGTTGACGCCGACAATCAGCTTACCGGAACTCAGCACCTCGTCGAGCGTGCGGGCCAGTGCCGGCTGAGCACCGAGTACGGCGACCACGCCGACGACGGCGAGTGACCATTGTTTCAAGCGCGATAACAACAAGGTGATATCCTCCATTGATTGCGGCGCAAGGCCGGCGGCAACAGGTGTGGCGTATTTGAGGCCGATAGAGGTTGGTGACCAGTGAGGGATCGGCTACAGTCTGTATACGATCCGCATATCATCGGATCACCACAAATCTTCGCTGTCAATGGAAAGCTCAGCTCTGCCCGCACAACAGACGACACGCATCGAGGTTGACGGTCGACCGTTCGACGCCGAGCTCGGCCTTTCGGTGGCGGCCGCCTTACTGCGCGCCGGCATGCGCACCTTGCGTCGAAGCCCGAGCGGCTTGCCGCGAGGCGCTTTCTGCATGATGGGTGTTTGCCAGGAATGCCTGGTCGAAATCGACGGCGTCAGGCGCCAGGCCTGCCTGGTCGCGGTCGAGCCAGACATGCGCATCGTAACGGGGCCATCGACGTGACAAGGCGCGTGGAGCTCGCGGTGATCGGCGCCGGTCCTGCCGGCACCCATGCGGCGATGGCGGCAACGGCCGCAGGCGTTGACTGTCTGGTCATCGACGAGGCGAAGGCGGCGGGCGGTCAGGTCTATCGGGCGCCGGCCGTCAGGCGTTCGAAACCCAAGCCGGAAATCGTGGAAGGCGACCGGCTTCGAAACATGTTGCAGCAATCCGGCGCACGGCTCGCTTTCGGCCGGCGTGTCTGGCTGGTCGAGCCGGGGTTCATCATCCACACCATCGGCCGCGATGGCCCGGAAAGGATCGAAGCCGGCCGGCTGATCCTGGCGACCGGCACAACTGAAAGAGTAATCCCCTTTCCCGGCTGGACCACGCCCGGTGTTATCGGCCTTGCTGCGGCCACCATCTTGCTCAAGGCGGAAGCAACCTTACCGGGGAAACGGACGCTGGTAGCTGGCCGAGGCCCCCTTCTCGCTGCGGTCGCCGCCGGCATTCTGGAGCTCGGCGGCGAGGTTGTCGCCGTACTCGATCAGTCGCCTCGCACCTGTTGGCTGAAAGCCCTGCCGAAGCTTGCGAGCCGCCCCGATCTGCTCCGGCGTGGCGTCGGCTGGTGGGCCAGGCTACGTCGCGCCGGCGTTCCGATACGTCATGGCGACGGCGTGGTCGAGGTCACGGCCGATCGAGGTGCTCTCCTTGCCAAAACCAAAGCAGGTGATGCGATCACCTCTGATGCCGTCGCCGTCGGCCATGGGTTGACGCCGTCGACCGAGATCACCCGCCTGTTGGGCGCGCGTCATCGTTTTGCGGCCGAGCGCGGCGGATGGGTGCCGGCGCTGGATGCCGTCGGCCGGACCAGCGTCGAGGGGCTGATGGCATGCGGCGACGGCGCAGGCATACGTGGTGCCGCCGCCGCCGCTTCGGCCGGCAAGCTCGCCGGTCTCGCCGCTGCCCACGATCTGGGCCATCTCGATCGGGCCGGGTTCGACGCGCAAGCGTCGTCGACGCAAACGGCACTTGCCCGCGCCGCCAGGTTCGGGGAGGCCATGGCGGCGATGACGGCACCGCGCGACGACGACATCGAAGCGCTCAGCGCAGAAACGATCATTTGCCGCTGCGAGGACGTGACGCGCGAAAAGATCGATGCCGCGATCGACGCGGGCGCATCGACCATCGATCAACTCAAGGCCTGGACGCGCGCCGGCATGGGACCCTGCCAGGGCAGGCTGTGTGGCGAAGCCGTTGCAGCGCTCCTTGCCGACCATGTCGGTGGCCGTGAACAGGTTGGCCTTTGGACGGGGCGGGCGCCTATTCGCCCGGTGCCGGTCGCCGATCTGGTCGGCGACGTCACCTATGAGGACATCCCGATTCCCAGGGCCGCACCGTTATGAGCCGCTTCGACGCCGTCGTGGTCGGTGGCGGCATCATGGGGTGTACGACGGCGCTTTGGCTTGCACATGGCGGCATGCGCACCGCGCTGATCGAGCGCGACGCCATCGCGCGCAGCGCCTCCGGTGTGAATGCCGGCACGCTGACCCTGCATATGACCCGCGCGGCTCTCATTCCCTACGCGCTCGAAGGCTGGCAGCTTTGGACCAGCGCCAGGGAATGGCTCGGCCACGACGTCGGTGTCGTCCCCACCCCCGGCCTTTGCCTTGCCTTCACGGAAGCCGAGGCGGCCCTCCTTGAGCAGCGTTCGGCGGTGCGCCGGGAACAAGGTGCGCCGATCGAGATCATCGCGCCTGATCGCGCCAGGGAGGTCGAACCCGGGCTCAGCGACACGCTGAAACTCGCGGCCCATTCGCCGATCGACGGCCATGTTCCTGCCTACCTTACCGGTCTTGCCTATAAGGGGGCCCTCGAGGAAACGGGTTGCACAGTTCTAGAACATCAACCGGTCACCGCCATTGATCGACTGTCCGATGGTTTTCGCGTCCACATCAACAGCACCATCGTCGATACCAAGCGGTTGGTGCTCGCCGGCGGTGTCTGGCTGGAGCCGCTTTTGGCCCTTCTGGATATCGACCTCCCGGTCAAGACGCTGATCAACCAGCTGGTGATCCTGGAGCGCCTGCCACCGGCCATGCGGACGGTGATCACCATCGCGAGCGGTCTCTTGTCACTGAAGCAGTTCGCCAACGGCACGGTCCTGATCGGCGGCGGCTGGCAGGGCAAAGGTGATCGGGAGAGCGGCGAAACTGCGATCATCCCGGAAAACCTGATCGGCAATGTGCAGCTTGCCGCCCATGCCGTGCCGGCGCTCAAGCGTGGCCGCATACTTCGAAGCTGGCTCGGCTTCGAGGCCGAGACCGCCGATGCCATGCCGATCATCGGACCCGTGTCCGGCCTGGCCGATCTTTTTATTATCGGCAGTGTGCATTCAGGCTATACCTCCGCACCCTATATGGGACGCCTGCTGGCCGATCATATTCTTGGCCTGGAACCGGCCATGCCATTGTTTTCGATGGATCGTTTGCTGACTGGTCATGCTGAAGGAGTGGTAGCGTGACGCCCGAGGAAAAAACGCGTTTTCATGGACTTTATGCAGCGACCGTTTGCCCGATGCAGGGCGATGATGCGGCGATCGACGAGGTAGCGCTCGAAACCCATCTCGCCCCGCTTGCAGCAGTCGACGGGCTCAGAGGTTTTCTGATCAACGGCCATGCCGGCGAGAATTTTCTGCTATCCGGCGACGAGAAAAGACGCGTCGTGGAGATTGCCAGGCGTGTCGTCGGCGACCGGCTGATCGTCGCTGGTGTCAACCAGGAGGAAAGCCGAGCCGCCGCTGTCGAAGCGGAAGTGGCGCTTGCCGCCGGTGCCGATGCGATCTTGCTGTTTCCACCGATGAGCTGGGCGCTCGGCCACGACCTGGACATGGTTGTTCGTCATCATCAGCTCGTCGCCGAAGTGGCCAAGGCACCGCTCTTTCTCTACCAGGCTCCTGTCGGCGCCGGTCGAATGGCCTACTCATCCGACGTCCTCGCAGCTCTGGCACGCCTGCCGGATGTCGTCGGGGTCAAGGAGGGCAGCTGGGAGACGGCGGCCTATGAGGCCAACCGAAGGCTGATCAAGGACGTGGCGCCGGATGTCGGTGTCATGGCGTCCGGTGATGAGCATCTGCTGACATGTTTCATCCTCGGCAGCGAGGGAAGCCTGGTCAGTCTTGCCTGTGTCTGGCCGGAACCGATCATCCGTCTGGACACCGCCATCCGCGCCGGCGATCTCGCTGCCGCCAAGGCTGCCCATGACGACATCTACCCGCTCGCCCGCGCCATTTATGGGACAGCACCTGCCTACTTCGCGACCCCGCGCCTCAAAGTCTGTCTGAAACTCCTGGGCCGGCTCGCCGATGATCAGGTCCGCCCGCCGATCGAACGTTTGCCTGCATCAGAGATCGAACGCCTGCGCGTCGTTCTGAAGGAAGTGGGGCTTCTATGACCGTTGTCGAAACCATGGCGCCCAGTCTTGCCGAACAGGCCTATCTGGACCTGCGCAACCGTATCATGACCAGACGCCTGCCGGCTGGCCAGCCGTTGATCGAAGAGCGTCTGGCGCGCAGCCTGGAGCTTTCTCGAACGCCGCTGCGCGAAGCCCTCATTCGGCTGCTGGGCGAGGGCCTTCTGGTGAAGTTCGAGGGCAGCTCCTATGCGGTTCGGCGCATTACCGCGAGCGAATATTTCCAAAGCATGAAGGTTCGTTTGCTCCTCGAGCCTGAAGCCGCCGCCCGCGCCGTCGATCACATCGATCGGCGCGCTGCCACCTCGCTGAAATCGCTGATCTCGTCGCTTGGCAATCGTCAGCATCAGGTGGAGGAACATTGGGCGGCGGATGATCGGCTGCATGGGCTGCTTGCTGATGCTAGCGGCAATGTCGTGCTCGCGCGCACCATCCAGTCGGCGCGCACGCCGGCCCGGCTGTTCGAACTGACCAACCCGTTCGATCGGGTCGCCGTCGATTCGAAGGAGCATCTCGCCATCCTCGATGCTGCCGTCCAGGGCGATGGCAAAGCTGCAAGTCGCGCCATGCAGAACCATCTCCGCAATCTGGAGCGCGAAATGCTCACGATGATCAGCGGCTAACGGTATGTCTTCGACATAAAGACCTGTTTCCCTGTCGGCAAACTTGGCCGCATACCGTCGACATTGCCCCTAACGGTGGGAACCCAGTGATGTGGTCACACCACACCAGCCCGCAATCACCAGCGCCGTCGCGACGACGGCACGGTGAAAATCGGCGATGTCGACCCATTCGTCGGTCTTGCCTGCCATGGTGAGCCTGCCGCAAAGCGGGCCTAGCCCGACCGTTGGCATGTCCTTTTGGACGATCGGGTTGCGAATGTCGCTCGAGGTATGCAGCGGATTGACCTTCGGTGTTGCGCCGAGGTGCCGGAGGGCGCCTGCCACCGTTTGATAGAGGTCCGATGTCTGTTCGGTCTCGGCGGCACTCACGCCCGCAAGCCATTCGATGATCGGTGGGTTTTCGCTTAGCCATTCATCCTGCTGTTCAGCGGCTTTGATGGCCTCTTCGACGATGACCATGACATCGTCCAGCCCTTCACCCGGTATCAGCGTCATGGCCCCGCCAAACCGACATGTCGATGGCATGCGGCTCAGTTCGTCCAATGAGCCGACGTCGCAATGGGTGAGCATCAGATTGGTCGAGCGGTCGATCGCTTGCTGCATGGTCGAATGGCGAACTTCCCGGCCACGCTTGTCATCGACGGCCCGCAGCGCTGCCGCGATCGACATGGCTTTCTCGAATGGGTTGACCGCCTGATGCGCAAAGGCGGTGTGAGCCGGCTCGGCGGTGTTTGGTTGCTGGCCGCGGACCGTGATCATGAACTCAAGCTGGCCGGGTGCGTAGGCTTTGATCTCGTCGAGACCGCGGCCGGATTCCGCGGGATGCAGATAGACGGCCGCATCAGCCGAGACACCTCGATGAAGCGCTGCTGCGATGCCACGTCGATGCCGCTTGCTGGGTGCGCTGATCAGGACGAGATCGCCCTTCGGCCGCAGGTTGGCTGATGAGAGCAGGCAAACGCCTTGCACCAGCATGGCGAGCCCCGCCAGATCGTCGGCGGCACCCCAGCCGAAGAGCCGGCCGTCCTTGACCGTCGGGCAAAACGGATCGGTTTCCCAACCCGGCGCCGCTTGCACCTCTTCCGTATCGGGATGGGCGAACAGCAGCAGGCTCCGTCCACCGCCACCGCCCGGCAGGCGGCCGATGAGGCAACGTTCAGGCGTTGTGCTGGCCCGCGCTTCAGCTGCGAACTCATCCACCAGCGGCACGGCACGGGGGGCATAGTCGAAGCGTTCCAGCTCGACGCCCAGCGAAGCCATGGCTGATGCTGTGATGTCATCGATCGCCTCCCGCCCTTCTCCTGCAGCCGTGATCAGGCGGCAAAGAAGATCCAGGCTTTGCGGCTCGATGGCGGCTGCCTTTTCCAGAATGGCGTCATCGGTGCGTGCCATCAGACAACGCCTTCGGAAAGGTAGCCGAGCAAACGGGCGGGCGTTGCCACCAGCAGCTGCTCGATGTCCCGATCCTGCCAGCCGTTGCGCCGCATCATCGGCACGATGTTGACCAAGAGATGCCGATAGCCATGGCCGCCATAGGCACAAAGGCGGGTGCGGGTGCAGATGTCGTGGGAGATGGCGATCTGTCGTTCATAGCCGTCACCCATGAGGTCCATGATCAGGTCGAGCCGCATCTTGTCCGTCGGCAGGTCGAGATCGATGCCCTTCATCCAATATTGCGAGGTCTCAATGCCGAAAAAATCCCACTCCAACACAAATCCGCGTTTGAGCAGGTCTCGGAGACGCCCGATATCGAAGATCGTTCGGTCCATGTGGCCGAGCACGGTACGTGTCGGATCGGCGCCGGCTTTGATCAGGATGTCGCCAATTTCGGTGGGAGCATCCGGATCGCGCCCGGGATGAATGGTGATGGCGGCACCGGTTCTTGCTTGGGTGCGCGCGGCCGCCACCAGCATCCGGCGCTCGCTGTCGGCGAGCGGCCAGGAACAGCCGATCTCGCCGATCAGACCAGCACGGATATCGGTTCCCCAAGTTCCCTCCTGCAGCTGCGCCAGGATCAAGGTTTCGAGTGCTTCGACCTCGGCGCTGCGGATGGTCTCCGGCAGATAGGAATCCACGTAGAAACCGGCGCCGACCACGAGGTGAACGCCGCTCGTCTCGGCAAGCGCCCGCAGGCGCGCCGGCTGTGGTCGAAGCCCGCCGACTGTCAGCTCGACGATCGTGCCGCCGCCGGATTTCTGGTAGAGCGCCAGTTCATGCGCCGCGACGGCATCATCGTCGAGCAGCATGTTCGGCTGATGAGCATTGGAGAAATAGTCGATCTGAAAGCGATTCTCGAAGGTGATCTCCGGCCAGTCCTGATCCTCGTCCCGTGTTGCCGGATCGCGCAGATCCGAAAGGACATGCTCATGCATCAGGGTTCTGCCGAGATCACCTGTTGCAACCGGGCCGGTGACCGTCTGGGCGTACATAACCATCGCTCACCTCCTCTCAATGCGGTAGGATCTTGGCGAGAAACTGCTGGGCGCGAGCACTTCGATCCTCCGTGAAGAACGCCTCTTTGCTGCAATCCTCGATGATCTCGCCCTGGTCCATGAAGATCACTTTGTCGGCGACCTTTTTCGCGAAACCCATCTCATGGGTGACACAGAGCATCGTCATGCCGTCGCCGGCGAGCTCGACCATCACATCGAGGACCTCGTTGATCATCTCCGGATCGAGCGCCGAGGTCGGCTCGTCGAACATCATCGCCATCGGGTCCATCGCCAGGGCACGGGCGATCGCCACCCGCTGCTGCTGGCCGCCGGAAAGATGCGTCGGGTATTTTTTCGACTGGTCAGCGAGACCGACACGTGCGAGCAGGCCGGACGCCTTGGTTTTGGCCTCTTCGGCACCGCGGCCGAGCACCTTTTGCTGGGCGATGACCAGGTTGTCCATGATCGTCAGATGTGGAAACAGCTCGAAATTTTGAAACACCATGCCGATCTTGGCCCGTAGCTTCGGCAAATCGGTCGCGGGATTACCAACATCGACATCGCCGACCTGGATGGAACCGGAATCGAACGGTTCGAGGCCATTGATACATTTAATCAAGGTCGATTTGCCGGAGCCCGACGGCCCACAGATGACCACCACCTGGCCTTTCTCGATCTGGGTCGAGCAATCTTTCAAGACCTGAAAGGTCCCATAGCGTTTTGACAATTTGTCGAGTGTGATCATGCGCGTGCCTCGTCGAACCGTTCAAGACGGTAGGGTTTGATGTCGATTTCCGTCTTTCCGCGACAGATGAGGTCGGCCGTCAGTTTGGCGATGGCTGGCGCCAAGGTATAGCCATTCGAGGTCACCGCATGAAAAAAGCCGGGTGCTGCCGGCACCTCACCGATGATCGGCGCCCCATCGATATTGACGTTCATGCCAGCCCAGCTGCGCAGCACATGCAGACCATCGAGTGCTGGCAGGACACGCCTCGCCACCCAGAGATTACCTTCGATGCTCTCACGGATCGTGACGTTCATGTTCTGGTGTTCGTTGTAGCGTGCCGTCCAGGCGCCGCCGATGACGACGCCGCCGGAAGCCAGCTGCTTCAGGCTGAGATGCCGATCCGCATGGGCGACCAGCTGATCGATCAGCGGCGGGGCGCGATCGGTCACGATCATCTGAAGTGGTGCGCTGTGAACCGGCAGGTCGAGCCCGGCCATCGCTGCGATGCTCCGCGCCCAGGGACCAGCAGCGTTGATGACGCGCCCTGCCTTGACGACGCCACGGTTGGTCTGCACCCGCCAAACGCGCCCGGCTCGTTCGAGTGCCGTAACGTCGGTGCTGCGCATCAACCGAGCGCCATGCACCTTTGCTCGATGCATGACGCTGTAGGTGGCGGTCAGCGGATTGATCTTGCCTTCACCTGGCGAATATTCGGCGCCGATCAGCCGATCGGACAAAGCCGGGGCGAGGGCTTGCAGGTCTCGGCGATCGACGATCTCGGCCTCCAGTCCATGGCGCTTTTCCAGCGCCGCCTTATCGCGAAGAAACCTCATCCCTGCCTCGCTCTCCGCCACCATCAAGCCGCCGGTGATGCGGATCTCGAAGTCGTCACCGCAAAGCCTGGCGAGATCCTGCCAAAGGGACACCGCCCAAGGGCCGAGCGGCAGCGTCGCCGCCGCCGGGCCGCCGCCGGCTTCGGCCTTGGCGCCGAAATCGAAAGACAGGAGCTGGACGTGAAGACTGCCGGCATTCGCGCCGGACGCTTGGAGATTGACGTCGTCGCGCTCGACCACCAAGACATCTTCACCTAGCACCGCCAGGTCATGGGCGAGACAAGCGCCGACCACCCCGCCGCCGATCACCAGGATAGCCGCTTCGTCCTCGCCAAACGGCGCCAGGGGCGCGGGACGTGCGAGATCCGGCGAGCCCGCTCGCTCGTGCCCACCCCATTCCGGCTTCTCGATAGCAAGGGTCGCCACCGGAAACGGTTTCACCGGCAGCCGCGGCGCGGTTGCCAGCGGCGACGGGCCGTCCTTGTCCGTGAGCAAATGTGACACGACCGGCATGCAATACCTGCCCTGGCAGCGGCCCATGGCGAGGCGAAGGCGGCGCTTCAAAACGGCGAGGCTTGCCGCTCCGCTGTCGATCTCCTTTCGGATGATGCCGAGGTCGAGATGTTCGCAGCGACAGATCGTGGTGTCGTCGGGCAGGTGATCGAGCGAAAAGGGCGGTGCGCGAAACAGCGTCCAGAGAGCTTTCTGGAACGTTGAGGCCCGCTGCAGGCGCTGTCCGGCCATCGCTGATCGCGCATCGCGATCGGGGTCAAAACCGAGCTCGATGGCGGCGGCCCTACCGGCAAGTTCACCTTCGGCGAGTGCCACGGCAGCACCACCGATGGAGGCACCGTCACCGACGGCAAACACGCCCTCGATGCTGGTCGCCCCGGTTTCTGACCTGTCGACGGCGAGCCCGTCCGGCTGACGCGGATCAGGCCGCATCCCGCAGCCAAGGGCGCGTGCAAGTTCCGTCGAGGCGATGAAACCGTAGCCGAGGCCGATCGCGTCGGCGTCCAGGCAAAGTCGATCGTTCATATCCGGCCGGCCAAGATCGTCGATCGGCGCGATCTCGACCGTCTCGACCTGATCCAAACCTCGGACAGCCACGGCCTGATGCGACCAGAATATCGGCACCGCAGCGCGCTTCAGCCGAAGCAGATAACCAAGCCCGGTGGCCATGCTGACGGCGTCGGCGGCGAACGCTCGCGCCAGTGATCCGATGTCATTGACGCCGGGCCGTGCTCCGGCCTCGACCACGGCCGCCACCTCGACGCCACAGTGAACGAGATCGGCGGCAAGCTGGAAATTGAGCGGGCCATTGCCGGCAACGACGATCCGTCGTCCGGGCGAGACCTGGTGGCTGCGCGTCAGGGTTTGCATGGCGCCGGTGGTCATGGCACCGGGCAGGGTCCAGCCGGGAATTGGCATCGGCCGCTCATAGGCGCCGGTTGCGAGGATCAACCGGCGTGGCCGGAACACGAGGGCTTCGTCGTCGATCAGCGCCAACACCTCGTTCGGTGAAAAAGCACCGAAAACCAGCGCTTCTTGCAGGATCTCGACACCGGCGGCGTGGGCTGCATCAAGGAGCAGCGCCCCATCACGGAATTGCCGATCGGGCGGCGTCGCCGTCTCATGGGAGGCGGCCACCGGTTTGTAATATTGCCCTCCGCTGGCTGTCCTCTCGTCGAGCAACACGACCGCAGCGCCGCAGCGCCTGGCGGTAAGCGCTGCCGACAGACCGGCGGGGCCAGCGCCAATAACCAGAATGTCGGTAACGCGTTCCGCCAGTGCAGCCCGCGTCGGCACGGCACCCAGCGGCTGCAGCGGATCATCCGGCCTGCCCGACGGCAAGACCGAGCAGACCTCCTCGCCGCCCTCGGCTTTCGCAAGGCAAGCCCGCTGTCCGGCGCGTCCATCGATCGTGACCACACAGGCGAAGCAGGCCCCCATGCCGCAATAGAGGCCGGTCCGCGCCGGATGGGCATCGTTGGCCGCACCGGCGAGGTGCGGGGAGCTCAAACCGAGGATGCCGTGGGCGGCGAGCGCGCTTGCGATGCTCTCGCCGGCGATCGCTTCGATCGACTGGCCGTCGAAGGTGAAGGAGACGCGGGCGCCAGCCTCGCACACGCACGGCCGCTTCAAACGCATGAAGGTGGCGCAGCATGGAGGAGCGGGATCGAACAAGCTGTCACGGGGCGGGGGCATCCTTGTATTTCAATCGTATACAAGGTGAATATTCTCTGTAGTATCGTTATTAAGCAAGAGGAGGTGCGATCGGCCATGGCTCGATTTCGTGGCACCTACACGGTTCTGGTGACGCCTTTCACGGCCAACGGATCAAGCATTGACGCCGAGGCGTTGAAGCGTCTGGTCAATTGGCAGATCGATGAGGGCATCCATGGGCTGATCCCGCTCGGCAGCACCGGCGAGTTCTTGTCGATCAGCCGCGAGGAACGTCGCCAAGTGGTCGAAATCTGTGTGGCCGAGGCCAAGGGACGGGTTCCCGTCCTCATCGGCACCGGCATGGAGGCGACCTTCGATGTGATCGATTTGTCGCGCGAGGCGGAGGCCATGGGCGCTGATGGCGTGATGATCATCCCGCCTTTCTATTCGACGCCGACCGAGGACGAACTGTTCGAACATTACCGCCGGATCGGCGAGGCGATCTCGATCCCGATCATGGTCTACAACAATCCGGCAACCGCTAATGTCGATCTCATACCGTCGACGCTCGCGCGTTTGAGCGAGATCGATGCGGTGACGATGGTCAAGGAATCGACTCTCGAGGTCACGCGCGTTCGCGATATTCTGGAACTGTGCGGCGATCGTCTGACGGTGTTTGCCGGCATTCTTGGCTACGAGTCCTTCTGGCTTGGCGCCGAAGGCTGGGTTGCGGTTTGCTCGAACCTTGTCCCGCATCAATCGGCACGATTGTTCGAGCTGGTCGCCGATCATGGCGATCGCGACGCGGCACTTGCCTTGTACAAAGAAATCCTGCCGATCGTCCGCTGGGTCGGCGGACATCGCTATGTTTCGGCGAGCAAGGCAGCACTCGCCATGATGGGCATGCCGGTGGGTGAGCCGCGAGCACCAAGGCTGCCTCTCCCCGCGAGTGAGCGCGCCGAACTGGCCAGGAACTTGCATGAATTAGGCTTGATCGCAGCTGCAACATAACGAAAACCAACCAACAAGGAGAAACGACATGCCTCATCGCGCAAAAACGACCTTCGCTACCGGCCTCTTCAGCGCCGCCATGATGCTGGCCCTCGGCGCCGCCGCGGTCCAGGCCCAGGACTGCGAACCGAAAGTCTCGGACGATGTGCTGATCGAGCCCGGCAAGCTCACGATGTCGACCAATCCAACCTTGCCGCCGATGCAGTTCGTCGACAGTGACGGCAACCTCAAGGGCATGCGCATCACGCTCGGTGACGAGGTCGCCAAGCGCCTTTGCCTGGAGCCGGACTATATCAGGATCGAGTTCTCGGCGATGATTCCGGGGCTGCAGGCTGGCCGTTGGGACGTCATCAACACCGGCATCTTCTGGACCGAAGAACGCGCCGCGATGATGCAGATGATCCCTTACGAGTCGCAGGCGATCAGCATCTCGGTGCCGACAGGCAACCCGCAAGCCATCGCAGCGCCTGAAGACCTGGCCGGCAAGGCGGTCGGCGTCGAGATCGGCGGCTTCGAGGAAGCGAAGATCAAGCTTCTGGACGAGGAGCTGCAGGCCAAGGGTCTAGACGCGATCAACGTCCAGACTTTCGACAATTTCGCCACCGCCTACCAGGCCCTTCGCGCCGGGCAGACCGACGCCACCGTCAGCATCGATTCCACCGCCGCCGACTATGCAAGTCGCGGGGAGTTCGATCGCGCGATCTCCGGCATGTTCGCGACACCCGTGGCGCTCGCGATGGCGAACGAGGAGCTTGCAGACGCCATCCTCGGCGTCCTGAACGAGATGATGGAAGACGGCAGTTATCAGGCCCTTCTCGATGAGTTCGGCATCCTCGCCAACACCGAACCCTTCGAGATCCGCGGCCCCAGCAGCTGAGTGGTGGCACGGCCACCGCGGTCACTTGACGGGCGCCTGCCTGGTGCAGTAGGCGCACCCTTCAATCCGGGCTCCGGCAAGTCAAGCCCGGCCGGGCTCCGGCCATGAACAAGCAGGTTTGGGATTGGGGTGGGTTCTTTGACTACCTCTCGAACGAGTTTTTGTTCTATGGGGTGCTCACCACCCTCGGCCTGACGGTTGCGGCGATCATCGGCGGGCTGATCCTTGGCCTCGCTCTGGCGCTGATGCGCCTGTCGCCGCTCCGTCCGGTCTCAGCGCTGGCCCAGGCCTATATCTGGCTGTTCCGCGGCACGCCGCTCTTGGTGCAGCTTCTGATCATCTATACCGGATTGCCGCTTGCGATCGGCGTGCGCTTCAGCGTGCTCGAAGCGGCCCTTCTCGGGCTCATTTTAAACGAAGCTGCCTATCTCGCCGAGATCGTGCGAAGCGGTATTCTCTCGGTGCCCGAAGGTCAAAGTAATGCCGCCAAGGCGCTGGGTTTCACCAACGGCCAGGTGATGCGCTACATCGTCATGCCTCAGGCGACCCGCATCATCATTCCGCCGCTCGGTAACAGTGTGAACGGCCTGTTGAAGACCACGTCGGTGACATCGGTCATCTCCATGGAAGAGCTGCTGCGCCGCACCCAGATTCTGATCCAGGAAAAATTCCTGGTGCTCGAATTATTTGCCGTAGCCGCGATCTACTATCTGATCCTGACCACCCTTTGGGACATCGTCCAGCGCCGCATCGAGGCCCGCTACGGCAAGGCCTACAGTAAGATCCAGGTCCCGGAAGGTTATTAGTGGCGTGACCACCTCAGTTGGTTACAGCCGTCACTGCCTGGATTGACGATATGTAGCCAAGTTTTGAGGGCTCCTTGGAATGTTTCGTATCGAGCGCACGCCCTAACGGCGTGGTCACCTCATTTGGTTGCCGCGACAGTCGGCAACGGCGGGATCCTATGCGGGGTCGTTAGCGGTTACGTTGCCTCCTATTTCACAACGTCGACCTTGCTGCGATTGAGCGAGATTGCGATTGCTGCGATCAGCAATGCACCAAGGGCGACCTGGCTCCAAGATGGTGGAACGCCCGCAATTGTCAGTCCATTTCGCACAATTGTCAGGGTCAAAGCGCCGATAATCGTCTTCACGACGCTGCCGTATCCACCGGTCAATGGCGTGCCTCCCAGGGCAACGGCGGCGATCGCGTCGAGCTCGATCATGAGGCCGGCCTGCGGCGTCGCGGCACCAGCGCGGGCGAGGTTGACGCAAGACGCGATACCCACCATCACGCCGGCAGCAGCGAAGACCTTGATCTTGAAGGCGGTCACATTGATGCCCACCAGGCGCAGTACCTTCTCGTTGCCGCCGACGGCCTTCAGCTGCTGGCCGAAATGGGTCTTCTCATAGAAGATCCACATGAACGCCGCGACCACCACCGCGACGATGAAGATCGCCGGAAACTTGCCCATGGACAGAAGCCAGGGTGCTGCGACGGATGAGATGTTGGTGCCGCCCGAAACGCTGCCATCGGTCATGTAGATGGAGGTGCCGTCGGAGATGATGATCACCACGGCGCGCACGATGATCAGCATCGCCAGCGTGGTGACGAAGGACGGGATCTTCAAAAGCGAGATCACCAGCCCGTTGATCATGCCCACGAAGGCGCCGGCCGCAACACCCAGAATGAGCCCCGCATCGCCGATCCAGAGCATCCCGAGCGCCCCCATAAAGGCGCTGAACGCGAGGCTCGAGCCGATCGAGATGTCGATGGATCCGGTCGTCACTACCATCAGCTGGGCGAAGGCCAAGAGCATCAGAACAGGCGTCTGCTGCGCGATGAAGGTCCAGTTCCGGAGTGACATGAACCGGTCACCACTGATCAGCCAGAACAGCAGGATCACCAGCCCGATGGCGATGAAGGGCACGTAGTCGCGGATCCTCTCCATCTGGCGCGGGGTCAGGAGGCCGCCGGCCGTGGTCGTGGTCGGGTCGGTCATGGTCTCGCTCCTCATACGCCCACCGTGATCGCCTTGACCAGGCGCTCAGCGGTTACCTCGCCCCGCTTGAATTCCTGAGAGGTGACGCCGTGATGGATGACGATGATCCTATCCGCCAGCCGCTGCACCTGATCGAGATTGTGACTGATCAGGATGAAGGACGTGCCGTGCGTGTCGCGCACCTCTTCGACCATGCGCTCCACCTCTTCGGTCTCATTGGGGCCGAGGGCGGCGGTGGGCTCATCCAGGATCACGATCTCCTTGCCCCACGCGATGGCGCGGCCGATGGCGATCGACTGCTGCTGGCCGCCGGAGAGATCCGAGATCGGCCGCGAGAGGTCCTGCACCGTCTTGACATTGAGCTGATCGAGCACNNTCGCGAGTCTTGGCGCGCATGGCCTTCTCATCGACGAAGATACCCCATTTCCGGGGCGTGCGGCCGAGGAACAGGTTGTAGGGCGCCGACATGTTCGGAACCAGTGCCAGATCCTGATAAACGACCTCGACGCCGCGCTCACGCATCCGGCTGACACTGTGATCGTGCAGGTCGACGGGCTCTCCCTTGATCCTTATCTCGCCCGTATCGGGTGGATAGACCCCGACGACGACCTTGATCAGCGTCGATTTTCCAGCTCCGTTGGCACCGACCACGGCGACCACTTCCTGCCGGTTCAGCTTGAACGAGCCCGAACGCAGCGCCTGCACACCGCCGAAGGATTTCGAGACGTTCTCGACTTCAAGGAGTGGGAGTGCGGCATCGGTCACGGCAAGACTCCCTCTTCGCCGGCCTGAACCGGGCGGCTCGCCTCTTCGCGGGGTGTGGTGAGATAAGTTTGCGACAGCACGTCGAGATAGGCGCCTTTGAGCACGAGGTCGCCTTCGATTCGCGACAGCTCCAGCCGGATACTCTGGTAGATGCTCGGCAAGAGGGATGCCTTCACATATTTCGCGATCGCCGCGCAGAATGAAGGGCCGAAGGCAGCATATTCGTCGCCGATCACGACGATGTCGGGATTGGCGAAATTGATGCAGTTGGTGATGCCCTGGGCGAGGTAGTGCGCGACGCGGTCGACTTCGGCGACCGCCAGCATGTCGCCGGTATGATAGGCGGCGACGACGTCGGCGAAGCTCGCTTCCGGGGTCAACGTGGTCTCCTGATTACCGTCGGCGTATTCGCGCACCTCGCGGAGCAGCGCGATCCGTGAGGTAAAGAGCTCGAGACAGCCGTGATTGCCGCATTTGCAACGCGGCCCGTTCACATCGATCGAGGTGTGGCCAAGCTCGCCTGCAAGGCCAAGGCTGCCGCGATAGACCTCGCCGTTGACCACCAGCGCCGAGCCGATGCCCTGGCCGGCCGAGATATAGAGCAGCACCTTGGCATTAGATGGCTTGGCCTGAGCCCGCCAGACGGTCAGCGCCGCTGCCTTGGCGTCATGGATCGCGTAGACCGGGATCGTGTTGCAGTGCTCGCGGAGCGCGCGCACGAGATCGAAAGCCTGCCAGTCCGGGCTCTCGGTCATCAGGATCACGCGCTCGGCACTTTCAAGGAAGGGGCCTGGGACAGCGATCCCAATGCCGTCGATCTCTGGCTGCTGGGCCGTATACCGGTCCACGCAGGTAGCGATCTGATCGAAGATCTGAGCCGGACTCTGGCCCTTCCTTATCCGGCCCTCCGCTTCGTCCAGCATCTCGCCCGCCAGATTATAGAGCCCGACCGAGAAGTTCCGCCGCTGCAGGCGGACGCAGATGATGAAGCGACCGCTGCGCGCAAAGCTCAGGTTGATCGAGCGACGTCCACGGCCACCCTTCACGAGCCCGATCTCCTCGACGATGCCATCCTCGATGAGCAGGCCGATGGCACGGGTGACCGTTGCCTGGTCAAGCCCCGTGGCCACGCTGATGTCCTTGCGCGAACAAGGCCCGTGGTCCTGCATCGCCGATAGGATTGCCCGTCGGTTGAACCCCTGAACACCGCCGATGGACAGGCCCTTTTGACCTGAGCTCATCTACCGCTCCTCATGGCAAAATCGGGAGCACAGGTAGAGGGTTTGCTGCGCCCTGCAAACAACCTGATCGTCCGATCAGAGACAGCGTGCGTCATTGATGACAAACTCCGCGACGGACTTTCCTGTCCTGATTCTTTCTGCGTTGGGCAGGTCGGTTCGGACAATCTTGGCGCGGGCCTCATTCGGGTCGCAGCCGCCGGCCTGATGGCGCGCAAGGAGCCGCGCATGAAGAACCTCGTCCGGCGCGTCGATGAAGACGCGAACACTGAAGAGGCGCGCCAGGTCCCGCCAGACCGGCGCATCGGAGAGCAGATAGTTGCCCTCGAGCACGCAGACGTCCTCGTGCCCAGTGATCCGAACACCTTCCGCTACCGGTTCGTGCAGCGTACGGGAGTAAGCGGGCCACCAGAATGCCTCTTTCATCGTCAGCCGACGCACTGCCGCAAGAAGCGCTTCAGCGTCGAAGGTGTCGATCCGGCCCTTCACGGCACGCAGCCCCAGCGCGTCGAGCCGGGCGTTCGGAAGATGGAAGCCGTCCATCGGGCAATAGCGCGCAACGAGATCATGTACCTTTGAGAGATCGTCGACGAGGTGCTGGGCGAGGGTCGATTTGCCGGTGGCCGGCGGACCGCCGATGCCGAGGAGAAGCGGGCGCGCCTTTGTCGCTCGGACATGCGCAAGCACATGCTCCAGCAGACCAGCATAAGAGGTAAGCGCAATCTCAGCCATGCATCCAGCTTCGGGTGCCTGGCTTTGCGCAGGAGCGTCCCGCGGCCTGGTTGGCGTGCTCGAGCGCGGCTACGAACTCCCCGGTCTCCGCGAAGGCTTGGCAAAAGGCGCCGTGAAAGATGTCACCGGCACCCAGCGTGTCGACGGCCTGGACTGGCGCTGCCGGGATCTCCCCCCTCTGGCCGTGGTCCTGCCAGATTACGCCACGCGCGCCTAGCGTTATCGCCCAGCGCTCGATCCCGAGTGCGGCGCATTCAGCGGCGAACGCATCCTGCCCGCCGGCGAAGAATTCTTCCGAAACGATGGGAATATCGGCCAGCCGAAGATAGTCGGGCGACCAATCTTTCCAACCACCCCCATCCAGGATCACCGGTCCTTTGAAGGCTCGGATCGCCTCGGTTTGGCGCGTTACGAAGGGGTGTTCATATTGGTCGATCTGGATCAGGTCGTAACCACCGTCGAACAGGCCGGGCAACGCCTGCAGCCGCGTGCACTCCTCGCCGGCAGCGTTGATAATCATTCGGTCACCGCTGCTGCGAGTCGAGACGACGGTGGAAACAGGGATGCGGTAGTCGGGATCGGCGCAGATGTCGATGGGCGTCACGCCGTGCCGGCGAAGATCGTCAAAGAGAAGGGCGCGGAACGGCCCGTCGCCGCCGAAGGCCGAGGCCAGATGCGCTTCACCGCCCAGATGGGCAAAGGTCACCGCGGCATTCAGCGCCGAACCGCCAGGGATGATATCGTTGGCCAGCGCCTTGACCTTGGCGTCGGGTGCCGGGAAGTCTTCGACCAGGCTGGTCAGGTCGATCACCGAGCGCCCTATGAAGAGTGCCCGGCTCAAACCGCTGCGACGCGCGGATCGAACGCGCCCTTCTCGTAACGCCGCGCCATCTCGGGCAGCGGGATCACCCGGATCGACGAGCCGTGCCCGGCGGTGCCAAACCGCTCGAACCTATCGCGCACCAATGTCTCGAGCTCCGCCATTGCGGCGAGGATGAACTTGCGCGGATCGAAGGCCTCCGGATGCTCGCGGGCGTATTTGCGCATTGCGCCCGACATCGCCATGCGGCAATCGGTGTCGATGTTGATCTTGCGCACGCCGTAGCGAATACCGCGTTCGATCTCCGCCACCGGCACCCCCCAGGTCTGGGGCATTTCACCGCCGTTCTCGTTGATCAAATCCTGCAGATATTGGGGCACCGAGGACGAGCCGTGCATCACGAGATGGGTGTCGGGCAATCGCGCGTGGACCGCTTCGATCTGGTCCATGGCGAGGATCTCGCCGTCGGGCTTTCGGGTGAACTTGTAGGCGCCATGACTGGTGCCACAGGCGATGGCCAGCGCATCCACCTTGGTGCGCATCACGAAATCGGCGGCCTGATCTGGATCCGTCAGAAGCTGATCGCGGCTGAGCCTGCCGCTGGCACCAGAGCCGTCCTCCTTTGCCGCCTCGCCGGTTTGCAGCGAGCCGAGAACGCCGAGCTCTCCTTCCACCGAGGCACCGACCCAATGCGCCATCTTGGCCACGCGCGCGGTGACGTCGACATTGTAGGCATAGCTCGCCGGCGTTGAGGCGTCGGCTTTGAGCGAACCGTCCATCATCGCCGAGGTGAACCCCGCCTGGATCGCCGACAGGCAGGCCTTCTCATTGTTCCCGTGGTCCTGATGCAGGCAGATCGGCGTGCCCGGAAATTGTTCGGCCAGGGCCAGGACGATGTTCACGATCATCCTGTCGCCGGCATAGTTCTGACGGACGTTCAGGCTTGCCTGCAGGATCACCGGCGCGTCTGAGGCCCGCGCCGCGTTCATGATCGCAAGACCCTGCTCCATGTTCGAGATGTTGAACGCCGGCACGCCATAACCATGCTCCGCGGCGTGGTCCAGAAGCTGCCTCAAGGAGATCAGTGTCACAGGGTCCCTCCTTGCCCGGTCAACGGCGGAACGCGAGGTCGTGGAACCGGGCTGTCCCTTCCTGCACGAACAGGCCCCAAGCCGTGTCCGAGGTTTCGTAGACGCGAAAGCTCGCCACGACCTGTTCGGCGACGAAGCACTCCACTGCCGAGCCCTTGCGCAGGAGCTGAACGCGATAGCGCCCATCTTCAG
The DNA here is from genome assembly GCA_050633905.1 of Geminicoccales bacterium. Classification (GTDB taxonomy): domain Bacteria; phylum Pseudomonadota; class Alphaproteobacteria; order Geminicoccales; family Geminicoccaceae; genus JANQPX01. Next base: position 48,283 of record JBOEHJ010000043.1, read on the forward strand.
GGGTGAAAGCCAGTGGACGCTCCACTAGCGGCGCTTCGATCTCAGGAGAGACCTCGATGCCATGGCGCTCATTCAGGACGAGGCTGTCCCAAAGTGGGTCCATCGCGGCGGGCCAGCGATCGAACAGCACCCTACCCTTCAACGGCTCGATCGCCAGCATGTAGCCGCTATCGAGATCATCGCCGCCTCGCGGCTCGATCAAGATGCCCACCGCCTCGGTTCGCGTGCCGGGCTCGATCACCACGTCGAGAAGCACATCGTCGCGGCCGGGCCCGCTAAGATAGGCGTAGCCATAGGCTCCCGTGGCATCGCAGGCGATTATACCGTCGTCTCGCCAGTCGCCGAGCCCAGCTTCGAGTTCGAAGGCGACCGGGTCGGCATAGCTCGCTGCCACCTCGGGCAAGAGCCGGCAGGTCAGCGTGCCATCCTCGTTCGAGACCAGTTCGCGCGGCGATCCCAATTCGCCACCCCAGACCCAGTGTTGTTTCGGATCATGATGCTTGCGAAATGGGATCCAGGCGAAGCTCACCCGTCGCTCGCCGTCGCCTGCCGATTTCGCGGCGTAGAAGCGCCGCCCATCGAGGCTGTCGAGCTTGCGGCTTTCCCAAGGTCCCTCGGGCGTGGGCGCCACGCGATAGACTGTCTGCATCCGCTCGGAATACCGGCTTTCCACCAAATACCACCAATCACCGAGCTGGAAGATTTCCGGGCATTCCGGGCAGTGGGTCAGCATCGACGATGCGAGCGGCGGCCCGACCTCCCAGTCAATCAGATCGTCCGAGGTAGCGACCGCGACGCAGCCGCGACGAAATTGCGGACCGTCCTTAAGGCGCGCTGAGATCAGCATCTTGAAGCTGTTCGTCCGAGCATCGCGGAAGACGAAGGGGTCGCGCCAGTCGACGGTCTCGTACCAGCGGGGATCGGGCGTGATGAGCGGGTTGTCCCCGGTCTTTTCCCAGGTGAGAAGGTCGCTCGAGGTGGCCTTGCAGATCGTCTGCGGCGAGGCCGATTGCCGATTGTAACCGGTGTAGAAGAAGTGAAATACGCCGTCATGCTCGATCACCGACCCGGTCCAGATGCCGTCGCCGTCACAATCTCCGTGTTCGCCGGGGCCGAAGGCGTCCGGCATCACCTCCCAGTGAACCAGATCGTCGGAGCGTAGATAGGCGGTCGAGACCCGCGCCCGCTCGACATAATCCCAAGCGCCGACCGGGGGCTGGGAGAAGAAAAGATGCCAGTGGCCGTCATGGTAGAAGGGCATCGTATCGCCCGCGGCGGCACCGCGCTCAGGGGCATAGCCGAAGAGCCTCATCAGGGACCTCGTTTCGCATTCGTCGAAGATGTGCCCGCCGGCGCATCCAATGCCGGCGGGCCGGGAAGGTAGCTTATTTGACGTAGTCCTGCCAATTCGCCTGCCAGGCATCGATGAAACCGCCCAGATCCGCATCTGGATTGTGCACCTTGCTCAAACTGCGAACGGTCTCGGGTGAAAGAATGCAGCCGCTCAGGAGGCCGTTTGCATAGGTATCCACATTTTCGGCCGTGACCGGAATGAGCCCGACACGTGGCTGGGTGTTCTCGATGGGGTGACCGTGTAGGTAGTCGTAGAGCTGGATCAGCCCGAAGCCGCCGACCATCCAGTGACCGCCGATCGAAAAAGCCAGTTTGCCATCCTTGATAAACTCCGCGACCTGCTCATCGATATCGGTTGTGACAATCGCAATGTCGTCGCGCCCGGCCTGATCGACCGCGAACTGGCTGCCGAGGCCTGCCACCGCACCGAGTACGATGATCGCATCGATCTCACCAGGCGCAAAACGGGCGATGAATTGCTCGGCGTACTTTTGACCATTTTCACGGTTGAGCCGGTCCCAGGCTTCGGCGATCACCTCGATACCGGCCTTATCCAATTCGCCTTGCACACCGGCCCAGATCTCCTCGGCCGAGGTCACACCCTTCTGGTTCCAGATCATCGCCACTTTCTTGTGGCCAAGGTCGGCCGTCGCCTTGCCGATCGCCGAACCCCAGGTATCGTTGTTCTGGGTGACCTGGGCGATGAAATCCTCACCCTTGTAATCGTTATCATAGCTGGAAACGACCAAGCGGCCAACGGCAACGCCTGGAATGTCATTGTCTTCCAAAAGGCGGGCAACTTGAATTCCGGCAGGTGAGGTCAGCGGGTTGAAGATCAGGCCGTGCGGCTGGCTGGCGATGATCGATTCTGCCTGTGCGACGTGCTGCTCCTCCGAGTTCTGGTCGTCGAACTCCTTCAGATCGACGCCGAGCGCTTCTGCGACGCAGCGCTCGAACCGGTGGCGGTTGATGACCCACGGGTTGGTTTCGGGCTGGCCGAGGTCAGCGATGACCAGGTCGGTGCGCGCCTCGCTCTGGGCGACGGCGGCCCCAGCGAGCGGCAGCATGGCGGCCGTCGCGAGAAGGGATTTCATGATCGTCTTGGCCATTCTGTGCTCCCTGAATAGGCTGGCGCGCGGTCTGCGCGTTTCATTGATTCCGGGCAAACGCCCATCCCTTTTATGCGTATCGCAATTAAATGCAGTTTGCAATTAATTCTTTGCTAAGCTGCTGATTCGAAGCGAGGGTTTTCCAAGCGGCCGCGAAACGGCCTTTGCCAAAGCGGAGAATTCTTGCTGGATCGGGTCGGGGAAGCAGGCCGTATTTCTCATGGCGTTGGTTTCCGAAAATCGCCCTTAAGGAGCTTAAGCTGCGCGTTCCAGCCCTCCAAAATCTCGAACAGAGAGTTCGAACTTTTTCCTCCGAGGCCCGCCAATTTTTTCAATGATTTAGCTGAGATTTACGGAATCTACGGAAATTTCCGCACCGTTTATCTTTTTTCGACGCTGTGGCGTTTCGGTCAAAGCTCTATACCGAAGCAGGCCCCCCAACGCCGAAAGCGCCTGCACCGAGCGAAGGCAATATCCAGCGATATTTTCCATCTATAGGATATTCGAGAGAAATGCTGAGCGGGAGAACCGTAACGGTGGCGGCGAGCAACACTTATTCAAGCTTGCTCATATCCTCCATCACGGCAAGGTCACCCGACCGCCATCGGCGACTAGGGCCTGGCCGGTGATGAAGCTGGAGCGCTCGGAAAGCAGATAGAGCTCCATCTCGGCCATTTCCTCCGGCCTGCCGGTGCGCTTCAGAAACGCCGCTTCGCGCATCGCCATAGCTGTCGCTACGAAAAGAAGCCTATCAGAACAGGCCGGCCGCACCCTTCGATCCTCTCAGAATCGCATAGGTTCCGAGACGAGATCAGCTCTCCTGGATTGACGGTAGCACGATGTCGGCCATCAGCTTCACGGCAATCCTCCAAGCGTCAGGCTGATTATAGTTGCCGGCCATAACGACAACTACGAGATCCAGATTGGGAATCACAATGAGGCGCTGCCCGCCATTGCCGAAACCGGCAATCCAACGACGACCGTCGCTCCGGCCACGCCCAAGCCACCATTGATAGCCGTATTCAAGGTCGTCTTCGGCTGCGACACTGTTCTCGAACGATGCCGCCAGCCAATGGCTGGGTACAAGTTGGCGATCTTGTAATCGTCCCTGATTAAGAACGAGTTGACCGATCTTTGCTAGATCGCGTGGTCGCAGTCTCAAGCCTGATGCCGCTGCAGGCTCGCCGTTTGACCCTTCGACCCATTCAACATCGGTAATCCTAAGAGGATGAAACAGACGTTCACGCGCAAACTCTAGGAGTGGCGTTCCCGTTCCTTTGGCAATCAAATGCGCAAGGATCGCCGTGGTTCCGCCATTATAGACCCAACGCTCACCCGGCTCGCTTACCATCGTCCGATCAAGAATGAACCGATAGCGGTCGTCGGCCAGCTCCATGGCGATCTCACTATTGCGTGCATCGCTGTAGGGCAAGGTTTCGTCCCATTCCGTGCCAAGTGTCATGGTTAGGGCGTGTTCGACGGTCATGCGTTGCCGGATCGGGTCGCCAGCAAGATCCTGAAAGGCGGGAAACTGGTCGAGCAACGGCTGATCAGGCGCTGGCACCTTTCCCTCATCGAGCGCGATACCATAGAGAATGCCGACGATGCTCTTGGAGATCGAACGCATGTCATGCTTTAACGTTGGGCCGAAAACGACCTCCCCAAGTGAGCTTCCCCAGCGTTCATCCTGCCCTTCATAATACTGTTCGACCACCAGCTTGCCATGACGAGCCACCAGGACGGAGTGCAGATTAGGAAGGTCTCCTTGGGCAACCGCATCGTCGATCAAAACGCCTATCTCAGGATCCAATCCAACGTCGCCTGGCAACGTTGTGACCCAATCGTCTGCCGATGCAGGTGTCTTCATCGAAAGCATTCCCAATCCGGCGATAATCAACAGCTGTTTGGCATGCCTTTGAATCAGCGTCATACCAGCCTCCCCCAAAAATTTTCAACTGATTTATGGTGGCATTTTACCAGCCAATGCTTCCGCATGCGTCGTCTTTTCAAGCGCTTTGCGATCGCCCCAATTTCAAGATGCAGGAAATGGCGCGCACGACTAGGCCTAGCACCTTGTGACAGCTCTGCCTTCGAAAGCGTCACCTTCGCTCGCCATCGCCGCGGGCGGATAGGTGGCCTGCAGCCGCATTTCTTCATGAACGTTTCAGCTGTAGGCAGCTTGCGATATTCTTTTGATCATTTTTTTGGTTTTGCTTGTCGAAATCAAGACATCTCACCCGTCTTAGTCTTTGAAAGCGGGGCAATCGCGCTTCGATATCAAAAAGGAGGTCACCATGTCCTATGCGATGCTCATTTATGAAAGCAAAGAAGCCTTGGCATCCCGCAGCGATCCCGAGAAGCAAGAGGCCTACTGGAGTGCTTGGGGGGCGTATCACCAAGCCCTGCAGGAGGCAGGCGTGATCAGCGGCGGATCGGCGCTCCAGCCCTATCACAATGGCACCACACTCCGCCTTAGAGACGGCAACCGCCAGGTTCAGGACGGGCCCTATGCCGATACCAAGGAGCAGCTCGGCGGCTTCATGATGTTCGATGTTCCTGATCTCGACACGGCGCTCGATTGGGCAGCGCGGTGTCCGGCGGCGGAATATGGTGCCGTCGAAATCCGCCCAGTTCACAAGATGGAGTAGGCAAGAGAGATCTTTGAGACACCATGAGATACTGATCAAGAGATGACGGATGGGCGCGAGGGAGACAGCGTTCAGGCATTGTTGGCGGCAAGGGCATCCTATAGCCGGCTGGTCGCCTACCTCGCTGCCCGAAGTGGCGATATCGCTGCGGCTGAAGATGCTCTTGGTGATGCGTTTCGTGCAGCGCTGGAACGTTGGCCTGTCCAGGGAATTCCCACAAAACCAGAAGCCTGGTTGCTGGCGTCAGCGCGCCGTCGGCTCATTGATGATAAGCGTCACAAGATCGTTCAAGATCAAGCGTCGACGACCATCCGCCTGTTGACCGAGGAAGCAGCCGAACATACGGAAATGATTGCTGACTTTCCCGATGAACGGTTGAAGCTCCTCTTCGTCTCAGCCCATCCCGCGATCGATCCAGCATCGAGAACGCCATTGATGCTGCAGGCGGTTCTTGGGCTTGACGCAGCCAGGATCGCATCGGCCTTCCTGGTATCACCGGCAGCCATGAGCCAGCGCCTGGTGAGAGCCAAAGTGAAGATCCGAGAAGCACGTATTGCCTTCGAGATCCCTGAACGGCGCGAACTTCCTGAACGGCTCGATGCCGTGCTCGATGCCATTTATGCCGCCTATGGCACCGGTTGGGAGGATGCGGCCGGCGCTGATCCCAGGCGTCGGGGGCTGGCCGATGAGGCGATCTGGCTCGCCCGTCTCGCTGCTCATCTCCTACCTGATGATCCTGAGGCGAAGGGTCTCTTGGCCCTCATGCTGTACTGCGAAGCGCGGCGTCCGGCCCGGCGCACGATCGAGGGAGCCTATGTGCCACTGTCGGAGCAAAATGTCGATCTCTGGTGCAAGCCGTTCCTCGACGAAGCCAAGCAATCCCTCGCGGATGCAGCGGCCCAGCAGCGCCTTGGCCGGTATCAGATCGAAGCTGCAATCCAGTCCATGCATACGATGCGCTTGACGGCCAAACAGGTCAATTGGGCCTCGATCGTGCTGCTCTATGATACACTGATTGAGTTGTCGCCGACGATTGGTGCACTCACCGGGCGGGCTGCGGCCGTGGCTGAAATGCAGGACGCACACTCCGGCCTGCGCGCCCTCGACGCGATCGAGGGCGACCGCGTCCGTTCCTACCAGCCTTATTGGGCGGTTCGCGGCGAGCTGCTATCGAAACTGGGCAGACGAGGCGAAGCCGATGCGGCTTATGCCAAAGCGATAGGATTAAGCGAAGATCCATGCACCCGCTTTTTTCTTCAGGGCAAGAAATCAGCAATGGGAAGCTGAGCAATGACGGCCATCGATGCCAACGCCTCGACAATCAATTTACCGGATGATCGATTCCGCCAAGCCGTGGCGATCAGGGATTGGCTCTTGGGCGAAGCACGTGGCATTCGGGATGCGAATGTCATTCTCGAAGGCTTGTGCCTGAAGCTGCGCGAGGCTGGTGTGCCGGTCGATCGTGGGATCAGCGCTGTCGAGCTTCGTCATGCTGAGCAGGCAGCAAATGCACGGATTTGGATCCGTGGCAAGGGAGCCAAGGA
>JBOEHJ010000044.1:0-32064 GCA_050633905.1 Geminicoccales bacterium
GCCGTGTCCGTCCGATTGGCTCGAAGCGTACCCAGTCGACAAGCGTGTCGGGAACGTGAGGAACAATGAAGCTGGACTAGTCGACCCGATTTGAGTGCGTTCTAGTCCGGTGCCACACGCCTGATGATTCAACGCTTCCCATCTAAGTGCTAAGAAATGCGTAAAAAGTCGACAACTGATATCTATGGTTGATACCGTGTTGTGCCATGTGTGGACAGCTCCTTGTTGGCAAGGGATTTCTGATCTTTTTCACACCACTGGTCGGCGCTGCCATGTGTGCGGCCTCACATGAGGTTTTTGCCGTCAAGCGCCGATTGGTTATCATCATGCTCTCCGCAGATCGGGTCCCGGTCAAATGCGCGCGCTCGTTGTCCGCTTACACGGCTATTGGTTGTGATGCTCGATAGCTCTCGTTGCGCGCCATCATCGCCCAAGCGATAGCTTCGAGTGGAGGCCTTCGTCTACGTTCTGGTGAATGACGAGTAGGCAGCTAACCTCGTGGAACTCAACACCGTCGAGGTCGTTCCAGGCGTGCATCAGGCCGTGAACGTTCCGACCGACGCCGGCATCCCGGTCGGATACACGGGCTCCACCACGAGGCCCAGCTACAACGAGGCGGGCTCACCCTTCCAGGTGAGTTGGTCCGTTCGACCGAACGTGACGAAGGTCAGTATTGCTTCCGCGGCGAAATGGCTTGAGGACAATGCCTTCGACGAAGACGACGTTCACGGTGTTTGCAATCTGGTGACCTACCCTGATCTGCTCTCGACCATCGGCAACTGATCAGGTCTTGGAGGAACAGAGGTTCCGCCAAAAATGGCGGGGCCTCGTTCCCTCAGATGGACGTGCACCATGGCACGATCTACACGTTAGCCTTCGCCCAAAGGGCTAAATGGGTAGACCCCGAGTGATCAACGCTGCAGTGCTGGGTATCCCTGAACATAGGACAAATCGGTCTTGCGAACGGGTTCGTGACACCCCAGGCACTCAGTCTTGTAGTCAACAGTTGTCGTCGCTTTAGGGGCATCCGGTTCAAAGAAGGCCCATCCCCAACCATCACCCCATAGCGGATTGTCGGGGAAGCTATTGGCGCTATCTTTGACCATCACGAACCAGCCAGCGCGCTCCGTCGCCCAGCTGACCCGCCCCGTGGTCAGATTATCGGTCTTGGTCTTGAAGAGGTCCTTGATGAGCACGGTGCCGTCGGGGAACTTACCGGTCTCACGGTAGGCCGCGATCGTTTCCGGCTGGGTATAGACGGTATGCAAATCACCTGCACCGTCCTCGCCCTGTACCGAATAAGTACCTAAGAATGCCCAGTCTTTCTGATAGTCGACATTAGGCACTTGAATCGATCCGTCCGACCCGACACCTGGCGCCTGGACCGCCATCTCGGCGTTGGCCGCGACAGTCGTCGCGGCCATGATGAAGGCTGTCGCTTGAAGAACTGCAATCCTCATTATTTCACGCCCCGCAGAACAGGGTAGAACTGGGTGAACACGAAATCATCGTCAGCATTCGCTTCGTGGCAGGCGTTACAGGCGTCGGCAGGAAAGGCTTCCGCAGTCTGCTCATAAGGCTCGGCATGGTGACCGAAGGAGTAGTAGACCCAGCCGCCGGGCTGATCCGCAAACTTCTCCGTATCCTTGACCGTCAGTTCCAGACCGATGAACTCGCCTTGGAAGTAACCTTGGCCCGAAACCTCGCTTGACGATCCGTCCTCAGCGTTGTCATTTGCCCGGACGCTGACCAGCTCTTTTGCGATCTGCGTGCCGTTGGCAAACTCACCGCTGGCCTTGTAATGCTCCCAGGCCGACGTCTCGATATAGACGTTGTGGAATTCGGGAAACGGCGCTTCGCCGCCATTCAGGGCGTTTGGCGTTAGCGGCGTGCCAACATAAACCCACTCCCGCCAGTTCTCTGGTATCTTGACCTTGCCGTCGGTCGTGTATTCAGCGTGGTTGATCGCCGGAGACTGTGCGACGACACTCGCACAAGCGGTAACAGCGATGCCGAGCATGGACAGAACGGCGAGTTTTTGTCCGAAACGCATGATGTGTTCCTCCCATTGCGAATAAGAATATTTACGAAAATATTCTATGATGCCATGATAAAAATGTTAAATATCAATTAGTTATTGAATTGATAACCTTTGGTCATAGTGCTTGTTTCGGCTTAACTGGGAGATCGTCGTGGAGTTTCATCAGGTAAAATACTTCCTCGCAGTTTGCGATCATATGAACTTCACTAAGGCGGCAGCCTTCTGTCATGTTTCACAGCCAGCGCTCACCAAGGCCATTCAAAAGCTCGAAGCCGAGCTTGGCAGTGCGCTATTTATTCGGGACGGCCGTCACTTCGAGCTGACCGGGCTCGGTCGGGCGATGCGGACCCATCTGGCGAAGATCGATGAGACACGTATTGCAGCTCGACGTGCTGCTCGCGCGTTTGTTGAGCTGGAGATGACCGAGCTCAATGTCGGCATCATGTGCACGGTCGGCCCTTCGATATTGGGGCCAGCCATGCTCAAGCTGCAAAGAGAGGCATCTGGTATAGAACTCGTTCTGCACGACGTGTCGGGCGACCAGGTCAACGATCTTCTTCTGTCCGGAGCGATCGATTGTGCCATCCAAGCGCGAATGAAACCGCTGCCTGAGCGTTTCGAGGCTTTTTCTCTCTATTCGGAGCCCTTCGTGCTGGCGATGGGACGTGGCTATCCGCTTGCATCCGAGAACCGTCTCGCTCTGCAAGACCTGGCGGGTCAGGTCTATTTCGACCGTCTACGTTGCGAATTCCGTAACCAATTCATGGAGATCCTCGATCAACATGAGGTTTTGGTTGAGGTTGCCATGCGCAGCGAACGCGAAGACTGGATTCTGAGTAGGATCTCAGCAGGACACGGCATTTCGATGATACCGCTTTTCTCTATCTTCTCAGACCAAGTCGTCTCGCGCAGGCTTGAAGATTTGACGCCCATCCGGACGGTTGAATTCGTCACGGTTGCCGATCGTGTGCAACCGAAAAGTGTCGGCACATTTGCCGAGATCCTACGCCAACATGATTGGCCATCCGAAAATTGGAAAGTTTGAATCCTGATGGATAAATCAATAAAATCAAATAGTTAGATTGAATGCCGCTGCCCGGTGCAATGTCCAAGCTGCTGGGCGAGCTATGGACGCGAGACCCATTGTGCCCAATGGCCGAAATCTGCGGATTAGTTGACATAGAGAAAATGTTCCTATGTGAATTGTCTCGACTGCGCCAATGAAGTTCGTTTCGGAGAAGGAAAGCACACACATGCTTTCCCGAAGATTAGAACTTGGTGGGCCTGCTCGGTGTAGGCAGCGATGCTCAGAGATCGGCTAGTTCTTGGGCGTTTCGTCGCGGTCAACCGGTGAACGCCAAGTCGCTGGGATGGCTAAGTCTCGGTCGATTGCGTTTGAGGCGCGCTGCCTGAAGATGTCGGTCTGTCCTTACGGCTACGGACAAAGGACCGTTTCAGGACAATCTTCTCATCACTCGTGTCAGGCTCGACCAGATAAAGACCGATCAAGATCATGATGACGGCGCCCCAGGCAACTGCCGACAATTCTTCGTTCAAGAGAAGCATGCCCCAGACGATGCCGGCGATCGTCATGGCGTAGGCGCTCTGGCTGGCGAAGACCGCCCCGGCTTTCGCGACAAGATGGAAAGCCAGAAAGACCGACGAGGCCCCCACGATACCCATGAGTAGGATGAGCGCGCTTAGACCAGCAGTTTCAGCGCTCAACACGATGAGATTATCCGAATAGATCACCATAGGCGCCAGCATGATTGCCGAAAGCAACATCATGATGCCCACGGAAGCGAACATATCGATATGTTCCGGGCGCTTGGCCGCCATAAGAATGGCTTCTATCGCGAAGAGCAGAGGCAGCAACAGGGCAACGATCAGCCAGAGGTTCCCCGTCAGGCCATTGCCGTCGAGCCGTGTCATCAGCACGATCGCGACACCGCTCAAACCAACCAGAAGCCCGAGCAAACGTCGAGGAGAAGCCTTTTCCACATTCATGGCCGCAGCAAAGGCGAAAACCATCAGGCCTTTCAATGTCACGATCAGCGACAATACCGTCGCCTCGACATGCTGGGTGACCCAAAAGGTGGTAAGCCGCTGCATGATGCCCGCGACCAAGGCCCAGGCCAGGAAGAAGCGGAATTCGGTCCAGCCGAGCTTCGGGAGCTTCCCTCGGTAGGCGGCGATTGACAGGCAAAAGGCGGCGGCGATGATGTTCACCCAAAGCGCCAGGCCCATGGGATTGGAGCCCAGGCCTGACGCCAATCGCGCGAGTGACGGTGTGAGCCCCCAGACGACGCCGACGGCAATCACCAGGAGGCTGCCCTGCAGCAGCTGGATGGAGCGGCGAAGGCGCTTTTCCCGATCGAAGATCTCATCCGCCATGCCACGAAACACGGCGGCGAGCCGGCCGAGCGCATCATTGCGGTTGATGAGGTCGTCGAGCTCGAGATCGGCGGGATTGAACTCGCCCGACTCGACCACTTCAGCGGCCTGGGTCAGCCGATCGACGCGCCGGAAATATTCGCGCTCTTGATCGCGAAAACGCTTCTTGTTCAAGGACGCGCCGAGCCTGGCCTTGAGCAGCACGGGATCGAAGGCTTTAGGCAGGAAATCCTCGGCGCCAAGCTCGATCGCCTTGACCACGCTTTCGGAATCGTCGTCGAGGGAAGAGATGACGATTACCGGCACGTCGCGGAGGTGATCGTCGGCCTTCATGGTGCGTAGCACATCGAAGCCATCGATGCCGGGCATGACGATGTCGAGCAGCACGGCATCATAGGACTTGTCATGCAGGGCTGTGAGCGCGGCTTCCCCATCTTCGGCAACGTCGACGCCATGGCCGAGTTTCTTCACCGCGAGGCGCATCTTCTTTCGGTTGAGCGAACTGTCGTCGACGACGAGAATCGTCGCTAGGGAAGGTTCGGCCGGGATGGACGGCTTCTTGTCAGGCGCGTCCAAAGCCCTCGTCCTTCAGTCTGGAAAGTGCCTCATTGGCTGCGACGGCTTCGGCCTCGATCTCGGACGCTAAAACGGTCGCTGCCTCGACATCGCCGTTCTTGCAGGCGGTTTCGATGGCGCCGGCCTGCTCGGAAACCCGCGTCGCCCCGAGATCGCGCGCATTGGATTTGAGCGTGTGCGCCGCAATCCGCATGGCATCGATATCCCCGCCTTCTGCGGCATCGAGAATCGCCCTGGCGAGGTTGGGCGCTGCCTCGAGATAGTCGTCAATCAGCTCATCGAGATCATCAGGATCGTCCCCGATAAGCGTGAGGAGGCGGGTAAGCGCAGCCTTGTCGATCAGCTCCGTCGACATATCAGTCCTCTCCGCTCGTGGCCGGGGCATGATCTGGGCCGATCGCTGCCTTCTTGACGCCTTTAGTCCGTGATGATGCAGCTGTCTCAAGCGCCTCAATCAGCGCTTCAACGTCCAGCGGCTTGCTGAGATAGCCGTCCATGCCGGCGCCCAGATAGGTTTCGCGCTCGGATGCCATGGCGTTCGCGGTCAGCGCCACGATATAGGGGTGCCTGTCGGCGGGCAGTTTTTCACGGATCAGGCCGGATGCCGTGATCCCGTCCATGTCGGGCATCTCGATATCCATGAGAACCACGTGGTAGTCCTTGGCGAGACAGCGTTCGATCGCCGCCTCGCCGCCGTCCACGATATCCGGCTCATAGCCAAGGCGCTTGAGAGTCTTCTTGGCGACCTTCTGGTTGATCAGATTGTCATCGACCACCAGAATCTTGAGGTCCTGGTCGGCTGGCGCTGCCGGCTCCGCTTCACTGGCCTTTTCCGCTTCGGCATCGTCGCTTCCCGCATCCAGCGCTTTCGAGAGCGCGTTTAAGAGGTGGCTGGATTTAGCCGGCTTGGTGACAACAGCGGAAAAGCCCAGTTCCTTGACCCGTTCGCGGAAATGGGGCTCGGCCGGCGAGATCGACGTGAAGAGGATCATCGGCGGCGCATCCTCGGGCTTCGCCTCCTTGATCGCCGATGCCAGCTCGAAACCGTTCATTTCAGGCATCTTGTAGTCGATCACGCAGACATCGACGTCCTCGCCGGCCTTGAGCATATCCAAGGCCTCGCCCGGCGCACCGGTGGCCTTGGAGACCAGTTCCCAGCTTCTGAGTTTTTCATTGATAATCAGCCGGTTGGTGTGATTGTCATCGACCACCAAGGCACGGCGCCCACGGATGCGTTCCAACTGCTCCGCCTTGGTTGTCCGATCCGGCGCTGGGGCGACCTCTCCGGGGAGCGTAAAGGTGAAGGTCGTGCCCTCACCGATCGTGCTTGCCACACTGATTTCACCGCCCATCAGCTCGATCAGCTTCTTGGTAATCACCAGGCCTAATCCGGTGCCGCCATAGCGCCGGGTGGTCGAGGCGTCGACCTGGCTGAACGACTTGAACAGGCGATTCATGCGATCAGCAGGAATGCCGATGCCAGTATCGCGGACGGACAGGGTCAGCAGCACCATGTCGCCGGATTTCGGAGACGAGACCGTCGATGTGCTGGAGACCGTCAGCACCACCTCCCCCTCGTCCGTAAATTTGACGGCGTTGTTCAGGAGGTTGAGGCAGATCTGCTTGATGCGTACAGGGTCGCCATAGAGCCCTGCGGGCACACTCGGGTCGAGGCGGCAAGCAAGCTCGATCCCTTTCTCTGCTGCCTTGGTCGCCACCAGCTCGACCGAACTCTCGATCGTCTCCAAAAGATCGATCGCTGTCCGCTCCAGCTCGAGCGCGCCCGCCTCGACCTTGGAGAAGTCGAGAATATCGTTGATGATGGTCAAGAGCGTGTCAGACGCCGTCACGATGGTCGACGTGAAGTCTTTTTGCTCGGCATCGAGCTTGGTGCCGTTGAGCAAGGTGCTCATCCCGATGATGCCATTGAGCGGTGTTCGAATTTCGTGGCTCATGGTCGCCAGGAAGGCGCTCTTAGCCTCATTCGCAGCCTCGGCCACTTCCTTTGCAGCCTTCAGCTCATCCGAAATGCGTTTGATTTCGGTAATGTCGGCATGGACGGCAACTGTACCACCTTGATCAGTCCTACGGTTGCTGATCTGCCAGGAGCGGTCGCCGAATTCCTGGATACACGGCTCGGCCGCTTCCTGATGATGGCTGGTCTGGCGCTCGATCCACGCCGCTTTCTGATCAGCGTCATCGACATTCAATGTTTCAGCGGCGCGCTCGATCAGCTGATCGAAGGTCACATCAGTCGGAAACTCGGCCGACGCATCGCCGAGCAGCGTTTCTCTATAGCGGCCATTGGCAATGACCAGGCGATCATCAGCATCGAACAGGGCAAAGCCTTCGGAAATGCTCTCGATCGCGTCGGTGAGCTGCCCTCGTGCCTCACGCGCAACCGCTTCGGCACGCACAAGGTCGGAGGTCCGTTCCTCGACGCGCTGTTCAAGCTCGTCATGGGAAGCGCGTAGCTGCCTTTCGTAGGCGTCCTGTTTCGTCTGCAGGTCGTTAAATGCCGAGACGACGCGTCCGATTTCATCATCGCTTCGCCAATCGACATGCTGTCGCTTACCAGATTGCTGCGCTTCATTGATGGACTTCAAGAGAAGCCCCAGCGGCTGACCGATCGTCCTCCTGTTCGCCACCAGAGCAGCGCCGATGACGGCGGCCAGCAGCATGGCAGCGAGCACGCTGACCAGCGCCAGACGCTCGCGCGCCAAGACGGCAATGCGCGCATCGCTGAGGCCGATTTTGAGACGCCCGATCTGAACCGCCTCGCCGAGGTCGTCATAGACAATATCGGCTTCCGCGACATGGGGCAGGCTGTCGATGTTCTCGATTTCACCGGCGGCGGCGACCAATTGATCGCGCTCGTCATAAACCGCGGCGACTTCGACGTCGGCGTCGGTCAAGAGCGCCTTCAACGTCAGGGTGATCTGCTCGTCCGCCACGTTCCAAAGCGATTCGGCGACCACCTGCCGCTGAATATCGATAAGTTCCTCAAGCTTGGCGCGTAGCTGAGCTTCGGCGGAACGGCGAGCGTTGAACTCGAAAAAGCCGAAGGCAATGACGGTCGACAACAGGACCAGCGGCACGACAAAAGCGAGAAACTTGCTCTGAATCGATTTGAAGCGGAGCCACGCCATCAACCAGCTCCGTTTCCGTCATCCAGCCCTAGCCGCATCGGCATCAGAACTCGTTGGCGAAATAGTCGTCGACGACTTTTTCGGTATTGACCTTCTCTAATCCTTCATTGAACCGGTCACGCAGTGCCACCTGGTCTTCCGTAAAACAGACATGCAGGATCTTGCCCTCAAGAGGTCTTTCGTTGAACTGCAAAAGATCAACCCCTTCGGACAGGGAAGGCTCAGTCGCCACGAGATAGGACATCACGAGCTTATCGATAACCACGGCATCGATTCGCCGGCGCAAGAGCTTCTTGAGGTTGGTGAGATCGTCCTTCGCCGAAATCGCGCGAATCCAGCCGCTTCCCACCTTTTCGTCAAATTCATCGGTATTGGCGTAGCCGAGGACGGTTCCGATTTTGAGCTTCTGCTCGCCGAGATCGTGCACCGTCTCCCAGGAGATCGGTGCTTCGATATGCTCAGCGAAGCCGAGCGGTCCCGTACCCACGGGATTGGATGCTTCGAAGTCCGCCGCATGACTGCAGTGATAGCCGGGATAATAAGCGACCGCCTCGCCATTCTTCGCTTCGGCGATCGCGCGTTTCCAAGGCAGAAACTGGACGTCGACGTCGAGGCCCGCTTGATCGAAGGCCTGCCGCACGACTTCGGTGGTAGCTCCCAACTTCGGCAGCTCGGACCCTGTATAAGGTGGCCAATCCAGCGTGGTAATGACGACGCGCTCGCGATCCGCAGCCAAAGCGGAAAAGTTCAGCAATAGGACAGCAAAGGCTGCTAGAACCAGAGGCGAACGTTTCACAACATATCCTCTTTTTAATTGTATTAGAGCCGACGCTAACAGAGGCCGATTTGCCTGACAATCCCCGAAAAATGTACCGGAGGTCACCATTGTTCGGAGAAAGAGAGGCCTTTCAGTATCGACATCATGACCAATGCAACTAAAGAAGATAATTAGCTCATAAAGTCATATATCAAAAATAAGAAAGAACCGACTTTTGGTTGATTTTTTGCAGCAAAATATCGACCAAAATTAGAGCAGGCAATTTTACTTGCTCTTCTCAAGAAATCAAAAATCCAGCGAACACTGCCAATCAGCAACGGCTTCTATCGAAAGACGGTCGCAAGCGCTTGGACTGCCAAAAACCTGCCGCTGCGGCAGAGACTTCGCTTGGGAAGGTTGGTAACCGCCCCACTTCTGTCGGAAGGATTTCTTCGGGCCCGTGCCGAAGCGGCCTCCCCTAAGCAGCGCTGTAAGGCCAGCCCCAGCTGATGAATACCTTAGCGCCGTAACCATATGTAAAGAGAGTTGGTGGGCTATCCGTCCAACAGCTTTCGTCCTTGCGCCGGGCCCACTAAAAGTAACCCAGCATAAGGACAATAGGGGGGGTATCGTGACGGAATCTGTGGGATTTGTTGGCCTGGGACGCATGGGCCGAGGCATGGCCTGCAATCTGGCAAAGGCGATTGATTCGCTGCATGTCTTCGACACTAATCCCGAAGCCGTCACGTCACTTGCGGACGTTGGCGCAAGCATCTGTGGCAGTGCAGCAGCGATTGCCAAGAGTTGTGACATTATCTTCCTATGCCTCCCTTCTGCCGCAGAAGTCAGGACCGTTGTCTTTGGTCCAGACGGCATTCAAGAGGCAGCAAGCAATTCATTGACAATTATCGATACGACGACGCTCGATCGGACTGATGCATTGTCGATCGCCAAGGATGCAGCGAAATGCGGGATAGGGTATTGGGACTGCCCTATATCCGGCATGCCATTTCGAGCAGACGACGGAACGTTGACCGTCATGTTCGGCGGCACCGATCAGGCATTCGAGAGCGCAAGGACATATCTGGAATGCTTTGGCGAATTCGTGATCCATAGTGGCCCGTTGGGCAGTGGCCAAGCCATGAAGGCGATCAACAACATCATCTATAATGTCAATATTGCCGCTCTCGCCGAGGTCCTGCCGATGGCTACCGCCCTTGGCTTGGATCCTGCGGCTGTTGCCCGTTTGGTGACAACGGCCAGTTCGCGCAGCTTTGCTTCAGAGTACTTCGTACCGCGCATGTTGGAAGGGCGCTTCGACACCGACTTCTCGATGCAGAGCGCCTACAAGGACATCGTCAACGTGCAGCGAATGGCGATCGAAACGCGGGCTTCGCTCCCTGTCGTCAATGCCATGATCTCAAGCTATCAGGCCGCGATCGCCGCCGGCCTCGGCGACGAACCCAAGAGCGCAATGTTGAAAGTCTATGAAGATGCACTTGGCGTTCAGTTCCGTGATAGGAAGGCAGAGACTTAGAACCTGGCAGTCCATCCGATCTGACGACTTTCGGCGATCTTTTTCCGACGCCTTTAGGGATGCAAAAGGTTGGTCTGGGTCAAAATGCGAATCTGGACCGCCCCCGTAAAGCGTCCGCTATGTCCTCGTGAGCTGACGCCCCGACGGAGGGGAGCCCATTGTGTCCGCGGTCAGTTCGAAAGCCGACAAAGCGCTAGCTTCCAGGTCGTACCAGATGCGGCCCTTTGTTGGCGACGATCACCGTTAACATTGGCCTGCCCACGTACACCCTATCTTGCCTGCAAGAATCGGTGGGATAAGGCAGCGTCTCGCCAAACCAGTCTCGCCATAAGCGGCTTGGAATTAAGAATTTCTCAACCTGCTAGACCGTAGACTACGGCGTGGATCTGCCTTGTCCGAAGCCTGATCGATTCAATACGGCCAATCCGAATGAGGTCTCGTCGTGATGCGGTTTGATGTTGGCAAGCGAATCTTGTGGAGGCATAGGCTCGGCAGTCTCGGTAGCAAAGGCATGGCATAGGCGATGATGTGCTTGATAAGGCGATGGATGACTGACTTTCCTATCTACACTCACGTTCGTCAAAGGCTCTGGGTGACATGCTGTCGAAAACAGAAACAGTAAGTATCGTTTCCGAAAATCCAAATGTCATGGGTTGCTCTGATCCAAGCGCCGAGTCTCTAAATTGTGCCATTCGAGCGTTGATTGGAAATGGAGCAAGTAGCATCCTGGTCCTTGCCGCAGCGAGTGATCGATGGGATCCAGATTCCGTAGAGCCATTGTTGAACAGATGCCCGGTCCCAATATTTGGCGGCGTCTTTCCTGCTATTATTGTCGGCGATGCATTATTTGATGCCGGAACGATCGTCGTCGGTCTCGACGTATCCCCCGATGTCATGCTGTTTAAGGGACTTTCGCAAGACAGAGAAAAAATTACTGAACTCCTTTCAGAAGACGAGTTCTTTCATAAAGGCTATGGCTCAATCACGGCTTTAATTGATAGCCGTCGTGCCAATGCTGAATTTTTCGTCGACAGTCTCTATGACCTCTTGGGCGACAACGTCCAAACAGCCGGCGGGGGGGTTGGATCTCTCACGGAACGATTTGTGCCCTGCCTATTCACGAATTCTGGCCTCGTTACCGACGCGGCGTTACTCCTCGGATTTCAGGACAAAGCGATTCAGGATTCGGATCATGGTTGGAAGAAGTTAGATGGCCCCTTCCTTATTTCATCTGCCGACGGAACGAAGCTCCACTCGCTGAATTATCAGCCCGCACTTACGGTCTATCGAGAGGCCGTGGAGCGCTGCACGAATTGGCGTTTCTCCGAGCAAGAATTTCGGACAATTTCGTCGTTGTTTCCCTTAGGTATCGAACAACCTTTCGGCCCTCATCTTGTCCGCGATCCGTTAATGACTGAAGACGATTCGCTCGTCTGCGTTGGCGAGGTGCCCGAAGGCGCCATCGTTCAGATCCTGACCGGCGACAAAGAAGGACTTGTAGCAGCCGCACGCCAAGTGAGTAGCGCTGTGGTCAATGAGAGAAAGAGCCAGCGCTCGCCGGATCCTGCACTCGCCATGATCTGGGACTGCGCGAGCCGAAGGAAGTTCCTGAAGCAGAATTTCTCTGAAGAGCTTCGGGCGATTTCAGACCAGATTCCGTCTTCCGACTATCTCGTTGGCGCCCTTACGTTGGCCGAAGTTGCCAACCTTGGCGCCGGTACAATGCGGCTGCTCAACAAGTCTCTGGTCATGGTCTATCCGTGAATGTCGGAGATCAATCCTTTATCGCTTGTCTCCATCCAATATGAACTGATTCTATCGTTGGGGCAGAGTGATGAGCTGTTGCCAATGCTGTCCAGCTTCATGAGAACATGCGTGAAGCGCGTGGGCGTTACAAGAATTGATCTGTTCAAATGCCAATTGTTTGATGAATGGGAAGAGTTTTTCGAAGAAGAACCTGAATATGAAGCTGTTATCAGCATTCCCAGACATAGTGATATGTGCATTAATAAAGCTGAATTGGTGCAACATATAAAAGAACATCTGATCGAAAAGCCCTCCGATACCATCATCTACTTTTGGCAGAACGATAGGCACTTTTACGCTATCCCTATTCAGCCAATTGGCATTCTACTGATACAAATGAAGCCGGGTGAACTTGCACCTGAATTGGTCGGCATCTTGCAGCAGATATCGCCTAGGCTTGCCGCAAGTTGTAGATCGTGCCTTGAACGTGAGAAGTTACATCAAGAAATTGAGCTTCGCAGAAAGGTGGAGGCAAAGCTTCAAGCATCAAAACATCAGGCTGAATTGAACGCGATTACCGATCATTTGACCAGTCTACCAAATCGCAGGGCATTCGCTGGTTTCCTGAAATCTATTCAACGTGAAACCTGCTCTAACGAGAACTATTTTGGAATACTTCAGGTTGATCTAGATAATTTTAAGCGCGTGAATGATCGTCACGGACATGCAGTAGGTGATGCTGTGCTCGAGAACGTTGCGAACATTTTGCGTTCATCACTGCGCAGTTCCGACTTCGTCGCCCGTTTAGGTGGCGACGAGTTCGCCGTCGTTGTCGCAGATGCTCAATCGCGCGCAAACCTGACGGACCTGGCCGAGAGGATCATTGCCGAAGTTGCCTTGATTGACGGGCAAAGGGACTATCGATGTGAACTCGGCGCAAGCATCGGCATTAGCTATGTTGCATCTGGTGAAATGAACGATGTGGCAAGTGTGATGTCGGACGCTGATCAGGCACTCTACGAAGCTAAGCGCGCTGGCCGCAACCGATACTGCTTCTTCGATCGCGATCTGAAAGCGCAAAACATCAAGAGAAGCTCAGCGATTGTCGAGATAAGAGAAGCGCTGGATCGTGGCGACTTTATTCCGTACTTTCAGCCGCAGATCTGTAGCCTCTCCGGCGATATCATCGGTGTTGAAGCGCTGGCTCGCTGGAAACATCCGGAGCGGGGTTTGATTTCACCGGCTCGCTTCCTGCCGTTGGCCGAAGATGTGGGGCTCCTGGACGCCATTGACGCTCAGATTGTCGAACTCAGCTTTGCTGCGATGATGAGGCTGGACAAGCAGGGTGTTTGCCTGCCCAAGATCGGTCTCAACATCACGGCTTCAAAGCTTTATAATCCTTCTTGGCTGGAACACATCAACAGCAACCTAGATCAATTCGGCATCGAAGCAGAACGCGTGGCGTTCGAAATCGTTGAAAGCATTATTTTTGACGATGACAGAAATCATCTGGCGGATGCGGTCAAACGAATCGCCGATGCCGGGTTTCAGATCCAGCTCGACGACTTTGGAACTGGCCATGCTTCGCTGTCCACGTTGCGATTGCTGCCGCTAAGCTGCGTCAAAATCGACAAGACCTTTGTCAGGAACATCGATGCGGATCCCGACTTACGCAGACTAACGGAAGGCATCATCGGGCTCATCCACGGATCAAGGATGACGGCGCTGGCCGAGGGTGTCGAAACACAGCTGGAAGCCGATATCCTCAAAGAGCTCGGCGCGAACTATTTACAAGGCTACCGCGTCGCGCATCCGATGCCAGAAAGTGACTTGGGAGCCTTTCTTTCCAGTGATTTGCAAGCCTTGCTGACGCCGATGGCCGCAGCATAGTGGTCCAGCAATCGGGCTCGTGAAAGTTTCATTGAACGATATCTATCAACAACAGCCATCTTTTGCTTCTTCATGACAGACGCCCAGCTGTTCATATTGGGGGCATTGTCACATCGATGAAGCTCGTCGGCCTTAGGCTGAGGCGTTGACGATTCAGACGGCAGCAGCCACGTCTTGATAACGGCGCTGCGGCTCAGGATCTTGCCATGTGCATCCTACAGGCTGCGCCGAAGGCTATAGATCGCCATGATATCGAAAGGCATAGAATAGTTTCTATTGTGCTTGCATGAGCAAGACTTGGTTTTCCTTGGTATGCTCTATTGTCTCCGATAAGCGGGCAAGCCAGGCCATCGCATTCGGAGCATCAAGGGGCTTTGAGAAAAGGTATCCCTGGAATTCGGTACAACCAATTTTGCTAAGGACGGTGACCTCTTCCAGCGATTCGATACCTTCGGCGACCGTCGTGCAATTCAATCCTTTCGCCATGGTGATCAGTGATCCAACAATTTTAGCGACTCGTTGATCGGTCGTCAGCTTGCTGATCAAGCTGCGATCAATCTTGATGACATCGACGGGGAGTTCGGCAAAACGGGCAAAATTGGAATAGCCCTGGCCAAAATCATCGATGGCTATCTTCAAGCCAAATTGATGAAGACGCTGGATGACAGTCCTGGCAGTGATTTCATTGCTGAGAACAGCGTGCTCGGTGACCTCCAACTCGATTTTTGAAGGATCAACGCCGGTTTCTCGCACGAGCTCGATGACATCATCCGCTAGATTGGGATCGGTCAGCTGGCGTGCGGACATGTTGATGGAAACGGCCAAGTCAGGGTGGTCCGACGACCAAGCTGCCAGGTGAGCTAAAGCTCTGCGCAGTACCCAATGATCGATGGCGACGATGATCTCTGTGGATTCGATCATAGGAAGGAATTCTCCTGGTAGGCGCCGACCATCCTTTGGGTGATTCCATCTGATCAGCGCTTCCATGCAGCGGACCTGGTGGGAGACGGCATCGAAACGGGGCTGAAAGTGAAGTTCGAATTGATCGAGCCTCAGCGCTTGTGGGATCTCACGCCTCATATTGGCGGCATGACTGACGACGGATTCGATCGCGTAGTTATAAAATCGAAAGGTATTTTTACCGGCACGCTTTGCTTCATACATGGCCATATCCGCCCGCCGGAGCAGTGTCTCGAAATTGCTGCCATCTTCTGGGATTCGAGCGAGGCCGATCGAAGCACTGATCACGGCTTCTTGTTGTCCGAAATGGAAAGGCTCACCTATGCTACGTAGCAGAATCTTGGCGATGGTTTCGGCATCGATACCACGATGTGCCCCAGCAATAAAAACCGCGAACTCGTCCCCCCCAAGCCTAGCCAACAAATGACCGGAGGCAAGTTGGACCTGCATTGTGTAAGATTCTTCATTGCGCTCCAGCACCGGACTAAGTTGATCGAAAAGCGCTCGCAATCGAATTGAAAAGCAGCGTAGTAACTCATCACCAAGATCGTGCCCTAGGCTATCATTGACAGCTTTGAAACCGTCGAGGTCGATAAATAGAATAACACCCCCACGTCTGGCGACTTGCAGTTCTTTCAACTTTTCCGTCGCATATTTCCGGAACATGATACGGTTAGCAAGTCCGGTCACCTTATCTTCATAAGCAAGCTTGTTGATGCTGATCATATTGCTGCGCAAGCGCCGGATCATCGCGTTGTAGTTTGATTGCACTTGGTGAAATTCGATAGGCACCAGGCAACTCTTTAGCTCGGTGAATTCCTCTAACTCATCGCCGTGAACCACTTTGTTGGCAGCCCGGCTGATCAACTCTAGTGGTCGGGCAAATAGGACCGAAACGATCCAAGCACAAAGAAAAGCGATCAAGATTCCAAACAGAAAGACCGCAATTGCTGATGTCTGGGTATGATGGGCCTTATCGTGGAGTTCTGAGATTGGTTGTGGGATCATCACGCCCCAACCGGCCTCAGGTACGATGGTAAATCCTGCAACCATTTCGATGTTGAGGGCGGGCGAGTGAAAGGTCCCGATCCCTGTTTCACCGTTCAGCATGCGAGCAACAACGGACACGTCGGCCATATTGTGCCGTGTTGCAATCCAGTCGTCACGCGGATGTGCAAGGACGTTGCCTTTTTGATCCAGGATCGCAGCATGGCCTCGGCCACCGAATGATATGGCTCTACCGAGCTTGATAAAGTGGTCGGTGTTCAAAGCCCCGATCGCAAGCAAAGGACCGATACGCCGAACCAGATACATTACTGGATCACCATCCGGCCCATTGAGAACGTCACTGAAGGTAACTTGGTTTTCTCGAGCCATTTTAGCAAAGAGATGGAGGCGTTTCTCCGGTACCTTATCAGGACAAGGCAGGGCAGCGGGGCTCACTTCTTCAACGACCTTTCCCGTGACCTCTTCTGCGATGCAGATATGTCGAAAGCTTAAATTGAGCAAGAGATCTTGTGGCTGCTCAATCTGACGTTGCTTGATCAGATTTCTGGCAATCAAATTGAACGCAGTAAGAGCGTCCTGATGATAATGTCGCAACGCGGCGCTAAGATTGCGTGCTAGAAGCAAGTGACTATCGCGTGCGTCATCGAATTCGCTTTGTAAGGCCTGCGAATGTGGCCAGGCCCAGAAAACAGACAGAGGAACAGCCGTTAGAGCCAAAAAGAGAGAAATTAATGCGTATCGCAAGCGCATCTGGCTGCCCAACAAGAATGATTATTTGTATCTTGGCGAATGCCAGCCAGCGGGTAGGACCACCCTCTTAGCGACCAAACGCTTAAATTAATTTAACAGTAATTCTTGGTAACTTTGAAAGAGATAAAATCCAAGCTTTTTTTATGCATTTCTCTCAATATTGTCATGAATTTGGTCCGCATTGGGCCAACAGTCGACTTTAGCGGCCCTGCACCAGTGTTTGCTTTGCACTCGGAAGCGACCGAAACGCTCGCTTCTCAAATGTGCATCAACTGCGGTCATTCGAGCCGGTTGGCGCCATGCTGCCAGGCTGATGTCGGCGAAATAGCGGACCACCACCAAGTGACACCGCATCTCGCCCCACCCGATGACCATGGATCTTTTGCTCTTTTGCTTATCTGCCGAAACCGGCCATAGGCAGCTGGACGTAAGTCATTGAAGTGATCACCACACTACTCAAGGAGAGTCTCGATGAGCGCGACCGAACTTGCAGCCGGAAGCCAAATTCCTGCCATCCGCGTTTCAGGCGACCAAAGCGTCGCACGCGCTTGGAACCTTTGCTTCTCGGACAATCCGTCCCTTGCCATCAACCAAGCCGATACGTTCTGGCTCAGCCCGTTACACCATCTATCTGCGCCATTGCTGCCATAAGGTTCGCTTCTGCCAGGAGCCGACCCAACGAAGGATTGGCGATGAGGCATAAAAAGGAGGACAAAAGGCACCACTGCGTGAGGCGACGGCTGTGTCACGCAGACTTTCACGCAGGGATGTGCCACCAACGGTTTTACATCTCCATATCAACACCTTCAGCCACAACAATCTCGCCGCCGAGATCGATATGCGGACAGGCTTTCGCATGTTCCTTAGCGATCTCGATACTGTCCGCTTCGATCACGGTGACGCCAGCCATTGGCATATCACCGCTGCCCTCAGAAACCCCAGCGGCGCTGACGGTTACAGCCCGGGCGAAAGGCATCCCCGGATAGATCTTGGCTTCACCCAACCCGGTGGACCAAGCACGCCATTTTTTCATATGCGCCGCGCCATCCACAGGGCGATTACCACCGCGATAGATGAATACAAATTTTGGCAAGTCTGTTCTCCTTTTTCTAAGAGGCCGTAAAGGTTAGGCCCAGATTTGGGTAAGTATCCAAAGACCCATGAGTGCGCCGGGCAACACCGTGATTAGCATCGCGCCGCCGCGCATCTTGCTATCGTAGAGCGCGTAGTGCAGAGCCCGGCCCGCTACGAATGTCACAACAGCGAGCCAAAGCCAGAACGGCCCGAGCCCGGAGATTTCCGAAGCGCCCAGCATCAGTACAAAGAGCGGCGCGTTTTCCATGAGGTTTCCATGGAATCGGATACGCTTGAAGAGAACCGCATCTTCTCCATCCCCCCTCAAGACACCGATTTTGCCGCGCCTGACACCGACCCATCCGGTGAGGGGGATGAGCAATATCGCTAGCACGCTGACGAAGGTGAAGGTGACGGGCAGAAGGGTCTCGGTCATGGTCTCGCTCTCTCCTTGGCTACAGCCCGGATGCCCAGGCGACATACTGCCAAAGTCGCAGAGATCTAAATATGTTCAAAAACATATTTTATAAAGTTATATGTTTGAACGACGATGCCGGAGATCGACCATGCCCTACACGCCCGAACATAAGGCCAAGACACGCAGCAGAATTGTCGAAGCCGCGCGCATTCTGTTCAACCGAGACGGGTTCTCGGAGGTGACGATCGACCAGATCATGGCGAGCGCGGGCCTCACGCGTGGCGGCTTTTACAACCACTTTCGCAACAAGGAAGAGCTCTATGCCGAGGCTGTGGCCAGCTTTCTGAATGGTCGGGGTAAGACCTGGCGCGACCATGCGGGCGTCGATCCTCTTAACGGGGGACCAGAAGCGGTTCGGGCGATGATCAACAGTTATCTCTCTCCCGAGCATGCTGGCGACATCGATGGTCAATGCCCCATGATCGCGCTGCCATCCGATGTGGCTCGGGCAACGCCTGAAGCGCGCCAGTCCTATGAGGGTTTGCTGCGTGCAATGATTTGGTTGTACGAGCACAATCTACCAGATAGCGTGAAGGACAAGAGAGCGAGCGCCTGCATCCTCGCCGCGCTCAGCGTCGGCGGCATGGTCCTATCCCGCACGATCGAGGACCAGGCGCTTGCTGACGAAGTGCGCGATACAGCCCGACGTTTTGCCATCGCGGCGATTGAGCCCGGCAACGACGTTTCGGCTCAATGCCCTCCACAACTGTACAACTAGACGGCGGAGACGAAGCCGGTCTGCGATCTAGGCCGTGGTCATCATTCCCTGAAGGACGGTTTCAGGTCCATCCGGCCAGGAAGGGCAATTGAGAGGAGGTCCGTAGCAGGTCAATCATTGGCTCTAGCGCCGCGGTCGGCGTGTCCGCAGTCTGAGCCATATCTGCCATAAGGTTGGCTTCTCATCGCCTCCTGTATCATCGCCGCAATTCGCAGGTTGGCCGCCCCAGATGGTGGTAAAGCTACTCCTGCATTTTTATGTTCCGCGGGCACGACGGAGCCCCTGTTTCCAATAACGATCGAAATGTGGTTATATGCTGCGACGCAATATCGCAATTATCATCTCAATAACATTGCCATATTTCAATAATTTATGCTCATTTACTGAGCACGATCGGTGAAGTTAGCTTGGATTTCTGGGATATTTTGCTGATGCACAAATAGGCATGCGTTTTTGTTTGTGCTGCATTGCAATATATTGACTTCAGTTAGACATGCTTGGCGTGCATATCCATCGTTGATCAGGGATGGCGCCGCGCCAAAAAATGCCGGTTCATCCTAGGACGGCATGTGGCGACGACGTCATCGCCGTGATCGGTCGTTCACCACAGATGGATACCCAATCCATGGATAGCTTCTATGGTTTCGATGCCGGAAAGGCCGCTGACACCAACACTTTCCCGCGCACCAAGTTTCCCACCACGGACGAGATCGACGCTCATATGCGTGAGGCGCAGCGGCTCCGCGCCGAAGTGACGGCGGCCGGTCTGTCGGCCGCTTTCAAAACGCTCGTCCGGTCATTGCGCGTGATCGGCGGCGCCATTGGCCGTTGGCATGAGCGGGGACAGCTCAGGCAGGCGCTGATGAGCCGGAATGATCGACTGCTCGCCGATATTGGGGCGGAGCGCGACAGAATCGACGCTTTCCTCCGGGGCGAGAAGCCTGATCGCCACCCGGTCGATCCGCCCTTCGAGCTCTGGCGGATTGTCCCCGAACGGATCGAGGCGATCAGGCAGGAGCGGCGGGAGCGAAAGCAAATCGAGAACGAGCTCATGGCCTATAAGGACAGCGAGCTCGACGATATCGGCATTCACCGTGCTGACATCCGAGAGATCGCCCGCAGCAAGCATCGTGTTGCCGCATGACGCGATCGATCGCCGGCCGTTGCTGATCTCACGCGGCCGGTCACTCACCCTCAATCTGGCGCTCCAGGGCGGCGGCATGCATGGCGCCTTCACCTGGGGCGTGCTCGATCGTCTCGTTGAGGATGGGCGCTTTCACAATGAGGGCATCAGCGGTATGTCAGCCGGCGCCATCAACGCCGTGCTGTTCGCATCCGGCCGCCAAGTCGTCTCGCCATATCAGATCAATCCCTTCGACATCAATCCGCTGTGCGAGCTGCTCCAACAGCTGGTAGATTTTGAGCGCCTGCGCGCCGAACGATCGCCGAGGCTGCTGATCGTGTCCACGGCGCTGCGCACCGGCAGCCTCCGCCTGTTCACCAATCGCGATCTGTCACCCAAGGCGGTGCTCGCTTCTGCCTGCCTGCCCTGGCTGCACCAGGCGGTCGAGATCGACGGCGAGCCTTTTTAGGACGGCGGCTATGTCAGTCACCCGCCTTTGGTTTCTTGAATCGAGTGCTACCCGGCACCGGATGTGTTGCTGGTTCGGATCAACCCCAAGAGATGGCATCGCCTGCCGACCAGCGCCGGCGACATTAGGAACCGGATCGGCGAGGTCGTGTTCGACCAGCCGCTGTCGCGGGCGCTCGCAGAGCTCGATGCGAGGCGGGGGAAGATGGTCGGTTTTACCGTTGCCACAAGACGGATCGCCAACTTTATTGTGTCCGTCCTCATCCAGCCTTGGGTAATTCGGTCTCGGCCAAGTGAACCCAATAATCGACACCAAGAGGGATAATATCGTCATTGAAATCATAGGACGCGTTGTGGAGCATGGTCGCTCCTTTGCCATCCGGCCCCTTATTGCCGATGAAAATGTAATTTCCAGGAACTTCATGGAGCATCGCGCCAAAGTCCTCAGCGCCCATCATAGGCGGATAGTCCGACGCGACGTTGCTCGGTCCTGCCACGGTGCTGGCGACATCTGCAGCACGCATCGTCTCACTTGGCGTGTTGATTGTCGGCAAGAATAGGCGTGTGTACGTCACCGTTCCCTCAGCTTCATGCGCCGCACAAAGCCCTGCCACGATCGCCTTCATGCGTTGCTCAATTCGCTCTGATACCTCAGGCATGAAACTGCGCGTGTCGCCTTTGATCACCGCTTCAGTCGGCAGGACATTCGTCGCGCCATCGGTGTGTATTTCGGTGCACGACACCACCGCGCCCTGGATCGGATCCACGCTGCGCGAGACGATCGTTTGAAGCTCACATATAATGCTCGCCGCAATGATAAGCGCGTCTTTTGCCACATGAGGAACAGCTGCGTGCCCGCCTCGGCCCGAGATCTGGATCTCGAAATTATCTTCTGCGCCCATGATCGGGCCTGCGCAGGTCGCGAACTTGCCGGTCTCCAACCACGGTAAATTGTGCATTCCGAAGATCGCATGGCAAGGAAATCGGTCGAACAATCCGTCCGCGATCATCTTCAGCGCACCTTTTCCATGCTCCTCCGCGGGCTGAAAAACGAAGTGGACTGTGCCGTCAAACATCTCTGAGCAGGCCAGTTGCCGTGCGGCACCCAGCAGCATGGTGGTATGGCCGTCGTGGCCACACGCATGCATGACGCCTTCATGCCGTGAGCGATAGTCAAGATTCGAGGTTTCAGTGATTGGCAGCGCATCAATATCCGCTCGTAGCGCAATCGTTCGCGATGCTGATCCGCGGGTTAATGTGGCAACAATGCCGGTACCAGCCAGCCCGCGAACATACGGAATTCCGATCTCTTCAAGGACTTCGCAAATCTTGTCCGACGTTTTTTTCTCCTCGAAGCCCAGCTCGGGAATTTGGTGCAACTCACGGCGTAGTCTGATCAGCCTCCGATGCTGCTCGGAATTCATTGTACGACCCATTTTCTGCTCCTCCTGGGGTAAGGGCATGCCACGTCGGATTGGTCGTGACTTTGGTTGTTGGTCTCCTCATGCGCGTTCGAAGCCAGCATATATTCACATCATGTCATAGATTAGAGCGACGCCAAGTGGTGGCTTGGGGTCAACATTTGACTCGATCGTCGCGGCCGGAAGGTCCCCAATCTTAGCCATAGCTGCCATAAGGCTCGCTTCGGCTTCGTGCCAGAAGCCGCCTCTAGGCATTCGGACGAAGCATGGGTGATAGAGGCCCGCTTGGCTGGGCAAGGCCATGGCCTATCAAATTTTTTGCCCATTCCCTGATGCATACTCGGTTGACAGCTCTGAATGCCAGGCCTTGAACATAGGCCATGCGCGTTTTCTGGCTATTTCTTGGGCTCGTGAGCTTGTCGCTCGGTGGCGTTGGCGTCATTTTGCCACTACTGCCGACTACGCCATTTTTGTTGCTCTCAGCATTCTGTTTCGCCCGCTCGTCGGATCGTCTACATGCCTGGTTGCTCACTCACCCGGTCTTCGGTCCCTTGATCGAGAATTGGCACCGCCATCGCGCCATCGCACGTTCTGCCAAGATCGCAGCGACACTCGCCTGCGCCGCAGCCTTCGCACTTTCTCTGGTTCTAAAGGCACCAATGATAGGGCTTCTGGCGCAAACAGTGGTTCTAACAGGTGTCCTGATATTCATCTGGACACGCGGGGAACCGAAGTAAGGCATGTCAGGCTGGGGCGAATTCATTGTCTTGTTTCTGGCATTTTATGCCAGCCACATGATCCCCGCACAGCCGGCGATCCGCGGCAGGTTGACTGCGGCTCTGGGAAAATATTTCTATCTGCTTCTCTACGCTCTGCTTTCGATCCTGCTGTTCGTCTGGCTGATCGGAGCAGCGGCGCGGGCGCCATTCAGTGCGCTTTGGGAGCGGACGCAATGGCAAAGTCTCTTACCACAGGTCCTGATGCTTCCTGCCTGCCAGCTTGAGACTTTTGGAGTGGGCGCGCGGGGGGGCTTTCGCTTGAAAGTCAGGCAGAATCCCCACTCGATCCCGCCCGGCCAGGCATTGCAGCGATCACCTGACATCCGCTCCTTTGGGCGCTCACACTTTGGTCTCTTGGCCATCTGGTACCTAATGGCGATCTCGCACACATCATTTTGTTCGGCTCGTTCGCGTTGACGGCATTGCTCGGCATGGTCGCGTTCGATCACCGGACAAAGCGGCGTTATGAGGACAAGCATTGGCGGCAGGTTCTTAAGGTTGCCGCTTTCCTCCCCTGCGGGCGCGGATTCAATTGCCGGGGCGTTGATCGCCCTTGGCTGCGGGGTCTCTTTGGTATTCTGCTCTACGCCACCATACTAGCATTGCATGCGCCGCTCATTGGTGTCTCACCGAGGTAAACGTAGGTTACCAGCGCCATCCGGCCGCGCTCGACGAGGGGGCGCAATACTTCAGCTTTTGGCCATGCTCGCTTTGGAATTCAGAGATGCGGCGGCATAATTTCAACGGAGCCCTTTACGTGACGAGTTGCAGCAATAGTCCGATCCGATTAGTTTCGCGAGCGTTCGTTGCAAATGTATCATCCAGGGAGGCAGAGATGTTCAGATCCACTAGAATAGCGTTCATTGCATTGGGTGCGCTGACATTTGGCCTATACACCCATCAAGCTTTGGCTGCGGACGAACCTGCTAACTTGATCAAGTATCGACAAGCCATCATGAAGGCGATCGGCGGTCACATGGGTGCGCTTGGTGCTGTTGCTAAAGGCGAGGTTAGCTTTACCGATGAAGTTGTTGGTCACGCGCATGCGATCAATGAAATGAGTAAAAACCTGCTCCGCCTCTTTCCAGAAGGATCCGGCTACGAGATCGACAAGAAATCCAATGTGCTGCCAGCTGTTTGGGAGCGATGGACGGATTTTGAAGCCGCCGTCAAAGCTTTGCAGGACGAAAGTACCAAGATGATCGCGGTCGCCGAAAGCGGCGATGCGGCTGCGTTTGGCCAACAAGTCGGTGCGCTGGGTCGAGATGGTTGCACCAACTGCCATGACACATTCCGTTATAAGGAATAGCAGCGCGACGGGCAGGGCGCTGACCAGCAAAGCGCTGGCAAAGGCCAGGCGATGTGAATCAGGCGATCTGGCGTGTTATATCGATCAACGAACAGCCCTGGTCGGCGTCGAGATCATAGACACTCTATTCGAAGCGTAGCGTCCGCATGAGGAGCGAAACGCTACGGGTCAGGCCTACCGTCCGTTCAGGGTTCAAGAGCGCCATCTGGGTGTGTGTGCTCCTTATGGCAGCTGTCTCCAGGGAAAGCAGGGACCAGTCATGTCCGGGCCTAAAGGCGAAGTAGTGCCAAATCCAGACGAAGCGAAGTCACCAAAAGGTTGGCCCTTTATCCCAAGCTTCGTTTCGCTCCGGCAACGCCATGGACGGCGTCTTGAGTGTCCAAGGCTAAGGCACGCTACATCGTTGGTCGAAGCCCACGCGCCTTAGGGCCGCGGTCGCGCCTCGTTGTATCGGATTGTCGAATCGCGTTTTCACCGCCGGCCACGCTGAGTTTGGGGCCACCTCGCCCGTGAGATAGGTTCAGTGAGTCAACCTTCGTGACCGCAACGCCATAAGCTTGGCAAATCTCTGCAACGTCATGTGCGTGGAGATATCCCAGCACCTTTAGTTCAAGGCCTTCTCTGCACGCCGCCTTCAGTTGGAGCAATTCGTCATTCTCAAGCTTAGCGTATCTGTGCCCGTTACGACGTTGCAAGACGTCGGGCCAGTGCGAAGTCAATGCAGCCTCGTGATCCGAACCCAGTCCGCGTTCTACGTAGTACCGATAGGCACCGGGGTGGATCGGAAGCGAGAATCCAACAATGGCGTCGTCCGGTGACCCAATCCCAATCGTCGCACGTGTACCGAGAAGCTTCTCCGCATGCTCAAAGATCATTCTCGTGATCTGATAGACGACAGCGTTGGAAACATTCCTGTGAACAAGCAGCTGAGTCGGTTCGACGTCGGCCTGGGCGCCGCCATTTGGCCAAAGCGCTATCACAGCCCTCAGGTGACGCGCGGAGGATGTCGACACATCATCGCGCACAAGCGCAAACTCGACGTCGCCATCATTAAGGCGACGTAATCGATCTGCTTCTGAGCGCATTGCGATCGTCTCAAGGCTAAAACCGCGATTTGGCAACAGCTCGATCTGGCTCACCGCCCAGAGCTCGGTTCCAAAGACGAAGCTTTCGGTGCCTACAGCACCAACAGCGACGTCAAAAGAGGTCCTGCCTTGCGCCTGCACTTGCAGGTCGCCTGCAAGAATTGCGGCATACAGCCAAACTATGATGGTCAACGATCGATTCATACCTGCTCCCTTTCTTGGTTGCTTTTTGGTTCGATCGCACCCGGTTCAGAAACTTACGCTGAGCAGCCTGCGAAATCCGAACGTTCGCTTATGCCAACGCTCCAATACGTCAGGCATTTCTCAATTTCGGATATTTTAATGTGAATTTAATCGACGGCGACGCTCCAGCTGGTCGTAGGGAGCAGCGGCCAAAATATCGTTCTCGTCTTGGCGATAGTCACTTGGCGCGGAGCCGAAGGCGGATGTCACCATGTCTCTCGCCGTTAGCAATTCGAGCCAGAGTTGCCGTACTCTTGCTCCTGCCGGACCGGCATTAAATTTCGGTTAAAATTGAAACCAGCTGCACTGTCATTTGCTAAATGAACGATCGCTTCTCATGCAATCCATGGTGAAGCCAGAAGAAAGTCAGTGTCTTTACGGGGGAGTCCTATTGTTGTGCGATGTCCTGTGTTGGAAGAATTCATTTATGAAGATGAGCGGTGCGCCATTTTCATCGATGGGCCAAGTCTTCATCGTGCATGTCAGTCACTCGACATCGAGATCGACTATGGATTGTTGCGCAGCATTTTTGCCGATGCTGGATATCTCGTGCAGGCGCGGTACTACACGACCATTCAGAATGACCAATCCTACTCGCCTGTTCGCCCGCTGATCGACTGGCTGAGCTATAACGGGTTCGTCGTCGTGGCCAAACCTGTCAAAGCCGACGATGATGCCGACGAGCCCTGGCAGCTAATTCGTGGCGTGGGAATGGAGCTCGCCGTCGACGTCGTCGAGATTTCGCCTAGGC
Source organism: Geminicoccales bacterium (assembly GCA_050633905.1). Lineage (GTDB taxonomy): Bacteria > Pseudomonadota > Alphaproteobacteria > Geminicoccales > Geminicoccaceae > JANQPX01. The sequence goes on from JBOEHJ010000044.1 coordinate 26,258, forward strand.
TTGATCATGTCGTTCTCTTCACCGGTAATGGTGACTTCCTGCGTCTAGTGAAGTTGATGCAGAGACGAATGGTACGCACGACAGTCATCGGCACGGCGCAGGGGCTGTCGTCGTTGACGAGCGACGCACTCCGTCGGCAAGCGGATATGTTCGTCGATTTGCGATCTCTGGTGCCGTTCGTCAAAAAGGAACGACATCAAGCCCCCCGGGTGCAAGGAGCCAGTTGACGGGCGTGTTCGTCGCTTTGCGGCAAGATCGACGTTCGCGTGAACATGAAATCGACTGCATCGGGCCATCGGGCTCGACAGATTTCTGCCAAAGCGCGTAGGTAACACTTTTCGATGCACAGGTGATCGGCAGCCCGTTTCCGCTGAGAGCGAAGGAGGCGGACGGCAGGAGAAAAAACGGAGACGCTTCGATGTCGATATTCCAGATCACTGTCCCTCATGGCGGCCATCTGAGCAGAACGATGCTGGTATGGCTCGCGGCCGTGCTCATCTGGACAATGCTTCCTACACCGACACTCGCTGACAACGGCAAGAACATCGAGACGCCGGATACAATCGTGTTGGGCCGCGTTTCCAATAATCCACGAAAACACTATGCGGCCCTCGATGCGCTCGGTCGCTACCTGGTGGAACATTGCGATTGGATCGAGCGACATGAGACGGTTCTGGCCAGCGACAATGAAGAGATGATCGAGTTCCTGCGTTCCGGCAAGGTTCACCTGGTCTCGGAATCGGCATTTTCCTCCATTCTCTACGAACAGGCGGCTGACGCCAGGATCTTCCTGCGCCAATGGAAGGGCGGACGACCGAGCTACCAGACATTCTTCTTCGCGCGAAAAGACAGCGATATCAGGCAGATCGAGGATCTAGCCGGGAATCTCATCGCTTTCGAAGACGTGGGTTCGACGTCAGGCTACTTCGTTCCCAAGGCGACCATCGCGGCTCAAGATCTGACCTTGAAATTTGCCAACGAGCCGAGACATACCACTGACGTCGGCTACCTCTTCGCCGATTCGGAGGTGAACATCGTCGCGTGGGTCGCGCGACAGAAAGTCGACGCAGGCGCAACCAGCGATATCCATTGGGATGACACATCACGTGCGCCGCCAGGTCTTAAGAGAGAGCTTCGCGTTTTCCACAAGACGCCGAAAATCATCAGGTCGGTCATGGTCGCTGGCTCCGGTCTAGACGACGGGCGGCTAGACCAGGTCAGCGACATCCTTCTAAACATGCATGACAGCGCGGAGGGGCGGGACGTGCTCAAAAACTTCTACAAAACGACCCGGTTCGATCGCCTGGCAGGCGATGCCAAAGCCAGCCTCGATCACGTTCGATCGCTGTTCGAACGTGGAATCACGGCACCGCCACGCTGATCGCAACGAAATGCGTATCGGACTACGCCATCGTTATGCATTGATCATCGCGCTGTCGGCCGTCGCCGTCGCTTCCACGGTTCAGGTCGTCAGCTACCGAGAGGCGATACGACTCGCGGAAGACGTTGAGCGGTCGAGTTCTTTGGCGATGTCACGCGCCCTTCGCCGCGAAGCCGACCTGGCCGCCAAGCAGCTTGCCGCCGTGCTTACCGACAGTCTCGTCGAGCCCTTGGAAGACGAGGACTTCGAGCGGCTTTTCAACATCGTCGGTTCCGCACGTTCGCTGTCTGACGTGACTGAGATCCTGGTCTACGATCAGAGCGGTACCGTAATCCACGACGGCACCAAGGAAATTAACACTTATGGCCGCCAAGCGCCCGAAGGCCTGAGAGAAGCCGTGTTGGGTCGGGGTGAGTCGCTGAGCAAATTCCGCGAGACAACACTCGACATTTGCGCGCCAGTGCTGACTGCAGGTCGTGTCATCGGTGCGGTGAGATTTTCGACATCTCTCGTGCGCTTCGAAAGTCACATGGGTAAGCTCAACGAGGAGCTCGCAGCCATCAATCAGGAGAGTGCGGCCAAGCATCTGCGCAATTTCGTCGGACTCATCGTCATTCTTGCCATCCTCGGAATTTTGGTCGGCATTCTATCTGCCGGACGCCTGATCAAGCCGATCGACATGCTGACGGCCATGATTCGGCAAATCGCGCAGGGCAACTTCAGGGTTAGTGCGCCGCCATGCCGCTCCGACGAACTTGGTGAATTGGCGCGTTCCCTGAAGCGGATGGCGACCGAGGTCGAAGACTCGATGATTTCGAGATCGCATTTGGAAAAGGAAGTTCGTAGCAGAACGGCAGCGCTCGAGGACGCCAATCGGCAACTCGAAGAGCGCGATGATCACCGCCGTCGCTTCCTGGCCGAAGCGAGCCATGAGCTGCGCACGCCACTGACCATCATCCACGGCGAGGCCCAAATTACGTCCCGGCTGAAAGACAACGATGTCACACGCTACCGGGACAGCCTTTCGACGATCACCGAACAGACGGCGGCCATGCGCATGCTGGTCGACGATCTCCTGAAACTGGCCCGTCTGGACGATCACCTGACCGAGTACAATTTCCAACCCTTGCCGGTAGCGGAACTAATAGATGCCACTGCCAAGTCCGCGCGGAAGCTGGCCAAGACGAGCGAGTTCCAGATCAGCTGCGAGAACGGGCGGGTAGACCTCGTCGTCCATGGAGATCGACAGAAACTGAGCCAGCTTCTTTTAATCTTCATCAAGAATTCGATCAACTATTCGCCAAACGGCGGCACGATCGACATTCGCAGTGACGTCCACGGCGACGCGGCGGAAATCCTGATCGTCGACCAGGGAGTAGGATTGGAGCCGCTTGATCAGCAACGAATGTTCGATCCGTTCTATCGCGGCAATAAAGCTCGCCGGCTGTTCCCAAACGGCAGCGGTCTTGGACTGTCGATCGCCAGGAAGATTTCGGATGCACACCGTGGAACAATAAGCGTTATCGGTAAAGCGGATCGGGGCACCAAGGTTTCGATCAAGCTGCCGCTTCAGAACTGTGAAGGAGGCCGGGGATGAACATTCTGCTCGTCGAGGACGATTTCCGCATCGTTTCCTTCATCGAGCGCGGCCTTGCCGACGAAGGTTATTCGCTTTCGAGCGTCGCCGATGGTGATGGGGCACTGCGCGAAGCGAAGCGAGCATCGCTCTACGACGTGATCATCCTGGATCTAATATTGCCGGACATGCACGGTCATGACGTCTGTCACGAGCTGCGCCAAATGCCCATCAGGACACCGATACTGATGCTCACGGCACTCGATGGCGTCGACGACATCGTTCGCGGGCTAGACTTGGGTGCCGACGATTATTTGACCAAACCATTCGATTTCGACGTCTTGCTTGCAAGGCTCAGGTCGTTGCGTCGGCGCTCCTTCGGCTTTCGAGATCCTGGATCGTCAAATTTCAGTCTGGGGAACGTCGGTCTCGATGTCGACAGCCGGCGAGCTTATCTGGAAGATCAGGAACTTGACCTCACGACGACCGAGTTCAACCTTTTGGCGGCGCTCGTGCGGAATGCCGACAAAGTCCTCAGTCGAGACGAAATCCTTCAGATCGTCTGGAACACCGATCAGGATCCCCATACCAATATTGTCGACGTCTATATCCGCCATCTTCGGCGAAAGATCGACAGCGACCAAGGAAAGGTGGTCATCGAAACGATCCGCGGATACGGATATCGGATATCGGCGAAGCCGAATTAGAGCTTTTGCTTCGGCTCCCATTACGATCGAGTCGATTGAACAATTCGGCAGGAGGCCGGCCTGGGTCAACATTTGACATTATCGTCGCGGCCGGAATGTCCCCAATCTTAGCTATAGCTGCCATAAGGCTCGCTTCGGCTTCGTGCCACAGCCGGACCTTGTGAACAGGGCCACGATACTTCGAAAAAACCTTATGATCCGAAAACGGAAGGTGTGACGGGCCAGCCCGAGTCTTGTGGGAGCGCTGACTATCGTCAAGGCCCAAAGGCGTAGGCAGCGTAGACGAAATGTTGCGAAACAGGGGCGTCTTCTCGTTCAGCCATAAGCACGATCGGCTCCTGCGCCAGATAGAAGATTGCATGCGGGTTGATGTCGACGATGTTGAAGCCTAGACGCACCGTTTGATCCGGTTCCACCCGCCCGTGGTCGAATTGGAGACGATCGAAAGGCTCGTCCTGGGTTCGAATTTCGGCGAACTGGTCGGAGGACAATGGTTGTCTGACCATGCGCAGCTGGTCGAAAGACAGGCCGTCGGTATAGATGCTGGCACGGCCGCCAGCGCCTCTAAGTTCAAGATCGAACCCAGACCAGCGCCAAGCGCTTCGATTGATGACAACCTTGACCAGTGAGCGCAGCAACACGGACTGGGCCGGCGAGCGAGCGGTCGAGCTGCCGGCTTGGCGGATGGTCAAAACGGCAGGATTCAGGCTGGTGAGCTCCTCGATCAGAACGATCGGATCGGCAGGTGTACCCTGCCCACTTGCTGAGATCAGACGAAAGCCGCCGAGCTCATCGCTGAACGACAGACCGCCAGCCTCGAAAGTCGCACTGTCCGCGTTACTGCTCAAACCGCTCAGGGCCAGAAAAAGGCCAAACGCGAGAACACAATGCCTTAGCCTTCCCAACATTCATGACATCCATCTGACGGGTGATGGAAGAAGAACCAGCTCTTTATGTTGCCCGCATTGGGAGCATGACACAACTTGCCAGTTGCCTCTGGGATCATGGGCAGCACATCGGATTACCGATAATATCCGACAAAAACTTGGCGCGTCCAGGCTAAAGTACTCCTTCGATCGTTCGCCTACAATCCAGGGTCAACTTCAGCCGATCGTGAGCCTCCAGAAATGCCCGTTCCCACTTGGAAAGTGGGAACGGGCGTTCTTTTCGGTCAGAGCCAAAAGAAGCTGAAGGCAGGAAGATACCGAATTCTATGAATTCTGATGAGACACTGACGTTTCTTCAGAATCATTATTGCCCTTTATCTCAGCTTTGCTCGGCTTAAAGTGGCTTTGTGGCGCCGACCGAACGTCAAATCATGCGGTCACGCCATTGTCTTCGAGGACATGCGTGATTGACGTGGGGACTTTTCCGACTGCATCTCGGCGGCTCAATTCCCGTGTCAAACGACAAAGTGCTTCTTGATGTTCGCGGCTCTTGATCAAAGCAAAGCTACGCGCTAGCTCCTGCAACATCCGTTGCTGCGGGGCCAGCTCCTTTACTTGGACTTGCGTATCCCGGCCTGGTTCAGTTTCCCTGTAGAAATAGTTTATCTCGACGCCAAGCGCCTGGGCGATTTGGTAGAGACGTCCCGCCGAAATCCGATTGACGCCGGCCTCATATTTGTGAGCCTGCTGAAAACTCACACTGATCAAACCAGCCATCTCCTGCTGGGTAAGCCCTAACAACATTCGGCGTTGGCGAATTCGTGAACTGACGTGTCGGTCGATATCTCGCGTTGGTGTGCGACCGACTGGAACTGTCGGCGCTGAGGCGATAAGGCGCTCCATAGATTTCTCCATGATTTTTTAGTTCATTTTTGCTAATCGAATTTTCACTATCAAAAATAAGAACATGCTGCAATACTTTTACACTTTAAGCGATGGTTTTGTGGCTGACTTTGAGCTGCTACTTATGGCTTGGACTTCGGCGCATCTAATCTCGGAGTTCGTCTTGCAGTTCGCTCAGCTCTCAATTCGGCCGCGTCCAACCTCTGCTCGGTCCTTTCGAGCTGCTCGTCGAACCGATCAAGGCGGGCAGTGATGATACCAATGCACCTGGCCGTAATGGCAAGGTTGGGTCAGGAGTTAGCCTTAGCCCTGCCAGCCGAATGTCTGCTTCCGGCGCAATACCAGCCAGATGG
>JBOEHJ010000044.1:32105-32239 GCA_050633905.1 Geminicoccales bacterium
CAATTTGTCTGGGGAGGAGATAGTGCCTACACGAACAGCAACGTGCCGCTGCGGGCAATTACAAGCGGAGTGCGAAGGTGAACCAGTTCGCATCTCTGTGTGCCATTGCCTCGAATGTCAAAAGCGCAGCGGCA
>JBOEHJ010000045.1:0-67575 GCA_050633905.1 Geminicoccales bacterium
GGTTCTTCCAGATGGTGTTCGTTGCTGCAACCGCCTCGATCGTCTCCGGCGCCATGGCTGAGCGCGTGCGCGTCTGGCCGTTTTTGGTCTTTGTCGCCATTCTGACCGGTATTCTCTACCCGATCAGTGGTTCCTGGGGCTGGGGCGGCGGCTGGCTGTCCGAGATGGGCTTTTCGGATTTTGCCGGCTCGACCATTGTGCATTCCGTTGGCGGCTGGGCAGCACTTGCCGGCATCATCGTCCTCGGCGCGCGTAAGGGTAAATACAGCGCGAGCGGACAGGTCCAGCCCATGCTCGGCTCGAGCTTGCCGCTGGCGACCATCGGCACCTTTATCCTCTGGCTCGGTTGGTTCGGCTTTAATGGCGGCTCGCAGCTCGCCATGGGTAGTGCCGCTGACGTCGTTGCGATCTCGAACATCTACATCAACACCAATCTCGCCGCTTGCGGTGGTGTGCTGACTGCGATGATCCTTTCCGAGATCCTGTACAAGAAAATCGATCTTACCATGGTGTTGAACGGCGCGCTGGCAGGGCTGGTCTCGATCACGGCTGAGCCTCTTGCGCCGACGCCGGGCCTCGCGATCCTTATCGGCGCTGTCGGTGGAGCGCTGGTGGTGTTCGCGGTGCCGCTTCTCGACAAGCTGAAGCTTGATGATGTGGTCGGCGCAATTCCGGTCCACCTGGTTGCCGGCATCTGGGGAACGCTCGCCGTACCCTTCTCCAACGACGGCGCCAACTTTGGCACGCAGTTCGTCGGCATCCTCGCCTATGGCGTCTTCATCTTCGTTGCCAGCCTGGTTGCCTGGAGCATCCTGAAAGCGATCGTCGGTATCCGCCTGACGGACGAAGATGAGAATGTCGGTATCGATCAGGTCGAGCTTGGCATGGAGGCCTATCCGGAGTTTGGTCCGAGCATCGGTAACGCTCCATCTTAGGCTAAGTCTCAACAGATAATTCGGCATCAAGGACCCCGGAGAACAGGCATTCTCCGGGGTTTCTTTTGTGACATCTTTTCCACACGATACTTAGGCCTCCTTGGATGAGGTCGAACCAGCTTGTTTACCTGCAGAGCCGTGCCGAAAAATACCGATCATACCAGGCGGTTCTTAGGTGGAGTGGGCTGGTGTCGCATCAGCCCGGCCCAAAAATGCTTCAGGGGGCAATTTTTTGCTTGGTTGAAAGAGGTTGCGCCACGATGTTAAAGTCCTGCCATGCTTGGCGGTGACGAGGCCGTCCAACCAAAGACTGATGCTGTGGCGCATATGCAAAACCCGAGGCTCAATGGCCTAAACGATTATTTTTTTAGGCGCCTTGCCGCCTTACTGGAACCGGTCATGCCGTCATCGGCGTTCGAGCCGATCGATTTGGCAATCGGTCAGCCGATGCATCCCACACCGGATCTCTTGACCGAAACGCTGGCAGCCCACGGCCATCTCTGGCGTCGTTATCCGCCCGTCCTGGGAACAGCGGAATTTCGCGATGCGACCAGGGACTGGCTGACCTGGCGTTACAAGCTTCCGGAAAGCTTCCTTGCCGCCGACGAGCATCTGCTGCCCGTCGCCGGGACGAAGGAAGCTTTGTTCATGATTTCTCAGCTGGTCTCGCCCGATCAGAAGAACGGCGCTAAGCCAGCTGTGCTGATGCCGAACCCCTTCTACAATGTCTATCTCGGCGGTGCGCTGATCGCAGGTGCTGAGCCGGTGCTGCTGCCGGTGTCGGCGGCGACCAATCACCTGCCCGATCTTGATCGACTAGAGCCCTCCCTCCTCGATCGAACCGCCGCCTTCTTCCTCTGCTCGCCCGCGAACCCACAAGGTAGTGCGGCCGATCTGGCCTATCTGAGCAAGGCCCTGCGCCTGGCAAGACAGCACGACTTCCTGCTGATCCTGGACGAATGCTACAGCGAGATTTATGGCGCTGAGGCGCCGGTAGGCGGCCTCGAAGCCGCCGCCGCACTTGGCGATGGCCTCACTAATCTTTTGGTCTGCCACTCACTTTCCAAACGCTCAAACGCTGCAGGACTGCGCTCAGGCTTTGTTGCCGGCGATCCTGGGTTGATTAAAGGTTTTGCCCATCTCCGCAATTATGCAGCCGCCGTGCAGCCCTTGCCGGTGTTGGCGGCAGCAACAGCTCTTTGGCGGGATGAAAGCCATGTCGAAGAGAACCGCCGTCTTTACCGTGAGAAATTTGATCTCGCTGATCGAGTCTTATCCGGGCAATTCGATTACGTTCGACCGGCTGGTGGCTTCTTCTTGTGGTTGAACGTTGGCGATAGTGAGTTCATAACCAAGAAGCTATGGTCCGAGGCGGCGCTAAAAGTTGTGCCTGGCGCTTATCTCGGACGCGACGATTTGAGTGAAGGTTTCAATCCCGGTGCTCATGCAATCCGCGTGGCGCTGGTTCATGACATGGCGACAACCGAGCAGGCTTTGACCCGCTTGGTTGAAACGCTGGGCTAAAGCTGGAGAGTGCCTCAACATGGCTGCCCCTTCAATTCCCAGACGGGCTCCGTTCGATCTGACGGACTTTTTCATACGCCGGACTAGCGAAGTCGCCGGCCTTGGCCTTTGCCTTGCGGGGCTGGTTATTGCCATCGCCCTTTGGGGCTATGATGCGGGCGATCCGTCGCTCAACCATGCCACATCCGGTGTGGTCAATAACCCCCTTGGACGCTTTGGCGCCAACCTCGCCGATCTTGGCTTGCAGACCATTGGTCTCGCCGTTTGGTTCCTGGTTCTGGTGCTGCCGATCTGGGGTGTGCGCCTGATGATTGGCCGCCTGCCGAGCTGGACCTGGCTATCGGTCGCTGCCTTGCCCCCGACGCTCCTGGTTCTCGCTGCCTATCTGGCGACCTTTAGCGTGCCGCCCGAGGAGAACTGGCCCTATCTGGTCGGCCTCGGCGGTGTCGTCGGGGACTTCGCCTTGCACCGGCTGCAGCCCGGCATCGGCGATGCCTATGGCGTCTATGCGGGGTTGATCGCTTTGGTTCTGGCCATTGTCGCCATCGGCATCAGCCCCCGCGAAATGACTCAAATGTTCAACTATGTCAGAGGACGTGGTGACCGCCCCCAGCGTTCCAGCAAGCCCAAGGTGAGATCGCGTGCAAGGCAGGCCGAGATTGAGGAAGAAGGTCCTTCGATTTTCAGCCGGGCTTTGGGCGGGGGCGTTGGGATGTTCGGGGCCATGGTCGGCGGATTGATGGCCCTGTTCCGGCGGCGCAGCGACGAAGATTCTCTCGTTCAACCGCGGCGCTCGAAATCGACGAGCAGGCGTCGCGGCCGACAGGATCCGGAAGATGAGGAGGGCCTAGACGATCTGGATGAGCCCGCAGATGCACCCAAGCCCAGGACCCAGGCCTCACCGCGCAGTTTGCAGATGCCACAACCCGGCGAAAGCAGCGAGCTTGCGCCACCCGAAGATTTCGAACTGCCGCCGCTTAAGTTTCTAGCACAACCTAGACGGCGCGAACGGGCCAAGTTCGATGACGCAGCGGCGGCTGAGACCGCGAAAGCCCTCGAGAAAGTGCTCGATGACTTCGGCGTGCGCGGCGATATCGTTGCGGTCAAGCCCGGTCCGGTCATCACCCTTTATGAGTTGGAACCCGCCCCCGGCACCCGCGCTGCCCGCGTGATCGCCCTTGCCGATGACATTGCCCGCTCCCTTTGTGCAATGTCGGTGCGCGTTGCCGTGGTGCCCGGACGAAACGTGATCGGCATTGAGCTGCCGAACGATCAGCGGGAAACCGTCTATCTCTCGGAACTGCTCTCGACCGAGGCTTACGAAAAAACGTCATCAGGCCTCGGCATGGCGCTCGGTAAGGACATCAGCGGCGAGCCGGTGGTCGTTGATCTCGCAAGAATGCCACATCTGCTCATCGCCGGTACCACAGGCTCGGGTAAGTCGGTCGCGATCAACGCGATGATCCTCTCCTTGCTCTATCGTCTGCCGCCCTCGGCCTGCAAACTGATCATGATCGATCCCAAAGTGATCGAACTCTCGGTCTATGACGGTATCCCCCACCTTCTGGCACCGGTGGTGACCGAGCCGCACAAAGCCGTGGTCGCGCTCAAATGGATTGTGCGCGAGATGGATGATCGCTACCGCTTGATGTCTCATCTCGGCGTGCGCGATATTTTTGCCTACAACCGCCGCATCTCCGAAGCAATCGGCCGGGGCGAGCAGCTATCACGCAAAGTGCAGACCGGTTTTGAGCCAGGGACAGGCGTGCCGATTTTCGAGCAGCAGCCGATCAAGATGGAAACATTGCCGCTGATCGTGGTGATCGTGGATGAGGTCGCCGATCTGATGTTAACCGCGGGCAAGGAGATCGAAGGCTGCATCCAGCGGCTCTCGCAAAAGGCGCGTGCAGCCGGCGTCCATCTGATCGTCGCAACCCAGCGGCCCTCGGTTGACGTGCTGACCGGCGTGATCAAGGCCAATCTGCCGGCCCGCATCAGCTTCCGTGTCAGCTCCAAGATCGACAGCCGCACCATCCTCGGCGAGCCCGGCGCCGAACAGCTTCTCGGCCAAGGCGACATGCTGCAGATGATGGCCGGCGATCGTACCACCCGCATCCACGGACCGCTGGTTACCGACGAGGAGGTGGAGCGCGTCGTCACCTATCTGAAGAGCCAGGGTAGCCCGAGCTATATCGATGCGGTCACCAATGAAGCGGCCCTGGACAATAGTGGGGAGAGCGATGGCGGTGGTGGTGGCAGCAATATCGAGATCAACAACGGCGAAGACGCGCAATATGCCCAAGCCCTTCAAATCATTGCCAAAGAAGGCCGGGCATCCACAAGCTTTTTGCAACGCAAGCTGAGGATTGGCTATAATAGTGCGGCAAGGCTCATTGAACGCATGGAACAAGATGGCCATGTCAGTTCTCCAGATCATGTCGGTCGCCGAAAGGTCCTGATGGGCGGTGGCGGTGATGAGGACGGACCAAGCGGCGTTGATGCGCCATGGTAGGGATAAAATGAAACGATTGAATTCAGGTTATTCTTTGATCGCAGCATGTCTCTCGCTGCTAATGGCATGGACAGCTACCGTCAGCTTTGCCGCTGTCCCGAAGCCAGGTTCCGTTGCAGCGGCAGACATCAAGAACATTGAGACCTATCTTAGCGATCTCCGGACATTGAAGGCTCAATTCGTCCAGCTAGAGCCAAGCGGCAACACCTCGACCGGCAATCTCTACTATGCGAAGCCGGATAAGATGCGTCTGGACTACCATTCGCCCAACCCAGTCCTAATCGTCGCCAATGGCTGGCAAACCATCTACCACGACCGGAAACTTGATCAGGCGACCCATATTCTGACCAATCAGACGCCTCTTGCCTTCCTTCTCGAAAAGAACGTGCAGCTCAGTGGCGACGTTACGATCACCGACTATCAGGACGTCGACGATCAGGTCTTGCTCACGCTTATTCAGACGGATGAACCCGATCTAGGTCAGGTGCAGCTTGCCTTTGCCAAGGCTCCCCTTCGTTTGCAGCGCTGGATCGTGACTGACGCGCAGGGATTGACCACCCATATTATTCTGGAACGCGCCGAAGCCGATGTCGCCATCGACGATAAGCTCTTCCTGCTCTGCAATCCCAACGCGGTGATCAAAAAAGAAGGCTGCTAGCGGTGTGGCTTGGCCACCTCATTTGGTGTTGGCTGATGTCGCCTGGATCGATGGTATTCGGCAGGTTTTCAGGTCGTTGGAGGTCGACGTCTGAGCGTTCCGGAAAGCGACTAGATTGGTTGCTTTCGAGCGTATCCCAACCAGGTTGAACCACCCAGATCTATCGAACTGCTCCAAAGGTCAGTGCCCTTTGTGCGTCTTAGTTCGTGGGCGACTAAACCTCTTCCCCTCATGCCGGGATCCGGTCTAACGCTGGCGAAAATACCGATTTTCGAGAACCGCATCGGAGACTATTGGAGTTAGTTGAGAAGCGGAAGCGCAGAAAAGCGGGATTTGCAGCCCGTTAGAACTTGATGGGGACGTAATCTAAACCAGCTGGCCTTCGATGATGACATCAGCGTGGACATCATTGAGATTCGCGAGCGGGCGGGCATCGATACTGGCCGCCTGTGCACCTTCGATCGAAGCTTCCCAAGGGTTGTAGTCGAAGATGGCGCCGTCCGGCAAAATGATCTGATCGCCGTCTGCCGCGAGCGAGGCGCTTAGACGATCGACGCTATCGAGGGGAATCGGTCGGCCATCGCCATTGTAGAAGACATGCTCCGTCGCCATGACCAGGTCAGGCGATCCTGCAGTCTTCGAGACTAGATCCGCTGCCATCGGATTATGCGCATCCATCGTCCAGGGGGTACTGGCCCCTTCGGCGAACGCGAGCGGTTGGCCGCCCAGATCACGAAGATCGCTGGTGTATGTCTCGTAGGTGGTGCCGTCGAAAGCCACGCGCCAATGGTGCTTAGCCTGATCATCGACGCCGAGTGCTGTGGGATCATTGTCGCGGGTGGGTGGTGTATAGGCTAGCTCACCGGCTTTGCTGTAGACGGCGCCATTCTGCAGACTTAGCCCCCCATCGAGGAGACCGATGGCGCCAGCTTCCAAAGGTTCCCAAGGCGGCGCGGACAGGACCTCATCCGGCGCCAGATCGCTGGCTGAAAAGCTGAGATGAGAGGTTTCACTCGCCTGCTTCAGCTCATCGTGCAGCACCTGCTCGAACGTTTCGCCGTCCGAATGAAGCCGTTCACCCTTGGAAAGGCGATCGGACAACTCATCGAGAAACGCGCCAAACTCGTGATTGGCCTTCTCAAGGCCGGCTGCCAATGGTGTCATTGTCACAGTCATGGATGTACTCACACCGCCCCGGAACCCGATCCAGAAGCATTCTTAACACAGGGCTTTGTCATATTTCAGTCAAAATTACCGCAAATGAAGCTGTTGTTCCAGAACCAAAGCCGCTGATCTTCAACGCGCAGTGATCACCTTAGAAGCGTTAACTTTCGCCTTTGCGGTTTATGAGGAGCGTCACTGTGATCTTGATGACAGCAGAGGATTGGGCGCGACGTTCTTCGATCAAGCGGCTGAGGAGCCTGCTTTGTAACGAAAATGTGCGCTACAAGATTGTAACGCACATTTCCTGTCGAAGACGAACCATAATGCTTCGGCTTCAGTAAGTCGGCTCCAAATTCATCCTAATGGATGGGAAGCCTATCTTCGGACTGTAACTACCGTTGGAGGTAGAGGGGGAGAGGAGAACGGTTAGGCAGTCCGCAGATTCTGTTGCTGTTCGAGGCCAACGATCCGCCTCGCAGTTGCGACGCCGCCGGTGCGATCGCCGTCAAGGGAACGGGCGGCAACATCGACCGAACGCCAGATGACGACGAACGTCACAGGCACGGCAAAAAGGGCGATCAGGCTGACCCATCCGGTTGCCACTTCAGCGGTCACGGCAACGGATGCGGCGATGAGGCAAATACCCACGGCGACAATGCTGGTCGCCACCATCTTCATCGCTTCGCCCAGGAGGGTGAAGCTGGGTGAACGGCGGGCAAGCCAACCCTGCAGCGAAAACCAGATAGCGGCGATAGCAAAAATTGCTGCGCCTGCCAGGGATGCTCCAATCGTTGTCATCATCACGTACTCCGTCAAAGGGGCCGGCGCTCAGGAATTTTTTTTGTTCCGGCCACGTTGGATAACGGACTATAGGAACGAGAAAGGTCGTTTGATAAGAGCATTTCATCGAGATATCCACAAAATGCCCAAGGTATGTGTTTTTTATACAACACAAACTGATGCCAATTCGCAACAAAATCGTTAAAGTTGTTCAAAAATTGCTTTTGGTTTCGCATTTTTGACTAGCGGCAGGCGTTGATTGGGTGTCAGGAATAGTCCTCTAACTTCCTGTTATGAAATCATAAACACTTTTTCGTATGCTGTCCTTGATGCAATTCGGGCCGATCGGCTGTCGCCATTGTTTTCCGGTCGCGGTATCCTCGTAACGAGCTGGAGGAAGTGAGATGACAACATCTTCGGTGATCTGTTTGGCTGGGGAAGACAATGTCGGTGTTGTGACGGCCGATCTGCGGCCTGGCGTCAGCCTTCGGCTCGATGACCGCGAACTGCCGGTCAAGGACCCCATCCCCTTTGGCCACAAAATCGCGCTCATCCCCATCGAAGAAGGCGCTGAGATCGTCAAATTCGGCGTGCCGATCGGCAAAGCAACACTCCCGATCAAGGCTGGCGAGCATGTGCATGTCCATAACGTCGCGAGCGCCTACATCAACAACGCGGTCGATCACTACGAGGCGTAGAGCCGAATTTCGAGGGGAAATCCGATGTCCATGCAAGGCTACCTCCGCCAAGACGGTAGAAAGGGTATCCGCAATTACGTGGTCGTCGCCTATTTGGTCGAATGCTCGCATCACGTCGCCCGGGCGATCGCAACGCCATTTGTCGATGAAGGCGCCCAGATTATTGGCTTTCCCGGCTGCTATCCCAATGCCTATGCGCAGGACATGATGGAAGCATTGTGCACCCATCCCAATGTCGGCGCCGTTCTCCTGGTCTCGCTCGGCTGCGAGCAGATGAACCGGCCGCGCCTGCTGGAGGTCATCGAGAAATCCGGACGTCCGGTTTCGCTCCTGACCATTCAGAAAAGCGGCGGTACACGCGCCACCATCGCCGCCGGTCGGCAGTGGGTTGAGCAGGCCATCTCAAGCATCAAGGAAACCCCGTGCGTTCCGATGGGTGTCGCCGATCTTGTGATCGCAACCGAATGCGGCGGCTCGGATGCCTGCAGCGGCATCACCGCGAACCCTGCGATCGGTGTTGCTTGCGATCACGTCATTGATGGCGGCGGTAGCGCCATTTTCGAGGAGCTGGGTGAGCTTTTCGGCTGCGAGGATCATATGGCGTCTCGCGCCACTACGCCCGAACTTGGCACAGCCATCAAGGCGGCGATGACCAAGGCCTGGCGGCATTATGCGGCCCTCGATCAGTCCAGCTTCGGCGGCGGCAATATTACCGGCGGTCTGTCGACCATCGAGGAAAAATCGATCGGCGCTTATGCCAAGAGTGGCACCAAGCCCATCATGGGTATGCTCAGACCCGGCATCCATCCCCCCAAATCAGGCCTCTACATCATGGACATGGTGCCCGATGACGAGGTGAAATGGGGGTTTGCCAATATTAACGACAACGCAACGATCACCGAGCAGATCGCCTGCGGCGCCCATATGACACTTTTCTCCACCGGCCGTGGATCCGTGGTCGGCTCAGCGATCAGTCCGGTGATTAAGATCTGCTCCAATCCCGAGACGTTTCACCGTCTGCAAGATGATATGGACATCAATGCCGGTGCAATCATTGATGACGGCGCCTCGCTCCAGGATGTCGGTGATCAGATTTTTGCGCTCATTCAAGAGGTGGCCGCCGGCCAAGCGACCAAATCCGAAGATCTCGGTCATCAGGAGTTTATCCTGGGGTATAAAAGTTTCGAGCCGCTGGGGCCGAGTTGCCTGCCGGTCTGAGGCAATGATCCAAATTCGCGTCGCCGAGCCCCATGAGAGCGATCTCTGTGCCGAAATCCTACGCGAAGCTTGGCGCGGTATGTGGTTCGTGCCCCAGGACCTGCATACGCCGGCCGAAGACCGGTGCTGGATGCGCGATGTTTTTCAAAACCAATTGGTGCTCGTGGCCGTGGAAACCGTCACATCCGATCCTGGCAATGAGGCCCATGACGGGTTGATCGTCGGCTTTCTCACCATGGGGCAGGGGACGGTGCATAATCTCTATATTCGACCGAGCCATCAAGGAGAAGGTATCGGACATGAGCTGATGGGCACTGCAAAAGCATCATCGGGCGGTGAGCTCAAGCTTTGGGTTTTCGAGCAGAATGAAGGGGCCATCCGGTTCTACGAACGGCATGGCTTTACCACGCTCCGCAAAACCGACGGCCAGGACAACGAGGAAAAGGTCCCCGATCGTCTGATGATCTGGCATAGCGGTAGCGCATCGGATTGAGGGCGGGGTTTGTGTAGATATCTTGGGCTTGATCTAGCCGGTCAGTCACCTCGGACTGGCTCGGAATATGCTCTGGGATGCTTTCGCAGTCTCTCGGCTGCTATCCTGTCCGCCGTTAACGAGACCTTAACGCTTGGGAACGATGCCCCGTGATCTGATCCATGAGATCCTGGGAACCCACCCGCTCGCAAGGAAGGTGACTGAGGCTCGGATTCCCAAGGTCTCATGGACCAGGTCAGCATGATGAAGATTCTGAACTAAGAAAACGTAAATGCGGGCGTTACGATCGAGGCCTGTCTTGAGGTTGTTTAATGAACGCCGAAATCAGGAATTTGAAGCATTTTCCGATAGACAGCCTCGGTTTGCTTCGAACCTGACTGGCTCAAAAAATGCGCCAGCCGCAGATTGGCCGTCAGTTCCTGTTGCTGACATTTCCGGTGAATTAGCTATGATACCGGCTAAGAACGCTGCTGAGCGACAAATGGATTGGTGTCAGGGCTCCTTTGGGCATGTTTTGCCGGGGGGAGTGTTTCGATAGGGGCAGTCTTGATCTTATCAAGACAGTCCTTTTTTGGCGCCTCGATCCAATTCTTCATCAATTCATCTTATTGAAGTTGATTCAAAATAGGAGATAATCAACCCAATAGTTTGCCTTTTCACGATAGGTGCCACGATCTTGTCGAAAAACCGCCGGTGAAAATATTGATTCTGGGCCTCAATTTTGCCCCTGAACTCATTGGCGTCGGTAAATATACCGGCGAACTTGCCGCTTGGTTCGGCAAGCAGGGGCATGAGGTGAAGGTAGTGACATCACCGCCTTACTACCCCGCATGGAAAATTGGCGAGGGCTATCGTTCATATCTTTATCGGCGCGAGCAGCGGGACGGGATCGACATCCTTCGCTGTCCGCTCTGGGTACCCAACCATCCCACGACCCTCAAACGGATCATCCATCTGGTCTCCTTTGCTGCGAGCAGTGCCCTGCCTTCGCTTTGGCACGGCCTTTTCTGGCGCCCCGACATCGTCTGGACCGTGGAACCCACGAGCTTTACAGCACCAACCGCCTGGCTTGCCGCGCGATCAGGTGATGCCACGGCCTGTCTCCACATTCAGGACCTCGAGGTGGAGGCAGCAATTGGCTTAAGGATGCTCTCCAAATCATGGGTGATCAGAGCATCATCCTTGCTCTATGGCTGGCTGCTTCGTCGCTTCGACCATGTCTCGACCATCTCGGAGCAAATGCGCGAGCAGCTGCCGTCTTACAACGTCTCCCGCAAACGATGCAGCATGTTTCCGAACTGGGTGAATATTGAGGCAATCCAACCGTTGGAGAAGCCGAGTTCGTTTCGCGAAGAGCTTGGCTTGCCGGAAGACAAGATCGTTGCCCTCTATTCCGGCAATATGGGCAGCAAGCAAGGTGTTGAAAGTCTGGGCCATCTGGCAAGAACTTTGGTCGACCTGCCCAATCTGCATTTCGTCTTTGCAGGTGATGGCTCTCTTCGCGCCGATGTGGAAGCCATGACCGCCGGTCTTGCGAATGTCACTATGCTGCCGCTTCAGCCCAATGAGCGCTTCAACGATCTTCTCAATCTTGCTGATATCCATCTTCTGCCCCAGCGCCAATCCACGGTGAGTTTCTCGCTGCCCTCGAAATTCGGCGGCATGATGGCCAGCGGCCGGCCAGCTGTGGTTCAGGCGGATCAAGGCGAGCTTGCGACAGTGGCAGCGAAATGCGGCATCGTCGTGCCATCCGGCGATGCTAGCGCGATGGCTAGCGCCGTTCGCCGCCTTGCGACGAATGCGGATGAGAGACGTCATCTTGGCAAGATGGCGCGGCGCTACGCCGACTTGCATCTATCGCGTGATGCCGTGCTCAGCCGCCATGAGCAACAGCTGTTTGAAGCCATTGCGCGTCGTGCTCGCCGTCGACCCCGATGGCAGCGCTTTCTGGCAACCATCATCCCCAGCTACACCCTGCCCCCCCGCCGTTGATTTTTTAACGCCGGCGCGGGTCTTGGGTCCGGCTAGCGGTGGCTACTCTGCGGCCGTAAGCGTCTGGGTCGGTGCTCTGAAGGCTTCCAACAAATCGGCTTCGCGTGCCTTCGCCGCTTCTACATGCCGTTCCTTGACATGACCAAAGCCTCGAATGTGTTCGGGCAGGGAGGCGATTTCGATGGCAAGGGCATGATTCTCAGGGGTGAGCTTGGTTAGAACCTCGACCATCAGCGCCTCGTAATGACCGATCAGGCGGCGCTCCATCCGGCGCTCCTCGGTATAGCCGAAGGGATCGAACGCCGTGCCTCGCAAGCCCTTGAACTTGGCCAGCCATTTGAAGGCGGTGAACACCCAGGGGCCATAGGCTTTCTTTTTGAGATGACCGCTTACCGGATCGGTGCCAGCGAACAAGGGCGGTGCGAGGTAGATGTTGATCTTGCCCTCGGAACCGAACTGACGTTTGATCTTTTCCTGAAAGCTGCCGTCGGCGTAGAGCCTGGCGACCTCATATTCATCTTTATAGGCAAGAAGCTTGAAGTAATAGCGGGCGACTGCCTCTGCGAGCCCGGTCATCCCCTTGGTTTCTCGTACTTCGACAGTGCGGACGCGTTCCACCAGATCGCGATAGCGCTGGGCATAATCGCCGTCTTGATAGGCGGTCAAATAAACAGCCCGGCGTTTGATCACCTCGTCGAGATCGGTGCTTGGTGCCTGATCGCTGATCACCGTAAGCGGTGCCGCCTTGGCCTCGATGGCTGCCAGATCATGGGCAGCCAGGCGACCATGGCGGAAGGCTGATTTGTTCAGCTCGATCGCGACCCGGTTCAGCTCGATCGCGCGCTCGATCGCTGCCGACGACACCGGTAGGAGGCCTTTTTGGTAGGCATAGCCGACCATGAAGAGATTGGTGCCTATCGCATCGCCGAGAAGTGCCGTCGCCAGGCGATTGGCCTCCACGAAGTGGGCCCGCTCACCCGCAGCCTCGTTAACAGCCGCTCGCAGGCGGTCACCCTGCATGGCGAGATCGGCGTTGCGGGTGAACTCGCCGGTGATCGACTCGTTGTCATTGACGATGATGCGGCCATGTTTGGGATGCAGCGTCGACAGCACTGGCTGACCACCTGCGACCATCAGATCGCATCCCAAGAGAAGATCGGCACCGCCGGCTGCAATCTTGGTGGTTTTGATGTCGTCAGGCGAGGCGGCCAGGCGAAGATGGCTCATCACCGCCCCGCCTTTTTGCGCAAGCCCGGTCATATCGAGAACGGCGGCCCCCTTGCCCTCCAGGTGAGCGGCCATGCCCAACAGAGCCCCGATCGTCACCACCCCGGTTCCACCAACGCCGGAAACAACGATCCCATACCCTTCGTCAACGCCGGGAAGTTCCGGCTCAGGAACAGTAATTTCATTCAGCGACAACGGTTCAAAGTCTCCCGCCAGCGGGTCGCTGCCGGAGATGGTGATGAAGCTTGGGCAGAAGCCTTTAAGGCAGGAAAAGTCTTTGTTGCAGCTGGATTGATCGATCCTGCGTTTTCGCCCGAACTCGGTTTCCAGCGGCATGATCGAGACGCAGTTAGAGGCTTCGCCGCAATCGCCGCAGCCTTCGCAGACCGCCTCGTTGATCATCACCCGCTTTGGCGGATCGATCATCAGACCACGCTTGCGCCGCCGCCGCTTTTCGGCAGCGCAGGTCTGATCGTAAATCAGGACCGAGGTGCCTTCGATCTCACGCATCTCGCGCTGCACCTGATCCAGCTCATCCCGATGGCGGATCGTAGTGCCGGGCGCGAAGCCCGCGGAAAGCGGGTATTTATCCGGTTCATCAGTGACCACGACAACGGTAACGGCGCCTTCCGCCATAACCTGCCGGCTCATCTGTGGGACGGTAAGCTGTCCATCGACCGCCTGGCCGCCGGTCATTGCAACTGCGTCGTTGTAAAGGATCTTGTAGGTGATGTTCACGCCGGACGCGATCGCGGCACGGATCGCCATCAGGCCGGAATGGTAATAGGTGCCATCCCCTATGTTCTGAAAGATGTGTTTTCTCTTGGAAAACGGCGCTTCGCCGATCCAGCTTGCGCCTTCACCTCCCATCTGGGTGTAGCCATCATTCTTGCGATCCATCCACTGCGCCATGTAGTGGCAGCCGATGCCCGCTCGTGCCACACTGCCATCCGGCACTTTTGTCGAGGTGTTGTGCGGACAGCCGGAGCAGAAATAGGGCGTCCTTAGCATCGGCATAGTGATCGCCTCTGCCGCTTTTTTTCTTACTTTTAGAACACCGAGCGCGGCTTGAAGGTCGTCGTTCTGGCCTTGATCAAGGAGCCTTGTTCCAATGGCCTCAGCGATTTGGTTCGAGGACAGCGCACCGTTGGAGGGGAACAGCCAGTTGCCCTCCTCATCCTTCTTCCCGACCACGCTCGGCGTGGACCGCTGACCAAAGAGGGTTTCCTTGACCTGAGTCTCGATCAGGCCACGTTTCTCTTCGACGACGATGATCTGCTTCAGGCCCTTGGCGAAGCTGGTAATGGTATCGCTGGCGATCGGATAGGTCAGGCCGAGCTTCAGCACGCGCAGGCCGAGTTTTTTCGCTACAGCCTCGTCGATGCCCAGATCGTCGAGGGCCTGCATAAGATCAAGATAGGATTTGCCGGTCGAAATGATCCCGAGCTTGGCCTTCGGCGTCGGGAATACTAGCCGGTCCAGCTGGTTGGCGGTCACGAACGCCTTGACCGCATCATGTTTTAGGAGATGCAGCCTTGCTTCCTGAGCGAGTGGAGGGTCGGGCCAGCGGATATTCAAACCGTCCGGTGGCAGGATTGCATGATCGGGTAAAACAATGTCCGGCAAGGCACTTGTCAGGTTGATCGAGGCCGCCGTGTTGACCGTATCATGGACGCATTTCACCCCGACCCAGCAACCGCTGAACCGGGAAAGCGCGAAGCCGATCAACCCGAACTGCAGGATTTCAGCGACGCCTGCCGGGTTCAAGATGGGGATCATCGCATCGACGAGGCCGTATTCGCTCTGATGGGCCGTGGTCGAGCTCTCGCAGGTATGATCATCTCCCATCAGCACCAGCACGCCGCCCAAAGGGGATGTGCCGGCGAGATTGGCATGGCGAAACACATCGCCTGTCCGATCGACGCCCGGTCCCTTGCCATACCACATGCCGAAGACGCCATCATAAGCGCCATCCCCGAACAGGTTGACCTGCTGGGTGCCCCAAAGGGCTGTTGCCGCCATGTCTTCGTTGACGCCCGGCTGGGCGAGGATGTTATGGGCCTCGAGATGGCGTTTAGCGCTTGCCATTTGCTGATCGAGATTGCCGAGCGGCGAACCTCGGTAGCCCGAAATATATCCACCAGTGCGGTGCCCGGCGGCCAGATCCCGTTCTTGTTGCATCATCGGTAACCGGACCAAAGCCTGGATGCCGGTCAGATAGATCCTACCGTCTTGTCGACTATACTTGTCGTCGAGTTCCACCTGCAAAAGCGACAAGGTTCGAAACCCCCTGTTTGATGGCGCCGATACAACAACCCGGTGCCTGATCCCTGGCCAATTACCCTATCAGATATCATGGCTGAAGCCAGAACAGAGCCTTTGCTGGGGGCAGGCAAAGCGAGAAAAAAGACCTGAACTCTTGTCGAAAGCGCCGACGAGGCATTTCGATAAGACTTATTGGGTCGGGGAAAAAGTTACACGCGTCCGGCCACGGCCTGATCACTCCACGGAAGGGCACACTCGGCATAGCTCTGGCAGGAAGAGGGCTGCTACTGACGTCATGAGATGGGGAAATGCTCTAACCCGGTGAAATTCATGGTTCATTTGGTTTTCATCCAGGGGGGAAGCATGTTGAAATTCAACCATCAATGCTGGACAACACCCTGATTCCAAACGGTTCTTTCCGGCAACACCTTAACTATTTTTTCCTTGTAAGTTGGCTATTTCTTGACTTTTGTATGAGAGTATTGCTGCAATGCAGCATAACCTGAAGAGGTTTAGGCTGCGGCAATGACGGGGAAACAGCGGTTTGGCCAAATCGTAAGATGGATACTTGGCCGGGGTCGGAGTCGTGCCGGACACGACAGTTGAGTTGGTGGTACGGTGATGCAATACCATGCTTATGAGTTCGCCCATGCGATGGTCACGCCGATGCGGATCAGCGCAAAGATGGTGCAAGAGCTAAACAGCAGCGTCTTTAATCCGATGGCCCATACGCCGCTCGGCAAATCCGTGGCGGCCGCTTGCGAGGTATTCGAAGGCGTCACGCGTCGCTACGGCAAGCCAGAATTCGGCATCAAGCAGACCATGATGGGCGGCTTGCCGGTGCCGATCAATGAAGAAGTCGTCATGCGCAAGCCATTCGGCGATCTCCTGCATTTCGATCGTGACGAGAAGGTCTGCGGCAAGCGCTATGATCCGAAGGTTCTGCTGCTCGCACCGATGTCCGGACATTTTGCGACCTTGTTGCGCGGCACCGTCAAGAGCATGCTGCCCGACCATAATCTCTACATCACCGATTGGCGTGATGCCCGGAATGTACCGTTGATCTATGGCGGCTTCGATTTCGAGGATTTTGTCGACTATGTTATCGATTTTATTCGGTTTCTAGGACCGAATACTCATGTTATCGCCGTTTGCCAACCCGCCGTGCCGGCGTTGGTGGCAACGGCGGTCATGGCTGGCATGGATGATCCCAGCCAGCCGGCCTCGCTCACCTTGATGGGCGGGCCGATCGATACCAGACGCAACCCGACCGAGGTCAACAAGCTCGCCCAGTCCAAAGATATTGAATGGTTCGAGCGCAATGTCATCGCGCGTGTGCCCTTTCCCCAAGCCGGCATGATGCGGCAGGTCTATCCAGGCTTCATTCAACTCTCCGGCTTCATGACCATGAACATGGACCGGCATGTCAGCGCTCATTCGGATCTCTATCAGAATCTGGTCAAGGGCGATTGCGATTCGGTAGAGCAACACAAGAAGTTCTATGAAGAATATCTTTCGGTCATGGATCTGCCTGCCGAGTTCTATCTGCAGACGGTCAGGCGCGTCTTCCAAGAACATGCGCTACCCGACGGCAAGATCACCCACCGGGGTCACAAGGTCGACTGCCGGCAGATCAAGAAGACAGCGCTGATGACGATCGAGGGTGAGAAGGACGATATCTGTGGCCTCGGTCAGACCGAAGCTGCCCAGGATTTATGTGCCAATATTCCTGACAGCGAACGGACCCACTATGTGCAGCCTGGGGTTGGCCATTACGGGGTGTTCAACGGTACCCGTTGGCGAACTGAGATCCAGCCGCGGATCCGCGAAATGATCCGTACCACGCAATTCAAGCAGCGCATCGGCGCCAAGCCGGCTTCTGGTCCCACCAAGCTCGGTTCAACGACTGTCGTCGAGCCAAAGCGGGCTGCTAAAAAAGCCCAGAAGGCAAAGGCGTCCCCGACCAAAAAGCCCCGAGCGAAGAAGCCAGCCAATGGCACAACAACAGCGGCCAAACGGTCGAGAAAAGCCTCGCCGAAGCAAGCTTGAACGTTTCAAAAGGCTGAGAAGAGGGCAGGCGCGCGACCGCCGATGGCAGGATGCCCTCGTGGTTAGCAATCCGTTACGAACGTCGAACACCTGACCGTATTCGGTCAATCCTAGCCATTACGGTGAGAACTTAATGTTGTGGTCATACCGCTACCACTAGTTGGTGAATTTGATGACCACCTCGACCAAATCATTGCCGTCGCTGACTGGCGGTCCTGCCGTCGATGCTAACGTTCCTAAAGTTCGGTCAGCCGAGACGATCTCGACGTTTTCGCCACAACCGGCATTGGAGCGCAAGGCCTCGACCACGTAACGCTCGCGGGCATCTGCCAGGCTGCTGTCACCATCGCTCATGTCTGCATAGCTCGCGACCTCGATTTTTGTCGCATCGAAGATCGTTGCATATTGGCAGGCTTCTGCGATCCGCCGTTTTGCATCTTGATCCAACGTTGTGGCGTCGGCCCCGAAGTCGAGCAGGAATGTACTCGCGCCCTGCCTTACTTCTGCTTCGGGCAAGGTATCATCGTGAGCCAGATGTGCTGATAGGTTGGCTTCGCCGATCTCTTCGTAATAGCGGGCAGCCCCGGGGTGAAGAGGCAAGGTCAACCCGACCAACGCCTTGTCGGCGGAAAGATCCCAAGAACGCTGATTAAGACCTTCGAAAAAAACACCGTTCTCGAGTATCGCTTTGGTGATGAAATAAATACCCCTATTCGAAACGTCAGCCCGTGTGATCAGTTCAAGCGACGGCCCCGATTCGACGTCAACTCGATTGAATGTCATGATGCTTCGAAGATCTGCGCGCTGACGTCGTGTTGCCGGTTCCCATCCAACCAGGTTTGCGACCTTCTCTTTATCGATGATGGAAAGATCGGCGGCAATATCTCGGTTGCCAAGTTCTACCAGTGTCAGATCGATGCCGTCACTTGGGAGCAGTTTGACCTTGACCAGGGATGTCACGCCGACCCCTAGAACAAAGCTTTCACTACCTGGTTCGCCGGCACCGAGATAGAGATCCAAGACGGACTGGCCAAAGGCAAGCGAACATAGCAATAGTTGAGCTGGTATCAGAAAAAACCCGTACAACGCCTTACGAAACATCGATACTCCCACGAAACGCTCAACCCATCAGGTTCAGCGCAGGCCCTCTCAACAAGGAACGGATCTGGGATTGTTTCCTAGCGATCATGCTCGTTTATATGCCATATCTTAAGCGGACTCTTGCTACTTTAGAAGGCAAAAACAAATTGATCATATGACTAAAAGCCATCCAGGTCACCTTTTAGATTATTAAGTCTATCATCCCCCAACACCTTATCCGCTAACTATAGCGAGGGACCAGGTAAATGCCAGTTCTAGCTTCGTGTAAAATGCTTTCGTGATGCGACTATCTAACTCATCGCCATCACCTTTCTTCGGTCTAAAAGCGGGAGTGCTTGATCAATGTCCGGCCAGTCCATTCATCCTCCCGAACATCTGCCGGGGCCAAGTGATCAAGCATTAGCAGAGCGACATCTTGCTCGTTGGCAAATGTTGAACATCGAGATCTCGGACAATATCTTCGGTTCGTCTTCAGCGACGATCTGTCGGCAGCTTCTAACGGCCGTTTTTGGTAATAGCCCCTTTCTAACCGACGCGGTTTTTGCCGAACCGACGATTATTGCAGATTTCTTCGACATCGGCGCGGATGAGACTTTCGCACAGCTTATCGCCGACCTCGACGGTGACAACACGGTGCTACGTGCTGCCTTGATGGTCAGGCTGCGTAAAGCAAGGCGCTGCGTCGCCTTGATTGCCGCACTCGCCGATATTTCTGGCGTCTGGGCGCTCGAGCAGGTTACCTTAGCGCTGAGCAGATTTGCTGATGTCGCCACGGAGAAAGCCCTAGCACTCGCCTTAAAAGAGCTCGAGGCCAAAGGCGACCTGATGCTGCCGGAGACGGCCAACCCGACGTCGGAAGCAGGGCTGATTGTTCTCGGCATGGGCAAGCTCGGTGCCTTCGAGCTTAACTATTCGAGCGATATCGATCTGATTGTCCTCTTCGATCTTGCCCGGTTCAAGCCAGCTGGCAAGGACAGCGCCATGGCGCTTGCCGTGCGAGCAACCCGAACGATTGTTTATGTTTTGGAACAGCGGACCCGGGATGGTTACGTCTTTCGCACCGACCTTCGTCTCCGCCCGCATCCGCCCGGCCAGCCACTCGCGCTCTCCGTTGACGATGCCGAACTCTATTATGAGCGGTTCGGACAGAACTGGGAGCGGGCTGCGATGATCAAGGCGCGCGTCATCGCCGGCGACAAAGAGGCGGGCGAGCGTTTTCTCAAGAATATCGGCCCTTTTCTCTGGCGAAAGCATCTGGATTATGCGGCCATTCGCGACATTCATGCGATCAAACGCCAGATTAACAGCCATCGTGGTCATGGCAGCCTGCGCGTCCAGGGCCACGATCTCAAAGTCGGGCGCGGCGGTATCCGAGAAATCGAGTTTTTCGTTCAGACCCAGCAGCTCATTCTCGGCGGACGTGTCCCGAAACTTCGCCTGCGCAGCACGATCCAAGCCTTGGATGCACTGGTCGAGGCTCGCTGGTTGGCAGCTGGTACCGCCGAAGATCTTAAGCAGGCCTACAGGTTCCTGCGCGCTTTGGAACACCGTCTTCAGATGGTCCAGGACAAGCAGACACATCAGCTTCCCGAAGACCCCGAGGCCTTCGCCGATATCGCGACGTTCATGGGTGTCAATGATTCCCAAAGCTTCGAAGCCGTTGTTCGGCAGAGGCTGGAGACAGTGGAACGGCATTATGCCGCCTT
Organism: Geminicoccales bacterium; assembly: GCA_050633905.1. GTDB lineage: Bacteria > Pseudomonadota > Alphaproteobacteria > Geminicoccales > Geminicoccaceae > JANQPX01. The sequence goes on from JBOEHJ010000045.1 coordinate 20,323, forward strand.
GTTCGAGAGCAGCCTGGATCTTGGCGGCAGCGGTGCCTTGGTTTTTACCGGCACCGAAGATGATCCGGCAACCTTGAAAACCCTCGAGGCGATGGGGTTCAAGCGGCCAGCCGAGATCGTCGAGATCGTCCGCAATTGGCACCGCGGCCATATCCGCGCCACGCGAACACCCACTGCCCGCGAGCTGTTGACGGAACTGATGCCCGAACTGCTGCGCGCACTTGGCGGCCAGGCGGATCCCGATACAGCCTTTCAACGTTTTGCCCATTTCATGCAAACCCTACCCGCAGGGGTTCAGCTTTTTTCGCTGTTCCGTGCCAATCCCAGGCTGCTTGCTTTGGTGACCGATCTGATGGGTATCGCCCCTCGTCTCGCCGGTCATCTAAGCCAGAATGTCAGCCTGTTCGATGCCATGCTCGCCCCGAATTTTCTCGAACCTCTTGGCTCGCCCGACGATCTTGAGCGTGACTTCAAGGAGATGATTGGCGAGGCCGACGATCTGCAGGATGTGCTGGACCTGACGCGTCGATGGACCCAGGCCCGTGAATTTCAAATCGGCATGCAGATCCTTCTCGGGCAAAGCGACGGTGCCACGGCAAGCGCACCACTGACCGCAATGGCTGAGGTCGTGATCCGACAGCTCCTGCCCAGGGTTGAGAATTGGCTTGCAAACCAGCACGGGCGCTTGAAGGGGGGGCAATTCGCCGTTCTGGCGCTGGGCAAGCTCGGCTCATCAGAACTCAGCATCGGCTCGGATCTGGATCTCATTTTCGTCTTCGATGCCAAGTCCGAAGCGTCGTCGGATGGTCCTCTCCCCTTACCGGCTCCTACATATTTTGCAAGGCTAGGTCAGCGGCTGGTGAGCGCCCTTACCGCCAAGACGGCGGAGGGAAGTCTCTACGAGATCGATACCAGGCTTCGCCCCTCGGGTAATCTCGGCCCGGTCGCCTGCTCGATCGAAAGTTTCGAACGCTATCAGCTTGAGAATGCCAAGATCTGGGAGCACCAGGCACTCACCCGCTGCCGCGTGGTTGCTGGCGCCGATGAGCTCAAAGCGTCCGTTGATCGGATCGTCGCAAAAGCGCTTGCCAAGAAACGAGATGTCGACCAGCTCGCCAGAGAGGTGCGGGCAATGCGCCTTCGCATCTTCAAGGAGCATGGCAGCGCCGATCCCTGGAACCTGAAACATGTCCAAGGCGGGCTGGTGGATGTGGAATTCCTCGCACAATATCTGCAGCTTCGCTATGCCCAGGACTATCCGGAGATCCTGACGCCAGCGACGATCGATGTCTTCGAACGCGCAGCAGGCAGGTGCATCCGATTAGAGGACAGCAGAAAGCTCATCCAAGCCGTTAAGCTCTATCGACGCTTGCAGGCCGTCCTTCGACTTTCCCTAGACAAGCGCATCGATCTGACCAAGGCGCCGAAAGGCTTGCAGGATGCGCTTGTTCATACCGCATCCCTCGATCCCGAGATCGCGCATCCCGCTCTTGACATCAACGCCCTGGACGAGGCTCTATCGGCGACACAAAAGGCCGTCGGCGAGCTCTTCGACGCCCATTGTTCTGAGGATCCACCCAGCGCTAAAGAAGGAAACAAGACTTGAGCCAGACCGATGAACTGGAAGGCAAGCCACTTCCCGCATTCGACCTGCCAACAGATGGTGGCGGTCAGGTCAGCAATGCCGATTTCACCGGGAAGATGCTGGTCCTCTACATTTACCCGAAAGACGACACCTCGGGCTGCACCAAGGAAAGCATCGGCTTCATGGAGGCGTACCAGGATTTCCAGGCAGCCGGTGCAGAGATCGTCGGCTTGTCCAAGGACGGGGTCAAAAGCCATGACAAGTTCAAGGCTAAATACAACTTTCCCTTCACCTTGCTTGCTGATGAAGACACCAAGCTAATCGATGCGCTCGGATCCTGGGTCGAAAAGAGCATGTACGGCAAAAAATATATGGGTGCTGATCGCTCGACATTCCTGGTGGATGGCAGCGGTGCAATCCAAAAAGTCTGGCGCAAGGTCAAGGTTCCAGGCCATGTCGATGAGGTGCTAAAGGCTGTCAAGTCGATGACCTAGCGGTGGCGTGGCCACCTCAGTTGGTTCCTGCCGTCATGGCCAATGTAGAGGATAGGCGACCACGTTGATGACGGTCGGCGAAAGACTCTTATAGGAGGCTGGACAGGTCGGCTTTCTCGACAACATAGAGAAAAACATCATCCTGCTTTTCCTCACGTAGCAGCTTGTGTCCGGTCGCCTCGATGAACATGTCAAAATCGCGCTTGGAGGTGGGATCGGTAGCCAGCACGCAGATCGTTGCACCGGGTTCGACCACCATCAGTGCCTGTCTGGTCTTAATAAGCGGCATCGGGCAGGCAAGCCCGCGAGCATCGATAAAAACGTCGTATTTTTCGTCCGTCAATGAGACCGATCCCGATCGCTTGTGATTGACATTCGCCTGATAGAAGGCCGTATTCGGTCGAAAGTTGCCAGCGCCTGCCTGCGGTCATTTCCCAACATCAGCTGTGTCAAACCTCATTGATTGGCCGTGAGGCGTCGTGGTCTGGTTTCGTCTCGCCGCAAAGTCTTCTAGAGTTTGTCCCAAGCATTTGGGACTGTCTACAGCAGGTCCATTTTCTCGAACCAATGATGAGATGGTCATGAGCCAACCCGATCCGATCATTCGGCTGGATAAGGTGACGAAACGTTTTGGCGATTTTTCGGCCTTGAAGCAGGTGGACTTTACCGTCAATTTTGGCGAAAGGGTCGTGGTCTGCGGGCCCTCAGGTTCTGGGAAATCCACGCTTATCCGCTGCGTCAACCAGTTGGAACGGCATGATGAGGGGCGGGTGGTGGTCGATGGCACCGAGCTGAATGACGATGTCAAGAATATCACCGCGGTCCGTCGCGAGGTCGGTATGGTGTTTCAGCAGTTCAATCTCTTCCCCCATCTGACCGTCCTCGATAATCTCATGCTCGCCCCGATCCGTGCCCGAAAGCTGCCGAAATCGGAGGCTGAAGCTATCGCTAGACAATACCTGGAGCGGGTGCGTATTCCCGAACAGGCGGACAAATACCCAACCCAGCTCTCCGGTGGACAGCAGCAGCGGGTCGCGATCGCGCGAAGCCTTTGTATGCAGCCGAAAATCATGTTGTTCGACGAGCCGACATCGGCCCTTGATCCCGAGATGATCAAGGAGGTTCTGGATGTCATGATCGAGCTTGCCGAGGAAGGCATGACCATGGTCTGCGTGACCCACGAGATGGGCTTTGCCAAGAAAGTCGCCGACAAGATGGTGTTTATGGATCAGGGCGAAATCGTCGAGGTCGGGACGCCGAGCGCATTTTTTTCGGCACCTGAGAACGAACGGACACAGCGTTTTCTTGGTCAGATCCTGGCCCACTGATCGTCGAAGGAGCCGACATGCTGGCGATCGATATACTCTTGCCGTTCACCGCCGCTAGTATTGCAATCGCCATCGTGCCCGGCCCATCAGTAACCTTGATCATCGCTAACAGCCTTCGCCATGGCACGCGTGCCGGTCTGTTGAGTGTCGCCGGCACGCAGATTGGTTTGGCGATGATGCTGGCCGTTCTTGCTGCTGGTCTGTCGACGATCATCGAGCATATGGGCTGGATCTTCGATTGGCTTCGCCTCTTCGGTGCCGCCTATCTAATCTGGCTCGGCATCAAGCTCTGGCGTTCCGACGGCAAGCTCGGCAGCACTGACGACAGCGCCCCAAGCCACAAAAACTTCTTTTGGGAGGGGCTTTTGGTGGTTTGGTCGAACCCGAAAGCGCTCCTATTCTTCGGCGCTTTCATTCCGCAATTCGTCAATCCGACAGGCGATGCCGTCTTCCAGACCCTGCTGCTGGGCGGGATCTTCATGATCACGGCAACCGTGCTGGATAGCGGCTATGCCCTTGCCGCTGGCCAGGCCGGGCGCTGGATGACCGGAACCAAGGTCCGTTTGCTTGAGCGCATAAGCGGCAGCTTTCTAATCGGCGGCGGCCTTTGGCTTGCGTTTAACCGCAAGGGGTGAGTTTTCTTGGGTAAGGAAAATGCCGATCTCTGCAAAACCTACAGAACTGATCCGGCATGGTGCGATGATAGAGCTGCTCACATTCTGCGTCGGTCGACCGAGCAAAGTCCTGGGATAAAGCCGGATCGATCTCGCCGTAATTGGACCATCGCGACCAGGGCACTCCCCGGACAGGTTGGACCAGCCCTCTCTCCCACCCAACCAGCCGACATGGTGGTATCCTGAAGGTGTCTCTGCGAGCGAGAGAGCAGGCGCTGCATAAACCTCCTGCGGCAATCCTTTAACAAACGATCCGATTGGTTTCAACTCGCACTAGGCTCTTGCGAGTACGCTCCTTCAAGGTCCATGTGATCTTGGGAATCCAGGCCATGCACCCATGTTTTGGCAGGCGGTTTCCTAGGGCCGCATGGACCAGCTGTCATCTTTGCGGACACTTGCTAAGGAAGCTTTATGGAGCCGTTTTCTCGATCCAATCCAGTCAAGCTGCGAAGTCGGATAGCCTCGATGAGGTCGTCACACGATCTAAACCATCACGTCGAAGACAAAGCCGATCAGGATGGCGCCACCGATCCCAAAGATGACATAGGCGGTGAAGACTGACGTCTTGACTAGGGACCAGACAGCCGCCATCGCCGGGATGCAACTCACTGCACCCGCCATCATGAAGGCCATGCCGGCTCCTGCACTCATGCCCTGCTCCATCAGACCCGCCACCAAAGGAGGGGCGGCGTAGCTGTTGAGATAGGCGGGTGCGCCGACGAGTGCCCCGATCACAATCGGCATCAGTCCCTCGCCGCCGACAGCCGCCCCGATCAGCTCGGCCGGGATATAGGTGACTAGGAGGCCTTGGAGAAGATAGGCGAAGGTTAGCCATTTCAGAAGGAAAACGCCGTTACTTAGGGCTTGCTCCTGGAAAATCTGGACGCGCGGATCCTCGGTCCAAAAGCGCCAGACTGGCTTGCCCGCGAAGGGCGTCGATTTGGAGCAGCAGGAGCCGCCGGCATCTTGCGCTTTTAGCGGATCGGCGAACAGGCCCTGGCTTACCAAGAGACGGACCAAAAAACCGCCCATGAGGCCAACGAAGACAGCACCGACCATCTTGCCTACCGCAAAATCCCAGCCAAGTGCGGAGGCCGTGATGAACAGGGTTGGCGGGTCGATCAGTGGTGAGGATAGCCAAAACGCCATCACGGCGGAAAGCGGAGCGCCAAGTGCTAGCAGGCCTGCGATGAAGGGGATCACTTCGCAGGAGCAGAAAGGAGCGAGCCCACCGAACAACGCGGCAAGGAAGATCATCCGGGTTTCCCGGCCTTGGAATGCGCGGGCGATGATCGCTTCCGCCCCGCTGGCTTTCAACCAGGCGATCAGCAGCACGGCGACCATGATATAGGGTGCCGTGCCAAGCAGAGCCGTGATCGCGGTTGTGACGATGCCTCGAACATTGGCGGGATCGAGGATCAATACGCTAAGGAGGATCAGTCCGATCAATCCCCAGACCGAACGCAGCCCCTCGAGCCCGCGACGCCAGACGGCTGGAACGCCGACACCGATATCGGTCATGCCAAACTCCCAGAAGGCCGATGATGATGCTGTTGCTCCGGCAGATGAGGAGCGGTCGACTCACTGCAGCATTCTTTCAACAGGAACGAAGCCAGCGCCTCGATACGCGAAAATGTTGCTCGATTACGCACCACGCGCCCCTGTTTTTCCTGCTCGATCAGCCCTGCGGCAGCAAGAAAACGGAGATGATGGGCAAGGGTCGAGGCCGGCAGATCAAGTTTTTCCTGAACATCCCCCACGGACAGGCCCTCGGGACCAGCACGCACCAGGGAAAGCAGAACGTCGAGCCGTGGCTCCGACCCGACGGCAGCAAAACCCTGCGCAGCCTCTTCCAGCTCTAGCATGATCGCTCTCCAGGCATCATCACGACATAACTAGAATAATAGTTTCTTTTGTAAAGCGCAAGCTCCATTTACAATGGGATCAATCCGCTTGGTTGAATGCTACTTGATTTATGGCAGCTAAAGCATCTTCTCGGCAGGTCGAGCCGGCCCGTTTTAGCGCCTAACCAACTCGAGGTACCCTCGTAGCAGATGGCTTGGAGGGGAAGGAGTGGGTTGGCAGTGACTGCATCTGGCCGAAAAGTGCTCAGTTGACTCGTTTCGGCCACGAGGTTGCCCTGTGATCGAAACGCAAGAACCTCGACTTTTGGAATTCTAATGGTGTCCTAGAATAGTCATTCGGGACAAGAGTGTGATTGAATCAGATCCCTCACAGGCTGCAGAAAAAGCCCCGCGCACTTGGCTGCGGCTGCTGTCGTTGACGACATGCGCCATATCGCCATCTCGGCTGGCAACGATTTCCTTATTCCGCAACCTGTTAGGCAGCTAATGCGTCCCGGTTTGATTGACCATTGATTGGGAGCTTTACGGTAAATGTTGATCCTTCGCCTTCTATGCTCTCAGCAGCGATGGTGCCGCCATGCATTTCAACGAGGTGTTTTACAAGATGCAGGCCGATGCCAGTGCCGGGTATGCCGACGGCCGTGCTTGCCCGAAAAAATTGGCCAAATAGTTTCTTCAAGTCTTCTTCGGGGATGCCCACGCCCTGATCGCGTACTGAAATAACAGCCATGTCATCGGATTGGTATCCGTTTACCCAAACCGTCGATGAGTTTGGAGAATATTTCACAGCATTTGAAAGGAGATTGGAGAAGATTTGACTGACAAGCTTCACATCGGCAACGACCTCTTTGGGGAGTTGATCGACGTCGACAATGATCTGGTGATCAGAGCTTATTTCCTGCTGATTTTCCGTAGCCTCACTTACAGCCTTGAATAAGTCGCAGGGGGTTGGGGCGAATTCAATTGTTCCAGCCTCAAGTCGTGACGAGCTCAACACACTTTCCATAAGACCGACAAGCCGGTTGACAGACCCTCGACATTTTTCCAGCCCCGAAGCAATGCGTTCACGCGGTATCGTTTCGATCCTGCGCAGGACACGTTGTGCATTGCCATCAATGACTGAGAGGGGGGTGCGAAACTCATGGGAGACAAGAGAGACGAACTGCCGTTGCAGACCGTTGATCTTCTGTTCATTCGCCAGGGCTTCTTCGATACGCTTGGTCAATATCGCCTGACGTTCTGCGGCATCATTAAAGGCATGGGCAAGATTTTGAAGTTCAGAGGGACCACTCGGCATCAGTCGAGCATCGGGATCGGTCAGTTGCTGAAGGGATTTAATTTTCGTTATGAGCTTGTTGAGTGGTGAGGCGACGAGGTTGGCTGCCATATAAATGCCGGCAATGAGCGCAGCAAGGTCGACGAAGAAAGCGACGAGCAGAAAACTATGAAGAACGCTGACAAGATGATCTTGCTCCGTCGATGCGACGGCAGAGCTTAGTTGCAATGTTGGAAAATGCGGCAAGGCAACGACTTCAGATTCGCCAATATTCTCTGATTGAGCGCTGACCCCATCAAATATGGAAGAAAAGAGTAATCGGCCATCTTGGTCACTAAGCCGAACGCTTCCTGCATGTTTTTCCGACGACAAGAGCTTGGCAGTGTCATCAGAAGACATCGTAATCACGAGGCCGCCTTCGGGCAGGGCGCCCACGGAAATTGGCACGGCAGCGATAAGAGATCCATCGACAATCGTGAGCACGTCTTTCCCCTCCATCACAGCCTCATGCCAAAGGCTGTTTGGGGGCATCATATTGACAGCGTCACCCGTTTGATTTGACGCAACGACCTGCCCGCTAAAGTCGGTCATGGCAATCATCAGAGAGTTGTAATCACCGAACCGCAGCGATCGGAAGAACGGTTTGATGAAATGCTCAACCGACATCGGGTCAAGAAAGGCGTTAATTGTCAGAGCATTACTGGCAATGCCGTGGAGCCTGTCCACCAGGTTGTCGACTTTGTCGGCAATAACCCATGTCTGCTGATCGGCAGCGAACTTGAGGTTCTCGATTGCTCTTTCATTGAGCAGCCGCCCGCCGGCAATTCCCACGAACAGCCAGAGAACAAGAAGCGCCAAACAGGACGGCGGAATAACCTTCCATAAAACTGAGGCGAGCACGCCATTATTGGCAGATCTTGTCATCAATTTGATCCAAATACAGGCAGCATATCAGCAGTTTGACTTGAGATTATTTATAACAGGAAAGTTGGACCAAAAGATTAACGATGATAAAAGCTGTGTTTTTTTAAGACTATGTTATTGGCTTACTATCTATAAAAGATTCGACAATGGAATATTGCGGGAATTCTCATGGCGTTCAAAGGCAGCGGAAAGCAATCTTCGGGCAAGATTGCTTTAGCTCTAATGACCATTCTCCTTCTGGGAGCACAGGCTGAAGCAAGCGATCGGCTGGATGTGATCGTACCATTTGGCAAAGGAGGAGCGCTGGATCGCTTTGCGCGTACGGCAGAACAATTCCTGCCTAATGTCATGGACGTTGAGGTTACAGTAGAGAACTTTTCGGAAAAAAACGGTCAAGATGGCTATCGTGAATTTCTCGATCGGCCTAACGATGGGGCCACTCTGCTCGCCTGGTTTGAGCCTGCGGCAGCGGCCTACGCGCCTGGTGTCTCGTTGGAGGATCTGGCGATCATCAATATTCAAGAAATTGAGCCGCCAATCCTTGCATCACGTCGTGCTGTTGGTTGGAACAGTCTTCAAGACATGGTGTCATCGATTCGCAAGTCCCCCAATAAATACCGATTTGGTTTCGGTGGTACCACTGGTGGTGGGCCCCTTCTGACCACGGCACTTTTGAACAATCTCGACCTCAAGATCGTCAAGGCGAGCTATGCAAGTGGTGGAAGCGCTCGAAAGGCAGTCACGAGGGGGGAGGTTGATATTACAGCTGGCAGTCTGAATGCACTGCGAAAGCTGGGTGATAAGATCACTCCGCTCGCCGTTTTTTCGCCACGGCGTCTGCGCGCTTGGCCCGAAGTGCCAACGATTCGAGAGGCTTTGGGGCCTGAGGCCGATCAGGCTGTCAATGGTGCCGTCTACCGTTTTTTCGCTGTTCGACGCAGCTTCGCTGAAGCAGAGCCTGAAGCCTTCGCAAGGTTGGTTGAGGGATTTCGCCAAATGACGGAAGAAGATCCATCATTCCAAAAAAACGCCGAGGAAAGAGGCGTCGGCGCTCTGTGGCTGGGGCCAATGGAAAGCACCTCGCTTATACAACGTTCACATCAGCACTTTGGTCAATTGATTGCCAGGCAGCAGCAGCCCTAACGCCCTTTCTGAGCCCATCGAACCAGCCCTCTCCACGCATCGTCGCGTTGCCACCGATCGTGCCGGCTCTTGGGGAAGAGGGTAAGCGAGTTCCCATCCGCTGCCCCAAGTCAACGCCCGCCGGCGTTCCGGTGGGTTAGGCGGCGTCCTGGTAGGCTTCGATCGGTGGGCAGGAGCAGATGAGGTGGCGGTCGCCATGGACATTGTCGACGCGGCGGACCGGCGGCCAGAACTTGTCGTCCCAGCTGCGTTTCAGCGGGAAGAAGGCCTGGTCCTTAGAGTAGGGGTGAGGCCACTCATCGGTGAGTTGGTCCGCGGTATGAGGAGCGTTGCGAAGCGGGCTCGTTTCCGCTTGCATCTCGCCACGCTCGACCGCGCGGATCTCGTCACGAATACCGATCATCGCATCGCAGAACCGGTCTATCTCCTCCAGGCTCTCGCTCTCCGTGGGCTCGATCATCATGGTTTCCGGCACCGGCCAGGACATGGTGGGGGCGTGGATGCCGTAGTCGATCAGGCGTTTGGCGACATCCTCGACGCCAATGCTGGTCTCCTGCTTGATATCGCGAAGATCGATGATGCATTCATGGGCGACCAGGCCGCTTCGGCCGGTATAGAGGATGGGATAGTGGTTGCTTAGTTTTTTGGCGATGTAGTTGGCATTCAGGATGGCGACTTCGCTTGCCCGCCGAAGACCGTCCGGGCCCATCATCGCGATATAAGCATGGCTGATCGGCAGGATCGAAGGCGAGCCCCAGGGCGCTGCGGAAACCTGACCTATGGCATCGCCTCCTGCGGCAAGCGGGTTGACATCAGAAACCACGGCATGGCCGGGTAAATACGGTGCCAGATGCGCTTTCACACCGATCGGGCCCATGCCAGGACCGCCGCCGCCATGGGGGATACAAAAGGTTTTGTGCAAATTGAGGTGGCAGACATCGGCGCCGATTTCGCCTGGCTTGGCGATACCTACCATGGCATTCATGTTGGCGCCGTCCAGATAGACTTGGCCGCCATGGTCGTGGATGATCTCGCAGACATCGGTGATCGTGCTTTCGAACACGCCATGGGTCGAAGGATAGGTAATCATCAGAGCGGCGAGATTGTCTTGGTGTTCACCCGCCTTCGCTCTGAGATCATCTAGATCGATGTCGCCACTGTCGTCGGAGCCGACCACAACCACCTTCATGCCAGCCATCATCGCGCTTGCAGGGTTGGTGCCATGGGCCGAGGACGGGATGATGCAGATATTTCTGTGGCTGTCGCCTCGCGCTTCATGCCAGGCACGGATAGTCAGAAGCCCGGCATATTCACCCTGGCTGCCGGCGTTCGGCTGCAGCGAGATGGCATCGAAGCCGGTGATCTCTGCGAGCCAAGCTTCCAACTCGGCAAACAGTGTTTTGTAACCCAGTGCTTGGTCGGTTGGGCAGAAGGGGTGGATGTCGGAAAAGCCGGGCCAGGTGATTGGGATCATCTCGCTGCTGGCATTCAGCTTCATGGTGCAGGAGCCGAGTGGGATCATGCTGCGATCGAGCGCCAGATCCTTCAGCTGCAGCCGCCGAAAATAGCGCAGCATCTCGGTTTCGCTGCGATAGCGGGTGAAGATGGGGTGGTTCAAAAAACGATCCCGCCGACATTGGTCGACCACCAGAACCGCTGGTGTTTCCTTGTCCAGTTTGTCAACGATGACTGGATCGGCTGTTCCTTGTTCGAATACGGCGAGCAACGTCGAGACGGCCTGGTGATCGGTCATTTCGTCACATGAGATACCGAGCCTTTCCCCATCCATAAGGCGAAGATTGATGCCGGCCTTTGCCGCGCGCGAAAACACCGCTTTGGCCTTACCCGGCAGGCTGACGGTGAAGGTGTCGAAAAAATGTTTGGTATCGACATCGACTCCGATCTTGGCGAGACCATGGGCGAGGATCTCTGCGTAGCGATGGGTGCGTCTTGCGATCCGGCGAAGGCCGCCCCTGCCGTGATAGGTGATGTAAAACGACGCAATTATCGCCAACAGCACTTGGGCGGTGCAGATATTGCTAGTCGCCTTTTCCCGGCGGATATGTTGCTCACGGGTTTGCAGCGCCATGCGCAGCGCCATCTTGCCGGCAGCATCAATGGAGACACCGATCAAGCGGCCTGGCATGGCGCGTTGATAAGCTTCCCTTGTGGCAAAGAACGCGGCGTGAGGCCCTCCATAACCCATGGGCACGCCAAAGCGCTGGGCGCTGCCGATGGCGACATCCGCACCCATCTCGCCTGGCGTGGTGAGCATCACGAGGGCCAGCAAATCGGTCGCCATGATCGAAAGAGCTTTTGATTCTTTCAAGGCGGTGATTACGGCAGTGAAATCGCGCACCTCGCCGCTGGAACCCGGATAATGCAAGAGGGCGCCGAACACGTCAGCCGCATCGAGATCGGTGAACGGATCACCGGTGACGAGGTCATAGCCGAAAGCTTCGGCGCGCGTTTCGAGCACGGCGAGCGTCTGCGGGTGACAATCTGCATCGACGAAGAAGCGATTGGATTTGGCCTTGGCCACACGTTTGGCCATAGCCATGGCTTCAGCCGCCGCAGTTGCCTCGTCGAGCAGTGAGGCATTGGCGATCTCAAGCCCGGTAAGGTCGATCACCGCCTGCTGAAAGTTGAGCAGAACCTCGAGCCGCCCCTGACTGATCTCCGCCTGATAGGGTGTGTAGGCGGTGTACCAGCCGGGATTTTCAAGGACATTGCGCAAGATGACCGTGGGCGTGATCGTACCGTAGTAGCCCATGCCGATCATCGAGGTTTTTATCTGGTTGGCATCTGCCATCGCCTTCAGATGATCCAGGACCTGGCGTTCAGTCCTGGCCTGCGGCAGATCGAGCGCGTTTTGGCTGCGGATCGCAGGCGGCGTGACTTTTTCGATAAGGTCGTTGAGTGATGAAGCGCCGATAGCCTTCAACATGGCATCGATCTGCTTCTCGTCAGGGCCGATATGGCGTCTGGCGAAAGCATCGTCGAGCCTCTGATCATCGAGGGTGAATGCGGTCTCGGCCATGGGGCGCTCCAGATCTTCAGTCGTTTGGTTAGTAAACGGTCCAGCAGGTTCTTGGCGGATCAATGTGTTGCTGGCGTCGTTTAACTCACGGTTTCGAGAAAGCTCTTATAGGAGTCGCTGTCCATAAGATCATCGAGTTGGCTGGTATCGGCAATTTTCAGTTTGCAGAACCAGCCCTTCTCCTCAGGGCTGTCATTCACCTGACCCGGTTGATCGGCAAGAGTATCATTGACCTCGACCACATCGCCACTGATCGGTGCATAGACATCGCTTGCTGCCTTGACACTTTCGACAACCGCCATGTCTTCATTCTGACCGACTTGTTTGCCGACCTCCGGGAGGTCGACAAAGACGATTTCGCCGAGTTGTTCCTGAGCATGATCGCTGATCCCGATCGTGGCGACGTCGTCGTCGATCCTCAGCCATTCATGCTCTTTAGTGTACAACATTTTGGACATGAAAAGGTCTCCTAATGACTTAGCGGTGATAACGATGGGGGACGAAGGGCAGTGCCGTCACTTCGGCATCATGGGGCTTGCTGCGGATCATGAGCTTGACCAGCGTGCCAGGCGCGGCGTATTCGGCGTTGACATAGCCCATGGAAATGGGCGCGTTCACCGTCGGACCGAAGCCACCGCTGGTGACCTTCCCGATCGGCGTTCCGGACAAATCCTGAATTTCCGTTTCTTCACGAGCTGGCGCCCGACCGGCTGGGCGAAGACCAACCAGCGCGCGCGCTGAACCGTTGGCAAGCTGCGCCTGAACGATGTTTGCACCGGGGAAACCACCGGTTTCGCGCCGGCGTTTGCCGATAGCGAAACCAAGGCCCGCCTCGATGGGGGTGATCTCAGGGGTAAGCTCGTGCCCGTAAAGGCAAAGCCCGGCTTCGAGACGGAGGGAATCGCGAGCACCCAAGCCGATGGGCCGCACGTCCGGGTAATCGAGCAGGCGTCTGGCCAATGTCTCGGCATCGTCGGCGGCAACAGAAATCTCGAAACCGTCCTCGCCGGTATAGCCGAGGCGGGAGAGCCTGCAGGGCAGGCCGCCGATGTCAGCTTCCATGCTCTGCATGAAGCTCATGCTGGCGCAATCCGGGGCAAGGGTTTCGACAACGCTGGCGGCCATGGGGCCTTGGAGGGCCAGAAGCGCTCGGCCCGTCAACTCATCCACCTCGCATACTGGCTCCAGCTCGGCGCGCATGTGCGCGATATCGGCATCGCGGCAACCGGCATTGACCACAACGAACAGGCCGTCATCGATCCGGCTGACGATCAGATCGTCAAGGACGCCGCCCTTATCATTGGTGAACACGGTATAGCGTGCATGGCCTGGTTTCAGGCCCTCTATATTGCCCGGGACAAGACGCTCAAACGCACTGGCGGCGTCCGCCCCACGCACGATGACCTGCCCCATATGAGACACATCGAACAGCCCCGCCTTGTCGCGGCAATGACGGTGTTCGGCCATAATTCCTTCATATTGGACAGGCAGCATCCAGCCTGCGAAATCGACCATTCTACCGGCGAGTTCGACATGCAGATCATAGAGCGGTGTCTGTTTCGGGAAGGCTTTTTCAGCCGGGTCGCTCTGGTCAGTCAAGGGTTCGGTTCTCCACCAAGAGGCTCCGGACGTCTCGATGTCCGCTAAAGAGCCCCCTCTGTCCCGAACCTGAGAGATTACCCGGCAAGGCAGATCCTACCGACCCGACCGGATGTCACCTTCGGTGGAGAAATTCCACCGACAATGCCGGGGCGTTTCTCGCTCTCCAGAGTGCCATCTTCTCACGGTCCCGCTGCCTGAGAGTTTCCGGGGCGGTTGCTCCTTCGGCGTCACATCCGACAAGTCTGATCCTCAAAATCGGCTGTGAACTCTCCCGTGAGCCTCATTTGGCTTTGCAGCCAAACATTACTCCAGCGGTCGGTACGGTCAAGCATCTTTCGGTATGTCGGCCAAGGCTCTCACCGTTTCGTGACGCGCAGTTCAAGATTCGAAGCCGACCTTGGCCGCGATGCCTTCGGCGATCGCTTGAATATCATCCATAAGTTGAATATCTTTGTGGGATCTGTGCATATAGGGAAATTAGGTAACGCGCTGGCTGGGTTGCAAAAGACTAGGAGCTTCCATGTATAAAGGTGTTTCGGCAATCGCCGTCTTTGTCATGATTGTTGGTGGGTCGTCCCTGGCCGACGAAGTGATCGAGCAGATCGAGGTCGGCAAGAAGAACTATGTCAAAGGTGACTACGCCGCTGCAGTCACCGAGCTTGAATTTGCGCTCAGCGCCCTTCGCAACAAACTTTCCTCCCTTTTCATGGCGACGATGCCAGAACCCCCTGCCTTTTGGGCCGCGGAAAGTCCCACATTGGAAGGCGGTACGGCCTTGTTTGGTGGCGGCATGATGATCACCCGCCAATACCGAGAGCAGAAAGGCGACGGCAAAGTCAAAGCGGAGCTGGTCATCGATAGTCCGATGGTGCAAGCCTTTTCGGCTGTGCTGAGCAACCCGATCATGATTGCCAACGAGCCGCAGACGGAACGGATCCGCATGGGCGAGGTCAGTGCGCTTCTCAACTGGGATCCCGATGAACATGCCGGCGAGATTTCACTCTCGATCGGCGGTCGCGTCCTGGCCAAGGTCGAAGGCGACGATCTCAGCGACAAGGACGTGCTGATCGACTTGATGAAAACCTGGGATCTTGAAGCCGTGAAGGACGTCGCCGGGCTCTAGGCATTTTTCGACCCTACGGAACCAGCCCTCTTTTCCTCCTAATCAACCGATATGGTTCGACCCTCGATCCATGCTGGTTATGGTCATGTTAACGTTGGTTTGACAGGTTTCATCCTTTTTCATGCGACCGTAGGAATCCGCCCTCCCACCGAAAAAGCTAGGCTGGGTTCGGATTCCCACGCTCGCATGAATGAGATCAGTATGATGAAGATCACGAACTAAGGAAAGATTGACGCGAGCATTGCGATCGAACGTTGACCCAGGGCGATCGGATGAACGTCGACATCAGGAAATCTAGATAGATCCAATCTCCAACCATATCGGCTCCATGAGCCTTAGTCAGGTTGGAAGCCGAGATATAGATTGTAATTAGCACCGGTCGCATCGGTGGAAATGGGAAGATGGAGTGTCAATTCCTCACGCAGGACGCTTTGCACTTCTGCCGGTTTTAGCTCCAGTTCGACGCGAAGTAGTTTCTTGTCGATAATTTCGCGATTGGGATCGACGGTGGCAATATAATAGGTCAGGCTCACCGGGCGATCTTCGAATGCCGGACCGCGTTCGGCTTTGACGTCGAAGGTCAGATCAACCGCGACATGGTTCTCGTCGATACGACAGCTGCTCACCAACTGCTCGATCGTCGCGACGTAACGGATCGTACCATTGCCATCGCTATGGCCGATACTGTCTGACGGCGCGGCAATCTGGGTTAAAGGGCAAGCTTGCTCGACCACGTTTCTTCCAGTTGTCGAACAGGCAGCAAGCATCGCGATCGAGATGACGGCCATGCCGGCACGTCCGAAGACAAGAGGGCTGCTCATAGGTCTTTGTGGGTGCCGTCACAGAACGGCTGCTTGCCAGTCGCTTTGCAGCCGCAGAGATAGGCCTTCCCATCCTTTTCGGCTTTGAACATGACAGGCGTCATAGAGGTTGGCTTATGGGAGCCGTCACAGAATGGCTGATTAGAACTGCGCCCGCAACTGCACCAGGCATAGGTCTTTCCGGCCTCAAGCTCGACCACAAAAGGTTCCTTTTGTGCGATGACGGCTTCACTCATGATGGTCCCTCATTCGTTTTGATCTTTTTAAACGACGTCTCCTGCTACCCCGATCATCGGCCATTCCGCAAGAAAGAACTCGCCTAGAGACTGTCCATTCTGGCCAAACCCGCCTAATATCGATCATGACAATGCTCGGAATCGACACAAATTACCCCCCTGGCGGCGAGAAGTCGGCTGAACCGGTTCTGGCTGCCCTTGACCTTGGGACGAACAATTGCCGGCTTTTGGTCGCGCGTCCGGAGGCCGACCAGGACGGTTTTGCGGTTATTGATAGTTTTTCGCGTATTGTCCGACTTGGCGAGGGTGTGGCCCAATCTGGACATCTTAGTGAAAGGGCGATGGGTCGCACGATCTCAGCGCTCAGGGTCTGCGCCCGGCTGATGACGCGGCACAAGGTGACCGATTTCAGATGCGTTGCAACGGAGGCCTGCCGGCGTGCATCCAATGGCGATGCGTTCCTCAAGCGAGTGAAGCGCGTGACCGGCATCGAACTCGACGTCCTGGGGGTGGAGGATGAGGTTGCTCTAGCACTGCTCGGCTGCCTGCCGCTGATTGATCCGATGGCTGACCATGTGCTGCTGATCGATATCGGCGGCGGCAGCACGGAGCTCGCCTGGCTGGATCGAGAGACGACCAAACCTGATGAATTGATCCGCTGCACGGCTTCCATGCCGATCGGCGTCGTTTCGCTCACCGAAATGTTCTCATCGGAACCGGATGATGCCACCTTTGAGGCCATGGTCCAGCATGTGCGGAGCTATCTTGCTCCAATCGAAACCCGTTACAACTTTCGAGAGCAGCTCGAGGGCAAGCAGCTGCAGATGCTCGGCACATCCGGCACGGTGACCACGCTTGCGGCGGTGCAACTGGATCTGCCTCGATATGATCGCCGCGAAATCGACGGCCTCGTACTCGACCCCGCTAGGATGCAGATAATTGCTGAGACCTTGCGCGGGATGACCAACGCCACGCGTACGGCCCATCCTTGCATCGGTCCCGGGCGCGCTGATCTCGTTGTCGCCGGCTGTGCTATCCTCGAGGCGATCTTGCATTACTGGCCAGCAGATACCCTTCGGGTGGCCGATCGCGGTTTGCGTGAGGGGATTTTGCATAGCCTGATGGGGCGAACGATCGAACAAGGCCTAGCCGCGGCCAGCAAGCCTGAACGGCCCCATGATCTCTGCAACAACTCCCCCATGTGACGACATGGTCCATAGAACCACCAAGGTCCGTGTTAAACCGACCAACCAGCGCAGCACCGGGTCGACAAGATGGCTGCAGCGCCAGCTGAACGATCCCTACGTGCAGCGTGCAAAAAAAGATGGCTATCGGTCGAGGGCCGCCTACAAACTCCTCGAAATTGATCAGAAACATCGGATCATGGCGCCGAAGAGCCGCGTGATCGATTTGGGCAGCGCGCCTGGCGGGTGGGTGCAGGTCGCCTTGGAACGGGATTGCCGTGTTGTCGGTGTCGATCTTCTCGAGATACCGCCCATTGCCGGAGCGACATTGCTGCAGGCCGATATCGAGGATGAGCAAACGCTGTCGATGATTCTTGAAGCATCAGGTGGCAAAGCGGATCTTCTTCTCAGTGATTTAGCACCATCAGCGACAGGACAGCGCGCGGTCGATCGCCTGAGGTCGGAAGCGATGGGAGAAATCGTTCTGGATCTGGCGCCCGATCTTTTGAAACCGGGTGGCCATGTGCTGATGAAGCTGCTGCGCGGTGCGGATGCTATTCTAAGTGCCGAAGCACGCCGCCGCTTCAAGACGGTCAAGATGGTCCGCCCCGATGCCACCAGGCGTGAATCATCCGAGATCTACCTGCTTGCCCTCAACTTCAAGATGGTGTGACCACCTCAATTGGTTTTGCTGCCGTCGAAGAATGTGCCCCGGGGAACGAGGGGTATGCGGTCTTTTGTCGGCATGGGTCGGGAGGTTCCATAACGGACATTTGGAGCATTTTCTAATGAGGCGGAGCCACCCATGGATCATGCCGATCCGCTCTTGAGGGCCACGCTATTTGGATATCTACTCTTAATCCTTATGATGCTGGTGAACATGCCAATCTTCGAGAACGACATCCCGAAGGCGATAGGAACCAAGGGATCTGGTCACACCGCTAGTCGGTGCGCAATGTCGAGTCTGTTGGGCATTTCTCAGAGCGATCTGTCGCGTCGCGATCGCGCTCATATCGTCTCATGAGGGGAAATGGTGGCAACTAGGTCTCGCGATGGACGGTCAGAGTTCATAGTTTGGCTTAAGTTGGTCAGGGGCATCCAGGGACCCTAGATGCCCTTCGATTTCATTCGTACGGTGCGAAAAAAACGGACGAGCCGCAGCGGGGACAGAAAAACGGCCCTGCATAGTCGCGGGCTTCGCCTTCGATCGTTAACGCATCCTTCGGGAAAACCGCGGAAGCATGGAAAAGGGTTCCATGATGCTTGCGGCTATCGAGACAATGAAAAAGACCAGCCCGGTAAGGGCGCCCTGACGCTACTCATCTGACGTTGCCACACAGACAACCGCCTGTGACTTGATCCATACTACGTCTCCCCAAAAATCGAGCGGGTGGAAACGACAAATTAGCGTATTTCCCGGCCAAGTGACGCCACCGGCAGCTTGCAGTCCCGCAAAAGTCGCCTGGCGATGTCTGCAGAAATAGTGGGCATTACATGAAATGACAGTGTAGCAGATCTTATCAGGTCATACCGGTTTCGGGGCTTCCCAGCATCAAGCATTCCCGATCAGAATGCCGGCAGCAAAGACCAATGCGCCGCCAAGAACGACTTGAAAAGCCGCGCGGAAGAAGGGTGTGTCCATATACCTATTCTGAATCCAGGCAATCGCCCAGAGCTCGAAGAAGACGATGATGATAGCGAGCGTGGTTGCGATGTTGAAATCCGGGATGAGATAGGGCAGCGCATGGCCGAGACCGCCAACGGTGGTCATGATGCCGGACGCGATCCCGCGCTTGATCGGTGAGCCCCGGCCCGAGAGTTCACCATCATCGGAGGCTGCTTCGGTAAACCCCATGGAGATGCCTGCTCCGACCGAGGCGGCAAGGCCGACCAGAAAGGTCTGCCAGGTGTCACCGGTTGCGAAGGCTGCCGCGAAAATCGGCGCAAGCGTCGATACCGAGCCGTCCATCAAACCGGCAAGGCCCGGCTGCACCCAGGTCAGGAGGAATTGCCGATGCGCCGTTCGGGCCTCCTCGTCGCGCGCGCCTTCACCGAGATGTTCGGCCTCGAGCCGATCAGCGGTTTTCTCATGGCCGATCTCGGCAAGCGCTAGCTCGCCCAGCAGCTTCCTAGTGCCGGCATCGGCCGTGTGCTGCGCTGCTTTGGTGTAGAATTGGTGGGCGGCGCGTTCCATCTCAGCGGCTTCCTCGCGGATGCGCTCAACGCCCAGATTTTGCATCAGCCAGGTCGGCTTGCGATGATAGAAACCGGCGACATGCTCGCGCCGGATCAGCGGGATGACCTCGCCGAAACGCTGGCGATGAAGATCAATCAGTCTCTGACGATGGGTTTCCTCTTCTTCAGCCATGCCTTCGAAAATCTTGGCGCTCTGCGGAAATTCAGTGCGCAGATGCTGCGCGTAAGTCAGGTAAATTCTGGCATCGTCCTCCTCTGCCGAGATGGCCAGAGCCAAAATTTCTTGCTCGGAAAGTTCGGTGAAGCGGCGTTTGGAGGAAAATCCGGGAATCATGACTGTCTGTCCGATCCTAGTGGTCTGGCCACATTAAAAGGGTACCTTAATGACCCAGCCGATCTTTTACACAGATGCTGTGCTGAATATCACCCATCAAGATGCTTCGCTACCAAACCTTTCTAGAAGAAAGTAGTCGATAACGGCCTGGAGCAGTGTTGTGGTTCAACGCGGTTATGATACGCGCGATCGCGCCTTGTGGTTCATCATCCCTAGGCCTAAACCGGCATGAGGGCAGCGAAGATGTTGCCGGCGCATTCCGCCTTTCTTCGATAAGGATGAGCAGTTGATCGAGATCTTGGCGCTTGGTTTCGTCATTGGCTTGGGCCACGCGCTCGAGGCCGATCATTTGGCCGCCCTGTCGACGATGGCAGCGAAAGAACGTCGGCGCGATCACATTGTGCGCCATGGCGTGAGTTGGGGACTAGGCCATGCGATCATGCTGTTTGTCGTCGGTGGTATTGCCATCTGGTTCCAACAACATCTGGATGAACGAATTGCCGAGAGCCTTGAGGCTGTCGTCGGGTTCATGTTGATCGCCCTCGGGATCGGTGTGCTATGGCGCCTCCTTCGAGATCGTATTCATATCCATCGTCATCGCCATGACGATGGAACCCAGCATCTCCATGCACATAGCCATCGCCATGACCAAGGCAATCACGATCCATCTGATCATCACCACGCTCATCCAAGCCACTTGTCGCCGGGCGCCCTGGTCATTGGACTGGTTCACGGAATGGCAGGCTCGGCAGCCCTTGTGGTGCTCGTCGCCTCGACGCTCAGCACGCCGGTTTTCGGTCTCATCTATATCGCTCTCTTCGGCCTCGGATCCGTGATCGGGATGGGGCTGCTTTCGGCGGTGATCGCCATCCCACTCACCTGGACCGCCAAGGGGCTGACCGTAGTCCATCAGATCGTTCAATGTGGCATCGCCTTCGGTGCTATCGGCCTCGGTGGTCTCATCCTTGCCGAGCGCCTGCCGGCGATCCTAACGGTCTGATTGAAGGAGAATGGGCATGACAAAAAAGTCAGAAGACATCGGCTTCATCGGGCTCGGCCTTATGGGACAGGGTTTCACCAGCAGGCTGACCAGCCTCGGCTATGAGGTCAGCGGGTTCGATATCGACGAGGCCAAGATCGAGCTTGCGCGCACCCATGGGGTCACCGGCGAGAGTTCGGCCGCGGCTGTTACCGCGAAAAGCGATATCGTCCATCTCTGCGTGATGACCAGGGACGATCTGGAAACAGCCGTTTTTGGCGACAACGGCGTCGCTGCTGCTGGCAGCGCTGAGAAAATTCTTATCGACCATTCGACCACGCCTGCCGACATCACCAAGGCGTTTGCCAAACGGCTTGCCGGTCAATGCGGCATGAACTGGATCGACGCCCCGGTCTCAGGTGGCCCGCCGGCAGCGAAGGCTGGCACGCTCGCCATCATGGCCGGGGCCGATGAGGCCGTCATGGATCGCGCCATGTCGGTCCTTAACGACCTTGGCCAGGTAACCCATATGGGCCCCCTCGGTGCCGGCCAGATCACCAAGATGGTCAACCAGGTCCTGGTCTTGAACAATTACTGCGTTCTCGCTGAAGCACTCGCCCTTGCCGAGGCTGGTGGGGTCGAGGCTGGCAAGATTCCGGACGCCTTGGGCCAAGGCTATGCCGGCTCGAACATGCTGGCCAAGTTGTTTCCCCGGATGATCGAACGCGACTTTGCGCCCGCAGGCTATGCCTTTCAGGTGTCGAAGGATCTGGACATGGTGCATGACCTCGCCAAGACCCTCAACGTGCCAACACCTATGTCCAGCCAGGCCGCCACATTGTTTCGTATCATGATGAGCAAGGGCCATGGCGACATCGACGGGATCGGTGTGTTGAAGCTCTTTGATGGCGATGATAGCGTCTGAGGGATGCACGTCTTTCGACAAGGAAACCCTTGACTATGGTGTTTTGGCGGCAGAAATCGCTGGACGAGATGACCGCCGAGGAATGGGAAAGCCTTTGCGATGGCTGCGGACTTTGCTGTCAGATCAGGCTCGAGGACGAGGATACTGGCGAGATAGCCTTATCCGATGTCGCCTGCCGTTTTCTCGATCTCTGCACCCATCGTTGCAAGGATTATCCCAATCGGCAACAGAACGTGGTCGATTGCGCGAAGGTGACGCCCGACAACGTCCACGATTTGACTTGGCTGCCCCATACCTGCGGCTACCGCCTGGTGGCCCAAGGTCATGATCTTCCAGATTGGCATCCACTGGTCTCCGGCGACGCCGGTCTTGTCCACCGGAAAGGCCCCTCAATGCTGGGCGATCTGGTGAGCGAGAACGAGGTGAATTGGCAGGATTACGGCAGCGAATAACCCCCACGGCTCACCTACATAGGATTTCCAAAACACGAAAGACCGCCGGACACCGGCGCCAAGTTCACGCCGGCGCACGCCTTGCCCGCCGAGCGCCTCAGACGCGCTGACCGGTCTCTTTGTCGAATAGATGGACTGCACCGAGATCGGGGGCAAGGTGGATCTGTTGCCCCGGCGCGAATTGATGCCGTTCGCGGAATACCGCCGTGATGTCTTTGCCGGCGAGCCGGCTGAAGACCAGGGTTTCGGCCCCCGTCGGCTCGACCACCGAGACTACTGCCTGTGCACCGGTCCCCTCGGTGGCCATGGTCAGATGTTCGGGGCGGACGCCATAGACGACTTTCTGACCATCTTCGCCGCGGGCATCGGGGGCAAGCGGCAGCACCGTGCCATCCTCGCTCACCGCCGTTGGGGAAGCACCATTACGCTTGATCGTCGCATCGATGAAATTCATTGCCGGCGAGCCGATGAAGCCTGCAACGAACAGGTTGGCAGGATTGTCGTAAAGGTCGAGTGGCGAGCCATTTTGCTCGACGATGCCGTCATGCATGACCACGATGCGGTCCGCCATGGTCATGGCTTCGATCTGATCGTGGGTGACGTAGACCGATGTGGTCTTCAACCTTTGATGTAGCTCCTTAATCTCGGTGCGCATTTGCACGCGCAATTTCGCATCAAGGTTCGAGAGCGGTTCATCGAACAAAAAAACCTGAGGATCGCGCACGATCGCGCGGCCCATGGCGACGCGCTGGCGCTGGCCACCGGAAAGCTGCCGGGGATAGCGTTCGAGATAGGGTTCGAGGCCCAGGATCGAGGCCGCCTGATCGACCCGCTTCTTTATCTCGTCCTTGGACGCTTTGGCGAGCTTTAGGGAGAACGCCATATTGTTCTGCACGGTCATATGGGGGTAGAGCGCATAATTCTGGAACACCATGGCGATGTCCCGGTCTTTTGGTGGTACATTGTTGACCACCCGGCCGCCGATCTGGATTTGACCGCTCGAAATCTCTTCCAAGCCGGCGATCATGCGGAGCAATGTTGACTTGCCGCAACCAGACGGGCCGACGAGGACCACGAATTCACCGTCTTGAATCCCGACTTCGACCCCGAACAGAACCTGGGTGCTGCCGTAGAACTTATCGACTTTCTCGACGTCGACCGATGCCATGATGCGCCTTTCCCCGATTGGTCGCTGCCTTGAGCTGATCTGGGCCAGCAGGCTTCTAGCCCAATCATGGCGACGTTTGTGTGATTCATCAAGCGGCTGCCTCAGCCAATGATGCCCTCGAGGATGCCGGGCGCCAATCCCGCCACGTCGCCTGCTGCCAGGATTTGCCGCCAGGTTCCCGGATCGACAGTGTTCCGCGGGATCGATTTAGCGGTTTTACCAACCATTCCCCGAGCCATGACGAGGTGATGCTGTGATCAGTCTATCCGTGGGGGGCATCGATTACCGAGAGAGGCCTTTGCGTTTGTGGATTACCTCCAATCATTTGTTTTCCCCAGAAATCTCTGGGATCAACAGTACGCGGCCAAGTTTTCGAGGGTAATGGGCGGGTATCATCTGTTGAAGACGCCAACCGGCAGTCTTTGGAAAAAGCCCCATGCGTCTGATCACATGGTCGGTTGGCGCGGGTCGGGCTTAATCGGCATTGGGACAAACAGCCTCTCCGGCATCCTGCCCTGGACGCCGTTCAAGGCGATCGCCGGCCCGCCCTGCCCACCTGGCAAGGGAGCTAGCTCGACATCGGCCGGGGTTTCCAGCTGGTGGATGCCCGCTTGTACCTTAAGATGGGATCGATAAACCTCGCAGCCCCTGGAGGAAAGGTCGCCAAGCACGGCTGAAAGGATCCCTTGGTCCATAGCCTGTCTGCAGGCGGCAGCGACCTGGGCGCGCTCGTCGTCGCTAAGCTCCTGATCATCGAAATCCGCAAATGTCGGGCTCTTGACCTCGGTCACCGACGGTGCATCCGTCACATGGGTGCTGATGCCTATCTCGTCATAGTAGCGGGAAGCACCCGGATGAATTGGTAAATCGGTTTTGGCTAATGCTAAATCGAAGGCCGTCTCCCCAAGGCTTTCTTTGGTGCCGGAGAAGAAATGATCATTCTCGAAGATCGCCCGCGTGATGCGATAGATGACATCGTCGGCAACATCCCGATGTGCCAGAATTTGGGCAGGGCTTCCCTGATCCGCGGCACGTACTTCCGGCCAAAGTGTCACGACGGTTCGCATCAGATCGGAAGGCGGTGATGTCATGGGTCCATCGAACAGTGCGATCTCAACATCGGAGGCCTCTAAGGAGGCAAGCCGTTGGCGCCCCTCCGCCATCTCGATACTGGCAAGCTCGATACCGTAACGGGGTTTGAGGGCGATTTGCCCCATGGCCCAAAGCTCGGTGCCCAAGACGAAACTCTCGCTGCCGGGCTCGCCGATGGCCATGTGGACTCGGTGGTCTATTGGTGTCTGCGCGACACTCGCAACCGAGCTCCAACTGACAAGAACGACGGCTAAAATTGGTAGGGACTTCAACATCACGGCTCCAACGGTTTGTTAGGTTGTTTTTTCATGTCGAATAGCTGGAGGCGTAAGAAATTGTAAAAGTTCATCAAGTCTGTTCGGCAACTTAACCGCTAACAATGTAGCATTGATATTCTTCCATTTGGATAATTTTTTTCGCAAATTTAGCTTTTTTTTACGACATCGTCACCAATTACCGCCCCAGCAATCCAAAGGATTTCACTCTATCGAATGGTTGAGAGGGCGCGCGTGGGCTGGTTGCAAATGATCGCAAGAATGCTCAAATGTCCTGATATCTACGTTCAATCGATCCGAGCTGGCTAAGCCTATGTTAACCGTGCCCTGACATGTTCTGTCGTGATCCACGGTACCCTGCGAATCCGCATGCCCGCCGGTGAGGAGGGCAGGGCTCAGACTCCCAGGATCGCATCGATCAAGTCAGGATGGTGAAGGTCAAAGGCTAAGGAAACGTTAATTCGGGCGTTGGCTCGAAGCATGGCCCAAGGTCATGGGATGAACGTCGAGATCAAGGCATTAATGCTGTAGAGCTAGAAAGGGCTGGCGCGGCGTCAACCTCATCGGGAATTGCTCTAGAAATGGCCCCGGTAAGCATGACCACATCTTACGAATTGCTCAGCGGGGGCGTCATCTTTCGTCGCAAAAGAAATTCAGGATTTGATGTCATTCAAATGATGTGGTCCCATCGCAAGCGGCGGTTAGACGCTTAGATTGAAGGCGATGGAAATGCGTGTCTGGTTGCCGTGATAAGGGCGAACGGCATGTTGCAGCCAGGAGGGGAACAGGATCATCTGCCCTGCTTTGGGATAGATCAGCTCGCTTGCACCGACCGAAAGACCACCCGGCGTGGAAAAGCAGAGATTAGGCGCATACATCGCGGGGGCGACGCCGCGCGGGTCCTGCATCTCGAAGGCACCATCTAACTCGGTATCATCGCCAATGCCGCCGTCATCAACATAATAGGTGCCTGACCAAAAGGCGCCGGGATGAGTATGAAACTCATTGCCATGGCCCCGGCGGTTGATATTGGCCCAGGCGTTCATCTTCCAAGCGATCTTCACCGCCTTACCATCCCGATTCGCGGTCATCTTGGTCGCTAGCTTGGCGGCAGCTTCCAACATCCGCCGACCGCTAGCTCCGCCCCAGCGCTCGAAATCATGTTCCGACTGCCAGCCGCCAAGATTACTATGCTGCCGCCCCTCGCTCTCCTGTTCCTTCAACAGCACCACGTCCCTGATTTCGGCATTCAACGCCACCGCATCCGGCAACACTACAACCGCCACCGGCGTCGCAAAATAACTCCGAAGCTCGATATTCACCTGCTGCATGGGCTTAACCTTATGGGCGCTGTTCTTCGGCCGGTCTCTCTGTGCCAAAAAAAGCTCTAGCAGGCAGTATTTAGGCTGTCCACGGCTGGGGTTCGCGAGATATTTTTTGAACGAAGTCTTGTAACTGCTTTGACCACAAGATAGCGGACGCAAGCATTCCTTCCGCTTCGTGCCATCACAAGCGGCTATTTATGGGTGTTTGAAAGCCCACCTAAGCCAATAATTACTGACCCCATTCGGGATTGGGAGAGGGATCATCGATATGAGATTGGGCGTGATAGGCTGTGGAAATATGGGCGGTGGCATGGCGGCGCATTTGCTTGAATGCGGGCAAGACGTGCGTTGCTATGATCCGGCCCCGGATGTCTTGAGGGGCTTGAAAACCCTGGGCGCAATAGGTGCTGCTTCCGCTTACATTCTCGCGCTGGAATGCGATGTGATTGTTCTGTCGCTCCCGAGTGCGGCTGTCGTATGCGCGGTGATGGCTGAGATCACGCCAGTCTTACAACCGGGTTCCGTGGTTCTGGACACCTCGACCTCCGAACCTGAGACGTCGAAGGCGATGGCGGCTCTGGCCGCGACTAAGGGCTTTGCGTTCGTGGACGGGCCGGTCAGTGGTGGCCCCTCTGCAGCCCGCTCGGGCTCGATGACCATGCTGCTCGGTGGTGATGACGATGCGATCAATCGTCTTAAGCCGGTAACCGATCTTCTCACGGCCAAAACGGTTGTCGTCGGCGGCTCAGGTGCGGGCCACGCTGCCAAGATCGCCAATAACATGCTCTGCGCCGCCAATCTCGTCCTGGTCGCGGAAGCCATTCGGCTGGGCAAGGCAGCCGGTGTCGAGGCTAAGGATTTGTTGGAGGGCATCAATGCAGGCTCGGGGCGAAGTGGCGTCAGCGAAGTCAATTTTCCAAGATGGGTTTTGAATGAAGCTTTTGATTCCGGTTTTACCATGGGGTTGATGCGCAAGGACGTGAACCTCGCCATGGATCTCGCCAAGAGCAGTGGAATCGACCTGGACGGGTTCGCGACGATTGCCCGCATCTGGCTGGAGGGTTCAATAAAGATTTCGGATCAAGCCGACTTCAATGAAATCACAAAGTTTGCCGGCAAAGGGGCGAAGGAATGAGCGAACGCAAAAGGATCTTCACCGATGTCATGACAGCGCTTGGTCTGAGGTCTCACCCACAAAATCTGATCGGGGGCGAACTCGTCGATGGTGAGGGCGAGACTATCTCGCTAGTCGATCCGTTCACCGAGGAAGTACTGACAGATTATCCCGATGCCGGCGCTGATCTTGCCAGAATGGCCTGCCAGGCGGCAGCAGATGCCCAGTGCAACTGGATCAAAGGCTATTCGGCAGCGGCACGCGGACAGGTTCTGCAGGATATTGCGCGATCCGTTATCGAGCAGGCAGAGTCCCTGGCCCGCCTTGAGACGCTGGTTGCAGGCAAACCCATTCGTGATTGCCGGGTCGAGGTCGCCAAGGTCGCGGAGATGCTCGCCTATTATGGCGGTTGGGCGGATAAGCTACACGGTGAGGTCATCCCCGTTCCCACCGGACATCTCAATTACACCTTGCGCGAACCTTTGGGGGTCGTCTTTCAGATCACACCTTGGAATGCGCCCATCTTCACGGCTGGATGGCAGATTGCTCCTGCAATCGCCACAGGCAACGGCGTGGTCATCAAGCCCAGCGAGCTGACCCCTTTAACCACCGTGGCGCTGGTTCGGTTGGCTGAGAAAGCCGGATTGCCGAGAGGCCTTGTGAATGTCCTCTGTGGCCTTGGCCCGACAAGTGGACAAGCTGCCATTGAGCATGAAGCCGTTCGAAAAATCGTTTTCGTTGGCTCCCCGGAAACGGGACGTCGGGTCGCCGTTGCCGCAGCAGGGCTGCTCAAGCCGGTGCTTCTCGAACTGGGTGGGAAATCCGCCAATATCGTCTTTAAGGACGCCAATCTCCAACATGCCTGTCTTGGCGCGCAGGCAGCGATTTTCTCCGGTGCAGGACAAAGCTGTGTCGCGGGATCGCGCCTACTGGTCCAACGTTCGGCTCATGCGGAATTGTTAGAGATGCTGTCGAAGGGGATGAATGCGATCCGCCTTGGCGATCCCTTGGACGAAGCGACCGAGATCGGGCCGATCAGTAATGCGCGCCAGTTTGCGCATGTCAGTTCCATGATCGATGGCGCACGTGTCGAAGGGGCGGACATTCTGACCCGTCAAACCAGGCCCGATGCCGGTTTTTTTATCCCACCGACGGTTCTCTGCGGTCTTTCCAACCAAGCGGAGGCCGCACGGAACGAGATCTTCGGTCCTGTGGTCGCGGTCATCCCTTTCGACGATGAAGACGAAGCCGTTCATCTCGCCAATGACACATCCTTTGGCCTTGCTGGAGCCGTCTGGACGCGTGATGTCGGGCGGGCTCATCGGATGGCGGAAGCTGTCCGGGCGGGTACGTTCTGGATCAACAGCTACAAGGC
The DNA here is from genome assembly GCA_050633905.1 of Geminicoccales bacterium. GTDB lineage: Bacteria > Pseudomonadota > Alphaproteobacteria > Geminicoccales > Geminicoccaceae > JANQPX01. Next base: position 48,853 of record JBOEHJ010000045.1, read on the forward strand.
CATCCACGTCTCCTCGCCTTTCGGGGGATCACTGAATTCCGGCTTCGGTCGCTCCAGCGGCACTGACGCGCTGATGGAGTACACTGCCGCCAAGAGTGTCTGGCTCGACAGCGCCGCCACGCCGAAGATTGCCTTCGGTTATGTCTCCTAGCAGCATGGCCACATCATTGGGTCTATGGCTGCACTCTAGGCCTGTATTCATGACTGTGAGATAGGTGAAATGAACGCCTCGTTCGGCATAGATCACCCGTTGATTGCCGTCCACGATATTGATCTATTTCGTGACCGGCTGATTTCGCTCGGGTTCAACATGACCGCCATCGGCAAGCATCCATGGGGCACAAGCACTAGCCTTGCAATGTTCGAAGGCTGCCTTATTGAAATCATGGGCATCGATGACGAAAGCCTGCTGGACGCGTATCCCGCCGGCGATTTTTGCTTTGGCCGCCATGTTTACGACCATCTTCAAGAACGCGAAGGTATTGCGCTCACGGCACTGCACAGCACGGATTGCGTGGCCGATGCCAAACGCGCTGAGGAGGCTGCATTTACAGTGAGCGGCCATCTCGAGTTTGGCCGCGATGTGAAGCTGCCAGACGGCCGAGCCGACCGCACCAGGACGACGCTTGCGCTGATGCCGGATGCACGCTGGCCGCGTCTCTCGTTCTTTCTTTGCCAACAGCATCGACCGGAGTTGATCTATGTTCCCGAATGGCTGGATCATCCGAACACTGTTGATGGCATTTGCGGCGTGACGGTTCTGGCTGAAGATGAGGACAACGATGCCCTGATCGGCAAATTCGTAGATCTCTACGGTCCTGCGGAGAGGCTCGAAGGCGGTTTCCAAATCAGCACGGCAAATGGTCCGATCCGGGTGCAATCAAGGCAGACCGTTGAACGCGATTTCGGCATGCTTCCGGGTGTCATCACTGCCAGCAGTGAACCCTGCATCATCGCCTTGGACTTACGACACAAGAACACAAATCAGCTTCGCCAATGGGTTGCAAATAGTGGTTTGGACCACAAGGAAGCGGGCGAAACGCTGACGTTGACCAACTTGGCCGACACGGGAAACACATTTTTGAGATTTTACAAATCGTAGCGTCTGGGCTGATTGAGGATCGTGTGTGAGCAAATAAAACTTGATGTTTGGAGGACTCTCTGACGATAGACCTCGGCTTTATAGCGGCAGCTGCGGAAGCTAGCGGCCTTGCTCCGGTGTCTGCTTTGCACCCGGAGGCAACCGAAACGCTGACTTCTCAAACGTGCCAATCCCGGATGATCATAAGAACGTCTTCCCAGCGACCAATGAAACAGGCGTACTTCTTCCTTGATGGGAAGCATCGTTGATGCTGGAAACTCGTTTCTGTTTCGGCCGTTTTCTGCAAACTCCCAATTTTCGTTGCCATAAGAACGGAACCAGTTGCCGCTATCATCGTGCCACCCATAGGCGTAGCGAACAGCGATGCGATTGTCGGTGAATGCCCATAATTCCTTCATCAAACGATCGTCCAGCTCCTTGATCCACTTGGCGGTCAAGAGCGCCTCCGCTTTGGCACGATGATTGACGGACGTTGCTCGGTTGCGCCATCTGGTATCCGGCGTGTAGGCGAGTGCTACCTTGGCTGCATCAGTTGTGTTCCAACCGTCTTCGGCGAGGCGCACCTTTTGGTGGGGGGGCTCAGTGAAGGGCGGAAGGGCGCGCGCGTTTCCATGATGCCATCTCTCTTTCGGGGGATGATCAGAGGTCGAGCTCGACCTTTTCCGATCCCTTGGCGGGCACGGCGCAGCAGATCAGCACCTCGCCCGACGCATGATCGGTGCTGGGTTGGGTGCGATACGCGATCGATCCGGATTTAAGCTTGGTAACGCAGGTTCCACAGGAACCCTTTCGACAGCCATACTCTGGGTTGAGGCCGTGGTTCTCGGCAAGTTCTAGAAGTGTTGCGTCGCCTTTGTACCAACGTTGCTCAAAACCGGATTTGATAAAGTTGACGACGGCTTCCTCAGCCTCTTCTTCATGCACCATCAACGGCGCACCATCATCGGGATTGCGTTTTAGCGATGCGGGTCCAAAGGCTTCTGCAAAAATCCTAACGTCACGCACGCCGAGGCCACGCAATATGTTGTAGAGCACTTGCATGAAAGGAGGAGGGCCGCAGAGGAAAAAGTCATAATCATCAAGCGGCAGTGTCTGCTTGAGAATGTCGGCGGTAATATAACCGGTGCCATTGAAATTGACCCCAGGCTTCTCTTCGGCCATGGGCTTGCTGATGATTGAAAAATAGCGGATGCCCCGTTCAGTGCCTTGCTCAAGATCGCGAAAGGCTTGGTAGAAGGCGCGTTGATCCGTGGTCTGTGCTGCATGAAAAATGGTCAGCGGGCGCAGGTGGCGTGTGCGCAGGCTTTCGACCACGATATGGCGCGCCATCGAGATCATCGGCGTGATGCCGACGCCGCCTGCCAGCAGGACGGCTGGGCGGTGTTCGGCGGCATCGATGAAGAATTCGCCGGAAGGGGCTTTGGCCTCGATATGGTCACCAGTTTTGAGGCGATCATGTAGGTGCTTGGAGACCGTGCCCTCATCCTCGCGCTTTACCGAAATCCGATAATGGAGATCGGCGGGTGCCGAAGAGACTGTATAGGTGCGGATAGCTGGCTTTTCGGCATCAGGAGGGGTGACACGGATGGTCAGGAACTGCCCTGCTTCGAATGGCAGTAAAACATCGCCATCGGTCGGCTCCAGATAGAATGAGCGGATGATCGAGCTCTCATCCTCGATCCGGACAATTCGAAAGTCACGCCAGGTCTGGCGTTTGGCTTCGAGGGCCTTTCTCGCATCAGCGTCCTTCCAACTATCGGTCAAAAGGCTGTTGGGCGAGAAATCGCCCAGGGTCGAGCGGAACGGCAAGGCATCTTCCAGCCAGAGACCATGATCGAGGATAAACCGCCAACCGCGCTCGGCACCTTTGAAGGATGTGACATCCTCGTGGTCTTCATCGAGCAGTTCGACGGTGCCTGTAAGCATCAGGAGATCACCGGTCTCGAAGTCAGGAAAAACCAGCCCGGCCTTTGGGTTGAGTAGAAAATTGCCCAGCGTGTTGAAGGCGTAGTTACCGGGAAAGTCGGGGATGGTGAGGGTGTTGCCGCTGGCCTTGACGAAGCCAGGACGGCCACCGCGGTGGGAGACGTCGACGCCCTTGATTGCTGGATCGCCGTCGGCCCGAACGAAGCTGGAGACGAAGAAGGCATCCGCGCCTTCGATCAGGGCTTTGGCCTTCTCATCCAAAGCCGAAAAGGCTGATGGCTTACCACCCTTGCCCATTGTGCCAGGCTCTCGCGAAAAGTCGACGGACCGATGCTGGATATATTGCGGGCAGTTGCCGAACGACTGGTCGACCGCAAGGGAAAAGCCGTTGTCATTCAGCGAGGAGACGCGTCCATTCAGCCGGTTGCGGCGGCGTGAATGCATCTCGATGCCAAGGAGACCGAGTCGAGCGCCAGGCTTGAGGCATTCTCGCAAAGGATCATGATCCGCGCCAAGGGATGCGATGTCCAGCGTGACCGGGTCGGGTGACGTCATGAAGCCGGGATAGCCGGGCAAAAGGCTTGCCCATGGCCAACCTTCACCGTCGACGGCACCGACGACCAAGAACGGGAGCTGACTGAAGAAGTCACGATGCTGGTCCGGCATGAAGGTGCGGATCACCTTTCGCCCGATGCTTTCGGCCATTTCCCGTTTGCCACTTCGGGCCTGCAAGGCTTGCTCGCCTTCATGATACGGGGACGTGTCCGTGGTTGGGACAGCTGACGTCGTCATGGCAGACCTCGCCGGTTTCCGATGGAATGCAGTTGGATCCGGGGGCCACAAAACCCCCGGAGATGTCGGGCTTATGCAGCAAGACCCACCTTGGTCCCCGGCATCGGCACGAAGCCGTCCAAGGCCTCGATATTGCCCAGGAGTCGGCGCACATTCGGATAGGGCTCAAGCGAGATGTCGCCTTCCGGCGCATGGGCCGTGTAAGTATAGATAGCGACATCAGCGATGGTCGGCTTGTCTCCCACTAGGAAGTCTCGGCCCTCCATATGCGCTTCCATTTTGCCGAGCACCTTTGCGGCTGTCGCCTTAGAGAAGTCAGCATCAAGGGGGGCCTTGAAGACATTGATAATCCGTGCGGCGGCGGGGCCGAAGGCAAGTTCGCCTGCGGCAAGTGTTAGGAATTTCTGGACTTCGGCTTCGCCCTTGGGATCGGCCGGGATGAAGGAAGGTGCATATTTTCGGGCGAGGTAGACGAGGATCGCATTCGAGTCGCTGATCACGTCGTCACCATCTTCGATCACCGGCACCTGACCCGCCGGGTTCAATGCGAGAAAGGGAGCCTGCTTATGAGCCCCGCCGGGAAGATCGACGTCGATCACCTCGTGAGCCACGCCTGCGAGGCTGGCAAAGAGCCGGACACGGTGAGCGTGGCCTGAAAGCGGGAAGCTGTGAATGCGGATGCTATTCGACATGGGATGTCTCCTCTGAAAGCTCTGTCGTGGCTCTGTCCGACGACTGAAATGGACCCTATCAGAGGCTAATAACGTTGATAATGTGCCTGTTTGAGGAATAATTATGTATGTAATGACGATAATAATGTGATTTTGATGGAGGTTTTTGAGGATGGATACGTTGGATGGGATGCGCGTCTTCGTAGCCGTTGCCGACCAGCAATCATTTACCCAAGCGGCCAAGCGTCTCGATATGAGCACCAAGCTTGCCAGCAAATATGTCCGTCAATTAGAGGAAAGGCTTGGGGCTCAACTGTTCAATCGTACCACAAGAAGCGTCACCCTGACCGATACGGGCCGGGCCTATCTGGAACGATGTGTTCCATTACTCGATCAGTTCGATGAAGTAGAAGGTGTGGTTCAGGCACGCCAATCGGAATTGGCGGGATCGATCCGCGTTACAGCGCCTACTGGTTTTGGTAGCCGCGAGCTGGTTCAGGCCCTGCTGCCGTTTCAGCGGGCCAACCCGAAAGTCTCCATCCAGCTGCAGCTGTCAGATCAGCATATGGCAATCATCGATGAAGGCATTGACCTTGCGGTCCGCTTCGGCACGCTCAAGGATTCGAGCCTGGTCGCTCGAAAACTCATGGATATGCGTTTGGTCGTGATTGCCTCACCCGCCTATCTTTCAAAATACGGCAAGCCTGATCATCCAAATGCACTTTCAACCCATAACTGCCTCCTGCAGCTGACATCGACAGACCCTTCGAATTGGACGTTCAAGATCAACGGAGAGAAGATTTCTGTGCGTATCGATGGCACATTTAAGGCAAACTCACCACGCGCCGTCGCCTACATGGCTGCGGGCGGATTAGGCGTCGGCCGGTGCCCCTTTTATACCGCCAAGCCATTCCTGGAGCGTGATGCTCTCCAAGTCTTGTTCGCCGAGCAAGAATCAGACTCCACGACACTCTACGCGGTTTATCCCCCCAACCGTCATTTAACGGCACGTATCCGAGCTCTGATCGAACATCTGGCGGATTGGTTTATGAAGGATCATCCAAACGGTCAGCTGGTGGGTTAGGGTCAAAAGTGAGCCATCGCCCTGCCCACTGAATGTCCGCTGTCGGTGCAACAGCCGCCAAAGTGCTCACTTCAGCTCGCCGCCATATGTGGACGCAAGCTCCTGAAAACTGAGATGCAGCACCACATTTTTGCGGAGACAAGACCTCGATTGTCAACAAGATGCGGCGGCATGAACGATCCGTTTAGGCCAGTCCAGCCATGAGATTTCGCAGTTGAACTTTTAGACGAGGACCGCTCTCGATTTGCCCATGGCAAGGAATGAGGACGTCCGGCGGCTCCGAATGGAGAAAGCGGCTCAGCCATTCCAGGTACAAAGACCGATCCTGGATGCCGAATTTCGGGAAGGTGCCCAAGAGGCGAACTGTTTCATCTCCCTCCTCCGGCAAGCCTTTCGCCCCGGCAAAGGCATCGACGACGAGCCAAGCAACACCATTGCCTGCAGGTGCGACCAGCCAGACCTCTCCCGTTTTTAGACCTTCCGGGGGCACAAGACGCATACCTTCCGGAAAGCTCTGGGAAAGCGCTTCCAATCCCTGAAAGTTAAGACCGGTCATTCGCTTCAATCGTGGCTGGCTAGCCTCTGACGCAGCGATACTTGCGGCCGGATAGGCCTTGGCATACTCAGCCATGCCTTTGTTGTGGTAATGGTTCGGCGCGATGAGAAATTCGACGGCGCCCCGTTCCCGAAGGCTTTCCTGTGCACATGCGTTCAGCCCCGCTACCGGGCTAAATAAACACAGCCCACCTGATTGCAGGGTGATGGCCGTGCAGCGCAGCTCCCCCTTGGTTGCCGTCAACAAACCGTCGACGCCGGTAATCGGTTCAAATCTGGAAAGCTTGGCTGGCATTCAGGTTCTCCACGACGTGATCAGACTACGCACCATGTTGACCAAGGCGGCACCCCCATCATGGGCAGAGGAAATCCGGTTCATCGTGTGAATTCCCATAACCGCGGTGACAAGGCCCCTTGATGTTTCGCCGGTGTCCAACATCCGGTCGATTTCCCCTTTTTCGATCGAGTAGCGCAGTGCCTTCTCGAAATGTTGGGAAAGCAACGACCAATAATCATCTGATGCCGTTCGCAAAGCAGGTCTCTTAAGCTCAGCATTTTCAATGCCGGTGTTGACGATCAAACATCCAAAACGGCTGCAATTCATGCATCCTTTCGTGACGAGGCCTTTAAAAAACGCATCAATCGTCTCGATCCCCCCGACACGCATCGGAGCCAACACGACGGCATTTGCAGCCTTGGCGTAGTAACGTAGTGCTTCGACATAGAGGCCCTCCTTGCCGCCAAATTCGCTGCGGATTGCAAACTTGTTGAGCCCCGTCAGCTTTTCCAGCTCACGGACGCCCAGCGCCGTATAGCCGTGAGCCCAGAAGGCGTGACAAGCGCGCTCAACGGCTTCCTTTCGCTCATATGTCTTTGGACGAGCCATGTTTTTTTGCCGACACAGACGAGTTTCAATACAATCGTATAGATTTTTCTATACGTATGTATCGAAATTGTCCAGCCTTCACGGCAGTGCTCATTTTTTGTTGGAATAGCGAAAGCTATTTCGTTGCTTCAATGATTGATCGAATCCAATTTTTCCAGACTTGTCGCCTACATGCACGAACGGCACCTTCGGGTCTTGTTTGATACGAAATGTTCGGATATTTCCGGTTTTCTGACGCTGCCATGGTCATGGATGTTTTTTTCGCCGCTTGGCCCGTTCTTGGCGATACACCTGATGGGAGACCGTCAGATCGCAATTGTTAGGCCGATCGGTCGTCTTTTGAGCTGATAAGGGCTGCTCTAGGCCCCGATGGCCTGAATGAGTGGCGTTATGCCGAGGATGTTGATCGTCCGGGGTAGGTTGCAGGCAAGCACGGAGAACGCCATTTCGGTGCGAACGTTCTCCAGCCACTTCATCAGAAAATGGGTTGCGCCCATCCGCATTTCGATCGTGCCAAAGGGATGTTCGACGGTCTCCCGGCGCTGCCGCCTCGTTTGTGGGTTCTCATCGAGCCGCCGTTGAACCGCTTCCAGGACATCTTGGTGCTCTCAGCGACCAATCCGGCGTTCCTTGCCCGTGGTGCAACGATCTTTCAAAGGACAGTGGCTGCACAGATTGGTCGAATATCGCCGGGCCTGCCTCGTCGTGTGAGAAACGATAGGTGAGCCGATTGCCCGCTGGGCAGCGATAGACATCCTGGTCAGTGATGTAACGAAAGTGCTGCTTGTCGAAGCGGCCTACAGCTTTGGCGTTGCCCGTCATGGGCTTGGGCATTGTAACCGACCATGCCGGAACCGTGCCCGCTGGTCGCCATTGATCGGGAGTTTGGATCGGTCAGCGAAACCTACTGATCCGGTGACGCCTCCATCTGTGTTTCGAGAACCTTCAAACGTTGCATCTCTTCACGCAGATTGGTGATCTTCACACTCAACCGGGTCTTCCCCGCATCCATCACATTCAGCGCCTTTGGGTGAAGTCACTTCGGCGACGAAGCCAAAAGGATCTTTTCGAGTGGCGGAGGGCAGAGAAGTTCGTCAACGACTGGCTCCCCAAACCCAGGATCCTTCATCCTTGGCCTCAAGAGCGGTTTGTCGCCAGACACTCGAAGTAAGAGCCCAGTGCAGGAGTACCGCTCACTGGGAACTGTTCCGGGGGTGCGCGGGGAAACTCGCGTTCCTGCCGGGATCATAAGAAAGGATCCGTCGATGGCCCGCGAATGCCGGTAAAGTAGACGTTCTCAAATATCTAGATTCGTGGCTTCGGCGCTGGTTCACAATCAGAGTCACCTGAATTGGGTTCTCCTTTGGGCTCGATCAAGAGAACCTTCACCTCTTCTTCCGCACGGGGACGGTGTACAACGCCTTTCGGGACCACGAAGAGTTCGCCGGCGCGGACCACATGCGAAGGCTGTCCCTCGATATCCATCACCATTTCACCTTCCAGGACATAGAAAAAATCGTCCGTGGTGTCATGCTTGTGAAACGGATACTCACCCTGGAACTTCACAACCATGATGTCGTTGTCGTTGTAGTCGGATACTATATGCGGATCCCAGTACGTGGAGAATTGAGCCATCTTTTCAGAGATATTGATCGGCTTCATCCTGCTCTTCCTCCTACCGAATTGGACCCGAGAGTATCTGTGTGCGTGACCTGAGCTAACCCAGAACTGAGTGTGTATTAAGCTCAATGATTCCTTGGACGCACCGAGCCATTATATCTCGTTTGGGGTACCTCGGTCAGTAGGGAAGATCGGCGAAGGACTACTCTCGAAGGTAATTTGCTAGTTGGCTCGTGACTCGGGAGCGCTAATTGCCGACTATGGCTCGCTCATCTATGGCCCCTTCACGGGAGGTGAATTTGAGGCATACAGGCGGCTGCCATTGCGGCAACATACAGATTATCTTCGAGAGCGATATCGATCCGAGGCTGATCAAGGTCCGGTCTTGCCAGTGCTCTTTTTGCCGAAAGCATGGCGCTCGCGCGGTCTCGGATCCAAACGGCATGCTTACGGTCCGGATCACTAACGAGGAACATCTTGTTCGGTATATGTTTGCACACCGCACTGCCGAGTTTCTCGTATGTCGCGAATGTGGTGTCTATACTGCATCAGTAACTGTTGGTACCGATCAACAGCGCGCAATCGCCCAGCTCAACACGATCATCGAAGCGCAGCAGTTCGGGCACGCAGTTGCCGTTGATTATGGCCATGAAAGCCGGGCTGAACGTATTCAACGTCGCCGCCAAGTATGGATGCCAGTTTCTATCGATATCTCATAGCTCGGATCGGACTTATTTTGTTGCTTCGGTCATCGTTGCTGGTATTCGATTAGGGTGAATAATTAGCTATATCGGCGAGTGTCCGCTTCAGGTCATTCAGGACAAGCTGTACTGAATGACCTGGAAGAAATTCCGGTAATCAATTGGCCTAAGAATCTTGATGCCTTCGTGCCATCCGATCATGTCATCGTCGTGAAACACCTAAAAAAAACCAAACGGACCCAAGAGCTTTAGAAAGCTGATCTTTTAGAGACTTGATGGCATATGGCGATAACTTTGAAACGGGCCTTCGTCACATCAAAAAAACGTCTTCACACCCTCGATGACCTTGTAGTCATCGTCGACCACGTAGACGAGCTGCCATTTATCGAAAGTGGTGCAGGGGTGCGAGATGCCGAAGGTGAGGATGTCGCCGACTTTAAGCGGACTGTCAGCCGGCACATCGAGAAACGCATGCTGATCATTCAACGCGATGGTCGTGTGGCCGTTACTTAGCGGTTCGGGTTTGGCATGGAGGCTTGGGCGAAACCACCGCTCCGGCACCGGCATGCCGGCATCGAAAGAAACGTCGCGTTTCCCCATGGTGGCGAGCACGCGACCGGGCTCCGGGCGGGATTGGACGTAAGCCCAGACCTCAAGGGCCGGGCGAAGGCCGTCACCAAGCTTGGCAAGCTCGGGTGCCCGCTCATCGAGATCGGCGAACGCCGCCTGGTACATGCCGCTGTCATGGCTGAAATAGCACCCGCTCCTGATGACCACCTTGGTCTCGCAGCCAAGCGCTGCCGCTTTAAATTTTTTTGTCACAAGGTCGAAAAACGACGAGCCGCCGGCGGAAAGAATGACCGGCCCCGGCGCAAACAGTTTTTCCGACGCTGCTTTTTCGGCGATGGCCACAAGAAACGCCAAAAAATCGGCAACGGCCTCGGCGGTCGCTTTAGGGGTATCGCCTTTAATCACGCCTTCGAACCCCTCGACGCCGGACAAGGCGAGTTCGGGGATCGATGCCAAAGCGCGCGCAACCTCCAGGGCCTCCGCAAGTGTCCGGCAGCCGGTCCGTCTTCCTTGAACCCCACCTTCCAAAAGAACCTTGAGTGGCCTTGAGCCACCAAATGCCCGAGCTTCCGCAGCCAGTAACTCTACGCCATCGACCGTGTCGACCAGGCAGTAAAAATCAAAGCTGGGATCGGTCTCCAAGGCTTCCAGCACCTGTCGAATGGCCTGTTTGCCAACCAGCTGATTGGCCATCAATACTGTCGGCACGCCGAAGCGCCGGCAGACCTGCATCTGCTGCACGGTCGCCACCGTGATGCCGAAAGCACCATCATCGAGCTGTCGGGCAAAAAGCTGTGGCGCCATGGTGGTTTTGCCATGGGGGCAAAGCTCGACGTCGTGATGTTCGGTGAAGGCGCGCATCCAACGGCTGTTATGGCGAAGCGCGCTATCTTTGAGCACAAGGGCTGGGAGAAGCAGGTCTTCCCTGAGCAAAGACCAGCCCTGCCGACCGATATCGCCGAGGTTGAGGGCATCGATATCGGCAGGCCAGCCTTTTGTTGTTGGGAGAATCGATGATGAGAGCAAGGGGGGCAATTGCATCGATGATCTCCTGACTTGAACCTGCGGCATTCAGACCCGTTTGGCCGATCTTTCTATTTCATCAAGGGCCATCTCATGGCCATATGCAAGTTGTGAATTTCACGGCGTCACATTTTTCGTCTACAGTGAAATGAACATCCCTGGGCAAAGGATACTATTGGCTTGCTTCGTTACGTCGTTCATCGCCTGATCATCATGATCCCGACGCTGCTGGCGATCAGCCTCATTTCGTTTGTGATCATCCAGTTGCCGCCCGGCGACTATCTCGAGAGCTACATTGCCGAGCTCCAAGCCCAGGGCGAGAGCATTCAATCGGAAAAAATCGAGTATCTGCGCCAGACTTACGGCCTCGATAAGCCCTGGTGGCAGCAATATCTGATCTGGATGAAAGGCCTGTTTCAGGGCGATCTCGGCTTTTCCTTTGCCTATGACCTCCCAGTCAGTGAGATCATCGGCGACAGAATCTTTTTATCGTTTGTTGTTTCCTTTACAGCGATCCTGTTCATCTGGGTGGTGTCCTTCCCGATCGGCATCTACTCGGCCACCCACCAGTACAGCTTCGGTGATCATGCCCTGAGTTTCATCGGTTATCTCGGCCTCGCCACGCCGAATTTTCTGCTCGCTTTGGTTATGCTCTACTTCGCCAATGTCTATTTCGGCATCTCGATAGGCGGGTTGATGGATCCTGAATATCTGGACGAGCCGATGAGCTTTGCCAAATTCGGTTCGATCCTCCAGCATCTGATCGTGCCGGTGGTGGTCATCGGCACCGCAGGCACAGCTGGCATGATCCGGCGCATGCGGGCCAACCTCCTGGATGAACTGCAAAAACCCTATGTGGTGACGGCAAAAGCCAAGGGCCTGTCCCCCTTTCGCGCCCTTTGCAAATACCCGCTGCGCATGGCGCTCAACCCGTTTATCGCCGATATTGGGGCTCTATTACCCTCGATCATCTCAGGCGAGGTGATCGTCTCCACCATCCTCTCCTTGCCGACCACGGGGCCAATGCTGCTGGAGGCGCTTCAGACCCAGGACATGTATCTCGCCGGCTCCTTCTTGATGTTGCTGGCCGGGCTCACCGTCATCGGCATGTTGCTCTCGGACCTAGCGCTTGCTGCCCTCGATCCCCGCATTCGTTTTGAAGGTGGACAAGGTCGATGAGCAAGCGTTATGTCGATCAGGCTCCCTTCAATCCCGAAGCGGATGCCGAGTATCTGACGCCCGAGCAGGAACGCTTCTACACGGCGTCCCAATGGCAATTGATGTGGTGGAAGTTCCGCCGCCATAAACTGGCGGTTGCCGCTGGTTTTTTTCTTCTTCTCCTCTATGGCTCAGCGCTGATTTCGGAATGGATCGCGCCCTACCACCTGCATACCCGCAACACCCAGTTCATCCACTTTCCGCCGCAAAGTGTTCATCTATTCCACGAGGGTGCCTTCGTCGGCCCTTTCGTCTACGGCTCCAAATTCGAGCTGAACATGGACAATCTCAAACGCGAATACGTGACCGATGAGAGCCAGGTCCAGCCGCTTCGTTTCTTCTGCTCCGGCGATTCGTACAAATTCTGGGGGATCATCCCGGCCGATTTCCATCTGGTCTGTCCAGCCGAGGGGGGCACGTTCTTCGTTTTCGGCACCGACCGCCTGGGCCGGGATATGTTTTCGCGCATCGTCTACGGTACAAGGATTTCGCTCACCGTCGGTTTGGTCGGCATCACGCTCAGCTTCGTGCTCGGGATTATCCTCGGCGGCCTGTCAGGCTATTACGGCGGCTGGGTTGACAATATCATCCAGCGCATGATCGAGATGATCCGGTCCTTTCCTGAACTCCCGCTGTGGATGGGACTTTCTGCAGCCTTGCCGGTGACCTGGAATCCGATCTGGATCTATTTCGGGATCACCCTGATCTTGGCATTGTTCGACTGGACAGGCCTTGCTCGAGCCGTGCGCTCCAAGATATTAGCCCTGCGCGAGGAGGATTTCGCAACGGCTGCGATGTTGATGGGGGCCAAGCCCAAACGCATCGTGTTTCGCCATCTCGTCCCCTCCTTCATGAGCCACCTGATCGCGTCTGCGACGCTCTCTATCCCGGCCATGATTCTCGGCGAGACCGCCCTCTCATTCCTAGGCCTGGGCCTTCGTCCGCCGATCACATCCTGGGGCGTTCTTCTCGCCGAAGCCCAAAACATCAATGTCGTCGCCCTCTATCCTTGGCTAATGTTGCCGGTCCTGCCGGTCATCCTGGTGGTCCTCGCCTTCAACTTCCTTGGCGACGGTCTCCGCGACGCCGCCGACCCCTACACGTAGCAGGGCGCTACGGCCGTTACTTGCCTGAACCAAGCCTGATAAGGGAGCATATCAATGTTGAAACGTCTGATCCTGGCCGGGGCCTTAGGCCTTGCCTGTGCTGCCGGCACTTCCGCTGAAGAGGCGGATGTGGTGGGGGTTGAGGTGACCTCTGAAGGGGACGGCGCCTATCGCTTCGATGTCACCGTCGCTCATGGCGATGAGGGCTGGGATCATTATGCTGATGCCTGGGATGTCGTTGCTCCCGACGGCACCGTGCTCGGCACGCGGGTCCTGGCGCATCCTCACGAAAATGAACAGCCCTTCACCCGTTCACTTGGCGGCGTCGCCGTGCCTGAGGGGATCACCGAGGTTACCCTTAGAGCCAAGGATAGCGTTCACGATTATGGCGGTGTCGAGATGACCGTCAAATTGCCGGCGGAGTAACCGACAAAAGGCGATCAACGGCCAACATCTATTGCCGTGACAAGTATTCAATTGATGATACCCGTCACCAACCCGGAGAGCCTGGCTGCTTATCATCGACCTTGGACAGATTGGCCGAGCCTCATGGCGAGAACGCCTATCAGGCTGTGGTGACGATTTCACCTTGATGGGTCGTTGCCAAAGCAATTGCTAACTCATCGCTTCTAAGCCCAAACATCGGGCCCATGCTATCCTGAGAATCCGCCCGCCCGCAGGGGAATCGGGCGCGGCTCGGACTCCCAGGATCCCATGGACCAGGTGGTCATATGTAATGTCCAAAAGTTAAGAATTTTTTTGCTCAAGACATGATGACAGCTGATCAAACGTCACCAAGGTTCTGCGGCATTGCAGGGTCAGGTCGATCCAGCCAGCTTCCTTGTCAAACCGTCTGATTTGGAGAGGTCCTGATGGTGTTGACCGTGGTAGAGGGCTGGTGCTGCGTAAACCTCCTGCGAAAATCCTTTGGCAACGCTCTGATCGCAGCAACAGATGCATTCATGCCACATCACGTTGATGAACGGTCTAAAATCGTCGTCTAAGGCGAAAAACACAAAGCTGAGTAGTTGATTACGTCGTTATAATGGAGAAATTAGGCTGCTCTTCATTCAAAGCTAGGCATCAAGAGCACTTTTAAAGTGAGCGACCTCGTCGACGACATGCCGATCTTCAGTCCTCGCCGGCCATGGTGGGGTGGTGATCTGCAGACCATTCGGAACTTTACTCGACAGGCGAAACACGCTCTTTCGGGTTTTGCCAGTGATCACGTCAGTATCGCTATCGGCGATGGTACTGGCGATCATATGATGGGTGCCCTGAACCTCCCAATATACGATAAGGACAAGCCGCTTGTCGTGCTCATTCACGGTATTTCCGGCTCGGAAAATAGTTGCTACATGGGTTTCGCGGCGGCTTTCTTCTTGGCTCGTGGCTACCCCGTTCTGCGCCTCAATCAGCGAGGTGCGGGGCCATCGCGTCCCCTTTGCAAACGCGAGTATCATGCTGGCAGTAGCGACGATCTCGGCGCCTTTTTCGAGAAACTCGATCCGCGCCTGACCCGTTACGGCGTCCTGCCGATCGGCTTCTCGCTTGGCGGGAACGCGTTGTTGAAATTCCTCGGTACCTGCGGATGGCGCATGCCGATCAAACGGGCTGCCACCGTGTCGGCCCCGATCGATCTGGCACAGAGCTGCTTATCGTTGCAGCGTTGGCGCAACTTTGCCTATCATCGCTACATTCTGACAAGGCTAAAACGGCACTGCACGGCACCTGGAGCCGAGCTTGCCAAGTCCGAACGCCAGGCCATCTTGAGCGCAAAAAACCTTTGGCAGTTTGATGATCAGTTCACCGCCAAGCGAAATGGCTTTCGCGATGCCAATGACTATTATCGTGATAATGCCGCCAAGAATTTCCTAGGCGACATCGAACAGCCAACACTCCTGATCCACGCCAAAGATGATCCTTTCGTGCCCGTTCATCCCTATTTCGATCAGCGTTGGAGCAGCAACCCGAACTTGCATATCCTCTTGCCCAGGAGCGGTGGCCATCTCGGCTTTCACGATCCGGCAGGCCTCTGGCATCTCCGTCAGATCGACCGCTTCTTCAGCGCAGCCTAGGTGGTATGACCGCCTCATTTGTTTGTAGGCTTGGCGAATGACCGGTTTGGTTCATTGAGCGGGGCGGCCAAAGCGTTTTTCGATCGGGCGACGAGATCACCAGTCCACTGCCCCAACCACCCGCAGGATCCCACCATATCGGGTGGTTAGGCGGGGGAGAGGGCTGGCGCCGCATAAACATCATCGGGAATGCGCTAGCTGATCTCGTCGTCTTGACGTTTGGTTAACATAGCTCGGCTAAAGCTTTTCCTGGTCCATGTGATCCTGGAACCCCGCTCGCAGGTCTGAAAGAAGCTGGGCTGGGCTCGATTTCCCAAGATCTCATGGTCCTAAAGGCCATTATGTCAGGGTAAGAAAGAGTAAACGTTAACACCATCGAGAAAGCGTCAACGTGTAACATGAGCAAAACGCAGGTGGTATGATCCGGAACGACGAAAGTGGTCATTGCCCAAGCGTGTTGGTATTGCACGTCTCCTAAGCGTTTTTCCACTCATAGAAAAAGCCGACCCGTCTCTTGCTTTGGGCAGAGCCGGCATTGTCTCTCCACCAAAAATCAGGCGGCGAGTGCTGTGCTTTCACCGTTGATCAGAAGACCATCCTCGCCGACATCGACATTGACCGAGGCCCCTTCAAGGACTTTACCTTCGAGGATCAGCCGCGCTAGCGGATCCTGCAGGTGCTTTTGAATGGTTCGCTTCAGCGGTCGAGCGCCATAGACAGGGTCATAGCCGGCGTCTGCGAGCCAGGTCTTGGCGGCTTGGCTGAGTTCCAGGCTTAGCTTCCTATCCTCCAGCAATGCGAACAACCGCATGAGCTGAATGTCCACAATACCGGTCATGTCTTCACGGCCGAGACGGTTAAACAAAATGATTTCATCCAGACGGTTGATGAATTCCGGCCTGAAGGCCGCCTGGACGACCCCCATGACGTCATCACGAACGGCATCGGCTGGCTGATCTTCATCAAGTGCTGCCAGGAACTCGCTGCCGAGATTGGAAGTCAGAATGATCATCACATTACGAAAGTCCACAGTGCGTCCATGGCTATCGGTCAACCGGCCGTCATCCAACACTTGCAGCAGGACATTGAACACATCCCCATGGGCTTTTTCGACTTCGTCAAACAGGATTACCTGGTAGGGACGTCTGCGCACGGCTTCGGTCAAGGCACCACCTTGCTCATAACCGACATAGCCAGGGGGAGCACCGATCAGCCGGGCAACACTATGCTTTTCCATATATTCGGACATGTCGATCCGCAACATGGCCTGGTCGTCATCGAAGAGAAAGGTCGCAAGTGCCTTGCAAAGCTCGGTCTTGCCGACCCCCGTTGGTCCGAGGAACAAGAACGAGCCCAGCGGGCGGTTCGGGTCCTGCAGGCCAGCTCTTGCCCGGCGCACCGCGTTGGAGACGGCCTTAACTGCCTCCTCCTGACCAACGACCTGCTGGTGCAGCTTAGCCTCCATCTCCAGGAGTTTGTCACGATCGCCTTCAAGCATCTTTTCCATCGGCACACCGGTCCAGCGGGCGACAACGGCTGCGATGTCGCTATCGGTGACGGCCTCCTGCACCATTTCCTGGGCCGAGCTTTCCTCGGCCTCAGCGAGCTGTCGCTCTAGATCGGGGACACGTCCGTAAGCAATCTCACCAGCCTTGGCCAGATCGCCCTGACGCTGTGCCACCTCGAGTTCGTGGCGGCTCGCTTCAAGCTTTTCCTTCAGCGATTGCACATCGGCGAGCTTGCCTTTCTCTGCCTGCCATTTGGCGGTCAGGCCCGCTGAGTCTTGTTCCAGCTCCGATAGCTCTTTCTCTAACGTACCAAGACGTTCTTGGGATGCGGCATCGGTTTCTTTCTTCAGTGCTTCGCGCTCGATCTTGAGTTGGATAATGCGCCGGTCAAGCTCGTCGATGGCTTCCGGCTTGCTATCGATAACCATCCTTTTTCTTGCGGCAGCTTCATCGACCAGATCGATCGCCTTATCCGGCAAAAACCGGTCGGCGATGTAGCGGTTGGAGAGTGTCGCCGCACTTACGATGGCGCCATCGGTAATGCGCACGCTGTGATGCAGCTCGTATTTGTCCTTCAAGCCGCGAAGGATCGAGATGGTGTCAGCAACGTTCGGTTCGTCGACGAAGACAGGCTGGAAACGCCGGGCAAGCGCTGCGTCCTTCTCGATATATTGACGATATTCATCAAGGGTCGTTGCGCCAACACAATGAAGTTTGCCCCGCGCAAGGGCTGGTTTCAACATATTGGAGGCATCCATGGCGCCATCGGCTTTGCCGGCGCCAACCAGGGTATGCAGCTCGTCGATAAACAGGACGATGTCGCCGCTGCTATGGGTCACCTCCTGCAGCAGCGCTTTCAGCCGCTCCTCGAACTCGCCTCGATATTTGGCCCCTGCAACGAGCGCGCCGAGGTCCAGGGACAACAACTGGCGGTCGCGCAAGCTTTCCGGCACGTCACCATTGATGATCCGCTGGGCCAAACCCTCAGCGATCGCGGTCTTGCCGACCCCAGGCTCACCTATCAATACTGGATTGTTCTTGGTCCTGCGGGACAACACCTGGATGACACGGCGAATTTCCTCATCACGGCCGATCACCGGGTCCAGCTTGCCATCCCGGGCTTCTGCCGTCAGATCGCGCGTATATTTCTTGAGCGCGTCGTAGCCTTGTTCGGCTGACGCCGTATCGGCGGTTCGGCCCTTGCGCACCCCCTCGATGGCGCTGTTCAAGTTCTGCGGCGTGAGTCCGGACTGCTTCAATGCGCTGGCGGCATCGGTACCGGACGCCATGGTCAATGCCAGGAGCAGACGCTCGGCGGTGACATAGCTGTCGCTCGCCTTGTCAGCCATCTTCNNCAATCTGCTCGGCCTGCTCGAAGAGCCTCGCCGTTTCGGGAGCGAGATAAAGTTGCCCGGCCCCGTCTCCTTCAACTCTTGGCATTTTGGCCAAGGCAGCTTCGGCAAGACCAAGTGCTTCCTTTGGATCGCCGCCAGCCGCTCGAATAAGATTACCGGCAAGTCCTTCGGAATCGTCGAGCAACACTTTCAGCACATGTTCCGGCACGAAGCGTTGGTGTCCTTCGCGGAGCGCCATGGCCTGCGCTGACTGAATAAATCCGCGCGCCCGTTCTGTATAATGCTCGAAATCCATGGCTGGACTCTCCTAAGGAATGCTTAACCAGAACGATCGTCTNNTCAGCTCAGCAACAAGATTTTGAGCAGGCTTAGATCGTCTGTTGTAGAGATGGGGTGTTTTTTTTAATGCACAATATTTAGGCATATTTTTTTCTGCCCTTTTTTTGTACACACCCCTTGCCATGACATTTTCTTAGCCGCGCCACAAGCCGGTCAAACAACGACCAAGCAACAAACGGTAACGTCGCC
>JBOEHJ010000046.1:0-187261 GCA_050633905.1 Geminicoccales bacterium
CTTGATCAGCTCGACGGCCTTCTCGGCCGTCTTCGATAAAAGCAGCTTATTGATAGTACTGATCACTTGTTGGCGTTTGGGCTCATCGAAAAAGGCAATTTCCGTTTCCCCATAAGGCCGATCATTCAGGTTTCAAAGAACCCTGTTTGCACCAAGAAATTCGAGATCCGTAATCACCCCTTTCGAGCTGCTCGATGTGTCATCGGTATCCGCACTGACGCCGATGTAAAGGGGATTGGGAGGTAAGCTGCCGAAAACCGCGCGGTAGTCTTTCGCGATATCAATGCGTTCCCTGAACCATTGATGGGATGGGGTCGAGGCAGGGCGGAGAATTTTCATCATGCCCGATTCGCCAAGATGAGGGCTTTCCACCACCGTCTCGCGCGCAAGCTCGCCGCCCCAGACATACATGAGAACCCGACCGGGAGCGTCTTTTCCCAGGATTGCCTCCACGATCTTGCGTCTAATCCGCTCGACGGGCGTTGCTTCCTCAGCGACAAACGGAAAGGCGATGTAGACGGCCAAGGAACGATCATCGGCTCCTTTGATCGAAAGCGGTGTTGCTGGTGCCGCTTCGGTGAGACACCAACGCCAATGGAGCGTTGGTGTCGTCTCGATGTCCACTTCCAACGGCATTCTCAGGAGTGAGACACTTCCCTTACTAGCAATGCCGATCCCATCAGCACCATTTATCGTGAAATCATTGGCCGCCCTGTTGTCAAAGAGCATCTCCGTCCAGCCTTGGTCCACCAAGGCCTCATCGACACCGGCCTCGGCAGTATCCTGGTAACCAAGGGTCAAGGTGATGGCGATACCCCAAAGAAGCCGCCTGGTTCTACTCAACATCATCAACGCTTCGCTCGTATCCTTCTGACGTCGATCTACATTACGGCGCCGATTTGCCAAGGGGTAAATTCGTGGTTGCCGAAGCCTAAGGTTTCGCTTTTGGTCCGTTCACCCGACGCGACGCGCAAAAAGAGTTCGAAGATCTGTTGGCCGAGGTCGTCGATACTGACGCCCTGATCCAAGACGACACCGCAATTGACGTCCATATCCTCGTCCATGCGACGGTACATGTCGGTGTTGGTGGCAAGCTTGATGGAGGGAGCTGGCTTAAAGCCAAAGCAGGAGCCGCGGCCGGTGGTGAAACAAACGAGATTGGCGCCGGAGGCAACCTGGCCTGTCACCGATGCCGGATCATATCCGGGGCTGTCCATGAAAGCGAAGCCGGGTGCTGTTACCTGCTCGGCGTAACGATAGACGCCGGTGAGGTTGGTGGTACCGCCCTTGGCTGTTGCACCAAGGGATTTCTCCAGGATCGTGGTCAGACCGCCAGCCTTGTTCCCCGGTGAGGGGTTGTTGTTCATCTCGCCGCCATTGCGCTCGCAATAGGCCTCCCACCATCGAATACGCTCGATCAGTTTCTCGGCGACATCCTGGCTGACGGCACGTCGGGTCAGAAGATGTTCGGCACCGTAGATTTCAGGCGTTTCAGCGAGAATACCTGTACCGCCTTGGCGGACCAGAAAATCAGTCGCCGCCCCAAGTGCTGGGTTTGCGGTGATGCCTGAATAGGCATCCGAGCCACCACATTGCAAGGCGACGGAAAGCTTCGAGGCCGACAGGGTCTGGCGGCTCTTGGCATTTGCCTCGGGCAACATCTCCCGGATGATGTCTTGCGCCGCTTCAACGGTTTTTCGTGTTCCACCAATGCCTTGCATGGTCATTGTCTGAAAATGAGGACCACGTTTGATCTGATAGGCGTCCAGAAGAAAGTCGATCTGATTGACCTCGCAGCCGAGGCCGACCATCAGAATTCCAGCAAAATTGGGATGTCGCGCATAGCCCCAAAGGGTTCGTTGCAGCGCGTCGAAGCCATCGCCACGATCTGCCATGCCGCAGCCGGTTCCATGGGTGAGCGCTACGATCCCATCCACATTCGGATAGCGTTGGAGCTCCTCTTCCGGAAACGTCTCGGCAATGAAATGGGCGACCGTTGCCGAACAATTCACCGTGGAGAGCACGCCGATGAAATTACGCGTCCCTGCCTTGCCGTCATCTCTAAGAAAGCCCTCGAAGGTTGCCTGCTCGGCCTCTGGAACGAAGGCTGTCGGCTTGACGTCCTGACCGATCGCATAATCCCGTGAAAAATCCTGCATCTCGACATTATGCACATGGACATGATCACCTGGTTCAATTTTTTCTTTGGCAAAACCAATGATTTGATCGTATTTTCTGATCACTTCACCCGCAGCGATGGGCAGGATTGCCAGTTTGTGGCCAGCAGGTATGCGTCGGTTACTGATCACGTTTTCGCCTGGAATCGGTGAATCTGGCAGAATGTCGACGCGGGCGGTGACGACGTTGTCGTTGCCGTGCAATCGAACGGTGATCTGCGATGCTTCGGTCATTTGGTTGCAACCTCCCGGAGTGCTCGGACGCTGATGATAGGCGGGCCGATAAGAGCTATTATAGTAGGCATGTCAGTTTATCCTGGCGCAAATCAGCCTCTTTTGCCTACCCCTCGGTGATGGCGCCGTAGTGCTCTGGGCGGCGGTGTAGTTCGAAATTGAAGATATTGTTCCGGATCTCCTTGCAGCGATCCAGATCACATGTCGCGACGATTAGCTCGTCTTCGAGCGAGGTTGCCATGGCCATGATTTCACCTGTTGGGGCGATGATACAGCTCTGGCCGATCAGCATGCACCCCTCCTCGATCCCGCATTTCGCGGCTCCGACAACGAAGGTGCCGTTTTGATAAGCACCGGATTGCATCACGAGATGGTTGTGAAAGTGGTTTAGATGATCATGCTCGGGCGCTTGGGGATAGTGTTGCGGTGTGTTGTAGCCAAGGGCAATGATTTCGGCGCCGGCCAGGCCCATGACCCGGTAGGTTTCAGGCCAGCGTCGATCGTTGCAGATGCACATCCCGATCTTGCCGCCCATGGCCTCGAAGACTGGAAAGCCGAGATTACCAGGCTCGAAATATCGCTTTTCCAAATGCTGAAATGGGCGCCAGGCCTGGTGATCGGCATGGCCTGGCAAATGGACCTTTCGGTATTTTCCTACAGGGGTGCCTGACTTATCGACAAGGATCGAGGTATTGAAGCGTTGCTTGGTCCCATCGCTGGTGTCGAGTTCAGCGTAACCGAGGTAGAAACCGATTTCGAGTTTAGCAGCCGCCTCGAACAGCGGAAGGGTTGCCCTATTCGGCATCTCAGTCTCGTAAAAGGCATCGAGCGTCTCATCCTCCTCAAACCACCATCGGGGAAAGAACGTGGTCAAAGCGAGCTCTGGAAAAATGACGATATCCGCGCCTCGGCCCTTCGCTTCATGCATCAGGTCTAGCATACGGGCGACAGCCTGGTTGCGGTTCTCATCGCGAGCAATCGGACCAAGCTGAGCCGCCGCAATCACGCACATCCTTGCCATATCATTTCCCTTTGATGATCTTGTCTGGCGCCGATCCAGGTGAGCATCGGCTTCGTTTGATTGAAAAGAGACGTTCCGATATCGTAAGCGCCGTGCTTCACCGAGGGAACCTGGCTTGATGCGCATTATTGGCGGGCGGTTTCGGGGCAAACGCCTGCAGACGCCCAAGGATCAATCGATACGTCCCACTAGCGATCGAGTGCGCGAATCGCTGTTTAACATCCTGGAACACCATCATTCTCCAAATGGGCTGAGGTTTCTCGATCTCTTTTGCGGCACCGGTGCTGTTGGCCTGGAGGCCTATTCCCGCGGAGCTATCGAAGTCTGCTTGATGGATCAGGACCTCAGCCTGGCACGTGCTAATCTTCGTGCCTTCGGTGAGCCTGAAATTGTTCGGCTCAAGCAACAAAGCTTGTTGGAGCATGGTCAGCCGCCAGCGTTATTCAATGTCGCCTTTCTTGATCCGCCCTATCTAAAGTCTCTGCTTGAGCCCACGCTTGAGCTACTGCATGAGGGCTGGCTGGCGGAGAACGCTTGGGTGATTGCTGAGCTTGCCGCGAAAGAGGCTGTTCAGGTGCCAGAGGGTTTTTTTCTGAGACAGGAGCGACGATATGGCAGGACAAGGTTGATTTTTCTGGGACTGAAATAAGTCGAAGCATCGCCTGATCAAGCAATGCTGGCCACTCGTCTCTCAACCCAAGGATCGTACGATGCCGTCAGGCCAGGGTGCGTACTCTTGCGTTTTCCGCCAAACTTGGGAGCGGTGGCATCAAAAGGCCGTCGCCGTTCAAGGTCGCCACATCCAGCATTGCCGCCTCAGCCATCTTGAGCAATGTCGAAAAGTCACGACCGTGGAAGGGGCAAACGGCGATGCCGACGCTTGCTGTCACCTGGATGTTACGACCATCGAGGCTGAAGCTTTGTGCTAGAATGCCAGGCACACGGTCGACCAGGGTTGCAATATCGTTGACCAGAGAAAGACCTTCGACCAGCCAAGTGAAACCGGTGTCCCTGGTTCGGGCAAGTGTATCGGTTTCACGGATTTCATCGATCAACCGTTTGCCGATTCTTGGCATGAGCCAATCAACGGCGTGTCGTCCATAAGCATCGACGAGTTCTTCTGGTTGATCCAGATCGATCGCCGCCAGGGCGATGAGCGTTGCCTGTCGATCGGCACGCGCTAAAGCCCGCTCATAGCGCTCTTCCAGCAAGAGCCAATTGGCGAGGCCCGTCAACTCGTCCTTGCGGGCATGGCAGAGAAGATGTCGCTCATGCCGCTTACGTTCGATGGATGTCAGAAGTGCACGCTGTATCGCTTCGGGGTCCTGCGCTGTTGCAGAGACGACCTCCTGCGCGCCGCCATGAACAGCCTTGGCGGCAAATTCTGGGTCCTGGCTCTCGCTCACGACAACGATTGGTATTGTCCCTGTTTGGGCTCGAAGGGTTGCGATTGTCTCGATTTGCTCGGAATCGCTGCCGTGTCGATTGATGACCAGAACGTCGATGTCACGGTGACGCAGATGAACCGATGCGTCGTCGAGCGACCATGCCTGGATGATATGAACAGGAGAGCAGAGGAGACCATGGCGAGGCGATTCCGGGAACGCAGCCAGATTGTCCCCTATGAGAAGGACTTTAATCACACCAACTGTCATGACCCCGACCTCCGTTTCGGTCTTTGTTCCGGTCGTTCACGAACGAAAAACAGCCTCGATATCTCGCGATTCTGAACCTAAAAAAGTAAAAAAAACATTATCCAGAAATATCTTTGGTAGAATTTTTGCAGATTGTACAGTGTTAATTTTCCTAATCTGGAGAAAATGGCCTCGCGTAAACCTCATCTCATATTAGGTTCGGCATGGGGATTATCGAAGCTTCGCCAGGGAAAGCCCGCATGCCTTTGATTTTCTTGGCACATTAAGCGCAAACGGCGGAACCAACTGACGCGGTCATACCATTAGACGATGCCGGCTTGCCTGAGCTCAGCCAATTGGTCGTTCGTATAGCCAAGCTCGATCAGGATGGCCTCGGTGTGCTCGCCGAGGTCGGGGGGAGGTCGGCGAAGAGCAGCTGGCGTCTCGCTCAGCTTCACTGGAAATCCGGTCACGCGAACCGGGTCATGCCCTGGCCGCTCAATCTCCAGCACCATCTCCTGGGCCAGGACCTGGGGATCACTGAACACATCCTTTAGATCCATCACCCGCCCGCAGGGCACGCGGGCGAGGTTCAAGCATTCAATCCAGTGATCGACGGATTGCTTGACGGTTTCTGGCTCGATCCGTTGGCGGAGTTGTTCCCGATGCAGCAAACGTTGTTGATTAGTGCCGAATTCCGGGCGTTCCAAGAGGTCGGCAAGACCCAGAACCTCCATGAAACGAACCACAAAAATATCGTTGCTGGGGGCGACCGCGATCATACCGTCCTTAGCCTTGAACAGGCCGTAGGGATAGACGATGGGATGGTCGTTACCAGTGCGTGGCGGCTGCTCGCCGGTGGCGAAGTAGTGCGCTGAGAAATAGGCGAGCGTGCTGATCAGGCTATTGGTGAGGCTGGCTTCGACCCGTTGACCTTTGCTGCCATCGGCCTTCCGACCGACCAGGGCGGTCACGACACCGAAGGCGGCATAAAGACCTGCCAGAAGATCGCTCATCGGTGGGCCGGCGCGAAGCGGCTCGCCGCCCGGCGGACCATTGATGCTCATGAAACCGCTCATCGCTTGACCGATGAAGTCGAAGGCAGGGCGATCGACATAAGGACCACTGCTGCCATAGCCGTTAATGCTTGCGGTGATGAGGCTGGGATTCAACGCTTTTAGCCGCGCCTCGTTGAAGCCCATCTTGTCGAGTACGCCTGGCCGGTAATTCTCAAGCAGCACATCGGCGCCCCCGATCAGCCTGGCCAGAATCTCCTTGCCCCGTTCGGTGTAGAGGTCAGCGGTGATCGATTTCTTGTTGCGGTTGAACTGGGAAAAATAATAGCTAAGGCCGTCGACCATAGCGCCCTGCCGCCTGGTGGGATCGCCCTTGCCCGGCGCTTCGATCTTGATGACCTCAGCGCCCATATCGGCGAGCAGCTGCGAGCAGAAAGGTCCGGCGATGATCCGGGTCAGGTCGATCACCCGAATTCCTGAGAGTGGCATCTTCTTAGCCGACCGCGGTCTGAACCTGATCCAAATCGCTCAAGTTAAGCCTGGGCCCCGCCTTCATAACCTGGCCCGGAAGCGTGCGGCCGACGACGTCCTCGACCGTCTTGGCGACCGCGCATAACTTCTTGAGGTCGATCCCGGTCTCAATGCCCATTTCATGTAGGAGAAAAACCAGGTCCTCAGTGCAGATATTCCCGGTCGCCCCGGGTGCAAAGGGGCAGCCCCCTAAACCGGCAAAGGAGCTTTCATACCGATCGATGCCCTCATCAAGCCCCGCCATGACATTGGCCAGGCCAATGCCGCGGGTATTGTGGAAATGCAGTGTAATCGGCAGATCAGGCACGTGATCCTGAAGATAGCGGCAGCGCTCGGCCACCAAAGGCGGCGTTGCCATGCCCGTCGTATCGCCAAGCCCTACGCCGACCATGCCCTGATCAAAAAATCGCTTGGCGATCATGCCGACTTGCTCGACGGGCACATCGCCTTCGAACGGGCAGCCGAATGACGTGGCGATCGCGCCACTGACCGGCATGTCAGCGCCGTTTGCAATCTTCATCACCTCCTCGAAGCCTTCGAGGCTGTCCTCGACCGGACGATTAACGTTCTTTTTATTATGGCTCTCAGAGGCGGAGACGAAGACGCGGATCTCATCGACACCTGCATCGATCGCCCGCTCCGCTCCCCTGGCATTGGGCACGAGGGCGACGAGATGTACCCCGGTCTTCCGGTTCAAGCCAGCAAGAACATCTTCCGCATCGGCGAGTTGCGGCACCGCGCGCGGCGAGACAAATGATGAATATTCGATTTCCCCAAGCCCGGCATCGATCAGTTGATTGATCAGGTGGACCTTGGTCGCCGTCGGAATAAAATCCGTCTCGATTTGCAGGCCATCCCTCGGCCCTACTTCGCCTACCAGCACCTTGGTTGGTCGTGCCATTTGCTACCCCGTTTCACCTAGACCATGCCGTTCCCCCACGGACGGCCCCTATATCACCATATGGTGCAGTTTAGTATGGTTGTACGCGCCCTGCCCATAGGGCAGTTGATAAGCTGCTCAAAGCCGTACAATGCTAGGACTATTTCCTGCTAAACTGACCAAAAACCAGCCCTATTTTACTGTCCAGCTCTGGATAATACCGTGTTATATCAGCAATCTGGTCAGTCGGGAGGTGGGCTCTCCCTGACCCAGATAGGCTTGCTATATGGACATCCTTTGACAAATACTGGCGCCATCTTGAACAAGAAAGTCTCCAAAAAGTTTCAATCGGAGCGGGTTTTCATGCGTGCCCTGCTTCTTGCCGCCTTCGTTTCCTGGGTCGGCATGACGCCATCGTCCGGCACCGCCGCTGACTGGTCCAGCATCAAGATCGGCACGGAAGGTACCTTCCCGCCATGGAATGCGACGAACGGCGATGGAGAGGTCATCGGTTTCGAGATTGACCTAGCGCAGGATCTTTGCCGGCGAATGGGGGCACGCTGTCATGTGATCACCCAAAAATGGAATGGCATGATCCCAGCCTTGGCCACGGGGAAATATGACGCGATCATGGCGGGCATGACGGTGAACGAGGAGCGTGAACGCGCCATCGACTTCTCCCGCTGCTACGGTAATGATCCGGCTCTTTTCGTGGTCAATCGCGAGAGCAGGTTCGCGACCATGCCAGTACCCCAGGACAAGGTCGACCTCGCCACCCTCGAACCAGAAGATCAAGCAGCACTCCACGAGCTTCGAAAGGTGATGACCGATGCCGTGATCGGCACGCAGATCGCCACCAACCAAGCAGATTTCATGTACCAATTCTTTGGTGATGTCGCCGATGTTCAACCCTTCGATACGCTGGAAAGTATGACCTACGATCTGATCAATGGCCGTATCGATGCTGTCTTTCTGACGAAAGCTGCTTGGGTCAGACTTAGCGAGAGCGATGACAGCGCTGGTCTCATCGCCGTCGGTCCAGATCTCGCCGGCGGTCTGCTCGGCCAAGGTGTCGGCGTCGGCATCCGGGCCAGAGATGCAGACCTTCGCGCCATGTTCGATAAGGCCATCGCCGCTGCCATCGCCGATGGCACGGTGAAACAACTATCAGAGCGCTGGTTCGGCTACGACCTATCCTGCTAGTTGTTGGTGTGCCCACCTCATTTAGTTTGGACCGCCTTCGAAGAATGTGCCTGGAATTCGAGGGGTATGCGGATTCTTGTCAGGTAGGCCATGTGGCGGAGCGTGCCAACACCGCTCTAAACCTGGTCTCATACCGTCAACCCAGCTTATCGCTGCGGGCAACCAATTGAGGTGACCGCGCCACCCACCTTAGCCCATGAAACCTAGTTCTAGTTGGGCTTCTTCGGACATCATGCTGGGGTTCCAGGGTGGTTCCCAGACGATCTCAACCTCGGCATCGACCACGCCATCGACGGCATGGACCTTCTGGCGGACCTCTTCCGGCAGGATTTCAGCGACCGGACAATGGGGTGACGTTAGGGTCATGTCCAATTTCACCCGGTTGTCGTCCTCGACATCGATCTTGTAGATCAGACCGAGTTCGAAAATATTCACCGGAATTTCGGGGTCATAAACCGTGCGTAGGGCCTCGATGATTTTCTCGCCGAGCGCATCTACCTCCGCCTGGCGCTCCTTCTCGGCCTCATCCCCATCGAGCATTGCCGCTGCCCGGTCCAGGTTCTGTTCGTCACTCATGCCTGATCCTTTCGAGGCCCTCAGCTGAACATTGAGGCCACACGGTGCAAACTCTTCACCAGGGCATCGATGTCGGCTTCCGTATTATACATCCCGATGGATGCCCGTGCCGTCGCGTTATGGCCAAGACGTTCCAGCACCGGCTGCGCGCAGTGATGCCCGGTGCGGATCGCAACACCGTCGAGATCTAAAAGCGTGCCGATATCATGGGGATGGGCATTTTCCATGACGAAGGAGAGAACGGCGGCCTTTTCCTTCGCCGTGCCCACCAGTCTGAGGCCCGGCACCTGCTGGATGGCGCGCGTTGCATAAGCGAGAAGCGCAGCCTCGTGGGTGGCGATCTTGTCGAGGCCAATTCCCTGGACATAGTCGATGGCCGCACCCAGCGCCACGGTTGTCTCGATTGCCGGTGTGCCGGCTTCGAATTTATAGGGAAGGTCGTTGAACTCGGTCTTCTCGTAGCTGACTGAGAGAATCATGTCGCCGCCGCCTTGATAGGGCGGCATCGCTTCGAGATGCTCCGCCTTGCCGTAGAGAACGCCGACACCTGAGGGGCCATAGAGCTTATGGCCAGTGAAGCCCAGGAAATCGCAATCCAAGGCTTGGACGTCGATCGGCATATGCTGTACGGCCTGGGCAGCGTCAACGAAGACTGGCACGCCTTTGGCATGGGCCATCTCGATCATCGTCCCGATCGGGTTGATCGTGCCCAAAGCATTCGCGACCCAGGTCACGGCCACCAATTTGGTGGCAGGCGTGATCAGACGATCGAACTCGTCAAGGATAAGTTCGCCCTCATCCGTGATCGGTGCGACCACCAGCTTCGTCCCGGCTTGTTCCGCCAATATCTGCCAGGGCACGATATTGGCATGGTGCTCCATGCCGGTGATCAGAACTTCATCGCCCGGCTTGGCGTTCGGGCGAACGAAGCTCTGGGCCAAAAGGTTGATCGCCTCGGTGACGTTTCGGGTGAAGATGATTTCCCGTTTGCTCGGTGCGTTGAGAAAAGCTCGAACCTTGTCGCGAGCACCGTCATGCAGTTCGGTTGCCCGTTCGGACAGGCTGTAGACGCCCCGGTGGATATTGGCATAGTCCTGACGCAGCACGTCGGCCTGGGCATCAATCACCTGGTTCGGCTTCTGCGCGCTCGCCGCACTATCGAGAAAAACCAGCGGATGGCCGTGGACTTCCTGGTGCAGGCAGGGAAAGTCGGCACGAATGCGCTCGACATCGAAGTCGTCGGTCAAGGTCCGCAGCGAGGCGCTGCCGCTCACTCGATCTCCCCCATATCGCCCAGGATCTCGGCGCCCGGCAGCCAGCGGAGGATTTCACGCTTCGCTTGGCTGAGCAGCGCTTTGCTGGCGAAGCGTTCTAGCACTTCATCGGCAAAAGCGAAGGTCAGCATGGTGCGCGCGGTCTCAGGATCGAAGCCGCGGGAGCGGAGATAGAAGAGTTCGCGCTCATCCAGCTCGCCCGCCGTAGCACCGTGGGAGCATTTCACATCGTCGGCGTAAATTTCAAGCTCCGGCTTAGTATTAACCTCGGCATCTGGTGAAAGCAGGAGATTGTTGTTGGTCTGATAGGCGTTGGTCTGTTGCGCAGCTTGATACACATGGATCTTGCCAGCAAACGCCGCTTTCGCCTTACCGTCGAGTACGCCTTTGTAATACTGATCGCTTACGCTGCCGGGGGCCGTATGGTCGATGATCAGCATGTTGTCCACATGCTGTCCGGTGCGCGTTAGGTAGAGGCCATTGAACTGGGCCTCTATCTCCGATCCGTTGAGACGTGCAGCCACCTCGTTCCTGACAAAACCACCGCCCAGCGTTGCCAAGGTTTGGATAAGCTTGGCCCGTTCGCCTATGGCTGTGTAGAAACGGCCGATAAACCGCCCATCAATATCGCCGACTTGCAGACGGTCATGACGGAAACTTGCATTCGCACCAACCCAACAGCGGGTGACGAGATTGGTGAGCAGACCTGAACCTTCGCCGAACAAATGAGTTTCGGCCAGATCAAGACTTGCGCCGTCACCAATGTCAATGAGAAGACGCGGGTTGATCATGGTTTCGGACTGAGGGCCCTCGCTGGCAAACACCAACTGCACCGGTTTCGAAATCTCTCGGCCTGCAGGCACCTTGATCACGGCACCACAATCGGCAAAGGCGCCATTTAGGGCGTCAAATCCGCGCTCATCATCGCCGCCCGTTAGGAGAGACGTCGCATCGATCGCCCCTGCAGCAAGGGCGTCGCTAAGAGCACCGATCGTGACGCCATCCCTATTGATCATTTGGCTGGACCGCGTGCGGTCCAATTCGCCGTTGATGAAGACCAATCTGGTAACATTGTCGCCTGGGATCAGATAGTCATCCAAGGCGACCGATGATGCCGGCATGCCTTCCGCGGGCCGAAGTGCCGTTTTGGCGATACTTCCGAGCGGCGAGTATTTCCAGGCCTCAACCTTTGGGCCGGGAAAGCCAATCTTTTCGAACTTCTCAAACTCAGCCCGACGTACGGCTTCAGCCGGTGTCTCGGCGCCTGGTAAGCGACCAAGCGCCCCGGCGAAGATGCTGGCATAAGCATCGGACGGTGTCAGATTGCGGTTACGGGGCGCACGTTCCATCGTCATGGTCAGGCCACCGCCTGGGCAACAGCACCGCCTTCGAAGGCCGCATAGCCGGATTTTTCCAGCTCCAGCGCCAGCTCCTTACCGCCGGAGCGCACAATTCGCCCATCGAGCATAACATGCACGACATCCGGCACGATATAGTCGAGCAGGCGCTGATAATGGGTGATCACCACCATGGCGCGTTCAGGCGAACGCAGCTGGTTGACGCCATCGGCAACGGTCTTGAGCGCATCGATGTCGAGGCCGCTATCGGTCTCATCGAGAACGGCCAGCTTCGGTTCCAGGACCGCCATTTGCAGGATCTCATTGCGCTTCTTTTCGCCGCCGGAAAAGCCGAAATTAACCGCACGCTTCAACAGCTCTGGCTTCACGCCGACGATCTTGGCCTTCTCACGGACGAGCTTCAAAAAGGTCGCCGCATCGATCTCTTCCTGTTCGCGCGCACGCCGGATTGAGTTCAAGGCGGTACGCAGGAAGTACATATTGCCGACACCTGGGATTTCGACCGGATATTGGAATGCCAGAAAAACGCCGGCTGCAGCGCGCTCCTCCGGTTCCATCTCGAGAAGGTCCTGACCTTCATAGTCGACGGAGCCACCCGTCACCTCATAGCCATCTCGCCCAGCCAGCATATAAGCAAGCGTACTCTTACCTGAGCCGTTCGGCCCCATGATCGCATGGACTTCGCCTGGCTTCACCTCCAGGTCCAGCCCCTTCAGGATCTCTTTTTCCTCGACGGAAGCCTGCAAATTCTCGATCTTCAGCATCGTATTTCTCAAACCTTCAAAACGTGTCTCGGACAGCCCAGTCAGTCTCAGGCAAGCCTACGGTGAACGCCGTGCGTTCAACCCACAGAACCCTCTAAGCTGATGGCGAGGAGCTTTTGCGCCTCGACCGCGAATTCCATGGGCAGTTCCTGCATGACTTCCTTGCAGAAACCGTTGACGACCAGGCCGACAGCATCTTCGTCGGAAAGCCCGCGCTGGCGGCAATAGAAGAGCTGGTCTTCGCTGATCTTCGAGGTGGTGGCCTCGTGCTCGACCTCGGCTGTGCGGTTTTTGACCTCGATATAAGGAACAGTATGGGCTCCGCACTGATCGCCGATCAGCATGCTGTCGCATTGGGTATGGTTTCTAGCACCTTCAGCACCCTTCAGCACTCGAACTAGACCCCGATAGGTATTGTCGCTGAAGCCAGCCGAAATACCCTTGGAGACGATACGCGATGTTGTGTTTTTGCCCACATGGATCATTTTGGTGCCGGTGTCCGCCTGCTGGCGGTTGTTCACGAGTGCGACCGAATAGAACTCGCCTACCGAATTGTCACCCTGGAGTACGCAGCTTGGATATTTCCAAGTGATAGCACTTCCGGTTTCCACCTGAGTCCAAGAAATCTTTGAATTCTTGCCCCGGCAAACGCCACGCTTGGTCACAAAATTATAGATGCCGCCCTTGCCTTCGCTATCGCCGGGATACCAGTTCTGTACGGTCGAATATTTGATCTCGGCATCATCAAGCGTGACCAACTCGACCACGGCGGCGTGAAGCTGGTTCTCATCGCGCATAGGCGCGGTGCAGCCTTCGAGATAGCTCACATAGGAGCTCTCATCCGCAACGATCAGGGTGCGTTCGAACTGACCGGTGTTCTCCGCATTGATGCGGAAATAGGTGGAAAGCTCCATCGGCGAGCGCACGCCCTTGGGCACATAGACAAAGGTGCCATCGGAGAACACGGCGGAATTCAAGGCGGCGAAGTAGTTGTCGCCTTGGGGCACGACGGTCCCTATATACTTTTTGACCAGTTCGGGGTGTTCCTGCACCGCTTCCGAGATCGAACAAAAGACAATGCCGAGTTCGGAGAGTTTTTCCTTGAACGTGGTGGCGACGGAGACGCTGTCAAACACGTAGTCGACGGCGACACCTGCAAGGATCTCCTGTTCCCGCACGGGGATTCCGAGTTTTTCATAAGTGCGCAGTAGCTCCGGATCGACCTCGTCCAAACTCTTCGGCGCGTCTTCGAACGATTTCGGGGCGGCGAAGTAACTGATCTCGTCGAAATCGATCGGCGGATATTCGACCTTGGCCCAATCCGGCTCTTCCATACCGCGAAAACGTTCCAACGCCTGAAGGCGCCATTCCAGCATCCATTTCGGCTCGTTCTTCTTGGCCGAAATCAAGCGAACGGTCTCTTCGCTCAGGCCCTTGGCCATGACCTCAGCTTCGATGTCGGTCACGAAGCCGTATTTATACTCCCCGCCGGAGTGGTCCTTGACCGATTCCAAGGCAGTTGCCATGCGTTATGTCTCCAAGCCGATCTTTGCCGAACCGATGTCGGCCAAGCGTTTTTCCAAAGTCGTATTGGTCTCAAGCGGCGTTGCAAACGCTTCAGGGATCGTCTGCGCCATCTCCGCCATTGTGATGCCATCGAGAGCACCTCGGATCGCATCATTGATCCGTTGCCAATTGGCGCGGGCGGGGCAGAGGCTTTCGATATCGCAGCCGCCGGGGCCTTCATCGATGCAGGCGGTCAGCGCGATTGGGCCTTCAAGGGCGGTGATCACCTCCGCAACCGTGATCTCCTCGCCTGGCCTCGCCAATCCGTAACCGCCGCGCGCACCTCTATGAGATATCAGCATCCCAGCCCTCGTCAGACCTTTCAGGATCTTGCTCGCCATCGGTTGCGGGATTAGACTCTCCTGGGCGATTTCGGCCGCACTGAATTGCTGCTCTGGACGTCGTGCCAAGCCGGTCATGATCACGATACCGTAGTCTGCAAGCTTGCTCAGACGGAACACGCCAGGGCCTCTCTGGTTAATAAGGACTAATTAGGTCCTATTTCCAAGTTTATGTGTCCATCCCCCGCCTGATGTCAAGGCAAAACAGCGGAAAAAAGAGCAGAGATACGAGATGCTGTGGGGCTTCTTAGAAGGAAACTAAAGAGATTACAGGGAAAATGATTGTGAGATCCAAAAGGGATCCATTTGGTCGATTTTCAGTTCAGGGTTATCGCCATCAATCGTGGTTCATTACAGCTCGGTCCGGCAGCCTCTTCATCCACGCTCCTCAGGCGACCCGACCATGCGAAAGACCAGTTTGCCGATCGTCATTGTTTCGGATTGCTTGGTTTTCCCCTTCCTGGCCTGCCTTCCGGATTTCTCGAAGACCTGGTCATCGCCGGTTTGCGCCAGCTTCTCCAGGGTTTGCAGCAGGCGGTGAAAGCCATGTCGATCCAGGGAGATTTCCAGGGCTTCCTCCTCCGCATCGACTACGAACTGCGCCTTTCCGGCCGCAGGTTTCTTCGATGTCGCCGTTCTAGACGCCATGCCAGCCTCCCTCGATTTCTTGCCTCAAAGCAGCCGCAACTGGCTGCCCGGGACTTCAAACAGATCGGTGCGCAACCGTGGCATTCTCCGATCCGTGCCAAAACGTTTCTTCGCCAGCTTGAACCGTTCCCGGATCAGCTCGGCATAGGTTCCTTCGCCGCGCATGCGATGCCCAAAGCGCGCATCGTTCAACTTGCCGCCGCGACATTGCCGGTGCAGCGAGATCACGCGATCGGCCTTCAACGGAAAATGGTTTACCAACCAGTCCCTGAACAAGTCCTTAATCTCATGGGGCATGCGCAACAACGTGTAATAGGCCTGCCAGGCACCCCGTTCCGCAACCGCCTCCATTATTCCTTCGATCTCGTCATCGGTGAGGCCGGGAATGACTGGCGCCATCATCACTACCGTTGGCACACCTGCATCCGAAAGTGCCTCAACCGCTTCCAGGCGCCGGTGCGGGGCAGCAGCTCTGGGTTCCATCACTCTCGCCAGCGCCGGATCGAGCGTGGTGATCGAAAGCGCCACCGTCACAAGGTTTTGTTCCGCCATAGGTTTTAAGAGGTCCAGATCACGAAGCACGGCTGCCGATTTAGTCACGATAGTCAAGGGATGATGATGCTTTGCCAGGAGCTCGACTATGCGCCTGGTCACTTTAAGCTGCCGTTCGATCGGCTGATAAGGATCCGTATTGGTGCCCAGTGCTATAGGCGAACATTGGTAGGTCGGCAGAGCTAATTCCTTGGATAGCAGCGTTGCAGCGTCATGCTTGGCCGAAAGCTTGGTTTCGAAATCGAGCCCGGGCGACAGGCCGAGATAGGCATGGGATGGACGGGCATAACAATAAATGCAGCCATGCTCGCAACCGCGATAGGGGTTGATCGATTGGGTAAACGGGATATCGGGCGAGCTATTCCGAGCGATGACGGTTCGGCTGCGATCAGCGCTCACCTCGGTCTTCGGCCGTGCCTGTTCCTCGTTCACCAAAGCAAGGGTGTTCCAGCCGTCATCGAAAGCTGCCGCGTCAAAACGATCAAAGCGCGCTTTCGGGTTCAGCGTAGCACCTCGACCCTTATGGGCGCGTGCTGAAAAAGGCTTGATGTTCTGTTCGTCATTCATAATCGAGAAGTGTAGGTTTGTTGTAGAACAAATCAAGAACATTTAAAGTTGCGACGGCGTTTTTGGGAACGTCGATCATTGGGATCGAACGACTTTCCCAACGCCGCCAACAGGTCTAAGGTCGCGCCATTATTGTAAAGGGGATGCAGCCATGCCGACTTCAGCCGCTTATGGAACCTGGTCGTCGCCAATCACGCCGGAAATTCTGACCGAGGCGCAGATCGGGCTGTCCGGCCCTTTTTTGGATGGAGGCGAAGTCTATTGGCTCGAAGGTCGCCCGGAAGAAGCTGGCCGGCAGGTGCTGGTGCGCTTAAGCGGTGGTGAGGCGATCGACGATCTGACCCCAGCCCCCTTCAATGTCAGAACCCGCGTCCATGAATATGGCGGCGGCGCTGTTGCGATCAGCGGCGGTATTCTGCTGGCCTCCAATTTTTCAGATCAACGTCTTTATCGCCTGCGCCCCGGATCCCCGCCCGTTGCGTTAACGCCCGAAAGCGAGCGTAAGCTGCGTTATGCTGATGCCGTGATCGATCCCGAGGCGAAGCGGGCCTTCGCCGTACGCGAAGATCATCGGGGCAAGGGTGAAGCGGTCAACACCATTGTCCGGCTCGATCTTCATCACGATGAAGACGAAGGCAAGGTGGTCGCCAAGGGCCATGATTTCTTCGCAGCACCGCGCCTGTCCGCCGATGGTAAAAAGCTTGCGTGGCTGTCCTGGGATCACCCGAATATGCCCTGGGACGGCACCGAACTTTGGCTCGCCGACGTCCTGGACGACGGCAGCCTCGGCGAAACCGTTAAGGTCGCGGGCGGCAAGAATGAGGCAATCGTGCAGCCGAGTTTTTCGCCGGACGGAACCCTCCATTTCGTTTCGGATCAAAGCGGCTGGTGGAACCTTTTTCGACTTGGCGCAAACAGCCAAGAACCTCTTTGCCCAATGGAAGCCGAATTTGGAGCACCCGCCTGGGGGTTCGGCCAGAGCACTTACGGTTTTCTAAGCAGTGATCGGCTGCTGGCGGGCTTTTATCGCGGCGGAAAGTGGAATCTTCTGGTGCTTGATACCAAGAGCCGCAAAACGGAGCCGGTCAACCTCCCCTTCGTCAGCCTTTCCAACTTGGCGCTTCACGATGGACAGGTCTATCTCCGCGCAGGCGCCGTTGATGCGCCGGCATCGCTGATCCAGCTCGATCTGCAGCGCGGCGAGGTGACAACCCTTAAAAGCGCAGGTGCGCTGCCGGTCGATCGGACGATGATTTCTGTACCCGAAAGCCTGGCTTTTCCAACCGAAGGCGGTGCGACCGCTTACGCTTTCTACTACGCTCCCAATAACCCCGACTATACGTCACCTCAGGGCCAGCGGCCCCCGCTGATCGTGAAGAGTCATGGTGGGCCGACCGGCAACACGTCGAGCCAGCTCAATCTGGCGACCCAGTTCTGGACATCACGCGGCTTTGCCGTCTGCGATGTCGATTATGGCGGTAGCACTGGCTATGGCCGAGCCTATCGCGAACGGCTGGATGGCCGCTGGGGTGAGGTTGACGTGCTGGACTGTGTCCATGCTGCCCGGCATCTGGTCGAGATCGGCAAGGCAGACCCTGAGCGCCTGGCTATCACCGGCGGCAGTGCCGGCGGCTTCACCACGCTCGCCGCCCTCGCCTTCCACGATGTGTTTAAGGCGGGAGCAAGCCATTACGGCGTTTCCGATCTGGAAGCGCTTGCTAAGGAAACTCACAAATTCGAGAGCCGTTACCTCGACAATCTCATCGGGCCTTACCCGGCCAGGGCCGACTTGTACCGTGCCCGGTCGCCGATTCATCATGTCGATGGTTTGACCAGCCCGATGATC
Organism: Geminicoccales bacterium; assembly: GCA_050633905.1. Classification (GTDB taxonomy): domain Bacteria; phylum Pseudomonadota; class Alphaproteobacteria; order Geminicoccales; family Geminicoccaceae; genus JANQPX01. The sequence goes on from JBOEHJ010000046.1 coordinate 18,189, forward strand.
TTCTTCCAAGGCCTGGAAGATGTGATCGTGCCGCCCAACCAAGCGGAAATGATGGTCGAGGCGCTACGGGCGAAAGGCGTGCCGGTCGCCTATCTCGCTTTCGAGGGTGAGCAGCACGGCTTTCGACAGGCGGCAACGATTCAAAAGGTGCGCCGCGCCGAACTGGCCTTTTATGGCAAGGTTTTCGGTTTCGAGCCCGCTGATGGGTTCGGCGATCTGATCTTGGAATGACGGGTCAAGGTTCTCCTCCCCAGGCCATGATGACCATTTCGTCTTGATCGGCGATCGCAAAGGAATTGTTGACCCTTGGCTTCTATCGTCGGTCATCAGGTCTAAGCGATCCTGGGAATACGCCCGCCCGCAACGTTGTCGGGCGAGGCTCAGATTCCCACGATCTCATGGACCAGGTGGCGAGCTTAGCGTCGGCTGGTTAATGCTTCGTTAAACCATAACGAACCAATGCTGCATCAATCGTCGTCATGGCTTGGCGTGTTTTTTGGCTGAAGCGACGTCATCACGCTCGACAAGTCGCAGTTGTTGCGTCTCGTCAGGTGGCCAGACGGAGAGCGGGCCGAAGCTGTCTGGTCGATATACCTGCCGATCAGTCTTCTTCTGGGGCGCTTAGGGCTTGATTGGCCTGTTCACCGATACCCTCATAGAGAGCCGTGATCTCCCCGCGCAACGCCAAGCTTCCCGCCAACACGGCCACACTTAGAACGCCGGCAATCAACGCATATTGTATAGCGGTCGTGCCGTGTTGATCGTCGGAAAGAGCCTTGAGCAGGTGCATGATGATGATCTTCCAATTTGAATTGGTAAAAACAATATAAATGATTATTTGTATTTTGTCATGTTTTTACTATAGTTAACGATATTTTTATTATTAGAGTTAATTTTTTACTTTATCAAATTTCGCTGGCTGGAGTTCTCTCGAGTCGTCTGATTGGGACATACAAGATTCATTGGCCAGACGGGATCGCACCGCTATGTTAATGAATAAGATCTCGACGTCCTTTTCGTGATGGGAAATCGCATGACCCCGGTTCAGCCAACCCACAATCTGTCTCTCGAAGAGCTCGACCGGCAGAGTTTTTTCCACCCCTATACCGCCCTTGCCGATCATCAGGAAAAGGGTGTTCGCGTGATCAGCGAAGCCGATGGCGTCTGGGTACGCGACCCCAATGGCAAGCGTTATCTAGATGCGGTTGCCGGGCTTTGGTGCGTGAATATCGGCTATGGCCGAACCGAGGTCGCCGATGCCATCTATGAGCAGGCAAAAAAGCTCCCCTATTTCCACACCTTCTCTTCCATGGGAACGGAACCATCGATCCGCCTCGCTGATCGGCTGATCCGGCTCGCCCCTGATGGCATGAGCAAGGTTCTGTTCGGCAATACAGGATCAGACGCCAACGACACCAACATCAAGCTCGTCTGGTACTACAACAATCTGCGCGGCCTGCCGGAAAAGAAGAAGATCATTGCGCGCGACAAGGGCTACCATGGCGTGACGGTAGCGTCCGCGAGCCTGACCGGCTTGCCGCTGTTGCACAAAACCTTCAATCTGCCGATCGCCGATATCCTGCATGTTTCCTGCCCCGACCCTTACCGAGTGAAACCGGAGGGAATGTCGGAACGTGATTTCTCCAAGCATCTCGCGAAGGAACTGGATGAGACGATCGAGCGCGAAGGACCAGGAACCGTTGCCGCCTTTATCGCCGAGCCAGTGATGGGGGCGGGCGGCGTACATGTGCCGCCTGAAGGCTATTTCGACGAGATCCAGCCGGTCTTAAAGAAACATGACGTGCTCTTGATCGCCGATGAAGTGATCTGCGGCTTCGGCCGACTCGGCCACTGGTTTGGCTCAAATCTCTATAACATCAAGCCCGACATCATCACCATCGCCAAGGGGCTGACCAGCGGCTATGTCCCGATGTCCGCAAGCCTGGTAGGCGACAAAGTCTGGGAGGTCATGATCGATCGTTCCAAGGATGTCGGCCCCTTTGGTCACGGCTACACATATGGTGGCCATCCCGTCGCCGCGGCAGCCGCCATGGCCAATATCGATATCCTGGAACGCGACGGCCTGGTCGACAACGCCGCCAAGGTTGGCGCCTACATGCAGCGCCGCATGCGCGAGGCCTTATGCGATCACCCCCTGGTCGGTCATGTACGCGGTGTCGGCTTGATTCTCGGCATCGAGTTCGTCGCCGACAAGGCAAATAAGAGATCGTTCGAAGGCGGCGACAAGATAGCGCCCAAGGTTTCCCAAGAAGCCTATGCTGACGGATTGATTGCAAGGCCGCTTCCGGGCGGCGACATCATCGCCGTCTCACCGCCCCTCACCATCACCGAAGAGGAAGTCGACATCACCGTCCGCGGTCTCGAGATCGCCTTGGATCGCGTCACCAAGGCGGTGTGACCGCATCATTGACTTTTGACCGTCATGGCCAGAGGCGATGGTATGCTGCCAAAATTTGCGGTGTTTTGATCTCAAAAGAGCATGCCCATCTGTTCTTGGGGCCTCATCAACCGGGCCTCTGCTTTCGTGGGTGACTGAGTCTGCTTCCCATCGTACCGGGAACGGGTCCAGAGCATTTCCTGAGCAGGTCGAACCAGCCCTTTCCCTCGCCCGAAAACATGGCGGGTGGGCGGATTCCCAGGGTATTTCTTAAGCTGGTGGTGATTTCGTATATTCGAAAATGTTCTAGCTTTCCGCTAACCTTGGTCACATGAGCGCGATGATTTGACGGCTCAGACTTTTAGAAAAAAGAAAGAAGCGTCAAAGAGTTTTTTTGGTATTCCGGCATTGATGCTCAAGAGACCAAACGAACCCGAATGTCGTGGTTTCTCTCGGTTCTATGGGAGGCTCAAATCAACCATCAGTATCTTATTGTATAATTCGCGCTAAATTTTGCTATAATTTCCCTGAAGATGTTGGGTCAACCAACAATGAAAAAGTGAAACTGGGAGACGATCGTGGAATTGATTATCAGTCTGATCAGTGGCGCTATTGGTGGCAATGTCGCCGGCGCCATTCTTAAGAACTTCAGCCTTGGCACCGCTCTGAATGCCGTGGTTGGCATCGTCGGTGGCGGTCTTGGCGGTCAGCTTTTGGGATTAGGCGGTCCGATGATGGGGGCCGATGGCGGTGGTTTCGACATTGGGGCGCTGCTCGGCAATGTCGTCGGATCGGGGGCTGGCGGCGGCATCCTGATGGTGGTGATCGGCATCGTTAAGAATATGTTGAATAAGTCCTGAGCAGCCGCTCGAACTTACTGGGCTCGGCATGAAGGGGGGGAGGAGGATCTCCCCCCTTCCCTTCCGTCATCATGCGGGCAAGGGATGGCCCGGCATCAATTCATAGGGATGAACCCAACCTTCAAGTGCTTCGATTCGCTTCAGCCAGCCCTCGATATGCGGATAATCGTTCCAGCTAACACCGAACTCGTCTGGCCAGAACAGATAGCCGGCCAGTGAGATATCAGCGATGGTCGGCCGGTTCGCAGCAACAAACGCCCGCTTATCGAGATGCCCGTTCAGCACCTTGAGCGCGCTTGCCACGCGGCCTTTAAGAAAACCGGTGACCGGCGTTTCGCCTGTTTTCGCGAACTGCAGGAGAAAGCGATAGGTCGCGATATTTGCGGTCAGCTTATGGTTATCGAACAACAGCCAGCGCAAAATCTCCAGCCGTTCATCTTCGTTGGCGGGGCCAAATTTGCCATGCTCCTTGGCGAGATAGTCGAGCATGGCACCTGACTGGGTTAGGACGCGTTCGCCATGTTCGAGGACCGGAACTTCACCCATCGGGTTCAGCTCGCGAAAAGCTTTCTGCCGCGTCTCGCCATTGAAGAAATCGACGAATTTCGGTGTCCAATCGGCGGCGCAGAGAGTGAGCATCAAGGCTGGTTTATAGGCGTTGCCGGACTGAGCGAAACAGTGGAGCGTATAGTCGGTCATCATCTCTCTCTCGATTGACATCAGCGACAGGACATCGCCATGCCTACGATGATAAGACAGTTTCCAGCATCGGTCATGACAACGATGGCTGCGTCTGTGATAAAGTCCTGCGCACACTAGGACGGCATAGTTTAACACTCATCCAGGAGCTGCCTCATTTCATGCGATTGCTCGGTTATTCTCCTATACGTGTCGCCAGCTGCTTGCTCTGGTGTTTGTGCTGGCCGATCATCGCCATGCTATTGCTGCGGCCAATGCCCTTCGACTTGCCTTCGAGATCGGATCTTCTCAGCCATTTCCTGCTGTTTGGGACCATGGCCGTCGTCGTGATCCTCTTTGCCCGTAGCCGATTGCAGATCCTGGCTTTATCAACGCTCACGATCATTCTCAGCCTGGTGTTGGAAGCGGCACAAGGTTACGTACCCCATCGCTATGCTGATATCGCAGATGCCTTGGCTAATATGTCGGGTGCCGTCGCTGGCGGCGTCCTGGCGTTACTGATTTTTCGACATCTATCCGCATCGGCAAGTCACGCCGCGCGGGCCTAGCGCCTAGGCATAAGCCCAATTTATCTGACATCGTCGATGCCAAGCTTAGGCGATACCATCAAACCTGGCCCGAGCGGTGGAACGTCAATGAGAGGTGGTTACACCACCACCTTTTTGATCATGCTGCCAAGTTGGGCGCCGCCGAAGATATGGACATGGAGATGGGGGACTTCTTGATGTCCATGCTGCCCGGTATTGGCGATAACCCGGTAACCATTTTCCGCAACACCGAGTTGCCGGGCAACCTCACCGACCGCGCGGAAGAAGGCTTCGATTTCGGCCCCTGAAGCTTTGGCCGTGAAATCGTCCATGGAGACGTAAGCACCTTTGGGAATGACCAGGACGTGCACCGGCGCCATGGGATTGATGTCGTTGAAAGCTAGGACAAGGTCATTTTCGAAAACCTTACTGCAGGGGATCTCGCCACGGAGAATCTTGGCGAAGATGTTGTCGTTGTCATAGGCCATGGGAGGTCCTTCTCATCACTCGGCAGCTGTTCTCTGGACAAAGCCCGCCTGGCTCGGCAGTGTCAAGTCGCATGCTGCAAGTGACGCCGGAACGCCGTTGATCCGCGTATCCTGACCCAAGGAGATATGTCGTTGAGCCTGACCGTCGCGATCCAGATGGACCCGATCGAGGGAATTGATATCGATGCCGACAGCACTTTCGCGCTCGCGCTCGAAGCGGCGAGGAGAGGTCACCGTCTCTATCACTATTTGCCGCGTCATCTGACCTATGACCGTGGCCGCGTGCTTGCCAAAGTTGCGCCGCTTCAGGTGCGCCGCCAGTTAGGCGACCATGCGACATTGGGTTCACCCGAAGTCATCGACCTCAGCACCGTCGATATCGTGCTCATGCGGCAGGACCCACCTTTTGACATGAGCTATATCGGCGTGACCCATTTGCTGGATCACGTGCATCCGGATACGCTAGTGGTGAACGATCCGAGCTCTGTTCGGAATGCCCCGGAAAAGCTGTTTGTCACGCGCTTTCCAGACCTCATGCCGCCGACACTGATCACCTATGATCCCGATCAGATCAAAGCGTTTCGGCGCGAATATCGGGACATTATCGTGAAGCCCCTTTACGGCAATGGAGGGGCTGGTGTCTTTCATGTCAAACCCGATGACGACAATCTCACCAGCTTGCTCGAATTATTCGATCAGGCGCTGAATGAGCCCTTGATGGTGCAGCAGTATCTCCCGGCGGTCAGGACGGGCGACAAGCGTATCATCCTGATCGATGGCGAGCCGGCAGGTGCTTTGAACAGGGTTCCCGCCAAAGGCGAGGCCCGTGCCAATTTGCATGTTGGCGGCCGTGCCGAGCAGGCGAACCTGACGCGGCGGGAACACGAGATCTGCGAGGTAATCGGTCCCATCTTGAAAGAGCAGGGGCTGATTTTCGTCGGGATCGATGTAATCGGTGATTGGCTCACCGAGATCAACGTCACCTCACCTACAGGCCTCCAGGAGATCGGGCGATATGACGGTACGTCCCTCGAAGCGCAGATCTGGGATGCAATCGAAAACCGCAAGGCCAGCACGACATAGGCCGAGGCAAGTCGTCACTGCCAATGGAAAGAGGTCGCCAAAAGCGACCTCTTTCTAAACTGTCGTTATCAAGAAAACGCTAAGCCGCGGCAGCGAGAACCTTTTGCAACTTCTCGGTCGCCATTTCCTCATCGATGCGCTCGATAGCGGCAACTTCGCGAGCAAGGCGTTCCAGAGCGGCGCGGTACATCTGACGCTCGCTATAGCTTTGCTCGACATCCTCGCCCTTGTGCAGCTCGCGCACCACCTCGGCGATCGAAACCGGATCACCGGAATTGATCTTCGCCTCGTACTCCTGGGCGCGACGGCTCCACATCACCGTACGCTTCGGCCGCGGCCGCGCTTTTAGCGCATTCATCGCTGTCTGGATCTTGTCTTTGCTTGAAAGTTTGCGCATACCTGATTTGGGCGCTTTGCCGACGGGTACGCGAAGAATGAGCCGGTCCTGCTCGAAGGAAACGACATACATTTCTAGCATGTCACCAGCGATCTCCTGACGTTCGATCGCCTTGATTTGACCAACGCCATGCGACGGATAAACGACATAGTCATCCGCGGCAAAGGCCATATCCTTCCCCATACTGATCGATCTCCTACCGTCCTCAGCCCAAGAAACGCTAAGTCAAAACGCAATCTGCGCAAAGACTAACCTTCGGGGCCGGAAGCCAAACGCTGCTAAGTTTGGAACTTCCGTATGTTTGCGGAAAATTTGTTATTAACCAATCTATCATACAATTGGCTAAAAATACAACTCTTTTCGCTTTGCTCTAGAGTTGAGCGCCGGTTACATTGCTGGTCGAGACAAGAGACATGGAGATGGGGCCAAATTAAGTGGTGTTTCCGGGCTTGGTGCTAAAGTATTTGGCGAACTTATCCTCGACTTCCTTAAAGTCGTCCGCATCGGATGGTGCGTCACCCTTCCGGGTAATATTAGGCCAGGGGCCGGTTGAATACTCGCGATTGAGCTCCAGCCATTTCTCGGCTTCGGGCTCCGTATCAGGCAGGATCGCTTCCTCAGGGCATTCCGGTTCGCAAACGCCGCAATCGATGCATTCATCCGGATTGATCACCAGCATGTTCTCGCCTTCATAAAAGCAATCCACCGGACAGACCTCGACGCAGTCCATGTATTTGCATCTGATGCAGGCTTCGATAACGACGTAGGTCATGATGGCTCCAGCAACGACGTGTCTTTAGGCGATGTTTCCGCGCCATTTGTGGCGTGTGAACGGTGGCTTGTCCAGAGGATGGTTGAGGTTTGGGGGCTTCTGAGATGATTCCAGCTCGGCTCCGCACCGGCCCCGCTTCCCCGCCCAATAACGCTTTGTAGATTAGGGCCTGCGCTAACCCCTCTTCCCCTCCCAANNTTGGGAGGGGAAGAGGGGTTAGTCCGGAGCGCTTTGATCCGACTTTACCCTAACGCCGCTTGAATAACTTTTCGATGTCGCTCTCCAATAGTGCTATATAGGTAGGCCTGCCATGATTGCATTGACCGCTATTGGGTGTCGCTTCCATTTCTCTGAGCAAGGCGTTCATTTCTGGCATGGTTAACCGCCGACCCGCCCGGACACTGCCGTGACAAGCCATGGTTGAGGCCACCCGCTCCAGAGCATCGACCAGGCTCCTGGCCTCATCCAGTTCCACCAGGTCTTCAGCGAGGTCGCGGATAAGGCGCTTGATATCAGTCTTTGCCAGCATGGCCGGCATTTCGCGCACCACGACTGCCCCTTGTCCGAAGGATTCCAGGACCAGACCGAGCCGTTCTAGGTCGTCTTGTCTCGCCTGCAGGCGCTCGATCAGATCGTCCTCAAGCTCGACCACTTCCGGCAGGAGCAGGCCCTGTCTCGGCACGCCTCGGTCATCGAGATGCGCCTTCAGTCGCTCATAGACCAGGCGCTCATGGGCGGCATGCTGATCGACTATGAGGATGCCGTCAGCGGTCTGAGAAATGATATAGGCATCGTGGATTTGTGCGCGTGCGGCGCCGAGCGGATAATGGACGAGGTCCGTCTCATCGCTCTGGGCAGGGGCATCTGTCCGCGCGGCAGGCGCACCGAGATCAAAGCGCCGATCATCGGTATCCCCACCCGGCTGATGCGTCGTTTGACCTGGAAAAGGTGCTTGGAAGCGCTGGCTTTCCTCAGCCAGGCCCAGCGATACCGGTCTCGCAGCATAAGCCGATCTCGAGGAAGCTTGGCCGATCGGTATGGCCGGCCCTTCGGTGAAGGCACCCAAGGCAGCATCGCCGAGGCTGGTTGTGGTTCGGCAGCCCGCTTCATTCAGGCGATGCTTGATGCCCCCTATGATCAAGCCCCTGACCACGCCAGGCTCGCGAAAGCGGACTTCCGCCTTGGCCGGATGGACGTTGACATCCACACGCTCCGGCGCAAATTCTAGAAAAAGCGCTGCCATCGGTTGTCTTCCGGCAAATAACAGGTCGCCGTAAGCGGCGCGAAGGGCCGATTTTAGGAGCCGGTCCTGCACCGGACGCTGGTTGACGAACAGATGTTGATAGCGGGCATTGGGCCGGCTTTCGGTGGGCAGTCCGATATGGCCAAAGAGCCTGATGCCGTCGCGTTCCGCCTCAATCAGCAGTGAATTGGCTGAAAACGCCTTGCCCATGATCGCAGCCATGCGCCGCTCCAGGATCTCAAACAGCGCGCCGTTATCCCGATCCAGGTTCAGGAGCTGCCGGCCGTCGATAGTCAGCGTGAACCCGATACCCGGATTGGCCATGGCCAGACGTTCGATCACCTCGCGCGCAGCCTGGTTCTCGCTGCGATCCGTTTTTAGGAACTTCAATCTGGCGGGCGTTGCGAAAAAAAGATCTCTGATCTCGATCCGAGTGCCAAGGCTGCCTGGCGAGGGCGCTGGCTCTTCCGCTTGCCCCCCTTCAATCCGAAGGGCGAAGGCGGTGTCTTCGCCCTTCGGGCGGCTGGTAATGGTCATCCGGCTGACACCGGCAAGGGCAGCAAGGGCTTCACCGCGAAAGCCGAGCGTGGCGATCCTTAAAAGATCATCGCTGTCCAGTTTGGAGGTGGCGTGGCGTTCGATGGCAAGTCGTAGCTCATCCGGCAGCATGCCCTTGCCGTCGTCGGTGACCGCGATCAATGTTCGTCCGCCGCCGGATAGCTCGATGGTGATATGACGGGCCCCGGCATCGATCGCGTTTTCGACCAGCTCCTTCACCGCAGATGCCGGCCGCTCCACGACTTCGCCCGCGGCAATCCGGTTGACGATGTGAGCTGGCAACAGGCGGATCAAGGAAATGGGTCCTTCTTGGTCTTGGCCATGTGGCCTGTTCCGTTCTGGCCCTCTCCCCTCGCCCAACCCCCAATATTGTCGGACATTGCGGCTGGTTGGGCGGGGAAGAGTGTTGGTGCCGCAGCAACCATAATGCGGGCTGGAACTGGTAACTTACATTGATCGTCTAAAGATTACCCTTCCGGATCGGGCGGGTTGCCAACCACGACCGTCAAGAGCGTGGACGGATCATAAAGCCTGGCTGCAACCCGTTTGATGTCCTCAAGCGTGACCGCCTCGATGAAGTCGTTGCGCTTTTCCAGATAATCAGCACCGAGGTCGCTGGCTTGCATACTGACCAGTAAGCCGGCGATTCGGTCGTTGCTGGTGAGGCGAAGCGGAAAGGAGCCTGTCAGATAGGTTTTGGCATCTTCCAGCTCCGTCTGACTGACGTCGCCCGTCGCCATGCGTTCCAATTCCTGTCCGACCACCTCAAGGGCTTCGCTCACCGAGGCATTACTGGTCCCGAGACCGCCCAGCCAGATCGGCGCGAAATCGGTTGGGTAGAGATAGCTGTAGACTGAATAGGCGAGCCCGCGCGCTTCGCGGATTTCATTGGTGAGCCGCGAGGTGAAGCCACCGCCGCCCAGGATATGGTTGGTGACGTAGGCAGCATAGAAATCGGGATCTTCCCGTTTCATGCCCTCTTGGCCAAAGAGAATTTTGCTCTGGGGCACGTCCTGGCGGATGACGGTCATGCCCTTCGTAGCAGGCGCCATCATGCCGGGATCAAGGTCTGTGGAGGTTTCTGGCAGGCCGCCAAAAGCGTGATCGAGCAAGGGGCCAAGCTCTTCGGCGGTGATATCGCCGGCAACGCCGATCAAGAGATTGTCCTTGGCAAGCCGGCTGTCGACGAAGTCTCGGAGATCATCGGCGGTGATTGCACCTACCGTCTCGATCGTGCCCTGGACCGGCCGGGCGTAGAGATGCCCCTCGAACGCCTTGTCGAACCAGTTTCTAGAGGCGAGGTAGTCGGGGTCCTGGGAGCGGCGCCGGAGCCCTGCTTGGATTTGACCGCGGATGCGCTCAACCGGTTCCTCATCGAAGCGTGGCTCGTTCAAAGCGAGACGGAGAAGCTCGAAGGCGCGCTCGCGGTTTTCGGTCAGGGTCTTGAGATCGCCGGTGAACGCATCGCGCCCTGCATCAAAGCTAAGCCTGATCGCGAGATCTTCGAGTTCGGTGCGAAACGCCTGGCTGTCTAGGTCGCCCGCCCCTTCGTCCAGAACGCCAGAGAGAAGATTGGCGAGGCCCTCCTTTCCATCGGGATCACCGATCGCCCCGCCCTTGAAGCGCATGGCGAGCGACATGAAGGGAATAGCGGGCTCGGCAATCAAATAGGCTTCGATGCCGCCCGGGCTGATCACATGCTGCACCTTGGTCGAAGCGTCCGCGGATTGTGCATCGAGGGTGATGGATGTCGCGGTCATGACCAGACCAAGGCAAGCGGTGCCGATGAGCTTGAACATATCATGCAATCTCTAGCCGATCAGAAAGGGAGGAACCGTCATTGACGGACAGGCTGGTTTGTCGAGGCGTCGTCCATGGCCATTTCTGGCGGCGGGACGGGCTTCAACTGGCCGGTTACCGAATTGTCGAGGTTGAGCACATAATCCGCCGCCGCATTGATCTGGTCTGCGGTCACCGCAGCAATCCGTTCCGGCCAGGCTTCGACATCATCGACAGTGCGCCCTGTGGTCAGCGCGATGCCGAAGCTTCGGACCGCACCGCTCAGGCTATCACGCGCATAGACCGCTTCCGAGACCAGCCGCTTCGTCGCGCGAGAAACCTCTTCATCCGTAATGGGTTCGTCCTTCAGACGCTGCAACTCAGCATCGATTGCCGTCTCCAGCTCCTCCAGGGTCACGCCCGGAACCGGGCTGCCATAGAGGCGGAAGGTTGCTAGATCGAGGGCGCTCCCTCGGTAAAAAGCCCCCGCCGAGGTGGCGATCTTTTGTTCGATGACGAGAGCTCGATAAAGGCGCGACGTGCTGGTGCCGCCCAGGATCTCAGCCAGAATATCGAGCGGGTAGGCATACTGGGTCTCGCCGCTATTGAAACTAGGCGCCAGATAGGAGCGCATCATCGTGGGCTGATTAACCCTGGGGTCGGTCATCACGAGATCTCTTGCGGCCGATTGCGGCGGCTCTTTCACGCGCGTCCGATCAGGGATTTCCCGGGACGGGATGACGCCGTAATAGCGTTCGGCCAGCGGTTTCAGCTCGGCAGCGTCGATATCGCCGGCAACCAGCAGGATAGCGTTGTTTGGTGCGTACCAGGTCCGATAGAATTCGAGACTGTCCTCACGGCTGTAGTCTTCGATCTCATGACGCCAGCCGATCACCGGCATGCGATAGGGATGGTGCAGAAACTGTGCTGCATTCATCTGCTCGGCAAAACGTGAGCTTGGGTCGTTGTCGACCCGCATCGAGCGCTCCTCAAGCACCACGTCGCGCTCGCGCAGCACCTCATCCTCGCCGAGGATGAGGTTGGTCATGCGATCCGCTTCCATGCGCATCACCAATTCCAGCCGGTCCTTGGCGATGGTCTGGAAATAGCCGGTGTAATCCTGCCCGGTGAAGGCGTTGTCGTTGCCACCGTTCCTCGCGACTTCCTTGGAGAATTCTCCAGAATCCAAGGTTTCGGTTGCCTTGAACATCAAATGTTCATGAAAATGGGGGAGGCCCGATTTGCCAAGTGGGCTATCGGCGGAGCCGATGCGGTACCAGACGTGATGGGTGACAACGGGTGCTCGCCGGTTGGTGATCACCACGACCTGCATTCCATTGGCAAGCGTAAAGGTTTCCGGATTGAACACAGCAGCCTCTGTCTGTTGGCCTGAGACGAGGAGACAGGCGACAAGGCCGATGCTGGCGCCAATCCGTCCAAGGGCGTTGATGATCACGTGGCTATCTACTTCAGGCTGTTGCTGGTGCTGATCGGTGTTTGTTGTCTGTGGACGATTTGAACGGCCTGTTTGGGTGGACCGTCACCCTCAGCCCCTTCGGCTGCGTCCTCAGCAGGCGGCGTCCAAGCGATCAGACTGCGAAGCAAGGCGTCATCCACACGATTTTCGCCCCGTTTCTCATCCAGCTCATCGAGATCCCGCTCTACCTTATCGCTTCGGCTCAAGAGAGCAGTTTGTCCAGCACTAGGCTCGGCCTCGACCTTCGCTTCGGCGACCTGTTCCTGCTTTGGCAGCAGAGGCGGTGATTTTTGATAGAGTTGCTGTTTCTGCAGATCTTGCTCGTCACTGACGTCATCCGTATCGGTCGAGACCGGCTGACCGGTCAAGGTTGCTTCGGCGCGCGTTGCGGCATCCGCTGCATTTGAGGAGGAAGCACCATTCGACGATGTCGGGCTTGGATCTAGCTTGCCATCAGTGGCGGGTGCGGTGGACGGGCCGACCAGTGTTTCCCGCGCTGCATTGCTTGCCGTTGTCGCATCAGAGCGGGCCTCGCCTGGACGCGGCGGTCTAAGATTGAAATCGGGAGGAACGATTAGGGGCGGCCGCTTGACCACGGTCATTTCATCCGGGCCGTTTCTCTCGAGGTCAAACGCTTCGCTAACCGTGTTGGCACCGCCGCAGCCACTGAGCCCAAGAGCTGTAACCAGAGCAAGTGTCGTGAATGCAACCTGGCTCGAGCGACATCGATGGGGCAAATCACCTCTCCTCACTGTCATTTTGCTGCGCGTGAACATGCCTATGTAGCCTGACGCTCGGGCGACAGCAAGCTGTCGATCAGCAGCAGGCCGGCACCAATGCAGATCGCGGCATCGGCAATGTTGAAGGCGGGCCAGTGGTAACCAGCGATATGGAAGTCCAGAAAATCGACGACAGCCCCAAAGCGGATACGATCGATCACATTGCCGAGAGCACCGCCGATCACCAGACCAAGGCCGCTTACGATTACCCAGCCTTCCGCTTGGCGGAGCCAGTAGAGCAGGCCGAGTACCACGGCAATCGCCAATCCCGTCAAAATTAACGGTCCGGTTGATCCTGCCTCGCTGAACATGCCGAAACTGACGCCGCGGTTCCAGACCAGCACCATGTTGAAGAACGAGGTGACGGCAAAGGGCTGGTTGGCGAGGTCAAGGGGCTCCAGCACCACCCATTTGGTCAGTTGGTCGAAAACGATTACCAAAAGCGCCAGCAAAAGACCGGTACGGAGCGTCATGTCGCCAGCCCTTCCGTTACGCCGCTTCGAGCGTTGCGACCGCATCGGCACAGCGCGTGCAGACACTGTCAGCTTCGAGTTTTTCGAAGATCTGCCAGCAGCGTTCGCATTTCTGACCCTCGGCCAATGCAGGGACCACGGCAATCCCTGGGACGTCAGGGTCCGTATAGGTACCGGCCGGTGCTTCGCCCACCACGACATCAAGCCCACTGGTGATCGTAAGCTCGGCGCCGTCGATCGCAGCCAGGAGGTCGGCATCTTCCTGGTTCACGAAAATCTTCGGCCTGGCTTCGAGGGATGAGCCGATCCGTTTTTCCCGACGTTCGATTTCCAAAGCACCGGTGATGGCGCGGCGAAGATGGCGAATGCGCTCCCATTTTTTCGCCAGCTTCTGGTCACGCCAGCCATCGCCGATGGCCGGGAAAAGGCGGAGATGCACGCTATCGTCCTCATTCGGAAAGCGCGTTTGCCAGGCCTCCTCGGTGGTGAACACCAGAACAGGAGCGAGCCAAGCCGTGAGGCAAGAAAACAGCTGGTCTAGGACAGTTCTGGCTGCACGGCGCCGTGTGCTGTCGGAACGATCGCAATAGAGAACGTCTTTCCGGATATCGAAATAGAAGGCGGAAAGGTCCATCGCGCAAAAATTATGCACGGTCGAATAGAGACGCGCGAAGTCGAAGCTTTCATTGGCTTCGCGCACCACTTGGTCCACCTCGACGAGCCGATGCAGCACCCACCTTTCCAATTCCGGCATGTCCGACGCGGACATGCGTTCACTTTCAATGAAGTCGGCAAGGTTTCCTAGGAGGAAGCGGAGCGTGTTTCTGAGACGGCGGTAGGCGTCCGCCTGGCCTTTCAGGATTTCCGGGCCGATGCGGATGTCTTCGGCGTAATCGGCGCTGACTACCCAAAGCCTGAGAATATCAGCGCCCTGGTTTTTCATGAGATCCATCGGTGAGATGACATTACCCACTGACTTCGACATTTTCTTGCCCTGGGCGTCGACCACGAAGCCGTGGGTCAGGACGGCATCATAGGGGGCACGGCCACGGGTGCCGCAGCTCTCCAAGAGGGAGGAATGGAACCAGCCGCGATGCTGATCCGAACCTTCCAGATAGAGGGACGCCGGCCACTGGAGATCATCGCGCTCTTCGAGAACAGTCGCGTGGGTGCAGCCACTGTCGAACCAGACATCGAGGATGTCAGTCACCTGCTCATAGTCCACCGGGTTCCGTTCGGGGCCAAGGAACTGTCCGGGATCGTTAGTGAACCAGGCATCGGCGCCATCCTGCTCGAAAGCGGAAGCGATCCGGGCGTTGACCTCCTCATCCTGCAGCAGTTCGCCCGTCTCCTTATGGACGAAGACGGCAATGGGAACGCCCCAGGCGCGCTGACGCGAAACACACCAGTCCGGCCTATTCTCGATCATGGCGCGGATGCGGTTTTCACCAACAGCCGGTACCCAGCGCGTGTCGCTGATCGCCCGCAGCGCCTTTTTCCGAAGCTCGCCATCGCCTTCCATCGGGATGAACCACTGTGGAGCTGCACGGAAGATCAACGGCGCCTTGGAACGCCAGGAATGCGGATAGCTATGGACGAGCTTCCCTGCTACGAGCAGGGCGTTGTTTTTGGTCAGCGCCTCAAGGACCGGCTCGGCCGCCTTGAACACGTGCGTGCCTTCGAACAACGGTACATGGCGAGTATAAAGCCCGTCCTCTGCGACCGTGTCGGGGACATCGAGGCCATGTTTCAGGCCAAGCTCAAAGTCGTCAGCACCATGCGACGGCGCGATATGCACCATGCCCGTGCCTTGTTCAGTGGTGACGAAATCCGCCGGCAGCAACGGCACCTCGAACTCGTAGCCGCCCAGACCGTGGAAAGGGTGCTTGGCAGTCGCTTCGGCCAGCGCCGAACCCTTGATGTCAGCCAGAACATTGTGTCCGGTGATTCCAGCTTCAGATGATACAGACTCCAGCAACGCCGCCGCCAGCACCAGCTTTTCACCGACAACAGCATGGGAACCTTCGGTCACGCCGGTAACCTCGATGACCTGGTAGTCGACGTCCTCGCCGTAAGCGACTGCACGGTTGGCAGGCATGGTCCAGGGTGTCGTCGTCCAGATAAGGACACTGGACCCTTTCAATGCTACGTCGCTGGTGGCGACCAAGGGGAACCGGACCATGATCGTCGTGGAGGTATGGTCGTGATACTCGACCTCGGCCTCGGCGAGTGCTGTCTTCTCGACCACGGACCACATCACCGACTTACGGCCGCGATAGAGCTGGCCAGACATCACGAATTTGGCGAGTTCACGGAAAATCCCGGCCTCGGTCCCGTGTTTCATGGTGGTGTAAGGATTATCCCAATCACCGAGGCAGCCGAGACGCTTGAACTCTTCCCGCTGGACGTCAAGCCAATGCTCGGCGAATTCCCGGCACTCTTTTCGGAATTCGGCAACAGGCACGGCATCCTTGTCCTTGCCGGCTTTCCGGTATTTCTGCTCGATCTGCCACTCGATCGGCAAACCGTGACAATCCCAGCCCGGCACGTAATTCGCGTCTTTGCCCAGCATCTGCTGATTGCGGTTGATGACGTCCTTCAAAATCTTGTTGAGCGCCGTTCCCATATGCAGATGGCCGTTCGCATAAGGCGGGCCGTCATGCAGGATAAACTTTTCCTTGCCCTTGGCCGCCGCGCGCTGACGTTTGTAAAGATCCAGCTTGGCCCATCTCGCCAGGGTTTCGGGCTCACGCGTCGGTAAGTTCGCTTTCATCGAGAACGATGTTTTGGGCAAAAAAACGGTCGAGCGATAATCCTTGGTCATGACGAAGCTCTTGAAGTTGGGTCGACAACAGGCCGGAAAGAACGGGACCGGTAGCGAAGGAGGACAGTCCGTGAACGGGACGATGAGGCGTTACTTCATAATGAATCCCTGGAAAATGTCACGTCGCCTGCGCTCTTAGCCCTTATAATTGGTGATGAGCGGGCGAATTTGCGAGGATCGCTTTGGCTTCTTCGCAATCTTTTGCCATTTGCTCTTTCAATAACTCGATATCGGCGAAAGCTTGTTCATCGCGGAGGTGCTTGATGAACTGGCAACATAGACGTTTGCCGTACAGATCGACGTCGCGGTCAAGGAGATGAATTTCGAGGAGATGACCCTGTTGATCGTCGAATGTCGGTCTGAGCCCGATATTGGCGGCACCATCCGCCCAAATCATCTGTCCAGCCTCCTGCCAGGCCGCGCGGACCGCGTAAATCCCAGACTTTGGCCAAAGAGCAGGGCTGTTGATGGAATTGGGATCGGGGCGCCGAATATTGGCGGTGGGATAGCCAAGCTCACGGCCCCGGCGATCGCCGCTGACCACCCGGCCCTCGACCACGAAAGGGTGGTCAAGCAAATCAGCGGCAGCTTCGACGTTGCCTTGGTCAATCAGCGTTCGGATGCGGCTGGAGGAGCAAATGTCGCCCTGCCAGGCCTTGGGATCGATCTTGCTGACGCCGAAACTGTGGGCTTTCCCTTCGGTGATGAGCGTTTCCACATCGCCGCTCGCTTTGTGGCCAAAACGAAAATCGTAGCCCACCACCACATGCGAGACGGCTAGGCCGTCCACCAGAACATCCTGGACGAACGCTTCTGGGTTCTTTTCGCGCATGTTGCGATCGAATTTGAGCGCGAAGACCCGCTCAACACCGTTTTCCGCCAGGATTTTCGTCTTGGTCCGAAAAGGGGTTAGGCGCTTTGGCGCTATGTCCGGACGCAAGATCTGGAGCGGATGCGGCTCAAAGGTGACGATGCCGAGCTTTCTGCCCAGATCATCGGCCTTTTGTTGGGCTGCCTTGATCAGGGCCTTGTGTCCCCGATGGACCCCATCGAAATTACCAATTGCGACGACGCAGCCCTTCGATGAGGAGGGAAGCCATAGATAGGAGCGGTGAACTTTCATGCCGGCGTTATGCTCTTGCCTTCAGGCCCTGTAAAGGTGGATCACCAGGGGACCCCGACGTGCGATCTTAATAGGTCCCGGGATAGGCGCCGCCGTCGATCAGGAAGTTCTGGCCGGTAATGTAGCTTGCCTGAGCGCTGCAAATGTAGGCGCAAAGCTCGCCGAATTCGTCAGGCCGACCAAAGCGCTTGGCCGGGATGGCGGCAGCGGCCGCCTGCGCGACGTCTTCTTCCGACTTTCCAGATTTTCCAGCGGCGAATGCAAAGCCGCCTCGCAGGCGATCGGTATCGAAGCGGCCGGGCAGGATATTGTTGATCGTGACCCCATGCTCGACCGTTTCCCGCGCGATGCCGGCGACGAAGCCGGTCAAGCCGGAACGGGCCCCGTTCGAGAGGCCGAGCACCGAGATTGGCGCCTTCACCGAAGACGAGGTGATGTTGACGATACGCCCGAATTTCCGGCCCATCATGTCGTCGACCACCGCCTTGATCAGCTCGATTGGGGTGATCATGTTGGCGTTACAGGCTGATTGCCAGTCTTCCTCGGTCCAGTCCCGAAAGTTGCCGGGCGGCGGGCCACCCGCATTATTCACCAGGATATCCATATCAGGACAGGCGTTGAGCGCCGCTTCACGCCCTGCTTTCGTGGTGATATCACCGGCAATGAAGGCGATGTTCGCCCCGGTGGCGTCGCGAATGTCCTTGGCAGTCGCTTCGAGCGTGGCCTCGGTGCGCGCGGTGATGGTGACCTCAACGCCGTTTCGAGCGAGCGACATGGCGCAGGCCCGGCCTAATCCCTTGCTGGCTGCACAAACCAGCGCCTTCTTCCCCACGATCCCAAGGTCCATCGATCAAGTCTCTCCGTTTGTGATTTTCTCCAGTCGCTCGCCAGAAAACCTTTCCCTAGTCAACCGTCTGGCCGGCGGCCAGGGCCAGGCGAGCGAGGGGAATGGTGATGGGCCTTTGGCGGGCAAGGGACAGGCGATCTAGCTCATGCACCAGATGGCGGGCCGCGGCAAAGGAGCGTTCCATATGGGTCAGGAGGTAGCGGATGACCGGCTCCGGTATCTTGAGCTGGCGATCGTCGAACATTTTTAGAAACAGCGCCGCCAGAAGCTCGTCATCCGGCGCGCCGATGGCTGCGGCCGGCGCTGCAGTCAGCCTGGAGGCGAGGTCAGGCAGGTTGAGCCCCCATTGGGTGACCGGACGTCGCGCAGTTAGGAGGAGACACCCCTTTTCCTCGCGCAGCCGATTGTAAAGCTGCAGCAGGGCAACCTCGTCGATGACCGGTTCAGCGGGATCGACCAAGTAGCACCTGGAAGCGTTAATTTCCAAGGTTGCGCCAAGCTTGATGCGGTCCAAGATGATCGCATGAGCTCGTCGTTGCCAGATGGCCGCGAGATGGGTTTTCCCCGCACCTGCAGGCCCGTGAAGGATCAAGGCAGGGCCTGGCCAGTTCGGCCAGCATTCAAGCCAGGCGCGGGCTTCTTGATTGCAGCCTGATGGCATGAAGTCCTCGGCGCCCAGTGCAGCCCGATGGGCGAATGTCAGGGGCAGTTGATCGGAGGCAGTCATCCAAGCGTGCCGGTTTTCGGCTGATCGGCTTCGGCAAGGGCGTCGTCGCGCGCAAGCTCGCTTCCCTCGGCTGCCGCAATGTCATGGTCACTCGCCAGAAACAGCGTGCTTTGTCGATAGCGCTCGACGCTAAACCGGATCAGCACGCCGAGCACGGCGGCAAAGGGGACGGCTAAAAGGGTGCCCAGCAGGCCAAATAGTGCCGTGCCGGCGAGAACCGCGAAAATCATCCAGACGGGGTGCAGATGGATGCGGCTGCCGACGAGGCGCGGGCTGATCAGATTTCCCTCGATGAACTGCCCCATGCCGAAAATCCCGACCACCAGCAGCACCATCCAGACATCTTGAAACTGAAAGGCGGCAACCGAGACGCCGACCGCCATGCCTAGCGCCATGCCAATGAAGGGGATGAACGAGAAAAAGCCGGTAAGGAGGCCGATGATCAAGCCGTATTTGAGATCGATCAGCCACAAGCCGCCGGCATAGAAGCAGGCGAGGAAGGTGCAGACCAAGCCAGCACCGCGCAGAAAACCCGCCAAGACCTCGTTGATTTCATGCCCCAACCGATCGAAGGTCAGTTGCTGCCTTGGAGGCACCAATCCTCGGAGAACAGCGATCATCTTGTCCCAGTCGCGCAACATGTAGAAGGTGACGATCGGCGTGACGAAAATCAGTGCCACCAGATTGAGGAGGGCGACACCGGATTGCAGGAGGCCGGTCACCGAACTCATGAAAACGCTGATCGCCTGGGTTGCCTGTCCCTTAATCAGGCCTTCTGCGGAAAGATCAGAGGCGAAGCTGAAGCGCTCGATCAGCGAGGTCAGGAGCGGCAGCAGGCGGTCCCGCAGCCGTTCGACGTAATTGGGAAGTTCGCTGGCAAGAGCTGCCGCCTGGGTTGCGAGCGGCGGCAGCAGCAGGAGGACAACAATCGAGATTACAAGAAAAAAGCTGACCGTGATCATCATCGTCGATGAACTTCGACCGAAGCCCATGCGCTCCAGGCGATCGGCAAACGGATCCAGCATATAGGCCGCGGCCAGACCGACCAGAAAAGGCAGGAGAATTTGCTTCAGTAGCACCAAGCCCATCACGATCAGCGAGAGCGGGACAACGACAAGCGCGACAAGGCGGAGGGCGGGTGACCAGTTCCAGGTCAAGAAGACTTCTCCAGATCGGCGTAGCGAAAGGCTTGGACAACATAGCTGGCACCGGAAATGAGGACCATAGCGGCCACCACCCAGATCAAGGGCTCGATCAAGGTCCGCACATCGATAACGTCACCCCAGATAGCCAAAGCCGCTGCTGCCAGCGATATTTGCACGAAGGTGTTAAGCTTGCCGACCTTGAGCGGACGCACGCGAAACACCGGATCCCGCCGTCTGATGAGCATCACGCCGATCACGATCAGGATATCCCGCCCGATCACCAGCCAGGCCAGCCAAAGAGGCAGATGACCGGACAAAGCCAGGGCGACGTAGATGCCATTCAGGAGAACCTTGTCCGCTAGGGGATCAAGGATAGCGCCAAGATCGGTCTTGCGATTGAAGGTCTTGGCGATATAGCCGTCCAGCGCATCGGTGATGCCGGCGACCACGAAAACCCAAAAGGCGGCCCAGACGTGGTCCTTCACGATTAGCCAGACCAGTGGGCCGACCAGCAACATCCGACCAATCGATAGATAATTGGCCAGATTAAAAGGTGATGGAGGCGCTAGAACGAGGTCGTCGTCTCGTCCGGCGTTTCGTCGAACCTCGGGTTTGTCACCGTCGGTTGCAACAGCCATTGTTCCCCTTCCCGCGACAACGACAAGCCGATCCGACCTAACGCCTGCTCGAAACCCAGCTCGTCACCCACATAGTCAACTTGGATCTGCACCCGTTCTTGGGCAAACGATGCGATCTCAATTTGGCTGACTTCTACAAGGTTTTCCAAATCCCGATTGATCTTGATCCAATCTTGAAGACTGCTGATTGGGACGTCGACAAACATGAGACCGCCAGTGTCCAAACGCAAGAGATGCGTGCTTTTCCACTGCTCATCGAGGCTGTTTTGCAACTGAACGACAGCGTTCTTGAGCACGTCGTCCAACGTCTCCCCGGGTTGTCCATCGAGGGTGAACGATTGTCCGATCCGATCATCGCCGCCGACCCTTCGCGCCGCCAGCCTGATCGAGACCGGTCCGCCGAGAGCAGGGTCGGAGACGGGGGCAGCACTCATGACGACCGCATCCTTTGCCCCATAACGACTGGCCAGACGGCGAAGCGCGATCACATCGCCAGAGCGCGCCTGATCCACCGAGACCGCGCTCACATCCTCAAGGTCGCCAAGGGGCATGATCAGACGAAGTCCGCTTTCACTATCAAGCTCTTCTGCCCAGGCAGCCCACCAAGGATTATTTTCGGGCCAGAGATATGGGTTCGCCTGATCGTCATAGAGCGGAAGAACAACCAATGGCGCTGAAACCTCGTCGGAGAAGGCGAGGCGCTCAGACCTGAGAAGGTCGCGCACGCGCTCGGGGTCAAAGGCGACGGTCATCTTGGCGAGATAGCGTGTATTGGAAAGACGCTCATCGGCGATCTGGAAGTTCTGTACATAGCGCTCGACCGAGAGCTGCTGTGCTTCCGGCAGATTGGCATGATCCCTGGCTGGTACCAATCGCCGCAGCAGGCGCGAAAACCCGATTTGCTGTCCCTGCAGATGCGCTTGTTCCCGCGCCGACACGGCGTCATCCGCAACCACATCAACGGGAATATCGCCCACAGTGTAGAGGTCTGCGGATTGCGCAGCCGCTGATAAAGTCTGGCTAAGCCAAACCATAAGGATAGAAATGAATAACAAGATACAACGTTTGGATTGAAGCATTGCAAAGCGTTCCAGATCACCTAAGGTGTCGACACTCACCATTTGGTCTCGTTCTAGATAAAACTCAAGCATGCTATCATGACACATGTGAAGGACCGAATGACGGACAGCGACCGTTATCGGCAAGCCGGCGTCGACATCGAGGCCGGTAATGCGTTCGTCAAAGCGATTGCGCCGCTGGCTGGCTCGACAGCCAGGCCGGGTGCTAGTGGTTCTCTTGGCGGTTTCGGCGGGCTGTTTGATCTTGAGGAGGCGGGGTTCACCTCGCCCGTCCTGGTCGCGGCAACCGATGGCGTTGGCACCAAGCTGCAGCTCATCGCGAAGGCGGATCAGCACAAGATCGCGGGGATCGATCTCGTGGCGATGTGTGTCAACGATCTGCTCGTGCAGGGTGCTGAACCCCTGTTTTTCCTCGATTATTTCGCGAGTTCCAAGCTCGATCCGCTCGCCGCCAAGGATGTCGTTGCCGGCATTGCCGAGGGTTGTCGTTCCTCCGGCTGCGCGTTGATCGGTGGCGAAACCGCCGAGATGCCTGGCCATTACAAGCCCGGTGATTTCGATCTCGCCGGCTTTGCCGTCGGCGCCGTCAGTCGCGACAACATGCTGCCGAAGGACGATATCAAAGCCGGCGATGTGTTGCTCGGCCTCGCCTCGAATGGCATCCATGCCAATGGCTACTCGCTGGTCAACAAGATCCTGCGCACTGAGCGCCTGGCCCTTAGCGATCCCGCCCCTTTCGATCAGAGCCAGCTCCTGGCCGACGTTCTCCTGACGCCGACCCGGATCTATGCCGCCAGCCTCAAGCAGTCGCTATCCGATGGCGTCATCAAGGGATTAGCCCATATCACCGGCGGTGGTTTGATCGAAAATGTACCGAGAGTTCTGCCCTCCGGCCTGATGGCCAAGATCGATGCGCGTCGCTGGCAAGCACCTCCCGTTTTCCGCTGGATCTACGAAGTCGCCAAGATGACGCCTGAGAGTTTGCTCAGGACCTTCAATTGCGGGATCGGCATGGTGGTCATCGTGGCGAAAGAGGAGGCCAAGGGCCTTACCGATCATCTGAAAAAGCAAGGTGAGACGGTCTATCATCTCGGTGAGTTGGTCGAAGGCGATGGCCCCGCCTGCGTCGAAATCGACGGTATGCAAACTTGAGCCCGAGGCGGGCGGCCCTGACAAAGATGATTCGCTGCTAATTACGAACAGGCACTTCAAATCGAATCATGAAAACGGCGATTTTGATTTCGGGGCGTGGCTCCAACATGAAAGCCCTGATCGCTGCCGGTCAGCGACCGGGGGCTGACTTTGAGATCGCGTTAGTCCTTTCGAATCGTCCGGAGGCTGCGGGTCTTGCCTTCGCTGCAGAAGCCGGCATTGTGACTGCATCGATCGACCACAGGGCCTATCCTGACCGATCAGACTTTGATGCGGCGTTGGATGAGGCTCTTCATGCGGCCGAGATCGAGCTCGTCTGCCTTGCTGGCTTCATGCGCATTTTGACGACTGACTTCGTCGAGCGCTGGCAGGGCAGGATGATCAATATTCACCCCTCCCTCCTACCCTCGTTCAAGGGATTGCACACCCATGAGCGCGCGCTCGCTGCCGGCGTTCGCGTTCACGGCTGCAGCGTGCATCTGGTCAGGGCTGAACTGGATGATGGACCAATCTTGGTCCAAGGCATCGTACCAGTGAAACAGGATGATACCGCTGAAACGCTTGCTGCGCGCGTTTTGGAGGTCGAGCACCAGTGCTACCCGTTAGCTCTCGATCTTTTCACATCGGGCAAGGTACGTATCGACGGTAACCGGGTGGTGATCGAGGGGGGGACTCCCCCCCTCGTCAGCCTAATCGGCTCACATCGCTAGTTGCATGTTCGTCAAGAAACATTACTTCGCTATCTCCAGAATTTGACCGCATACCGTCGATCCTGGTGATGGCGGAGGGACCAAATGATGTGGTCACACCACTAGCCGACGACGTCGACGCCGGCGAAGAAGAAAGCAATTTCTTCCTTGGCGGTCTCCGGTGCATCGGAGCCATGGACGGAATTAGCTTCGATCGATTCGGCAAAATCCTTGCGGATCGTACCGGCCTCGGCCTCGGCCGGATTGGTTGCACCCATGACCTTTCGGTTCTGTGCGATAGCATCCTCGCCTTCGAGGGCTTGGACAACCACCGGACCCGAGGTCATGAAGTTGCAGAGATCGTTGAAAAACGGCCGCTCCTTATGAACACCGTAAAAGGCCTCTGCCTGGGTGCGGGTCAGCTGAATGCGCCGCTGGGCGATGATCCGAAGGCCCGCCTTTTCGAAACGAGCATTGATTTCGCCGGTCAGGTTGCGCCTGGTAGCATCAGGCTTGATGATGGAAAGCGTGCGTTCGATGGCCATGGGCCAAACTCCCTTGTTCTTCGGTAGTGTTGGGGTGATCTGCCCGCCTTATAGCTAGCCTATCGAAAGGTGCAAAGAGCAGTGCTGTCGCAGGAGCTTCTGAAACCATGATTTGAGGGCTTTCCAAGACAATTCCGACCATATCAGGATGGCGCAAGGCCCAGTCAACGATGTGGACGTTTCACACCAACTAGGATTCGCGGGCTTTTTTCCAGCCGCCGCGTTCAGTTTGTTGCCAGTAGACCAGCTTGTCTCCCTGGGCCTGGTGGTTTTTCCAGGCTTCTCTTGCGCCTGCCAGCGCTGCTTGATCCTGACCGTCGAACATGATCAAGACCCGCTCGATACCCTCTGGCAATGGTTCAGCCACGGCGCCATCCACCAGCACCAGGATGGAGGCGTCATTCGGCATTTCCGGCTTGGTGGTCAGGAAAACCGGCTGCTTTTCGGCATCACCGTCCTTGGCGGAGCCATGGGGAAGGAAGCTATCGGCCTGATCGGTCCAGAGCGCTCGGTTAAGGGCTTCGACACGCTCGCTCGATGAGGCCATGACCACAGCCCGCTTGCCGCTTTCCAGAACCTTGTTGAGCAAGCGACCGAGCGCTGGTTCCAGCGCTGTCTTGGTGAGATGATAAAAACCGACCTCTGCCATCGATAGCGCTGGCCCCTCCCTCGTCAATTAACCGAATTGATCCGCAACGAAACGGTCCAGGAGGCGAACACCGAAGCCGGTTGCTCCCTTAGCGGCAAGCGGCAGTTCCCGCTTCGACCAGGCGACGCCTGCGATATCGAGATGGGCCCAGGGCACATCGCCGACGAAACGTTGCAGGAATACGGCACCGGCGGTGGCACCTGCCTCACGCGCCCGGCCGGTATTTTTGATGTCGGCGATCTCGGATTTGATATGCTTGGCATAATCGCTGTTCATCGGAAGGCGCCAAACCCGCTCGCCGACCGCATCGCCTGCCGCGACCAGCTGATCGCTTAGGGCATCCTCGCTCGCAAACAGGCCACCTTGCTCATGACCCAGCGCCACGATGACCGCACCGGTCAACGTCGCAACATCGATCATCGCCTTGGGACGGAAGCGCTCCTTGGTGTAATGCAGCGCATCCGCCAGAACCAACCGGCCTTCGGCATCGGTGTTGATGATCTCGATCGTTGTTCCGGACATGGCCTTCACCACATCACCCGGCCGCTGGGCGGTACCGGATGGCATGTTCTCGACAAGGCCGAGCACCGCCACGACATTTGCCTTGGCTTTGCGTCCGGCAATCGCCTTGATCGCGCCGAAGACGGCGGCCGCGCCGCCCATATCCCATTTCATTTCTTCCATGCCGCCGGGGGGCTTCAACGAGATACCGCCGGTGTCGAAGCAGACCCCTTTGCCCACAAGAGCAACTGGTGCTTCGCCTTCTTTGCCGCCCTTCCACTGCATCACGGCGACATAAGGTTCATTTTCGCTACCCTGCGCCACGCCGAGCAAGGCGCGCATGCCAAGCTTTTCCAGATCAGCCTGCCCCAGGATTTCGATCTCGATGCCGAGCTCTTTGCTGATTTCCAGGCAATGATCGGCGAAAGCTCTGGGGTTGAGCACGTTGGCAGGTTCGGTGACCAGGTCGCGGCCATGTTCGACGCCAGCCGCAATCGCTGACGCGCCGGTCCAGGTGGAAGCGGCATCTGCATGCTGCGCCAGATGGAAGGTCGCCTCCGCAATTCCCTCTGCCGGCATCTCGCTATCGTCATCGGCTGATGTGCGATATTTGTCGAAGCGATAATTGCGCAATCTAAGACCCGTCGCGATCGCGACGGCGGCGTCCGAAACAGACAATTGCTGGCCTTCGAGCTTTTCAATGACAAGCTCCGCTTGCCTGATCCCGAGGGCTCTAAGCTTGATCGCGACGCGTCCGCCCAAACTTTCGAGATCGAAGGGATGGCACATTGCGACGTCGTCGACAGCGAAGACGATCAGCCGGTCGTAATCCGTGTCGGCCGGGCAGACGATGTCGATCGAGCTATTCTTGAACTTGTTGCCGGCGAGCTCGATGGCGCGTTGGATAGCACCACCGGTTTTCTTGTCGAGATCGCTGGCGACATCATTTAAATGACCCTCAGCCGTGCTGAACAGGATCAGCGTGCCCCGGCTTGGGAGGACGTTAATATCGGTAAAATCAATCTTCATCTGGCGGCTCCATCTCCGCATTTGAGGGTTGTCGACTCGACTTGGGTCGACTGAACAGGGACGCTCATTTGCCTTCTGGCTTGTTGATCATCTCTCTGTATGATGACCACCGATGAAAATCTATCTTAAATACCTAGTGATGCAGCTCGTTTTGCCGGCTTTATTGGCGACTGTGGCCTTTGCCGGTGCCGTATGGCTGTCGCAGTCTCTGCGATTTGTCGATCTGATCGTCAACAAAGGGCTGCCGCTCACCACATTTCTGTATCTCACCGCCTTGCTGTTGCCGTCCCTGCTGCTGGTTGTGATGCCGTTCGCTCTGTTTTGCGCTGTGTTGTTCGCGTATCACCGGCTGTCGATCGAGAGCGAGATCGTGGTGATGAAATCGGTCGGGTTGAGCAATATCCAACTTGCCACCCCCGGGCTGATGGTCGGGTTGATCGTGAGCGGGATCGGCTATGTCAACTCTCTCTATTTGATGCCGACCGCTTTTCGTGACTTCAAGGATTTGCAATTCGAGATCAGACGGGATTTTTCACATCTGCTCCTGCAGCCGGGCATCTTCAATGCGCCAGTGCCGAAGCTCACGGTCTATGTGCGCGCGGCTGAGGAGGGGGGGAAGCTTGCGGGTATTTTGGTCCATGACGAGCGAATCCGAGATCTACCCATCACCATGATGGCTGAGCATGGTATCTTGCTACAGGGCGAAAATGGTCCTGTCTTCGTGCTCGAAAACGGCAATCGCCAGGAGCTGAAAAGGGGGGCTTCGGGTGAAGCGGATCTGTCGCTGCTGCATTTCGACTCCTACACCTTGGATCTGACAGCGGCGACCACGCCCAAAGGCGAGCGCAACCGGCGCCCGAAGGAGATGTATCTGGGTGAGTTGTTCTCGCCGGACGACGAGACGCTTAGCGACGAACAACGCCAACGCCTGATTACCGAAGGTCACAAGCGCGTGACATGGCCCCTCAATGCGCTGGTTTTCGCCGTCATTGGGATGACGGTGATGTTGACCAGGCGGCATGATCGCCGCGGTCCTTGGCAGGGCATCCTGGCGGCTGTGGTGGCTGTGGTGATCGTTCAAGCACTCAGCACAGCATCCTCGAGCCTTGCCCTTCGTCAACCCTCGCTGGTGCCGTTGCTCTATGTGGTTCCCCTCCTCCCGATCATGATCAGTGCGGCATTGTTGCTTGGCTATCGTCTGCCCAAGCTGGTGCAGCGAGAACGCAGTCTGAAACCGGCATGAGCAATGTCGAGGGGCGTCTCGCCGGCATAGGTGTCGCGCATCGAGAAATGTTGGGGTCTGCCAGGCCGTCGCTTACTCTTTCCCTCTATATCGCAAAACATGCGGCACTCGGCATTGCGATCGCGCTTTTCGCGCTCGGCATCATCGCGGTGGTTGTCGACCTGATCGAGCTTCTGCGCCGCTCCAGCAACCGGCCGGCCGCGACCTTCATCGTCGTCTTTCAGATGGCATGGCTCCACTTGCCGTTCTTCCTGCAAAAGCTCTTGCCGTTTGCCGTGTTGTTCGGCGCGATGTTCAGTTTTCAGCGCCTTACTCGAAGCCATGAGCTGGTCGCCGTCCGCGCGATCGGGGTCTCGGTCTGGCAGTTCCTGACGCCGGCTCTGGTCGTCTGTGTGACCTTCGGCATTTTCGTCGTGACCATCCTCAATCCCATCGGCGCCGTTCTCGTGGGAAAGTATGAGAACATGGAGCGGGTCTATTTTTCCAATCGTGCAGCCCATGTGGCGGTCTCGCCGGGGGGGCTTTGGCTGCGCCTGCCAGGGGATGAGGGCGAACTGCTCTTGCATGCCCGGCAGATGATCCGAAACCCGCCGAAGCTTCAACATGTCACCGTTTTCTTTTACGACGAGGAGCAACGTTTCACTGCGCGCGCCGATGCGCCATCCGCCGATCTGGAAGACGGCTATTGGCAGATGACCAAGCCGTTTTATGTCCTGAACGATGGCACCAGCCGGCGGATCGATCAGATGAGAATTCCAACAGATCTGACGCCTAATCGCATTCAAGAAAGCTTCGAGGCGCCGGAGACGACCTCGTTTTGGGATCTTCCTGATTTTATCGCCTCGCTGGAAGCGGTCGGCTTTTCCGCGCGTGAACACCGCCTTTACTGGCATCGCTTGTTGACCTTGCCGATGTTGCTGGCAGCGATGCTCCTGATTGGCGCCGCCTTTTCGCTTCGGCAGGTCAGGCGCGGTGGTACGGGTATTTTGGTCACCGGTGGCTTGATCACTGGCTTTGGTTTCTACATTCTGTCGGACGTTGTTTTTGCGCTGGGATTGTCGGGACGTCTGCCACCGCCAATGGCGGCTTGGACACCCGCCGGCATCGCCATTCTGCTCGGTATCACGACGTTGCTTTACCTGGAAGACGGGTGAGTGTCTGATCAACGAAACATCGCCACGCAAGCGAGAGAACGCTGTTTCCCGGGGCGGATACCCTGGCTGAAGGCGTTTGCTATTGGCACGGTCTTGCTGTGCACGCTACCCGCGGACGCCCAGGAGGTGACACTTGGGGAAGGCCCCATCTTATTGCTCGCCGACGAGGTTGAAGTCGATGAGGAGCGTGAAATTGTCGTTGCGCGTGGCAATGTGGATGTCACGCGCGGCGATCGGCGGCTCTTGGCGGACAGTCTTCGTTATCGCCAAATTGAGGACCGTATTGAAGCGGTCGGCAATATCACTTTGTTGGAGCCAAACGGCCAGGCGATTTACGCCGATCTGATGTCGATAAGTGGCGATCTGAAAGATGGGCTGATCGAGGAGATGCGCGCTCGGCTGGAAGGTGATGCGCGCATTGCCGCCGAGAGCGGCCGTAGGGTTGATGGCAAGCGCACCGAGATGGACCGGGCCGTCTATTCGCCCTGCCCTCTTTGCGCCGAAAGCGACAGCGATCCTCTTTGGCAGATAAGAGCTTCCAAAGTCACCCATGACGAAGATGAAAAGGAGGTCGTCTATAATAACGCCTTCTTAGAGCTCTTCGGCGTTCCAGTCTTTTACACGCCCTACTTTTCGCATCCCGATCCAAGCGTGAAGCGCAAATCCGGCTTCATTTCGCCGTCGGTCGGCAATGATAGCGAACTCGGTTTCACCTTGGAGACACCTTATTATTTTGCACTCGCTCCCAACTACGATCTGACGCTTGCCCCGATCTTCACCACGAAAGAAGGCGTCGTGCTGGCAAGTGAGTTCCGCCATCGCATCACCAACGGTATCTACGATCTCGGTGGCAGCATCACCCGCGGTAGTGAGGCGGAGAATGATGCCGAAGATCAATCGAGCCGGGACGAGTTCCGGGGGCATCTGGAAGGCAATGGCCGTTTTGCGCTCGGCGGTGGATGGGGTGCGGGTTACGATCTCTTTGTTGCCTCGGATGACACTTATCTTGAGCGCTACGATTTCAGCGATCAGGACATTCTCGAAAATCGCCTCTATGCCGAGCAGATTGATGGACGAAACTACGCGGCGATCAATGCCTATGGCTTTCAGGGTCTGCGCGAGGATGACGATCAAGGGGAAATTCCTTATGTCCTCCCGCTCCTGGATCTCGAATTGTCGAGCGAACCGTTGCTCTGGGGATCGCGGTTCTTCCTGGACAGCAGCTTCCTGACCCTGACCAGAACCGATGGGCTTGATACACGCCGGCTTTCCGTGACCGGCGGCTGGGAAGTCCCTTGGGTCGGGGAGCTTGGCGATCAATATCGGCTACGTTTGAGTTTGCGCGATGATTATTATGATCTGGATGGCGACCCCGATACGTTGTCCAGCGACGGCAGCCGCACCGAGAACCGAATTATTCCGCGAGCGACACTGGATTGGAGCTGGCCATGGATCGGCGATACCTTCGGCTTGACGCCAGTGATCGAGCCGATCGCAAGTTTGACGCTCGCACCAACAGGTCTGAATGATGGCGATATCCCCAATGAGGACAGCCTCGATCTGGAATTCGACGATACCAATCTCTTTGAAGAAAGCCGTTTTCCAGGCCTAGACAGAGTCGAAGAAGGATCGCGCATTACCTATGGCGGGCGTTTCGGGACGATCGGCCCGTCGGGTGAAAAGTTCAACGCACTGATCGGGCAAAGTTTCCGCTTTCAGGAGGACGATCAGTTCGATGCGGACACCGGATTGGACGGGCGCTTTACCGATTTTGTCGGAAGGCTGGAATTCACGCCCGAACCCTGGCTTCACGCTCGGTATCGCTTTCGGCTCGATCGCAATAACCTCGCACCTGTGCGTAACGAAGTTCGTGCTGCTATCGGTCCTTCTTGGCTGAGGCTGGATGCCAACTATCTATCCCTGGAGGATGATCCTTCTGTTTCGGAAGAGGAATTCGTAGAACGCGAGGAAATTACCGCCGGTATCCAGGTTGGTTTTGGGTCCTCTCTAACGCTTCGGGCGCAAACCAGGCGTGATCTTCAAGAGGACAGCACGGTTGCCAATAAATTTGGGCTGATTTATCGACATCCTTGTTTGCTCTTGATTGGTGGCTTGGAGCAGCAGTTTACTGAAGATAGGGATGCCGGTGACGGTATCACCGTCTCGCTGCGTGTCACATTTCAGAGTCTTGGTGAAGTCGGTGGTCAAACCTCACTTGCTGGTTTTTGATCAGAACGGGTCCGGTCGGCTATGCCGGGCCTCGTCAGGAGAGCGAAAATTCTCATGCCCACCTCTATGTGCCGCATCAACTTACGCCGCGCCGTGTTATGCCGATATGGCATCCTTTTCGTCTTGTCGGCCTTCTCTATCGTGTCATCGGTCGCCGCCGAGCAGCGGATCGCGGCGATCGTCAACGATGACGTGGTTAGCCTACAGGATCTGAACGATCGGCTAGGCCTTGTCCTCCTGACCAGCCGTATTCCGGATGGGGAACAAGCCCGGAACCGTCTGTCCCAGCAGGTGCTGCGCGGTCTGGTCGAAGAAACCTTGCAGCTGCAAGAGGCAAAGCGCCTTTCCATCACCGTCAATCAAGGCGAGACGGATCGGGCTCTTAGCGAAATTGCTCAGCGTAACAACATGAAATCGGATCAGCTGGCGGGACTCCTGCAAGAGAACCAGATCAACCCCAAAACACTGATTGATCAATTGCAGGCGCAGATCTCCTGGCTGAAGATCGTCAACCAGCGGATTCGACCGCAAGTGAATGTCACGGTTGATCAGCTCGATATCGCGATGGAGGAAGCGCGTCTCGATCAAGGCCAGCCCGAATATCTGCTCTCCGAGATCGTGCTGCCCGTCGATAAGCCAAGCGATGAGCAAGGCGTTGCCGCTGATGCGGCACGCCTGTTGCAGACGCTCAATGAGGGCGCAAGCTTCGATGCCCTGGCGCGGCAAGTCTCAGCTGCCTCGACGGCGCGCAGTGGTGGCGATCTTGGCTGGGTGCAGGCATCCAAGCTGCCGCGAGAACTGGTGGAAGCGCTGGAGCGTCTGCGACCGGGCGATATCTCCCAACCTCTTCGTTCGCAGGTCGGGTTCTTCATCTTTCAGCTGCGCGATCGTCGCCTGGGCGAGGCACTGCCGGAAGGCGGTGATCAAGCGGTCGAGGAGATCAAGCTTTCGCAGATCCTGTTCGATGCCGATACCGCGAATGACGCGGCTCTTTCCGCTCGGGTCGATGAGGCGAACGCGATCCGGACAAGGCTCACCGATTGCGGTGCGGTCAATGCCGTCGCCGAGGAGCTTTCCGCACCCGCATCGGGCGATCTCGGCTGGCTCAAGGTCAGTGACCTGCCGACCGTGCTCGCCGAGGGCGTTACGGCACTTCCCGTGGGCCAGATCAGCAAACCCTTGCAAGGCCCGGCGGGCATCCATCTCTTGATGGTCTGCGAGCGCCGGGGCGGGGACGAGGCGGTCGATGCGGATCTCGGGTCGGAGGAAGAAAGGCAAAAGCTCACCCAGGATCTCGAACGTGAACGCTTGGATCGATTGGCCAGGCGGTATTTACGCGATCTGCGCAAGCAGGCGTTTATCGACGTTCGGCTCTAGGTCGGGATCGCCGGCTCTTGGATCTCCGGCCGCTTCGCGACGTTATCCGCGACTATGATTTGCGCGCCGATAAACGTCTCGGCCAGCATTTTCTGATGGACAGCAACCTTCTAGCTCGGATTGTTGCCCATGCAGGCAACCTGAAAGGTCGCACCGTGCTCGAAATCGGGCCGGGGCCGGGTGGATTAACCAGGGCCTTGCTGGCAAGCGAGGTTGATCGGGTCATCGCGATCGAGACCGATCCCCGCTGTATCGAAGCCTTGGGCGAGCTCTCGGCCGTGGCTGGGCGGCGGCTCTTGGTGATCGAAGGGGATGCTCTGAACGTCGATCTTGGGACGCTCGATGCAGATGCCCTGACCATTGTTGCCAATCTTCCCTACAATATCGGAACCGCCTTGCTGTTCCGCTGGCTCGACCAGCTGACCTTGATCGACAACATGACGCTGATGTTTCAGCGGGAAGTCGCTGAGCGCCTGACCGCGGCCCCCCGCAGCCGGCATTACGGGCGCCTGTCGGTCGTGACTCAGTGGCTCTGTAAGATCGAACGTTTGATGAATTTGCCCGGCAAGGCCTTTGTCCCGCCACCGAAAGTTGCCTCTTCGATCGTGCAAGTGACACCGCGCCCGGCACCGCTTGCCCCAGCGAGCAAGCGCGATCTGGAAAAAGTCGTTGCGGCCGCCTTCGGCCAGCGGCGGAAAATGCTGCGGACCAGCCTGAAAACTCTTGGGGGTGATCCGCTGCCATGGCTTGAGGTGGCCGAGGTGGCGCCGACTGCCCGCGCCGAGGAAATCGACATCGAAGGATTTTGCCGCCTAGCCAATGCGTTCTCGACTGCCCAAAATTGACCTTTACGGGGCAGGCCTTACAAGCCCGCTCCCCCAACAAACCACCGGCACACTCCCCGAAACATTTCCGACAAGAGTCCGCATACCCCTGGATACCCGGGCGCGTTCTTCGAAGGCGCCGACAACCAAATGAGCTGGTCACACCACTTTTTTGGGTTGTTCTCGGAACTGGCTGACAAAATCGGCGAGGCCGACCTGCCGTCGGCGTTTTAGGCGTTCGGCGGTCAGGACGGAGCGTGCGGCCCCCACGCTCTTTTCCAGATTATGGTTGATCATCACGTAATCGTATTCGGCCCAGTGGGTCACATCCGCTGAGACCTGGGCCAGGCGTTTGGCGACGACTTCATCGGAATCTTCGGCGCGCTTTTGCAGCCGGTTGGCAAGCTCAGCGGTCGATGGCGGCAGGATGAACATCGAGACGATGTCCTGGGAGACCTGCTGCCTCAATTGCTGGGCACCCTGCCAATCGATGTCGAACAAGACGTCCAGGCCGCTATCGAGCGCTTGGTGGACGGCTGATTTCGGTGTTCCGTAGCCATGGCCGTAGACCTCCGCATGTTCCAGCAGTTCGCCGCGATCGACCATGTCATCATAAAGCCCACGATCGATGAAATGATAATGAACGCCGTTCTCCTCGCTCGGGCGCTTCGGTCGCGTTGTGACCGAGACCGACAATGTCAGCTCCGGTTCAACATCGAGCAGACGGCGCGCGATGGTCGTCTTACCGGCGCCGGATGGTGAGGACAGCACCAGCATCAATCCCCGGCGCTTGACCTTGATCGGTGCTGCGGTCGAACTCATTGGCAGAAAACCTCGTGATCGATGTGACTGGCCGGAGCTGGTCTTGTTAGGCGACTTGATCTGACAATGCTCTAGGGCTAAGGGAACGCGAGCGAGCACAGACTCGATGCAGCATCCTCTTAGCGCAATGGTCCCCATGAGCCAATCCTCATCCCCGAAAACGATCCTGATCACCGGTGCCAGCAGCGGTATCGGAGAAGCCCTCGCCAGGCTCTATGCAATGCCGGGAACGGTTCTGGCCTTGCACGGCCGCAGTGCTGATCGCCTGGCGGTCGTTGCCTCGGCCTGTCGGGACAACGGGGCCGAGGCCTTGGTGGCTTCAATCGATGTCACGGATGGAAAGGCGATGGCTGCTTGGATCGAGGATGTCGATCGCGCCCATCCGCTCGATCTAGTGATTGCCAATGCTGGTGTGTCCGGCAGTAACGATCAGGACCCCAATCCCGTCCAGACCCTCTTCAGGGTCAATGTCGAGGGGGTTTTAAACACTGTCCAACCCGTGATCCCGCTTATGACTGAACGGCGTTCGGGGCATCTTGCGCTGATGAGTTCGCTTGCGGGCTTTCGTGGTTTACCGACGGGGCCTGGCTATGCGGCGAGCAAGGCTGCCGTGCGTAGCTATGGCGAGGGGCTGCGCGGTGCACTGATGAGCGACGGCGTTGCCGTCTCCGTAATTTGTCCGGGCTTCGTGCATACGCCGATGACGGCGGAAAACCAATTCCCGATGCCGCTGGTCATGGATGCGGAACGCGCTGCCGTCATCATCCAGCGCGGGCTCGCGAAGAAAGCTGCGCGGATTGCGTTTCCGTTGCGGATCTATCTGGCGATTCGCCTGCTTGCCGCCCTGCCACAGGCTTGGACCGATCCTTGGCTGCAGGGGCATCCGAGCAAGGAATAGTCAAAGCCCGGTAGCTAGACTGGACCGGTTCAAGAAGGCGGCGGCGCATCATCCGCGGCTTCGTCGGCCTTAGCCTTGGCGTCCCGCTTGCTTTTGAAGTCGCGCCAGCGGGCGACATTTTCGTTATGCTCATCCAAGGTAACGGCAAAAGCATGGCCGCCAGTGCCATCGGCGACGAAGTAGAGAAAATCCACATCGGCCGGATGCATCACCGCTTCAATGGAGTGACGGCCGGGATTGCCGATAGGCCCGGGCGGAAGGGCGTCGATCCTGTAGGTGTTATAGGGATCATCTAACTTCCAGTCCTGCCGGGTTAGTTCTCGATCCAGGGGGCCTTCTCCCTTGGTCAGACCGTAGATAATGGTCGGATCGGATTGCAGGCGCATTCCGAGCCTGAGGCGATTGATGAAAACCGCCGCCACCTTAAAGCGCTCTTCTGCAAGCGCAGTTTCCCGATCAACGATCGAGGACAGAATGAGCGCTTGTTCCGGGGTATCGAAAGGAAGTCCCTCATCCCGATCAGCCCAGGCTTTCTCCAAGGTCTCGGTCATGGCGTCCTGCATGCGTTTGACCAGATCCGCCTTGGTATCGCTTTGGGTGTAGAGATAGGTTTCCGGCAGCAGGCTGCCCTCGGCGGGCATTTCCGGAAGAGCGCCGCTTAAACCCGCCGCTTGGTCGATCAGGCGGAATGCTTCGGCCACAGTCTGTCCCTCAATCACGGTGAGGCGCCGCATCAGGGACTTGCCCTCGGTGAGCGTGGCAATCACCTCATCCGGCGTGACGCCGGGAGGAAAGGCATATTCACCGGCTTTGAGCGCGCGGTCATGCCCGCCCAGGCGTACAGCAAGCCGAAATAGCCAGGGGTGATTGATGACATCGGCCTGATCAAGCTTTTGGACGATGGTGCTGAGGCCGGAACCGCGCGGCAAAAGGACAATGGTCTCTTTGGTATTGGGACCGCTTTGGCCGATATAGGTCTTGAAGGCAAAAAAACTGTATCCCGCACTGCCGGCCAGGGCCAACAGGCAGAACAAGGCAAATAACTTCAGCCGCATGACGAAAGCAGTCCGCTTAGCCCTCGGGTGGTTGGGTGATCACGACCGTGGCGTTGGTGCCGCCAAAACCGAACGAGTTCGAGAGGACGGCACGCACCTCGCGTTCCCTGGCTTTATGTGGCACGAGATCGAGATCGCATCCATCGGAGGGATCATCGAGGTTCAAGGTCGGCGGCACGATCTGGTGGTTCATGGCGAGCATGGCAAAAATCGCCTCGACTCCGCCGGCTGCACCCAAAAGATGGCCAGTCGCAGACTTGGTCGAGGACATCGAAAGCCGCTCGGCCGCCTTGCCGAAGAGGCGCTTCACCGCACCAAGCTCGATCTCATCGCCGAGGGGGGTCGACGTGCCATGGGCGTTGACATAGTCGATATCGCCTGGTTCGAGTCCTGCGCGCTCCAGCGCCATCTTCATCGAGCGGTAGCCGCCATCGCCGTCCGGGCTGGGAGCGGTGATGTGATAAGCATCGCCGGAGAGCCCGTAGCCAACGACCTCACCATAGATTTTAGCGCCGCGCGCTCGTGCATGCTCAAGTTCCTCAAGCACCACGATGCCAGCCCCTTCGCCCATGACGAAGCCATCGCGCCCTTTATCCCAGGGACGGGACGCCTTGGTCGGCTGATCATTGTAGTGGGTTGAGAGCGCCTTCATCGACGCAAAACCGGCAATGCCCAAACGGCAGATCGCACCCTCAGCACCGCCGGCCACCATGACGTCGGCATCACCGAGCTGGATCATCCTTGACGCATCGCCGATTGCATGGGCACCGGTCGAACAGGCGGTGACCACCGAGTGGTTGGGGCCCTTAAAGCCGAATTTGATTGAAACCTGACCACTGACGAGATTGATCAGGGACGCTGGAATAAAGAAGGGACTAACCCGGCGTGGACCCCGCGTTTCAAGCTCGACGGCGGTGTGGGCAATGGTGCCAAGGCCACCGATGCCAGATCCGATCAGAACGCCGGTCCTGGACCTGGCCTCGTCGCTTTCCGGTTTCCAGCCCGAATGCTTGATCGCTTCGGAAGCAGCAGCAATGCCATAGAGGATGAAGGGATCATTGCGCCTGGCATCCTTCGCCGACATCACCTCTTCGACGTCGAAAGCACCTTCGGTCCCATCTGGAGGCACCATGCCCGCAACTTTGGCCGGGAGGTCATCGATCTTGAACCGATCGATTTCTCTTAGACCACTCTCGCCGGCAATAAGCCGCCGCCAGCTGACATCAACGCCAGAGCCGAGCGGGGTCACGAGGCCAATACCGGTAATGACGACACGTCTAGACGACATGCAACGACCTATTCAGTTCCGATCAAGTCATGGACCGGTTAATGCTCCGGTCCGGGAAAACGCCTGGATCAGGCGCTTTGCTGTGCATTTTGATCGATATAGCCGATGGCGTCCTTGATAGTCAGGATTTTCTCGGCAGCCTCGTCGGGGATCTCGCAGCCGAATTCTTCCTCGAAGGCCATGACCAGCTCGACGGTATCCAAACTGTCAGCGCCAAGGTCGTCCACGAAACTGGCATTTTCGTTGACCTTACCCTCGTCCACGCCAAGGTGCTCGATCACGATCTTTTTGACGCGCTCAGCAGTATCACTCATAGGGGAGCTTCCTCGATTAGCTGGCCTCGGACAACTTCTTGTCGTTGAGACCTATGACTGACGCCGTGGGGCAAATGCCCCTTCACGGCGACGTTTCGTAACACAGTCTCGTCGCGGTTGACTAGGTGTGTACAGCAAACAACAGAACATCATTTAAGGGGCACTGCCGTTCTTCACAAGTTCAGATCATCGCCATGCCGCCATTAACATGCAAAGTCTGCCCCGTGAGATAGGCGGCCTCCCGGCTTGCAAGATAGGCGACAGCGCCAGCAATATCATCGCTTTGGCCAAGCTTTCCAGCTGGAATTTGGGCGAGAAGTTTGGTCTTTTGTTCCTCGGCGAGTCCATCGGTCATCGCGGTTTCGATAAAGCCAGGCGCCACGCAATTCACCGTGATCCCGCGCGACGCGACTTCGGCGGCAAGGGCCTTGGTCATCCCGATCATGCCAGCCTTCGCCGCCGCATAGTTTGCCTGGCCGGGATTGCCTGTGACGGCCACAATCGATGTTATATTGATCACGCGCCCAAAACGGCGCTTCATCATGCCCCGCAGCAGGCCTCGAATGAGCCGAAATCCCGCAGACAGATTGACGTCCAGGACCTGTTGCCATTCCTCATCCTTCATGCGCATGGCGAGGTTGTCGCGGGTCAGTCCAGCATTGTTGACTAGGATGTCGAGCCCGTCCTTTTCGACCGCGTTGATGAGTGTCGCTGGGCCGTCATCAGCGCCGAGATCAGCCACCACCACGCTGCAGCGTTCGCCAAGTTCGCTCGCGAGCGCATCGAGTGCTTCCTGTTTTCGGCCGCTCAAAACGACATGGGCGCCTTGCTCATGGAGTCGCCTCGCAATCGCGCCACCGATACCGCCTGAAGCGCCGGTTACCAGGGCTCTTTGGTCGTCAAGAGCAAACATCATCGTGATCTCCGGAGGGGGGCAGGCTGCCCCTTGCCTTACTTAAGAGGGTTTTGCCGATCTGGTGAATGTCACTTTCTTGATCGGTATTTCCGTAGGCGAATTATTGTTCAGGCCGCATCATCGTTTTCGCGACAGCCTTAACCCAGATGAGCATCGATTTCCTCTGGCGTTCCAAGGGAGGTCGCTGTCACCTCCCTGGCCGTCCGCTTGACAAGACCGGCCAGAACTTTGCCGGCGCCTAGTTCCAGAACATTCGTCACGCCAAGCTCTTTGAGTGCGATCAAGCTTTCTCGCCATCTGACCCTGGCCGTGACCTGTTCGATCAGCGCTCGTTTCAGCGCCTCGGGATCACTTTCTGGAGATGCGCCTACATTGGTAATCACATCCATTGAGGGCGTTGCAAATCGGATGTCGCGAAGCGCTTCGCCCACGGCGTCAGCGGCGGGCGCCATCAGCGCGCAATGGAAAGGAGCACTTACCGGCAGCAGCAGGCTCCGCTTGGCCCCCTTCTTCTTGGCAAGATCGATCGCCCGTTCGATAGCCGATTTGTGGCCACTGATCACCACCTGACCCGGCGCATTGTCGTTGGCGACATCGCAGACCTGTTCGCCCGACGCTTCGGCAGCTATTGCCTCCACATCCGGGATCTCGAGGCCGAGTACCGCGGCCATAGCGCCTTCGCCGACGGGAACAGCTGCTTGCATCGATTGGCCCCGCAGGCGGAGCAGGCGCGCCGCATCGGCAATCGAGATGGTGCCGGCAGCAGCAAGGGCCGAATATTCGCCAAGCGAATGTCCGGCAACATAACGACCAAGCTCGGCGATCGGCAGACCGCTCTTGGCCTCAAGCGCGCGGACCGTGGCGAGGGAGGTTGCCATCAAAGCTGGCTGCGCGTTCTCGGTCAGGCGGAGCTGATCGTCGGGACCCTCGAACATCACCGTGGTGAGTTTCTTGCCGAGTGCTTCGTCCACCTCGTCGAAAACGGCGCGCGCGGCAGGTACGACATCATAAAGAGCCCGCCCCATGCCAACTGCCTGCGACCCCTGGCCGGGAAACAAAAATGCTGACGTCATGTGATGAAAGGCCCCGACAAGCTGAAAGAAGAACAAAAATGTCTAGCGGCTTGGCATTTGCTGTCAAGCAGGCTTGCTCCGCTTACGTTTTCTTGTATAGTGCCACGCCAGTTGGGGTCCTTCGACCCAATCACGCTGGAGTGCTGCCTTTGGCGGGCCGGTGCTGTTTGAGCACGGTCCGATTTTTCTATGGCCGCATCCTGACAGGCCAAGGAGCGTTATAGTGACCGCCACGCGGTGTTACGAACATACAATTATTGCTCGGCAAGATCTCTCGCCGCAGCAAGCGCAGGCGCTGGCTGAGACCTATGCCGGCGTGATCGGTGAACATGGCGGCGAGGTGACCAAGAATGAATATTGGGGCCTTCGCAATCTCGCCTATCGGGTGAAGAAGAACAGAAAAGGTCATTACCTGCATCTGAACTTCAAGGCCGGCGGCGATGTCATCACGGAGCTCGAGCGGCAAGAAGAGCTGAGCGACGACGTGATCCGCTATCTCACTGTTCGTGTCGATGAGCTTGACGAAAACCCCTCCATTTTGATGCAGGTGCGCTCGTCACGCGAGGAACGTTCCAGACGAGATGACGGGGGACGCGAGGGTGGACGCCGCTCTTACGGCGATCGTGATCGCCCGGACCGCGGCGATCGCCAGGATAACGCGAATGTTAAGCCAGCCCCTGACGCCGACGCTGTCGAGGCTAAACCAGCCGATCAGACCGATTGATTGAAGTGAGCCATCATGAGTGAACAGACACCATCTTCAGACCGCGGCGATCGCGGTGATTTCGGCGGACGCCCACCTCGTGCAGCCGGTGGCGAGCCGCCGAATATCACGATCCGCAGGCCGTTCTTCCGTCGACGCAAATCCAGCCCGTTCTCGGGTCAAGATGCGTCCAAGATCGACTATAAGGATGTTAAGCTCTTGCAGCGTTTCGTTTCCGAGCGTGGCAAGATCGTACCGCGTCGCATCACGGCGGTGACCGCGAAAGAGCAGCGGGCTCTCGCTCAGGCGATCAAGCGGGCGCGTCTCTTGGCATTGCTGCCTTTCGTTCTTAGCTAGTCGAAATCCCCTAGAAGATAGCCATCGTGGTCGATTATGTCCCAAGCCTTAGCGCTCGCCGTTCTCGCTGGCCTTGTCAGTGCCGGTCTGGCGTTGCTGCCTCTTTCGGGATCGGTTGGCCTGATTTTCTTCGGGTATTTCGTGCAACTGCCGCTGATGCTGGCGGGGCTGACAATGGGCTTTGCGGCCTGCTTGGTCGCGATTGTGACAGCCTTGCTGATCAACGCCTTGATCGGTGGACCCTCCGTCGCGGCGATCTACGCGGTTGCCTTTGCCCTTCCATCGATCATCGTTGTTCGCCAGGCATTGTTGTCGCGTTCCGACAACGGCACTACCGAATGGTACCCGCCGGGTTTCGTTCTAGCCTGGCTGACGGTTGCCGCAGCCCTAGGGGTCGTCGCGGCCTTCGCGATGTTCATGGGTCGGGATGGCGGCCTTTTGGGTTTGATCGATCAGTCCCTGACCGAAGCCATCTCGCAGCTGAGCAGCGGAGACGGGCAAGCCGTCCCCGTCCCGGATCTCTCCGCGATCCGCGATCGCATCTGGATGATACCGGCTGCGGTTGCCTCATCCTGGCTGATCATGGCCGTGCTGAATGGGATTATTGCCCAATCCCTCGCCGTTCGAAGCGGTTGGAACAGGCGACCCAGCCCAAACTTCTCGTCCCTCGATCTGCCGGTTTGGCTCTGGCCGCTGATGGGCATCGCCGCGATGCTGGCGCTTGTTGGCGGCAGTGGGGATCTCGGCTCCCTTGGACGCACAGCACTTATCGTTCTCGTTACGCCCTTCGCCTTTCTAGGCTTGGCGGTTATTCACAAATTTGCCAATCGCTGGTCGCATCGGCAATTGGGTCTGGCGGCGATCTATGCCGGCATCGTGGTGTTCAATTGGCCGATCCTGGCGGTCGTTGCCTTGGGCTTGGTTGAGGATTGGGCGCATCTGCGCCGTTATATGTAGAGATACTGGAGGACCATCCCATGCAGGTTGTTCTGCTGGAGCGGATCGAGAAACTCGGTCAAATGGGTGACCTGGTCACCGTCAAGAATGGCTATGCCCGTAACTTCCTTGTCCCACAAGGCAAGGCGATGAGGGCGACCAAGATGAACCTTGCCGAATTCGAGCGTCGGAAGGTTGAGCTCGAAGCGAACAATCTGAAGCTTAAGCAAGAAGCCGAAGCTGTCGCCAGTCAAATCGATGGCCGCTCGGTCATCATCATTCGCCAAGCCGGCGAATCGGGCCAGCTTTATGGCTCTGTCAATGGTCGTGATATCGCTGAGGCTTTCGCGGAAGACGGCGTGACCTTTGATCGACGCCAGGTTCGCCTAGCCCAGCCGCTCAAGACGCTTGGTCTGCAGGCCGTTCGAGTGGCACTGCACCCCGAGGTCGATGTCAACGTCAATGTTAACATCGCACGTTCCGAAGAAGAGGCTGAGATCCAAGCCGATCCTCTTCGTGCTGAGGCCTATGCGGCAGCCCAGGCCGCCGAGGCCGCCGAAGCTGCTGCCGAACTTGCCGATATGGGCGCTGAGCTGCGCGAAGCTGAAGCAGACGACGAAAGCTGAGACGAAGGCGCCTTCGCCTTCGTCCTCTTCATGCCGGACTTTGCATGTACTGAGTTCTTGGTCAACTGAGACGTGCTCTTGCAGAGTTCGGCGTCGTCGCAGCTGCCTGATCGACCACGGGATGAGCCGGTCTTTCGGGTGGCCATGATGTTGATTTCGGCCAATAATTAAAAAAGACTGGCGAACGACCTGGCTTTTGCACTAGGCTCTGGCCTTTGGTGCTGGCGAAAGGTCTGGCCGGAAATGGCTGACAAGAAAAAGAGTAATGGCGCTTCCGACGACGACGTTGCCGTCGTCAAAAAATATGCTAATCGGCGGCTCTACAACACCGCGTCCAGTAGCTATGTGACACTCGATGATCTCAGCAAGATGGTGCGTGATGGCGAGAATTTCGTCGTCTTCGACGCCAAGTCTGGCGAAGATCTGACCCGATCGATCCTCACGCAGATCATCTTAGAAGAAGACGGCAAGGGCCGTAACCTTCTGCCGGTCAATTTTCTCCGGCAGCTCATCCGGTATTACGATGACAATGTCCGAGCATTTTTGCCGAGCTATCTCGATATGAGCATGGAAAATTTCGCGGATAACCAAGACCAAATACGGCAGTATTTCGAAGGTGCATTCGGTAATTTTTTCCCGATGAACCAATTTGAAGATATGACCAAGAGGAATATTGCGCTGTTTCAACAAGCGGCGACGATGTTCAATCCCGGCGGTAGCGAGGACGATGGCGCTGCGACCGAGGCAAAGGGAAAGAAGTCCACAGACGGCGTGCCGGCTGATGATCAGACCATTGATGCGCAGATCGGTGCGCTCAAGAAAGAGCTCGATCGCCTGACGGCCCTGAAAAAGCAGAAGACCCGCTAGTTTTATTGACCCCAGACGACGTTGTAACCTGCGGGCTCCTTTTTTGGCTGGGAACAGCTCTAACGTGACGCCATCATCTGATGAGGCAGGATGAAGCCATAGGGCTTATAGATACTGCCGCCAAAATGCTTGCCTGGCGTGTGCCAAAAGCGAACTTCGGACCAGTCATTGTCTTTTGAGACGTCCAGGACCGGGGCGTAGTCATGCAGACGACCTTCATTCAGCCAATTTGCATGGCTCACGATGATCATCCGGCTATCGATGACTTCGTTGACGAAGGCCACATGTCCAAGGCTGCCGCTGGTCTCTTTTCGCTTGAGCACCATAACCGAGCCGGCTTTGGGGTCTGCGCTTCGGTCATAACGCCCCTCGGCCTGCGCCCACCATGTCCAGGCATTGCCGCGGATCTGAATGTTGGACAGCTGTCTGGCATAGGGAACACATTGCAGGCGCTTTTCCGGCGTGGTGACCTTGGCGAGCAGCGGTCTTGGAAGATTGTTGAGGGGGCGAAACCGTACCGGTTTCTCGTCAAAGCGCTCTATTTTCGCCGGGGCATGAATGGCAGCCTGCCTAACAGGGCCCTTGGATGGCTTGATCTGCGCGAGCGCTGCCGGCCTCTTGATCTCCCCAATGGAAAGGGAGCAGGCACCAAGTGTTATGATGAGGGCTGCACCGGCCATCGAGCGAGCAATCGGTCGGAAACACTTCCAGGTCAAAGTCATGTGGATTAGCCCCATGTTTTGCGCGTTTTTTATATTATTGCCCGCAATCCTTAAGAAATTATTAAGATCAGGCCCGGAGATTTCGTTCACCAAGAATTCTCGGCCCATCGAACGCCGTGCCGCCATCGAGATCCCCATGTTACGCAGGTTGACTCGGACTGGAGTTGTTCCAGATTGGATCGATCCAACCCATGGACCGCTCATACCCAATACGCCGGCGCATCCGTGAGATTCATCCGCCGGTAAACCAGATTGGTGGTTTTGCATCAATTTGTCCGAAAAGACCTGTTTGGCCTGTTCGGGTCGATGCCCTAGTCGAGCGAAGCGATATGTGTTTCTGTCCACGCCTGCCGCTGGCGTCGCTCGAGGCCGTCTGCAAGCCCCATAAAGACGACTTCTACGTCCGTCGTGCCTTGGTCCTTGAAACCGAGCTCCCAAGCAGCCCTTCTTGAAAGATCGATGATCCGCTTTTTTGCAAAGGGGCCACGGTCATTGATCCGCACCACCACGCTTCGTCCGTTCTGAAGGTTGGTAACCCTGGCGATGCTCGGCAGTGGCAAGGTCGGATGAGCGGCTGTCATGCTATGCATGTCGTAAACTTCGCCATTGGCAGTCTTACGCCCGTGAAAGGGTACGCCATACCAAGAGGCAACGCCGGTCTCCCGGTAGTGATCGACCATCCGTGGATAGTACCACTCACCATTGATCTGGTAAGGTTGGCCTACCTTCACGCGTGACGCTTTTCCCTGATAGTCACTGCCACTACTGCAGCCCGCTACCAGAAACAGGCACATCGACAACGCCTTCAACGGCCTGAACCCACAACACAAGTCCCCGAGTGTCATGCATTCGTCCTTTCTTTGTCGCCAAAATCATCAAAAAACATCAAAAGCACAGATAAAACCATAAGGCAACAAAAAGGCTTGCCTCTTAGATGTAGAATTCAATGTTAAAGATGAGGAATCAGGGGTAACACACGGAAAATCGTACTAACAAGAATACCAAAAGGTCTGAAAAGATGTGTTGTAATACAACCTTAACGTGCAATCCATCCACCGTCAACCGG
Source organism: Geminicoccales bacterium (assembly GCA_050633905.1). Lineage (GTDB taxonomy): Bacteria > Pseudomonadota > Alphaproteobacteria > Geminicoccales > Geminicoccaceae > JANQPX01. The sequence continues at coordinate 63,140 of JBOEHJ010000046.1, forward strand.
CAAAATGGCGCCGGTGATCATGGAGGCAGCATCGCTTGCGAGGAAGGCAATGGCGGCGGCCACCTCGCCGGGCTCGACGAAGCGGCCCATGGGCGTCGACTGCAGTAGCTGCTCGACCAACGCATTATCGGACAAGAGTGTCGCGGTCAGTTGCGTGCGAGAAAAGGTCGGTGCCACAGCATTGACTCGGACCTGCCTTGGGCCCCATTCGCAAGCCAGAGCCCTGGTCATGTTGACGATGGCACCCTTGGCGGCGTGATAGGCTAGGTTCGGATAATGCGCGCCGCCAACCATGCCCATGATGGAGGCGACATTCACGATGGCACCTCGTTCTGCCTTTAGCATGTGCTGGCCAACCGCCCGGACGCAATAGAAGCTGCCGGCTGGTCCGACATTCATCACCTGATGCCAGCGTTCGGTCTCTAGATCGATTGTCGGTCCCCTCGCCCCGATGCCTGCATTATTCACCAGGATGTCGATCCTGCCATAGCGCTCGGCGACCTTGTCGACTACCTCGTCCACCTGGATCTCGTCGCCGACATCGAGCTCGAAGGCGTTGCCCTCATCGATCTCGTCAACCACCGCCTTGGCCGCGGCCATGTCGATATCGGTCACCGCTACCTTGGCGCCGGCCTGGGACAAGGCATGAGCGGTGGCCCGGCCGAAGCCGGACCCGCCGGCCGTGATCAGTGCGACCCGCCCATCCAGGCGATGCTGGTTCTGATAATCGGTCATTGGATTACCAGCGGAGACCCGCAGTATGCACCGGCGTATCCCAATAACAGCAGAGGTCGTCATCCAGGGCGGTCACGGTGAGCGAGCAGCCCGCCATGTCGAGTGAGGTGCAGTAATTGCCGACCAGCGAGCGAGCGACGTTGAGCTGCTTGTCCGCCAGCAATTTTGCGGCCGCTTCATACATCAAGTAGAGCTCCATTGATGGTGTTGCACCAAAGCCATTGACCAGCAGCAGTACGTCGCTGCCGGCTTTGGCCCCGAGATCGGTGGTGATGGCGTTCATCATCTCGGCCGCGATGTCATCGGCGCTCTTGAGGGTCACACGTTTTCGACCGGGCTCCCCATGGATGCCGACCCCCATTTCCATCTCGTCAGCGCCGATGTTGAACGTCGCGCCGCCTGCAGCGGGCACGGTACAGCTGGTCAAGGCCACGCCCATCGACCGGGTCTGGCCGTTGATCCGCTGACCGAGGCTCTGGCAAGCGTTCAGGTCGCCCCCTTCCTCGGCGAGTGCGCCGACCATCTTTTCGACGATCACCGTGCCGGCAACACCGCGCCTGCCTGTGGTGAAGGTGCTGTCCTCGACGGCGCAATCGTCATTGGTCAGGACGGTCGCCTGGTCGCAGGAGACCATCTCGGCCGCCATTTCGAAATTCATGACGTCGCCTTCGTAATTTTTGACGATGAACAAGACGCCGCCGCCATTTTCCACTGCCTCGGCCGCCGCCACCATCTGATCAGGGGTTGGTGAGGTGAACACCGTGCCCGGGCAGGCCGCATCCAGCATGCCGACGCCGACAAAACCCGCATGCAGTGGCTCATGGCCGGAGCCGCCGCCCGAAATCAGGGCAACCTTGCCTTGCTTTGCAGGTGTTGCGCGGGTAACGAACGCCGGTTCCTGGTTGACCGTGACAAGATCCTGATGCGCCCGGCCGAACCCAGCTAGTGCCTCGCTCAGCACGTCATCAATATCGTTCACGAATTTCTTCATCGTTGCCCCCCGTCTTTGATGCCGCTCAGCAGCTTGGCTTCATGTTGCGCCCGGCAGCGCTAGCATTCAAGGTTGTGTTGTCGATGCTTCGCCAAGATCAAGATTGACGATCTCGGCTTTGATCCGATCCAAAGCTGCTGGTGCTACCGAGATTTTGCGCAAACCAGCCTGCAGCAAGAGTGGCAGCAGGGCTGGATCGGAGGCCATGTCGCCGCAAAGGCTGACTTCCTTACCGGAAGCATGGCCGTAGGCTGCGACCTGCCCGATCAATCGGCCAATAGCTGGGTGCATTGGATCCAAAAGGTTGGCAACCCGCCCGCTTGCATCCCTCGCCGCCGCCATCACGTACTGGATCAGATCATTGGAGCCGATCGAGTAGAAGGCCGCCTCTAGCTGATCAATCGCGATTGCTGCCGCCGGCGTTTCGATCATGATGCCGATAGGCGGCATTTCAGCGGGTTGCCCTTCCGCCAACAGCTCCTCCAGGCAGGTTTGGAAAAGCGCCTTGGTTTGATCGATTTCTCCTTGTGTGCTGACCATCGGCAGCATCACCTTAAGGGCTCGCCCGGGTTTCGCTCGTAGCAAGGCGCGCGCTTGGGTTCGAAAAAGCGTAACATGCGCCAGGCAAAATCTAATGCCGCGCAAACCCAGGAACGGGTTAGCCTCCGCCGCCTGCGGCAGTGCGGGCAAAGGTTTGTCGCCACCGATATCGAGGGTTCGGATGATTGCTGGCCGGCCGGCCAAACGGTCGACTAGATCGGTATAGGTTCGGCATTGCTCGTCTTCGTCTGGTAAGTCCGCGCGGCCGATGAATAAGAACTCGGTGCGCAACAACCCGATGCCATCGGCGGCTCTTAGCGTGTCATCGTCGATCGCTTGGGGATCGTCGACATTGATCAGCACGTCAACGCATTGGCCATCCCTTGTGATCGCCGGGTGATGTCTGGCTTCCGCGGCGCTCCTTGCTTTCTCAGCGATCAGGGTCAGTTTTTCCTGATATGTCTGCTGCGTCGTCGCCGTCGGCGCAAGGATCAGCTGTTTCGTCTCAGTGTCGATGATAGCTAGGCCATCCTCAGCGCCGACAGTTTCGATCGTCTCGTCGAGATTAACCAGCATCGAGATGCCTCTGGCGCGCGCCAAGATCGCGACATGCCCATTCACGCTGCCCTGGGAAAGGGCGATCCCGCCCAGTTTGTCGTGGTCCAGCGCCAAAAAGCGCGACGGCGTCAGGTCGAGATCGACCAGGATGGTGTCATCAGCAAGATCGGGCGCTTGATCGAACAGGCCCATGAGCTTGCGGCTCACGCGATCTTCAAGATCTCGAAGATCACTGGCCCGTGCGCGAAAATAGTCATCTTCCCCAGCCTCATATCCCTCGATCTGCCCGTCCAGAGCCTTCTTCCAGGCCTCGGTGGACCCCATGCCTGCCTCGATGTCGATGAGGGCTTCCTCGATTAAGGCCGGATCGGTGAGCATTTCGATCTGGAAAGAGAGAATGTCGGCGCCATCACCAGATGCCGCCTCGGAAAGAGCTTCGAGATCGCTCCCTGCCTCAGCCATGGCAGCTCGGAGGGCGGTCACCTCTTCAAGGGGCGTGCCCTGCTGTCTCAAATTGCCCGTCTCTACGTGATCGATCCTGAGTAGCGGTCCGATCGCTAGGCCGGGCGATGCCGATCGACCTTTGAGACGCCGCTCCGCCATCAGCCCTCAGCGCTTTCGTCGAAATTGCGCTCCACCAGGCTTTTTAGCGCGGTCGCTGCGGCATCGGCATCGGCACCTTCCGCTTCCAGCTGCATCACCGTGCCCGAACGTAGCTTGAGGGCCATCACCTTCACGATGCTTTTGGCATCGATCCAAGGCGCTTCGTCGCTGCCACGGATCTTGATGTCGGTGCTGGCGAAGGTCTTGGCGAGTTTGGTGAATTTGACCGCGGGCCTCGCATGAAGTCCCGTGGCATGGCGGATGACAACGGAAAGGCTGATTTTTTCTTCATTCATGGCGAAAGCTCCTCCGCGACAGCGCAGACTTCGTCAAGCCTGCTGCCGCCGGAAGCCTCAGTCGCGGCAACGACAGCGCCCTCGACAATTGGCGCGTTGCAGATGCGAACACGCTGTTGCTGTGTCTCCTGGAGAAGTTCGATCGCCATCTCGGTGTTCATCTCAGCACCGCCAAGATCCACCAGGACGGCAACGCCGGCCTCATTCCAGACGGTATCGATCGCCTCCTTGATCGAGGCGACATCGGTGCCGAGGCCTCCGCTGCTATCGCCGCCGGTGAAGGCCAGCGGTACCTCATCACCCACCATTTGCTGAACCATCGAGGCCGCACCTTTGGCAACATCGGCGGAATGGGAGACGATCACGATCCCCACGATCGCACTCAATGCTGTGCCTCCAAGACGTCGCAGATCGTGTTGATCAAAAGCTGGCAGGAGGTGGCGCCCGGATCGTAATGACCGACCGAACGTTCGCCCAGAAATGAGGCCCGCCCTCGGGTCGCGAGCATATCCTTTGTCGCCTCCCGTGCTTCGTCCGCAGTCTGCCTGACCGCCATGATCAATTCTGGCGGCGACAGATCATGATGCTCTTTCAGTGTGGTCTGCACCGGCACCAGCACGTCGAGCATGGTCTTGGCGCCAATATCCGATTTACCACGCTTTTTGACGGCGGCGATGCCTTCGGCCAATTGACCCTCGATATCTTGCCCGGCCTTCGCTGCTTTGCCCATGGCCATCAAAAGGCTGCCATAGAGGGGCCCGGCCGCACCGCCGACCTTCATGACCAGCGTCATGCCTGCTTTTTGCAAAGCGTCACCCGGATCCAAGGCCGCAATCTGGCTGCGCTCTGCATCGATCGCCTCAAATCCGCGCTTCATATTGATGCCGTGGTCGCCGTCGCCAATCGCCTGATCGAGTTTGGTTAGCTCATCGGCCTTTTGCATGATCGTCTTGACGGTCGCGTCGATCAAGGCTGCCAATCCTGCCTCATTCATCCGTCTCTTCCCTGATAGACATGGCTCTTTTGGTTGCAGAGCTGTGCAGGCCAGCTCCACAAATTCATATGGCCATTGGTCAGACTAGAGCATTTTTTGATCTTACGGAACCAGCCTGCTCCACCCCAGATCCACGGCATATAGTGTGATCCTGCGATAGCCTTAGGGCGTGCGGGCTAACGCCAGGTCCCTAGGACCCTAGCGGTTTGTCTCCAAGAAATGATACCCGTCACGGTCCTCGAAAACTTGGCCGTATACCATTCGGCTTGGCGATGTCTCCGGCAACTAAATGAAGTGGTCAAACCACTAAAACCGGCTCCAGCCAGGGACCTCGGCATTCAAGTCGACCTCTCGCCATTTCGGATGGAACGACGATCGCTGAAGCTTATTCATGCTGGCCAGAAATCGATCTGAGAACGCCTCCAATTGTCTGCGCTTGGCGTTCTCTGCTGACCAATTATAAACCGCCATCACCAAATCCACGGAGACGGTCTCGATGGTGGAACCTTCGGCAATAAGGTTGGGATAGTCGTTCGGCTTGAGCTCGGCGGAGGTATAGACGTCATTCGCAGCCTTTGGTGGTAAGGCAAGGAGGTGTACATCTTCCCAATCCGGAAGACTTTCGACTTGCAGCAAGGGCTTCGCGCCGACCCTGACCCACGCATCGATTTCGCCTTGACGAAGCCTTTCCAGACCTACCTGGTAATCCTCGCCCCTTACGATCACACCGATGCCGAGTTGCTCGAACAGCAAGCTGGCCGTGACGAAGCTACCACTGGAAGCCGGCCCGAAATTAACTTTCTTTCCCTGGAGGTCCTGGATCGTAGAAATGTCCTTGCTCGCTAGGACGTGGACCTCCTCACGATAGAGCTTGGCGATATAATTGAGCTTTTTGTCGATATCTGGGAACAGATCGGCTCTGCGATAAAAATCGAGGACGTCGGCTTGAACCAGGGCGATATCGACACCGCGCAGCAGCATGAGATCCTCGATGTTCCTAACCGAGCCTTTGCCTGCCATCGGCAGGATTCGCATATTGTAAGCATCATCGAGAAGCGTCGCGAGATCGCCCATGAGCTCGATTTGAGAGCCTCTGACCCCATCGGTGAGAATGCCGATCACGCCTTGATTGACGACCTGCCGTTGCGCGTTGACATCGACGGCCAACGCAGAGCTACTGACAATCCAAAGCCAAATCACGGACAGGATCTGGACGAGCGCTTGACTGGTTCGTTTTGTTGTTTTTGGTCTCATCTTTGTCAAAGCGTTGTGAGGCCAAAGAAAAAAAATTTTCGATGCCGGATGCCTCATCTGGCGTTCGAAAATGAGTAAGCTCTTAGATAGCAGATCATTTTGGTACAGCGTTAGGTTATACTCGGCACCAGCCCCCCTGCCGTCAAGGACAGCCTCCGGCTTTGATACGGATCCCGTTTGAGCCGGGGATTAACGGCAACACAGCCAAGGTATCTCTCTCCCTTTACGCAATCTCTTTGACCTCGGATCGCTGCAACCCTATCACAAAAGGATCGGTGACATTCGAGTTCGACATGATCTTGAGCGACGACAAGCTGCTGGCATCCCATGAGCTGGATCCCGTGAACCTGTACAATCTAGATGGGCAGAGCCCCATTTTTCTAGTGTGTGAACATGCGGGCAAGCGCCTTCCCGAAAAGCTCGGCGATCTCGGGCTGGACGCCGCCGACTTAGAGCGGCATATCGCCTGGGATATTGGTGCTGAGGCGGTTTCCTTGGGCTTGTCGGCGAGGCTTGATGCGCCGTTAATCACCCAGACCTATTCCCGCCTCGTCTGTGATTGCAATCGTGCACTGGATGCCGACAGTTTCATGCCCACGCTGAGTGAAGCGACGGTCATTCCTGGAAATCGCCACCTCACCGCCGAGCAGCGTCAAGCACGGATTAATGAGATTTACTTGCCGCTGCATCGGCGGATCGAACAGGAGATCGATCGGCGTCTGGCGGAAGGCAAGCCGGTGATATTCGTCAGTGTTCATAGCTTTACCCCATTTTTTTTAGGGGAGGAGCGGCCGATGCATCTCGGCCTTCTCTATGCCAAAGACCCAAGGCTTGCTGGGCTCATCGGCAGCATCCTTGGCGGACAAGGTGATCTAAGCATCGTCGATAATGAACCCTATGCCCTTGATTACGATCGTGATTTCACGGTGCCCTATCACGGCGAGCGACGAGGTATCCCCTCGATCGAGTTCGAGATCCGCCAGGATCTGATCACAACTTCAGATGGACAAGAGGCCTGGGCGGAACGCCTTGCCGATGCGCTCGCAAAAAGCGCCCATCATCTTGTGGTATGACCACCTCATTTGGTTTCCGCAGCCTTCGAAGAATGTGCCAAGAGATCCAAGGGTATGCGGTTCTCTGTCGAAATGGTGTCTGGGAACATTCACATCGAACAGATCACCTGATTGACATCAGATTAGGCTGGTTTGCCACGAACCGGAGATGGTAATTCATCCTTAATCAGCAATTGCGACATTGATAACTGGTCCATGTGATCCTCGGAATCTGCCCGCCTGCAGGATAGTGAGGCGAGGCTCAGATCCCCAGGATTGCATGGACCAGATCAACGAGCCTAGAGACGAAGAATTAACAATTGCTTCCGCGTTCGCAGCAGCCCGTCAAGTCGAACTGTCACTACAGCCTAACGTCATGTCAAAAATCACCTGATCTCGCTTGCGGACATGACGCCATTACCCAGCAGGGCTTGAAATCCGTCATAGGTCGCCTGGATGCCTTCGCTGAGCGACATCTGACCAAAATCTCCGAGGAACGCGCGGATGGGCTCATCGGAGAGTTCTGATGGAAAGGGCAATGCCTCCCCGGTGGCATTCAGGGCTTCAGCCGATGGCGCCACTTTGCGCACCAGGGTCAGCCAATCCTCGATTGTGCTTGGCACGCCATTATGATCGAACACCAGAGCATCGCTCCGCTCCATTGAGACCGATTTGATGAAGGCGCTTGCGACTTCGCCGGCATGGAGGCCGGAAACGCCACCCGAGAACGGAATGGTGTAGGGCTTGCCGGCTGCTGCCGCGAGAATGGCAATGGTGGTTTTCGAGGTCATGCCCTGATCGCGCCCAATGCCATAAACGACGCCGGGTCGGATGCCGATGCTGGGCACGTCCCAATCCCGAAAATAGACCTTGGCGAGCATCTCATCGCAGTATTTGTAAGCACCGTACAACGTCGGTAGCCAATTCTGATCGGGAAAGAAGCTATGGGCTGCGATCGAGCTTGCAAAGGCGACGCGCTTCAGCCCCTGGCCTCTCGCCGCTTCAAACACATTGACCGTGCCGACCACATTGACCTTGGCGCCATTGATCGGGTCCGCCTTACAGAACGGCACCTGCAGAGCGGCGAGGTGGATAATCGCGCGTACGCCATGATCGCGAACCACGCTGGCAACCCGGTCGGTGTCGGCGATATCCCCGGTTTCCCAGGGAATATCGCCCACGGCTTCGTCCGACATCAAAAGGCGGGGGCGGCGTTTGTCGTCGGTGAGATCAAAGGCGACAGCTGGAACACCGGCCCGGCTTAGTAGTGCTAAAACCCAGGCCCCGATGCAGCCGCCGGCACCGGTGACGAGAACCGGGCCGTCGAAGTCCGCGGCATCGACTGGATATTGGTCCAGACCTATCATGCTTTTTTCCCTTCAAGACCGGGTAGTTGCGACCAATGGCGGCCATCGAGCCGGGTTGAGCCGTACTTTGTGCTTTCGCCGATGGTTCCCAAGACAGGGGCGAAAATCAACGTTCTTACTAACCTTGAACGTTCTTTGCGGCAATCAGGGTATTTCTCAACAGACAGGCGACCGTCATCTGACCCACACCGCCAGGTACAGGGGTGATAGCACCCGCCACCTCCATCGCCTCCTCGAAGGCGACATCGCCAACTAGCCGTCCCCTTCCCTTGTTTTCCGGTCCTTCGATGCGATTGATGCCTACATCGATGACCGTGGCGCCGGTTTTGATCCAGCTGCCCCTGATCATTTCCGGCCGTCCGACGGCGGCGACCAGAATATCCGCATTTCGGCAAAGTCCCGGCAGGTCTTCGGTCCTGGAATGAGCGATCGTGACCGTGCAGTTCGCAGCGAGAAGGAGCGCGCTGATTGGTTTGCCGACGATGTTGGAACGCCCGACCACCACGGCGTTCAAGCCGGAGAGGCTGTCACCCAGCGTGCGGTGCAGTAGAATCAGGCTGCCCATGGGCGTGCAGGGAACCAGGAGTGTTGGATCGATCTTGCCCTTGGCACTGAACAGACGGCCGACATTCATCGGATGGAAGCCATCGACATCTTTGGCCGGATCGACTGCATCAAGGACCACGGCTTCGTCGATATGATCCGGGAGTGGTAGCTGCACCAGAATACCGTGCACGGCTGGATCAGCATTTAGGGCCCGGATGGCCTTCAACAGGTCAGCTTGGTTGGTGGAGGCGGGCAGGCGGTCAACGCCGCCGGTAATCCCGACCTCAAGCGCGTTCTTTTCCTTGGTGCGCACATAGGCCTGGCTTGCCGGGTTCTCGCCCACCAGAAGCACCCGAAGTCCAGGGGCTTGGCCGCCGCCCTCGACCATGGCGGCCACGTCATTAGCGATATTTGCCCGAAGTTCCGCGGCTGCAACCTTGCCGTCGATGATAGTGGCACCCAACGTATTTCTCCCTCTCAGCCTTATCGGCAGCTGGTTTCTTCAATCCTTAGTATCTTGTCGAGCAAGCATCGATCAGCGTCAACGATCTCGATAACTTTCTGCCGTGACGTGGCACTGCTGATGAGGGAGAATCGCCTCTTTGCTAACTTCCAGCGTTTGGCCAAAAGGTTGATAATGGCGGCATTCGCCTTGCCACCCTCCGCCATGGCCATCACACTCACCTTTAGAACAGTATTTTCAGTGGCAATATCGGAACTCTGGACGCGATTTGCTTGGCACCCGGATGAACCTTCAAGCTCACGCGAAGTCGGTTGTCCCGCCAAGACATCCAAGCCTTCGTTGACGCTGCGAAAGCGCCCTATCCTAACAACATGTTCCTAAGGAAGATGCGGCCGGTATGTATTAAAATAATCAAGATAACCGGCGAGATATCGATGCCGCCCAAATCGGGCAGAAAATTGCGAATCGGCCTCAGTGCCGGTTCTGTCAATTTGTACAGAAACTCGCCGATCTGATTGACGAAGGGGCTGCCACGATTGATGACGCCAAACTGTACCAGCCAGCTCATGATGACCGATGCGATCACCGCATATAAGAAAAGCGCCAGAAGGGAATCGATCAGGAAGTGTAACGATTCAATCACTCGGAAGATTCCCAAAGCTAGGGTTGTCGGGCCGGTGTTTGCCCCAACATCCAGTGTTGTACGAACTTACTATGGTTATATAGCGACAGGCTTCCGCTCCCGCTAGGGTTTCTCGCGTGGAATGATGGTTGGAATTAGCCAAAGAACCATCCGGGCGAAAGCGGTCTTGCCTCTTGACATAAATTCAGCAGATCACCATACCACAGACGGTGAGCGGGGCCGTAGCTCAGTTGGGAGAGCGCTAGAATCGCACTCTAGAGGTCGTCGGTTCGATTCCGATCGGCTCCACCAACGTTACGGCTGAGGCGCCGTTTGCCGCGAGATGATAAATAGTGGGGCCGTAGCTCAGTTGGGAGAGCGCGACATTTGCAATGTTGAGGTCATCGGTTCGATTCCGTTCGGCTCCACCATCTCTCTGTTTTTGGACGTTCCGCAACAAACGATGTGATGAGTAGGCGTTCGCCTCGTCCCTTGGAACGAGGACTTCTTGCAAGCTCGCCTAAGTGGTCTCTAGAATCCGCGTTAGTGTTTTGGGCTCCGTCGTTTCAATGTAAAATTTCCTCAAAAGATTTTGCGCGACTGTCAGACGGTAGTCAGCGGAGGCGCGCATGTCCGATAAAGGCTTCAGTTCTTCTGCGAGGGCCTTTTGCCCCTCTTCGATCGTCGTGATCGTCCAGGGCTTACCCAGCATTGCTTGCTCGGTCCGAGCGGTCCGTTTTGGTATTGCGGCCATGCCACCAAAGCCGATCCGGATTTTTTTGACAGTTTGATCAGCACCCAATACCAGCGAAAAGGCGGCCATCACAGCTGAAATATCCTGATCGAACCGTTTCGATATTTTGTAACACTTAAAAAGCGAACCCGTTGTCGGCAGGGGAATGTCGATCCTCAGGACGAATTCACCAGGTTCGAGCACTGTCTTCTGGTAATCGAGATAAAATTCTTCAAGCTCCAATGAGCGCTGCCGGCGCCCCTTTTGCAGAACGAGCTTCGACTCCAGGGCAATCAGTGCTGGCATTGTGTCGCCGATGGGTGACCCGTTGGCGATATTGCCGCCGATGGTGCCGGCTCCGCGCACCTGCATGTCACCAATTCGCCGGATAAGCTCGCCGAAATCCACCCAGCGATCACGGATCGTGGCGTGGATCTGTTGATAGGTGACGGCGCTGCCGATTCTAAGATGGGTCGCCGACGTCTCGATCTCTTGGAGCTCAGGCGCGCGGGTGACATCGATGACCGTCTTCAGGTCCCTGTGCTGCTTGGTGACCCAAAGCCCGATATCGGTGCCACCTGCCAGCAGATGCGCCTTCGGTGCCGTCTTCACCAGCTCTGCAAGGGCCCCGATATCGCGCGGCGCCTGGTAGCGCTTGCCGTTCGCCTCGATGGCCAGCATCTCATCTATGCGAAGCGCTTTCAGGGCCGAAATCGTCTCCTTGACCCGCACCTCGAACGGATCCCCACTAGGTTCTTTGAGTACGTCCAGCGCGGCGTCGATAATCGGTCGATAGCCGGTGCAGCGGCATAGATTGCCCGCAAGCCCATCAGCGATGGTCTCTCGCGTGTGCTCCGGCCCGTCCTTAGCAATGGCGAAAAGCGACATCACGAAGCCCGGCGTGCAAAAGCCGCATTGGGAGGCGTGATGGTCGACCATAGCTTGCTGGATTGGATGGAGTCTGCCGTTTTCACCCCTTAAATGCTCGACCGTGATGAGCTGTGCGCCATCCAGCTGCGGCAGAAACAGGATGCAGGCATTCACGGCTCGATAGCGCAGCCCGTTGCCTTCTAGCCTGGCGAGAACAACGGTACAGGCACCGCAATCACCCTCAGCACAGCCCTCCTTGGTGCCGGTGCGACCTTGATCCTCGCGCAGCCAGTTCAACACCGTCATGCTGGGATCGACCCCATCGAGGGAGTGGGGTTCGAAGCCGTGGAGAAAGCGGATATCGCTTCTGGCCAAGAGGAGACGCTCCTGGGATCTGACAGGTCCAAAGGATGATCATTCCATCGATTAGCAGACATTGTCTCGATGGAAAGATAGAAGTTTGGCCGATGGCAGGGGGCGGATGGAAGCAAGCTCTTGTAGGTTTCGCATCCCAGACCCATCTTCTCGCCTAGCCAGGCTAATCAGGGGGGCAATCTTGCGCGAATTGGAAGCCGATCAGATCTCTCTCGAGGGTGACCGACGATCAAAGGCCGTTTCGTCCACGTTCGGAACACCATTCGATCTCAACCTGATCGGGCTTTGGACGCTTTATCTGAAGGAGGTTCGGCGTTTCCTGAAAGTGCCGCTGCAGACGGTCGCTGCCCCGTTAGTCACGACGATGATGTTTCTCCTGGTGTTCAGCGTCGCCCTTGGCCGGGCAGGCCGCGAGATCCAAGGGGTGCCGTTCCTGGATTTTCTCGCACCTGGCCTAATCATGATGGCGATCATCCAAAACGCCTTCGCCAATACCTCCTCATCGATTATGATTGGCAAAATCCAAGGTAATATCATCGACATTCTGATGCCACCGCTGCGTTCCAGCGAGTTGCTGTTCGGGATCATCGCGGGCGGCGTGACCCGTGGCTTGCTGGTCGCGATCGTCGTTGCTGTCGCCATGATGTTTGTGATCGATCTTGGCAGCATCTCGATCCTGCTCGCTGTCTTCTACGCGTTTTCCGGTGCCCTGATGCTGGCCTTGCTCGGCTTTCTCGGCGGTCTTTGGGCGGAAAAGTTCGATCAGATGTCGATGGTCACCAACTTCATTGTGACCCCCCTCTCCTTCCTGTCCGGCACGTTCTACTCCATCACCCAGCTGCCGGAAGGGTTCCAGGCGATCGCCTTCATCAATCCGTTCTTTTATCTGATCGACGGTCTGCGCTTTGCCTTCCTCGGCATTAGCGACGGCTCGATCCTGATCGGCATGGTGGTCGTGACTGTGATCAATGGTGGCCTTTGGGTCTTTGCCCATGGACTCGTCAAACGTGGCTATCGCATCAAAGCCTGAAGATTTCGACGGGGCCGGCGATGATCAGTGGTTTTCCGGATTGGTAACCTTGAATTAACGATCCTATGAGATGATGGGATGTCGTCGATGGGAGCTGGCCTGCATGGGAGCGTGCCGCCCGTCGATCAGGACGACGCCGATGGGCGGGCGCTGCTGCAACCTCATCAGTCATCCGACTTAGGTAGGAGACGTCCTTGACGGAAGCTTCACCCAATGCCACGCCGATCAACATCTTGCTGATCGACGACGATGAAAGGGAAATCTTTCTCACCAAGAGAGCCTTTCGGAAACGTAGCATTCCCAGCGAAATCCAGGTGGCGAAAAATGGCGAAGAGGGCCTGGACCTTCTGCGTAAGCAAGAGCCTTTTGAGGCGGCCACAAGCCCGGATCTCATCCTGCTCGATCTCAACATGCCACGCATGAACGGCTATGAATTCCTTGAAGCCATGAAAGGCGACGATGATCTTCTATCGATTCCGGTGATCGTCATGACGAACTCGCAAAGCGACGTTGATATGGCGAAAAGCTATCGGCACCGCGCCAACGCGTTCATTTCGAAACCCATCGAACTCGATGATTTCATGAAGGTCATCGAGGCCGTCGAAATTTTCTGGTTTTCCTCAGCCAGACTGCCGCAACATCGCGACGCCTGAGCGCAAATCATCAATCCAATCAATATCGGCAGGCGCTGATTGGGGCGTTAAACCACTTGGGCGCAAACAGTCGACCTTGGTGATGCCGGCGGAAACCAACTGATGTGGCCATGCCACAACGTTGACAGATCGGGCTGATCTCAGCAATTCTGGGGGCTTACTGTCCTGCTCACCTTGTCTTTCCGGCAATTGCTCTTCAGATGCAGGTCATTTTCACCTCCAGAGATGTCATCCACCTCATCATAATGAGATCGTCGTCATGTTGAACGCGTCCATGCCTTCCCTCCTGCCGGTCTACAAACGGGCTCCGGTGACCTTCGAACGCGGTGAAGGGGCGTATCTTTACGATACTGAGGGGCGACGATTTCTGGATTTTGGGAGTGGTGTCGCCGTTACGCAGCTCGGCCATGCCCATCCCCATCTGGTCTCGATTCTGAAAGATCAGGCTGAGCGGCTTTGGCATTGCTCCAATCTTTACAATATCGGGGTCCAAGAGCGGCTTGCTGATCGGCTGGTCGAGCATTCCTTTGCGGACAGTGTGTTCTTTTGTAATTCCGGGGCTGAATCGCTGGAATGCGCGATCAAGATGGCGAGGCGCTTTCAGCATCAGCGCGGCCAGGAGAAGCGGCACAAGATTATTACCTTCGATGGCGCTTTCCATGGTCGCACGATTGCCACCATCTCGGCGGGTTCACAGACGAAACATCTCGAAGGGTTTGAGCCAGCGCTGCCCGGTTTTCAGACCGTTCCCGCCGGCGATATCGAAGCGCTTAGAGCGGCGATCGATGACGAGACGGCGGGCCTCCTGATCGAGCCGGTTCAAGGCGAAGGCGGTATCCGTGAGATCGGTGATGACTTCTTGCATGGGCTTCGGCGCCTTGCCGATGAGCAGGATCTCCTGCTCATCTTCGATGAGGTTCAGTCCGGCATGGGGCGCACCTGCAAACTGTTTGCTTATGAATGGAGTAACGTCAGGCCCGACATCATGGCGCTGGCTAAGGGGCTGGGCGGCGGCTTTCCGATCGGCGCCTGTCTTGCCTCCGCAAGAGTGGCGGGTGCCATGACGCCCGGCACCCATGGCTCCACCTTCGGCGGTAACCCTCTTGGCTGCGCTGTGGGCAATGGCGTCCTTGACGTCTTGCTGGGTGATGGCTTTCTCGAGCAGGTCAACGAGCATGCCGCTTTGCTGAAGAACGAGCTTCTGCGATTGGCCAGTGCCTATCCCGGCCTCATTCTCGAGGTACGCGGCAAGGGGATGATGCTCGGCCTTCGATTAGCGGATGATCATATCAATGCCGATGTCGCGAACGGCCTGATCGAGCGAGGTTTGTTGACCATTCCCGCCGGCGACAATGTCGTGCGCCTGTTACCGCCGCTGATCATCGGCCATGCTGAGATCGAGGAGGCCGTGGCGGTGCTTGAACGTCGGTTCGAGGAGCTTGCCAATGCCGATGAAACGCTTGCCAGAGAGCCGGTGACATGAGCTCCGATGGACAGACACGTCATTTCTTGGATATCGATGCGCTCGACGGTTCCGATCTGCGCGGCATGATCGATATTGCGGTAAAGCTCAAGCAGGACGGCAAGGAAGACAATCGGGATCGTTTGTCGCGCAAGACGCTTGCGATGATCTTCGACAAGCCGTCGACACGCACGCGGGTGTCCTTCGAGGTCGCGATCAAAGCCCTGGGCGGCGATGCGGTGGTGCTCAATTCCAAGGATATGCAGCTTGGGCGTGGCGAAACCATCGCCGATACCGCCAAAGTGCTGTCCCGTTATGTTGACGCCATCATGATCCGAACGGACGATCATGATAAGCTGTTGCAATTGGCGGATGCTGCCGATGTGCCGGTGATCAACGGTCTGACCGATCACTCCCATCCCTGCCAGATCATGGCGGATATTATGACCTTCGAGGAGCATCGCGGCCCCATCCGTGATCGCACGCTCGCCTGGACCGGGGATGGTAATAATGTCGCGACGTCCTGGATCCAGGCGGCACAGCGTTTCGATTTTGCCCTCAATATCGCTTGTCCTGTGGCTTTGCAGCCTAATCCCGAAGTGATCGCCTGGGCGAAAGAGCGTCAGACGCGGATCAAGGTCGTCGACGATCCGAAGAAGGCAGTGGCCGAAGCGGACGCCGTGATGACCGATGTCTGGGTCTCCATGGGGGATGCCGAGCCTGAGCGACGGCGCGAGCTTCTAGCACCCTACCAGGTGAATGACAGTCTGATGAGCGTGGCGAAGCCGGAGACGCTCTTCCTGCACTGTTTACCGGCGCATCGCGGAGAAGAGGTCACAGCCGATGTGATCGACGGCCCGCAATCCGCGGTCTTCGATCAGGCCGAGAATCGCCTCCATGCGCAAAAGGGTATCTTGACCTGGTGTTTGGGTTGATCCACGCGTCAGGTTTGCGATGATAGGATCTCTGGATAAGGAGGTCCGATGAGCGCTGAGACGATCGTTGACGATATTTCAAGACCCTTCCAGCTCGAACAATCGGCGCTTCGCGGGCGGCTGATCCGCCTTGGTGATACCGTCGATCTCGTTCTGACGCGCCATAATTATCCGCCGGCGGTCAGCCGCCTGCTTGGCGAGATGTTCGTGCTCGCGGCCACGCTCGCAGGCGGGCTCAAGTTCGAGGGTACGTTCAGTCTTCAGACCCGTGGCAATGGCCCGGTTTCTTTGATGGTGGCCGATTGCACCCATAGCGGTGCGATGCGTGGCTATGCGAAGTTCGACGCGGATGCCGTCGCCGCGGTCGATGAGACGACCGTGCCGCGCCTGCTGGGCGAAGGTCATTTTGCTGTGACGGTCGATCAGATCGATCAGGCGACAGCGTATCAAGGCTTGGTCGAACTCGATGGCGATACGCTCACGGATTGCATGCAAAAGTATTTTCGGCAAAGCGAGCAGGTCAGAACCGGGATGAAGATCGCCGTAGAGCGGGTGCCGGCCGGGGATGACATGATCTGGCGAGCCGGTGCTGTCATGGTGCAGTCCATTGCTGACGACAATCCTGAGGATGATGGCAGCAAGGCGCTTGAGGATTGGCGGCGTACCATGCTGCTGCTCGGAACGGTTAAAGATACGGAGCTGATTGATCCCGATCTTTCGCCGGAACGTCTCCTGCTTCGCCTTTTTCACGAAGAAGGGGTCCGTGTTTACGATGCGCAGCCGCTCAGCTTTCGCTGCCGTTGCAGTCGGGAACGGGTCGAAACGCTGTTGCGCCAATTCAACACCGCTGACATCGAAGACATGAAGCTGGATGACGGAGCTCTTGAGGTGACCTGCGAGTTCTGCAACGAGCGCTACCGCTTCGAGGAGAAGGCCGTGGCTACGGTGCTTGGCACCCAAAACCACTGACAGATTTTTGCGATCCAGGCCGTGCTGGGTCAGAAGCTGTTTTGCCTGCGGCTAACGAAATTCTGAATCATGGCTGTCGAAACGATAGGTCAAAAAATTTTCTTTCAACGACAGCCACCGAACGGATAATTGTTGCTTGGAGCATTCCCGGAGTAAGCTCGCGCAGCGCTAGCCTTTTCCTCACGGAATAGACGAGATTGTCGCCACACTGCCGGTGATTCGGCCTGAGATGTCTGGTCCAACCTGGTCAGGAAATGCTCTTGAAGAGAGTGTGTCGCCGTCGGGCTGATCGCCCTGGCGTTGGTGAATTGTGGATCGGCTTTGCGAGATAATCTCGTCGTCCATCAAGGCGACGAGCCTTTGAATTCTCAAACCGTTTGGATTGAAGACGCAGCATTTTCTCTGCTGCCGGCTCAAAATATCCGTCAAGATCAACATCCATGGCCGATGCCGACGGGATCATCACTTCGAGCCGATCCACAAGAGATAACATAGGTCGCGGCGCTGTTAGATGAGGAACGAGCGCCGCGCTAACTTTCTGATTTGGCGTCGAATTTTCCCAACATCGCTCATCACGATGTTGGGAACGATGCCATAGAAAGAAACGGTATCCGTTTCCTTCTTAACCGTTCAACGCGTCTTTCAGACCCTTGCCGGCCTTGAACTTAGCTGCCTTGCTGGCAGCGATCTCGATCGTTGCACCGGTCTGTGGGTTGCGGCCCTGGCGCGCAGGACGGTCGGACACCTCGAACGTGCCGAAACCGGGAATTGCGACCTTGTCGCCTTGCTGCAAGGCGTGCTGGATGCTGTCGAACACGGCCGAGATCATCTTGCTGGCATCGGCCTTGCTCATCTCGGCCTTGTCAGCGACGGTACCCTTGAGATCGTCAAGATTCATCGGTTAACTCCACATCAATTCGTTCATCAGAAAAAGCCCCATATCACAGCTTATTCGCCTAGCAAAGGTAGGAGATGCACGGATTGTAAGGATCTACGGCTCTTGTGTCGTCATTCCAACTCCCGTCTCGCGACAATTTTTGCTCACTGAAATTCCTCTTTCATTGATTTCGGTATGAATCGGACCGGCCATCCAGCCGAGAGGCGATATTCCTGAAGACGCTGCCGTCAATTGGCGATCAGGATAGCTAGGCAAGACGAACGATTTACCAGTGGTTAACTTTTTATCTAGATAATCAATTACAAGGAGAATCTAGATGATGAAAGTCAACCTTTCTTGGATTGCCTGCTGCCTCTTTCTCCCGTTTGTGGCCCAAGCAGGCATCGCGGTCGCGCCGCCATCAGGCGTGCCCCACGAGCGTGTGATCGAGGGAGCTGCGAGGATCATCGATGGTGATACTATTGATATCGGCGGCCTGAAAATTAGATTTGCGGGCGTCGATTCAATGGAACACCATCAGGAATGCCGTCGGGATGGCAAAGCCTGGGCTTGCGGCAAGGAAGCAAAAGCCTGGCTGGAACGCTTCATCGCCGGCGCGACTGTGCGTTGCACCAAGGTCAGCACGAAGAAATCCGTCCCCTTAATCGCGAATTGTTATAACGCTGGCGGGGTGCAGCTCGGCTGGGCCATGGTCAATTGGGGCTATGCGATCAACGATCGTGCTTATGCCCCCAATTTCGCCCCATCCCAGCGCCACGCTATGAGAAGTCGGCGAGGAATCTGGTCCGGTGAGTTCATCGAACCGGCCCTATGGCGCCGCAATGGCATCTAGTTGTGTGACCACATCATTGGGTTTCGGCTGCTGTCGATGAACGCGCCCGGAACCTCGATGGTATGCCAGCATTCCTTTAAGGGGCTTAGGCGAAGCGGCCTATGTAATGCCTGCCGTATCGGCTGTTTATGGCGACGACATCTGAGCTAGAAAACGCTGGCAAAGCGACCTGCAGCTTGCCGACAGAAGCCGGTATACACTCGAAGATCCAGACACCTTCTTCGACAGCAATGGAAGTCATGTGAAGCGGCCATGCCACTGTTTCAAGACATCGAACAGGCGGTCGACATCGGCGTCGTTGTTGTAGAGATGGGGGGTTACGCGGAGTGAGGAGCCGCGCAGGCTGACATAAACCTGGTTCTCGGCGAGGCATTCGGGAAGGCCGTCTGGCATTGCGTCTGGAAAGCGGATGCCGAGGAAATGGCCGGCACGCGCATGGGCTGCCATGGGGGCCAGACCGATTTCTCGCGCCCGTTCGGCAATGCTCTCAGTCTTGGCGGACAGGGTTTCGGCGATGGCTGGCACGCCCCAATCCCGAAGCTGCGACATCGCAGCGATGCTGGCGGGTATGAGCGCGAAATTGGAGCGTTCACCAACATCGAAGCGCCGAGCACCTGGTTGATAAGCGTCCTGATAATCGATCAGCCGGGCAAAATTCTCACTACCGGCACGCAATATCCAGTTCTGTTCCAGTGGAACGCCGTCCTGATGCGCTGGTGCGACATAGAGATAGCCCAGGCTATACGGCCCCATCATCCACTTATAGCCGCCGATCGCCACAACATCCGGCTTGATCGCCTGAACATCGAAGGGCAAGGCACCGATCGATTGGGTGATGTCCAGCACCAAGGCACTCCCTATGGCGCGGCATGCCTGACCGATATGTTCCAGATTCAGGATACCGCCATCGGTCCAGTGACAATGGGGCAGCGCCGTTATCGCGACGCGCTCATCGAGTTTGGCCAGGACGGCAGCGGTCCAATCGCCATCTGCCGGACGCTCGATTGTCACTATCTCCGCGCCCTGATCCCGTGCCATCTCGCGCCAGGTATAGACGTTGGAGGGGAATTGCTCGGCGAGCACCAAGATTGACTGGCCCGACTGCAGTGGAAGATTGCGCGCAGCGACGGCGAGGCCGTAGCTAACGGCCGGGATGATCGCGATATCGTCAGCCGCCGCGTTGATCAGCCCTGCCGCAAGGCGCCTTGCCTCTTCGCTCTCGGTGAAGAAGTCCGTTGGAACAACCTTCCAAGGCGTCGCCTTTCGCGCGATAGCCTGCATGCCGGCTTCTGTTACGGTCTTCAAGAACGGCGACATATAGGCACAATTCAGGTAGGCGACATCGTCTGGAATATCGAAAAGATGGCGTTGACAGGGGATCATCACGGGCGAGGTCTCCGATGAGGAGAAAGGGAACGTCGCCGGGCCAGGAAGGCTGGACTCCGATCGATTTTTCAGCTTGATGCTCTAACATTCAACGACGAGACCGTCACGTCTTTTGGTTGTCACGAGGATGCGTCAGCACTGCCAAAGACGATCTTTCCTGAAGCTCCCTATCCGAGATGAAGCGAGCCCTGCCATGACCCAACGCCCTGTTATCGTCTTCGACCTCGGCGCCGTGCTGATCGACTGGAATCCGAGATATCTTTATCGAAAGCTGTTCGATGACGAGGCAGCGATGGAGCGCTTTCTAAGCGAGATCTGCACGCCTGAATGGAATGCGGAACAGGATCGCGGCCGAAGCTGGGCTGACGCCGTGGCGTTGTTGTCGACCGAGCATCCCGATCAGGCCGCTTTAATCCAGGCCTATTGGGATCGCTGGGAGGAGATGATGGTGGGCTCGATTGATGGCACTGTCGCCATTCTCGAGCGGCTGAAAAGCGAAGGCTATGAGCTGCATGCACTGACCAATTGGTCGGCCGAGACCTTTCCATTGGCAAGAGCACGTTTTGCCTTTCTGGAGCGCTTCGAGAGCATTCTGGTTTCCGGCGATGAGGGCATGAAAAAGCCTGACACCAAGATTTTTCAGCTGCTCTTGGAGCGGATCAAACATCGCGCCGAGCGCTGTGTTTTCATCGATGACAGTGCCAAGAACATCGAGGCGGCGGCAGGACTTGGCTTCGATGCCATCTTGTTCAAAAGCCCTGACTTGCTGCGGAGCGCTCTCGCGGCAAGAGGGATCTGAACGGGTTCGCATTGTTGCCGTCCTAACCCCTCTGGATCGAGCGAGGGAAAGTGACCAAGCTGACCCGAGCCGCGATGTCAACCAAGCCTAGCCGTCAATGGCTAGGCTGCCGGAAACTGTCGTGAAGGTGTTGACCAGGTTGCCGCCGACGGTGCCGAGAATCCCGATGATTGCCACGGAAACAAGGGCTGCGATTAGGCCGTATTCGATTGCAGTGGCGCCTTGGTCGTCGCTGAGGAACTTGTTGATGAGGGTCATACTTAGGTCCTTTTCAGTGGGCTGTTGTTGTTCGATGACCCTGATCATGCCAAGAATTTATGAAGAAACTCCTAAAATTGAAGGTAAATGTTAGCAAAATCTGCTTTCAATTTTCCCGGAATGCCTGCTTTTTTGCTCATCACAGCCAGAGAGCGCCTCTCTTCAGGTCTTGCCTTGTGGTTTCGACGTTTTGAGGATTTCCTGGGTAGGCCGAACCCGCCCGCTCCCTCGCCCAACTGGCCGATCGGGCGGATTCCCATGGGTGGTGCCTTCATTTGGTCGAAAAATGCTCTAGGTTGTCAACAATGACCTGGACGAGAGGACGTCGAGATGAGGCCTTTGAAGTCGATAAGTTGGACGATCAGTCTTGTCTTGGGGCTGCTTCTTGGCCTGTCCTCATCAATGGCAGATGCCGTCGATCGGCTGAGCGATGGTGACCGTCAGGCCATTCGCGATGTCATCGAAGGCCAGCTCGCCGCTTTTCGCGCCGATGACGCCAGCTTGGCCTTCAGCTTTGCCGCGCCCGCCATCCAGGACCAATTCGGCGATGCATCACGTTTCGTGGCCATGGTCAAGCATGGCTATTTGCCCGTTTTTCGATCGCGCCAGGTGGAATTCTCCGAACTGTTGGAGGTGCGCGGCAAGCCGGCGCAGCGGGTCGTCGTGGTCGGGCCGGACAATGGTGTGTTCAGCGCCTACTACATGATGGAACACCAGCCAGATGGCAGTTGGCGCATCGGCGCCGTTATCCTGCGCCCCATCGGTGAGCGCGCCATCTAATGGCATGACCATGTCATGTGGTTTGAACCGCCTTCGAGGAATGCGCTAGGAAACACGACGGTTGCCGGCCTTTCTTGATGAAGCTGCGGGCCGGAATTGTCATCGACTGAGATCACAGCTTGGTTAGCCTCGACGCTCCTAGGGTGACGTGATCCCTGGCTTGTTTATAATGACGACGTGCTGTTACTCATGCCTCAAACGAGGCCAAGAAGAGGTACCCCATGCCGCGCGTCCTATCCTTGCTCCGCTATTCCCTTATCGCTCTCGGTCTCGTTCTGCCTGCAGCGGCAGAGGACAAAGCCGATTGGGACGCTGTTCTGGCGGAAGCCGAGGGTCAGACCGTCTACTTCAACGCCTGGGGTGGTGATGATGCCATCAATGGCTATATCGCCTGGGTCGGCGATGAGGTCAGCGAGCAGTTCGGCGTCACGCTCAAGCATGTGAAACTGGCCGATACCGCGGAAGCGGTTACCAGGGTCCTGGCCGAGAAAACCGCGGGGCGCGATCAAGGCGGCTCGGTTGACATGATCTGGATCAATGGCGAGAATTTTGCCTCGATGAAGAAACAGGATCTATTGTTCGGGCCTTTCGTCCCGGATCTGCCGAATTTTGCTTATGTCGATGTCGAAGGAAAACCCACGACGGTGCTGGATTTCACCGTGCCAACTGATGGGTTTGAAGCACCTTGGGGCATGGCGCAGTTCGTTTTCTTCCATGATCAGGCCTCCGTCCCTACTCCACCGCGTTCCATCCAGGGGCTTCTCGATTGGGCAAAAGCCAATCCTGGACGCTTCACCCATCCTTCACCGCCGGATTTTGTCGGTTCGACGTTCCTGAAGCACTTGATGATCGCCTATGTTGAGGATCCCGAAGTCTTGCAGCACCCGGTCGACGAGGTGGACTTCGAGACGGTGACCAAGCCGCTCTGGCAAGCGCTTGAGGACGTCCGTCCCTCCTTTTGGCGGAAGGGTGAAACCTATCCCGCCAACGCACCTGGGCTCCATCAGCTTCTCGATGATGGCGAGGTTGATTTCTCCATGGCCTTCAATCCCGCGGAAGCATCGGCAGCGATCACTGCCGGTAATCTGCCGGATACGGTACGCACCTTCATCCCCGAGGAAGGTGCCATCGGCAATACCCATTTCGTCGCCATTCCTTTCAATGCCGCTCATCAGGCAGGTGCGATGGTGGTCGCTGATTTTTTGATGTCGCCGAAAGCCCAGGCCAAGAAGCAGGATCCGAGCGGATGGGGTGATTGGACCGTGCTGGACGTTGCCGGGTTGAATGCGGAGGACAAGGCGCTTTTCGAGGCCCTGCCCCTTGGCATTGCTACCCTGTCACCTGAGGAACTGACCCCCGTCCTTCCGGAGCCCCATCCTTCCTGGATGACCAAGATCGAGACCGAATGGCTCCGTCGTTTCAGCAGCTGAGCTGAAGCCGGCGATCAGATGATCGCAATTGTTGCTGCTCAGCCTCTCGGCACGCGGCGCTAAGGTGCTTCGTTTTTTTCCGAGCCTGACGATTGCCCTGTTCCTTGGCCCCGTGCTCGCTGGCCTTGTCGGCACAATTTTGCCGGCCTTCGGCTACTTGCCGACGCTTGGCGGTGATCGGCTGACCCTGGATCCTTGGCATTCCCTGTTAGCGGCACCGGGGCTGGGAAAAGCGGTCCTGCTGACATTATGGACCGGCTTCGGCTCGACTGTTTTCGCCTTTGCGCTGACCATCCTGGTGTTCGCGAGTGGTCACGGCACCAAGATCTTCAACCGTGCTAAGCGGGCCATGACACCGCTCCTGGCCGTTCCTCACCTAGCGCTCGCGGTGGGCCTTGCCTTCCTTTTGGCACCGAGCGGCTGGATTATGAGGCTGATCTCACCTTGGCCATCCGGACTAGAAGCACCGCCCGATATTGCCTTGGTGCAGGGGCCCTTCGGCATCGCGCTGATCATCGGTCTGGTGATCAAGGAGATGCCGTTTTTGCTGCTCATGACATTTGCCGCCCTCGGCCAGATCCGGGCCGATGATCAATGGCGTATGGCAAGATCCCTTGGCTACGGTCCGGTTCAGGCCTGGCTGAAAGTCGTGCTTCCCTTAGTCTATCCGCAAATTAGATTGCCGATCTACGCTGTGCTCGCCTTCTCCCTGTCGGTGGTCGACATGGCGATGATCCTGGGACCGACGACGCCGCCAACACTGCCGCCGCTCATTCTTCGCTGGTTCAACGACCCTGATTTACAAACGCGCTTTCAAGCCGCTTCGGCCGCAGTTCTGCAATTGATGATCGTGCTTGGCGCGATTGGTCTTTGGCGCTTGATGGAGATCGTTCTCGCCCGTCTCGCCCGGCCATGGCTGCTTGGCGGAGGACGCGGCGGCGATGGCCGACGATCAAGGCGCGCCGGATGGGGCGGGCTCGCACTGGTGTTTTTCCTGGCAGGTGGCAGCATTATTACCCTGATCGTCTGGTCGCTCGCCGGGCGCTGGCGTTTCCCGGACGCGCTGCCGGCGAGCTTCTCGCTGAAGGTTTGGTCGGCTCAATCGATGTCCCTCATTGAACCGGCGACTACCACGATGATCGTCGGCATCGCGTCTACCCTGCTTGCGCTGGTTCTGGTGATCGGCTGTCTTGAGCATGAAAGCCAGCAAGTGCGTAAGCCAGGACCGGGTGCTCTAGCATTGGTCTATATCCCGTTGCTTCTTCCCCAGATCGGCTTTTTGTTCGGTGTCCAGGTGGCATTGGTTTGGGCGCGGTTGGATGGCGGCTGGATCGGCCTGATCTGGTCCCATCTCCTATTCGTACTGCCTTATGTCTTTCTCGCGCTTGCGGATTCCTATCGCGCGCTCGATCCGCGCTATGCAAGGATCGCGCTGACCCTGGGCGTCCCGCCTTGGAAGATCCTCTTGCAGGTTAAGCTGGTGATGCTCCTTCGTCCCGTTCTGATCGCTGTTGCTGTCGGCTTCGCGGTCAGCGTTGCGCAGTTTCTGCCTACGCAATTTGTCGGTGCAGGTCGGCTTTCGACGCTGACCACTGAAGCGCTCAGCCTGTCCGCCGGCGGCAATCGCCGGATCGTCGGCATGTTCGCGGCAACGTTGGCACTCCTGCCGCTTGTCGGCTTCGCGCTGGCCACTCTCATCCCGGCTTGGCGTTTTCGCCACCGCCGCGCGATGAGCGTCGGCGCCCCGTCATGACCGGGCTCCACCTTTCCAAGGTCTCGATTGAGGTCGACGGGCGCCGTCTGTTCGACCAATTCGACCTGACCGTTCTTCCCGGCGAGATCACCACCATCATGGGACCGAGCGGCTGCGGCAAGTCCAGCCTTTTGAGTTATGTCTGCGGCACTCTCGCCCCAAACTTCAAGGTGTCGGGTGCATTCTTCTTGAATGGCGATGAGATCGGCGGCCTGCCGCCGGAGCGGCGGCATGTCGGGATCTTGTTTCAAGATGATCTCCTGTTTCCGCATCTTTCCGTGGGCGAGAATTTGCTGTTTGCGCTGCCTCGGAGCATGCGCAGTCGAGCGGAGAGGCGGGCGAAGATGGAGGCAGCACTCATCGAGGCCGATCTCGAAGGGTTCGCCGAGCGTGATCCCGCCACCTTGTCTGGCGGCCAGCGCGCCCGTGTTGCCTTGATGCGCACCTTGCTGGCGGCGCCGAAATGCCTCCTTTTGGATGAGCCCTTTGCGAAACTCGATCTCGATCTCCGACATCGCGTCCGCCGTTTCGTTTTCGATCACGCAGAGCAAGCGGGCCTGCCCGCCCTTCTCGTCACCCATGACGCCTCGGATGCCCAAGCTGCAGGCGGACCGGTGATCGAGCTGTCGGCTCAGGATTAGATTTTTTTTTTCGGTCCGGTCGACCCCATACGATATGCCGGCGACCCCTCCGATATTGTCCGACAACGTGGGTGGTTGGCCAGGGAAGATGGTGGTTGCTCCATCAACCTCATCGCATGCCGCCTTCACAAGGATGCATGTTGCTGCGCTGCAACAGGAAGAGGCGCGATCCCTCTCCAACCCGAAGAATATCTGTGAAAGTGGCCATGTCCTTCGGTTGGCCCCTTGCGATGAGACCTAAGACGGTGCATTAACAAGCCGTTCAAAATACAGCAGATACACAAGACTATCTGTTAAAACTCGTTACCAAATAACGAGCGCCTTGGAAGGATAGTAGCTTCGGCCACGCTCTGCGTGCTGAAGTGTGGCAATCAAGTCAGGCGGAAAGGTGATTTCGTGTCGCCGAATTGTGCTCTACTGAATAGCAACAGAATTTTGTTGATCCGGACTTTGCTGTCCGCTTCTTCGACAGAGCTTAGAAGCCGATGAGCGCTCGGATCGACCGCCGTGCCACCGGCAAGTATCGCAGGGACTGGTTGCTGCCATCAGTGGTTGTCGGCATGTTGCGTGTTACCGATGCGCTGATGGTCATCCTGGCAGCCCTTGTTGCCTACGCGACCCGGTTTCGCGACTTCGACGATCTCGGCACGTTTCAGATCTATGGCTGCGTGATCGCGGTTCTGCTGACGATCAATATTTTTCAGCTGGCTGGCCTTTATGACTTCAACAAGCTGACCGATCTCTATGCGCAATCCTCGCGCTTGCTCGGTTGCTGGTTGCTGGTGATGGTCGGTTTGCTCGCCCTTGGCTTCCTTGCGAAAGTCTCGCTGGTCGCAAGTTCCCGCTTATGGGTGGCAATGTGGTTCGTTTACGGCTTCTTCGGCCTGTTCTCCGCACGCTTGTTACTGCGTCATCAAATAAGACGATGGCAGCATGGAGGACGACTTGCGCGCAATGTGGCGATTATCGGCTCTGGTCCCCATGGCAAACGCTTGATCGAGCATATGGTCCGTCATGGCGACAAGGCAGAGCGGATCGTTGGCGTTTATGCCGATGACGACCGCCATGTCCTTGGCGACGGCAGTGTCGGCGGCTATCCGATCATGGGCGGAATCGACGATCTGGTGCAGCGGGCACGGCGCAATATGATTGACCAGGTTATCATCGCGCTGCCTTGTAGTGCGGAACAGCGCATCCTCGATCTAATGAAAAAGCTGCGCTCCTTGCCGATCGATGTGCGCCTATGCCCGGATATGATCAGCTTTCATCTGGCGGATCGAACGGTTTCCCATGTCGGCGGCTTGCCGGTTCTGAACGTCTTCGAAAAACCGCTCTCCGGCTGGGGATTGATCCAAAAGGGTACTGAAGATCGCCTTTTGGCCGCCTTCATCCTGATGCTGATCAGCCCTTTGCTCTTCATCATCGCTGCGATGATCAAGCTGGATAGCAAAGGCCCTATCCTGTTTCGGCAAAAGCGCTACGGTTTCAACAACGAAGTGATCGAGGTCCTGAAATTCAGGAGCATGTATACCGATCGGTGTAGCACCGAAAGCAGCGTGCCCCAAGCCAAGAAGTGGGACCCTCGTGTTACCCGCGTCGGGCGCTTTATCCGCCGCACCTCTCTCGATGAGCTGCCACAATTCGTCAACGTTCTCATGGGCTCGATGTCGATCGTCGGACCCAGACCCCATGCTGTTGCCCATAACGAGCAATATGCAGGGGTCATCGACGAATATCTGGCGCGTCATCGTGTTAAGCCAGGGATCACCGGTTGGGCACAAGTCAACGGCCTGCGTGGTGAAACCGAAACCTTGGAAAAGATGCAGCAGCGCGTGCGCTACGATTTGTACTATATCGAGAATTGGTCGCTGCTATTCGATATCCGGATCATCTTCAGAACGCTTTTTGTCGGCTTTAGTGACCCCAACGCTTACTGAGTATCCAAAGTCTCCCACGGGTGAGAAGGGCGTTGATTGAGCAGCGCCCTTCTTTTTTTGACTAACACCCACATGAGGCCTGGTGGTGTGTTCGATACGAAAGGATCCCAACGGGAGCATGCATATTCTCTGGATTTGCGGGCTCTTTCTTCGAAGGCGGTGGCAACCAAATGATGTGATCACACCACTAGCGATCCAATATCGTCCGATAAGCTGTTGGGTATCTGGTCATTGGTCGCGTTTAGTGCCCGATATGGCCAATTAGCCATTCGGCGGAGAGCAGAGGGACGGTGAATAAGATGACATCGCGTCGGCACGACTTTTGGTTAACCTGTCGTTCACTAATTTCCGGCAAGGTCGGTTTGGTGGTCCCAGCGATACTGAGAGTTCAAGCCAAGCCTATCCTTTTCAGTGGGCAGGCGAATTCCCAGTATCGCATGAACCAGGACAAACACTCTGGGTGCCACAGGTTAACATTTGCTTAAAGAAAGGCGGATTGCTTCGCCACAAATCATCACGACATCTAAGTGTCGCTTGGCGTCGGGCGTTTTTATCCCTGGAGGTCGCATCCCAGGAAATTTCTCTCGGTGGTCTTGCAAGCTTCCAGCACGGAAAAGGTGCCGGCCGCCGGGTCGATCACCGTATCGCCTGGATTGGTCAGGCAATCGATGAGCCGCGCTTGGAGGCCAACCGGCTTCGCGTGGCCGCCTCGGTTGGGCAGTTTCTCGTTCCAAACATCAGGAATATCATGCGCCTTCCAAACCCCTTTAGCGCGAAGAGGTTTCTTCTGCAGGACCAGACAATATTCGCTAGTTCGCCGGGTGCGGTAGCCCATGCCGATGCGCATCTTGTTCCAGACGATCAGATCCACCGTCTCTAGGCTGGTGTCTTTCAGCCAGGCCGCAATGCCTGTGCAGAGGTGATACTTGTCCATCCAGAGCAGCAGGTGGCCACTCTTGATCAGTACGCGATCAATCTCATCGATGAAGGCCTTGATGACGTCCTCGGTCATCTGGACGCGTTCGGCCCGGCCCTTTTGCCGGCTGCCTTCATTGCCGTATTTCTGACGATCGAGGACGCCGCGATATTGCGGATCGAAGATGCAGAGTGGAATGACCTCCGATGACAAGCTTTCGAGAAAGAGCCTGCCGTCAGCCTGATGGCGGATATTGGCCTTAAAGCTCTGCGGCAGCACGAGTTCTGGCTGAACAAGGTGACGCTCATGGCTGAATACCTGGCGCTGAGCTGTCGCTGAGTCTTTGTTGTCCTTCTTGGCATCTTTCGTTGCCGCTAAGGTCACCATCCCATCTCCTGCCACCAATGATCGCCTATCAAGGCCTATGCTGGGTTTGATACCCTTTTTCCAGAAATTTCTCGATATTTTTTATCGATCACGTCGAGCCGACGGCCTGCCCTGATAGAAAAGACCCAGCTCAGCTCCCGGCTGCCAGCCGGTCCATGGCCTTTGCGAGTTTGATGTCGAGTTCGGTGATGCCGCTGGCATCGTGGGTGGTCAGTGTCACCTCAACCGTCTTGTAGACGTTGAACCATTCCGGATGGTGGTCCATCTTTTCTGCAAGCAGGGCCGTTCTGGTCATGAAGCCGAAGGCCTGGTTGAAATTCTTGAAGGTGAAGGTTTTGCAAATGGCATCGCGATCTTGGCTCTCGGTCCAGCCTTCGAGGGCAGCAAGGGCCACCTTGCGCTCATCGTCGCCAAGCGGTTTTGGTCGGGTCATCGTCATGTCTCCCTGGTCGGCGGCGATCATGCCATGACCAGCCAGGAATGGTACCGGCGTTTCGATCAGGCGCCACCGTCGCTCAAGGATTTCCAGCGTATCGGTGAGGAGGTGCTCGCCTCCCTGCCGCCGCTGTTCGCCGATCCCATCCAGGGCGTGATGATTAAGGTCGAAGAATTCCCCGATGCTGAGACTGAGAAGCTGATGGAGCTTGAGAGCCCCTATGACCTGCTGGGCCTCTATCATGGCGTGCCGGTCGGCTATGACGAGGGTTTTGGAGCGCTTCGCCACAATGTCGACATGATCTTTCTATACCGTCGCCCGCTACTTGCCTATTGGTGCGATACCGAGGACTCCCTTTCGGCGATCATCAAGAACACATTAATCCATGAAATTGGCCACCATTTCGGCCTGTCGGATGACGATATGGATCGGATCGAATTTGGCGGTTCACCAGTGAAGGACGGGGCATGAAAGATTTTCATGGGGTCTGGCCTTATCTGGTTTCCCCTATCGATGGAGACGGCCTCGTCATGGACTATGTGCTGGCAGCCCTGGTAGATCATTTGATCGAAGCGGGTGTCCATGGTCTGACCCCACTCGGTTCCACTGGCGAGTTTGCTTATCTGAGCGCTGCCCAAAAAGAGCGTGTGGTGGACGTCACCCTGGAGGCTGCCACCGGCCGGGTGCCGGTCGTTGCTGGTGTTGCGGCGACGACGACCGCCGAAGCCGTGCGCCAAGCCGTCTTGTACGAAAAAAAAGGCTGTGCTGGCATTCTTGCGGCGCTCGAAGCTTATTTTCCAATCAGCGATGATGGCGTCGTTGGCTATTTTCGAGCGATCGCAGAGGCTGTCAACTATCCGGTGGTGCTCTACACCAACCCGCAGTTTCAGCGCTCGGATCTGTCGCTCCACGTCATCACTCAACTCGCCGAGATCGACAACATCCGCTACCTGAAAGACGCCTCCACCAATACCGGGCGCCTGCTCACCATCATGAATCAGGTGGGCGATCGCCTCGGCATCTTCAGCGCCTCAGCCCATATCCCCGCAGCCGTGATGCTTTTAGGCGGCAAGGGC
This sequence comes from Geminicoccales bacterium, assembly GCA_050633905.1. Lineage (GTDB taxonomy): Bacteria > Pseudomonadota > Alphaproteobacteria > Geminicoccales > Geminicoccaceae > JANQPX01. The sequence goes on from JBOEHJ010000046.1 coordinate 93,717, forward strand.
TGGATGGCGGGGCCTGCCTGCCTGATCCCTGAACAAAGCGTTCGGCTCTACGATCTTTGCCGGGCCGGGTCATGGGATGAGGCGATGGCGTTGCAGAAGAAACTTTGGGGGATCAACCAGGTCTTCGCCAAATACTCGCTTGCCGCATGCATCAAGGGCGGTCTTGAGCTCCAGGGTTTTTCTGTAGGAGCCCCCTTGTCGCCGCAAGCAGCACTTGATGAGGCGGGGCGAAAAGAGGTGGCGGCGGCGCTGAAAGCGTTGACAGAGCATGCCTAGATACCCTCGTTCTAGCCCTTTGTTTTTCCGCGTTTTTTATCGATGAGATTTTTCATCTGATCGGAATATGCTCTAGGATGTGGAGACAATTGTTCGGGCGTTTCTCTATCCTGAGCTAACGAAGCTTTAATTTGAGGACATTACACATTGTTGTCTGGTCTAAGGGATCGTGGGAATCTACCCGCCGGAAAGGATTGACCGGGCTCGGATTCCCTGGGTCGGATGACCAGGTCAACATGATGAAGATCAGACGTTAAGGGAATGTTAACTCGGACGTTTCGATCGAAGCCTGGCCCGAGGTGATCGAATGAAGTTCGAAATCAGGTCATGAGAATGGATCCAGTTGGTATGGAACCACCCCATATGATATCGATCCGCTCTAATGGCCAGCGCCATTTGGGCGTCTATGTTTGTGGGTGCCTGAACCTTTCCGATCATACCGGGATCCGGTCGAGCGATTAAGTTCGGGGATGAGAAAGGCGGTGCCGGACAACCGACACCGCTTCTTTTGCCTCCCTAGTTTCCGGCCTTATCGACGACCAGTTCGTAGGCAATGTCGAAGGTGCCGTCGCCGGCATCGCTACCACTGCCGTTGACTTGAGCAATGCGCCCGGCAAGGCCCTCGAACTCACCGGTGCCGCTACCATCTTCGATGACGCCGGCCGCATGAAAGCCGTTGCCGTCCCATGCGCCCGATGAGGTATAGGCAAAGCCGCCATTGGCGCAGGTGACATCGCCGGCGATGTCGAAAATGCCCCAAGCCCCTTCCTCGCGGCCATAGAGCGATTCGATGACATCGATGGTGCAACCCTCCAGGTCGCCTTCGGCCAACGTAATCTGATAGCCGACGGTCTTGCCACTTGGTGGTTGATCCGCGGCTTCCTTACCGATGCCATTGTTAAAGGAAACCTTGGTTTTCAAAGCCTCGGCCGAGGACGGCAATGTTAAGGCCATGAGAATCGATGCGGAGGTTAGGAAAGTAATGCTTTTCATGTAAAGTCGTCCTTCTTTTTTGATATAAAGAAATGTCAGAGAACAACCTGTCCAGGAGGCGTAGACGCTTCTCGATGGATCGGATTCCCATCAACGGTCCCAAAAAATCTTCAACGCTGTATCAAACAGATGATGTTAAAAAAACGTCGATGATCAATCGACACCGTTAATGAGATCAAAAATGAACGCCATAGACGAACGTTACAAGTAAATTTCGCCTCAAATGCATCGAATTGGTCAAGACACGATCTGCTCGCGATGTCCCTGTTGAATGGTTCTCCTGGCCGCCATTCAATGCTATCCAGCGCCTGATCAAAGGTCCCCAAGAGAAAAATACCATGTTCCCTCCTCTCCGCCCGAAAAAACCCTAGCCCGTGGCACGGGCTGTTCAGCGTTTCGTCTGTCAGAGCTGTGGCTCGGTCTATCCCAAATGGGCCGGGCGCTGCGATGGCTGTGGCGAATGGAACACGCTCGCTGAAGAAAGGGCGGAAAGGGAGGTGCCGAAGGGGCTGAAGGCTGGTAATGGGCGCGCCATCGAGTTGGTCGGGTTGGACGGTATCGGCGAAAACCCAGAGCGCCTGGCGACTGGCATGGCCGAGCTGGACCGGGTTCTTGGTGGTGGGCTGGTTGAAGGATCGGCGATTCTGATCGGCGGTGATCCTGGCATTGGCAAGTCCACACTCGTGCTACAAGCTGCCGCTGCCCTAGCACTGCAGGGGCTCGATGTCGCCTATGTCAGCGGTGAGGAATCGGCCCAACAAGTCCAGCTCAGGGCTTCCCGCCTCGGCCTGCGGCAATCGCCACTTAGGCTCGCTGCCGCCAATTCGGTCAGCGACATCATCGAGACCTTCGACAAAAACAACACACCAGCGGTGCTGGTGATCGACAGCATTCAGACCATGTTCGTCGACAATATCGAGAGTGCGCCCGGCACGGTCACCCAGCTGCGCACGTCTGCTCATGAGCTCATCCGTTTTGCCAAAAGGCGCGGCACGGCACTTTTCCTGATTGGCCATGTCACCAAGGACGGCCAGATCGCCGGTCCCCGTCTGCTCGAACATATGGTTGATGCCGTCCTCTACTTCGAAGGCGAGCGCGGTTTGCAGTTCCGCATCCTGCGCGCGGTCAAGAACCGTTTCGGGGCAGCGAACGAGATCGGCGTCTTTGAGATGGCGGAAGAGGGCCTGGTGGAAGTCCCCAACCCCTCAGCCTTGTTTTTGTCGGAGCGGGAGGCAAGCGTATCGGGTGCTGCCGTCTTTGCCGGCATGGAGGGTTCGCGCCCGCTTTTGGTGGAAATCCAGGCCCTGGTTGGCAAAAGCCCCCCTGGATCGCCGCGTCGAACGGTGGTCGGCTGGGACGGGGCGCGACTTGCCATGCTGCTCGCGGTGCTCGAAGCGCGCTGCGGGCTTGCTATTGGCGAGCGCGATGTTTATCTGAACGTCGCTGGCGGTCTTCGTATTGTCGAGCCAGGGGCTGATCTCGCGGTGGCGGCAGCCTTGATCTCGTCACTGCTTGATCGACCGGTGCCTGCATCGACCGTGATTTTTGGCGAGGTTGGTCTTGCGGGCGAAGTTCGGGCGGTCGGGCATCGGCAGGCGCGGATGAAGGAAGCGCAAAAGCTTGGTTTCGACCAGGCCATTCTACCGGCCCAAAGCCGTCGATCGGCAGGGCGGGATAAGGGGGTAACTGAAGGTGCCCCGCTAAAAGAATATCATGTGAAACGCTTGAGCCAGCTGGTCGAGGTGTTCGGGGAAACCGGCGCTAGACGGTAGGTTGATAGATGACAGAGATGTCCTTGACGGTTTTCGATATGGCCGTCCTTTTCGTGGTGGGTGTGTCAGCTTTATTGGCGCTTGCGCGCGGCATGGTTCGAGAGACCCTTTCGCTTGTGGCCTGGATTGTTGCGGCTTTAATTGCGTTCGCTGCCTTTCAACAAGTTCGCCCGGCGATCGGCGACTATATCGCCAATGAATGGATCGCCGATGCCGCGGCTTTGATCGTGGTGTTCATCGCACCCATGGTCTGTCTTAAGATCATTGCCCTGTTGATTGCTGAGGCCTTGCCCGGCGGCCTGTTCGGCTTGACCGATCGGTTCTTGGGCACCGGTTACGGCCTTGCCCGCGGTGCCTTGCTTGTCAGTGCTGCCTATATCGGGCTGAGCACGATCAATCTGCCGGAGAACCATCCGGCCTGGATCCAGGATGCGCAGCTGCTGCCTTATGTCCGTGATGGTGCTGAAGTCCTGGCGGATGGTGCTGTAACCTTGGCAGATTGGATGCCAGAGGACATATTATCGGCGGAAACATGGCAAGCGCTAAGGGGTGATGCGCTTAGTCCTTCGCCCGCCTCGGCTGAACCATTGCTTAATGAAACGCTCCCTGATCATGAAACGTTATCCGATACCGTCGATAAGGTACCGGAGCGAACTGTTCCCGAACTCGAGTCTGTCGACAATCGCTGACAACAAAGAAAGTTAGGTCCATCGATGACCACCATCTGGCCTGTGCGTGCCAATGATGACGATAAGTTTCACGAGGAATGCGGTGTCTTCGGAATCATCGGCGACGGCGAAGCGGCCGCCCATACCGTTCTCGGCCTCCACGCGCTTCAGCATCGCGGTCAGGAAGGGGCCGGCATCGTTACCACCGACGGTGAAACCTTCTACAGCCACAGGGCGCTTGGCCTGGTCGGTGATAATTTCTCAAGCGAGGACGTGATCGCCGGCCTTCCTGGCTCGCTTGCCCTTGGCCATAACCGCTATTCCACCTCCGGCGGCGATCGCATGCGCAACGTCCAGCCGCTGTTCGGCGATTTCGCCTTCGGTGGCTTTGCCCTTGCCCATAACGGTAATCTCACCAACGCGATTAGCTTGCGGCAGCGCCTGGTCACTCGTGGTTGCTTGTTCCAGACGACCTCTGATACGGAAGTGATCATCCATTTGGTCGCCAAATCGCGCAAACCAAGCGTGGTCGATCGTTTGAGCGATGCGCTGCAGCATGTTCAAGGTGCTTATGCGCTGGTCGCCATGACCGCTGACATGCTCCTTGGCGTGCGTGACCCCCTTGGTGTTCGCCCGCTGGTCCTGGGCGAGCTCGACGGTTCGATGATCTTGACCTCCGAGACCTGCGCGCTCGATATTATGGGGGCAACCTTCGTTCGTGATATCAAGCCCGGCGAAATGGTGATTATCACCAAGGATGGCGTGCAAAGCCGGCAGCTCTTCACGCCGCGACCCTCCCGTTTTTGCGTCTTCGAATATGTCTATTTCGCCAGACCCGACAGCATGGTCGAGCAGGAAAGCGTCTACGAGGTCCGAAAACGTATCGGCGCTGAACTTGCCAACGAAAACGCTGCCCCCGCCGACATTGTCATACCCGTCCCGGATAGCGGCGTACCAGCGGCGATCGGCTACGCCCAAGCCGCTAGCCTGCCGTTCGAGCTCGGTATCATCCGCAATCACTATGTCGGGCGAACCTTCATCGAGCCCTCGGACAAAATCCGCCATTTCGGTGTGAAGCTGAAGCACAACGCCAACCGGGCGACGGTCGAAGGCAAGCGGGTGGTCCTGATCGACGACAGCATTGTGCGCGGCACCACATCGATCAAGATCGTCAACATGATCCGTCAATCCGGCGCTTCGGAAGTCCACATGCGCATCGCCAGCCCGCCGACCGAGTTTTCCTGTTATTACGGCGTCGATACGCCTGAGCGCTCAGAGTTGATAGCGGCCCAGCATGATCTTGCCGAGATGGCCAGGATCATCGGTGTCGATAGTCTCGGTTTTTTGTCCCTCGACGGGCTTTACCGCGCGGCCGGAAGCGAAGCTAGAAATGACAAGACCCCGCAGTTCTGCGATGCCTGTTTCAGTGGTGATTACCCCACACATCTGGAAGACATCGGCAGCGGCCAGGCGCCAGATCAATTTTCTCTATTGCTTGAGGAAGCCTGACCTTGGGCCGCTTGGAAGGACGCCTCGCTTTGATCACCGGCGCCTCGCGCGGCTTTGGTGCGGCGATCGCCGAGCGCTTCGCTGAAGAAGGCGCAAAACTGATCCTGGTGGCCCGTACCACGGGCGGGCTCGAAGAGGTGGATGATCGCGTTCGGGCATCCGGCGGTGAGGCGACCCTGGTTCCCCAGGACTTAACCAAGCATGAGGCCATCGACGAACTCGGTGGCGCCATCGCCCAACGTTTCGGATATCTCGATATCCTCATTGGCAACGCCGCCGAACTCGGCCCACTCTCTCCCCTTGCCCACATCGATCCCAATACCTTCGAACGGTCGATCGACCTTTTGGCCACCACCAATTACCGCCTGATCCGATCTTTTGACCCTCTGCTAAAAGCGTCCAAAGCCGGCCGTGCGATTTTTGTAACATCAGATGTCGCGCAAACGCCGAGAGCCTTTTGGGGTGCCTATGCCGCCGGCAAGGCTGCCCTCGAAGCCCTGGTCATGACCTACGCCGCCGAGACTGCCAACACTAACATCCGCGTCAACCTCCTCGACCCTGGCCCCATGCGCACCCGCCTCCGGGGTAACGCCTATCCAGGCGAAGATAAGGATGCGGTACCGTTGCCCAAAGAACGCTGCGACATAGTTGTCGATCTCGCCACAGCTGATTGTAGATATCATCGTGAGCGTTTTTCGAACACCTGACATGTTGGTCAAGTTGAACCGCTTAGAGGGATTGCTGAGAATATACCGTCATGTGATCCGCGCGGATTCGCCGACTACTCTTTGAAGTTTAGATGCGAAGCTCCAGTCCCTCCGACATCTGATCCCGTCATCATGCTGCGACGAGAAAGAACATCATTATAGGCAGAATCTACTTTGTCGATGAAATCGGAATGTTTTTATCTGCGGCATCGCCAATTCCTTGGTTCACATATTTACTTTCTTCTTACTGAAATCAAATATCTATCAATAATTTAGAATAATCGATACGTTATTTGTGATAAATTTATCTGCTTATTGGGTATAATTTTTTAACAAATAACAATTAATTCAATCGGCCGCAGAATATATTTTGTCATAATCGTAAATTTCATTATCTATTTTTAATTAGTTTCATAAGAAAATGTTCTATTAACATTATTACTTTATTTCAATTAAGAAAATTATTCCGAGATATATAGGTTGTTCTACAATAGACTGTCAAAATAGAACATTTTCCTGATAATTTTCAACTTTCCAAAGATACAATTTCCACATGTTCGTCAGAGAATTGGTCTTTGCTCGCCGATCCATGGATCCCCTGGAGGGAGGAATTTGGTAGTAATTCGAGGTGAATTCGACGAGTGCATTATTTTCAACCTAAACAAGTTTATCTTTTGCTTATTTCCTCCTAAAATTGTTTTTGGTGTTGCTCGATTCTGCCTGATCAATCCGCAAAGGGACAACCATGCTCTCGACCGGCTCGACCAAGACGGCCCTGGACAAGATCGGCATGCTCGGCGCTGCCAAGGTGGTGCATCGCTTTTATCGCAAATGCCGAAGCGTACATCTTGGTAACCGGCTGATGCTGAAGCGTGTCAAAGACGGCAATCTTCTGGTTGACGAGACAAAATACAGAGCTGCGGTCGGGCAAGCGATCGACCAGCTTTTGATGAAAATCGGTGATGACGAGCTTGGCGATTATCTGGAATTTGGCGTTTATAACGGCAGTACCCTTGCGATCATGCATGATCTGCTTGAACGACGTGGGCGCGGGGGATCCCGGCTGTTCGGCTTTGACAGCTTTGAGGGTCTGCCGCCGGAAGCCAATGTTCAGGACAACAATATCTGGATGTCCGGCCAATATCGCTGCCCCGAAGATTTTGCCCGTGATTTTCTGACCGAGCGCGGGGTCGATTGGCAGCGCGTAGCCCTGATCAAGGGATGGTTCTCCGATACCTGCAAACCCTCGACCAAGGTGCAATACAAGATGACCAAAGCCGGGATCATCATGATCGATTCCGACCTATATTCCTCCGCGGTCGAAGCCCTCGCTTTCTGTGAACCGATGATCGGCCAACATGCGCTGATCGTTTTCGACGAATACTACCCAGGCGGCCGCGACGATCGGTTCCTCGGTGAAGAAAAAGCCTTCGCAGAATTCCTCGAAGCGCACCCAACCATCACCGCTACCAAGCTCGCCGAACACTACTCCTTTGGCTCCAGGATTTTTCTACTACAACGAACCTAAGTGGTGTGGCCATTTCATTGACCCGTACCGGCATCGCCGAGATACGACGTTATATCGCCAAACTTTCAAGGTCAGTAGAGAGGATCGTTTGGAGCCGAACTGCCTTCGAGAACAGCTGGCATAGCATCCCAAATCAAGCGCGCTCACCGAAGGCGATCCCAAGTAACTGCGGTGGTCACACCGCTCATATCACCGCTTCGATGAGAAAGGGGCCGGGGGTGGCGATGCCTTTGGCCAGGAGTTTGGTGAAGGTGTCGGCATCGTCGGTGGCCGCGGCTTCGATGCCCATCCCTTTGGCAAGGGCGACCCAGTCCAGGGGCGGATTGTCGAGCGACATCATGTTTTTGCCGGTTTGTCCGGGCTCGCTGACACCGACCTTGGCCATTTCACCTTGCAGGATCGCATAGGCACGATTGGACAGGATGATCGTGGTCACGTCCAGCTGCTCGCGCGCCTGGGTCCAAAGGGCTTGGATCGTGTACATCGCACTCCCATCCGCCTGAACGGACACCACCTTTCGGTCCGGACAAGCGATGGCAGCACCGACGGCGAGCGGCAGGCCTGTGCCGATGGCGCCGCCGATGATCTGGAGCCAGGTATGGGGCGGTGCGGTTTTGGTGAAGGGAAAGAAATGACGTCCGGTGCTGATCGATTCGTCCACGACGATGGCGTTCTCGGGTAGATGATGGGCTACCGCCGTTGCGATCTTGTCGCTTGCCAAAGCGCCAATCGGTGCAGGTGGTTTTTCCAGCGTCTCATGTTCAGGCGCGATCTTCGCGGCATCCAGCCGCTCGGCAAGATGCTCTAGTGCTTCGACCATATCCTCACCCGGTACCGCCAACGTTTCGACGGCAGTGTCTTTCGGAACCAGCTGGCTGGGCTTATCGGGATAAGCGAAGAACGCTACGGGCTCGGCGGCACCGACCAGGATGATCTGTTGATAGGCACTCAGCTTTTCCACGGCGTCATCGACAGGGTAGGGGAGCCGGTCGATCGCAACCCTGCCCGCACCCCGCTCGATCCTGGCATTGCTGATCGGCGTCAGAAGATCGGCATTTGTCGCTTGCGCTATGCGGCTGGCAGCGTTCAGCCCACGTTCGCTCAAGGCCTCCTCGGTCAGGAGAAGAAGGCTTTTGCCCGATGCCTGCAGATGGGCTGTAACGTTGTCGATGCGTTCTTCTGGCACTTCGGTTGCTGATGGCCAATTGGGCGGGGCGGGGGTGTCGCCGGATGTCGTCGTCCAGGCACTGTCTGCGGGCAGGATCAGGCTCGCGACCTTGGCGGGGTGACTACGCGCTGCAAGCACGGCGGCCTGGGCATCGCTCGCCAAGCGGTCGGCATGGGGGGAGGTATGAACCCAGTCTGAAAACGTCTTGGCGACCGCTTCGACATCGGAGGTCAGCGGTGAATCGTAGCCAACATGATAGGTGGCATGATCGCCAACGATGTTGACGACCGGAGAATGTGCGCGACGGGCGTTGTGCAGATTGGCAAGGCCATTGGCCAGACCTGGGCCAAGATGAAGGAGCGTTGCTGCGGGTTTTCCGGCCATGCGCGCATAGCCATCGGCAGCCCCGGTCGCAACGCCTTCGAACAGGCAAAGAACTGAGCGCAGCCCATCGATCCGATCGAGTGCCGCAAGAAAATGCATCTCGGATGTACCGGGATTGGCGAAACAGACCTCGACGCCCGAGGCCATCAAGCTTTTTACCAGGCTTTCCGCACCGTTCATTTTTTTTCCCTTTGAGCTCAAGTCGGCACCAGCCCTCTCCACCACCCAACCATTCGCAGTGGGCACCCCACCCGATATGTTAGGACGCTGCGGGTGGTTGGGTGGGGAGAGGGCCGAAATGGAGGAGAGACCCTACAAACCAATATTTTTCTCGGTACCGCTTTCGAGGCGGGCCCATCGTTCCTATCTTGGAGGACAGTGTCGGAAAATCAAAGCTCGGGGAGAGTGAGATGGCGATGGAATACCTTCATACGATGGTGCGCGTGACGGATGTCGACGCTTCCCTCGATTTCTACTGCAACAAGCTCGGCATGGTACAAACCAGGCGGGTCGACAACGATACCTATAAAGCGAGCCTCATTTTCCTGGCTGCCCCCGGTGACACCGAGCTTGCCGCCGAACGGAGCGCTCCTTTGCTTGAGCTCACCTATAATTGGGAGCCGGAAGAGTATGACGGCGGACGCAATTTCGGCCACCTGGCCTTTCGTGTCGATGATATCTATGAGAGCTGCCAGCGTTTGATGGATGGTGGTGTTGTTATCAACCGTCCGCCGCGCGATGGCCGCATGGCGTTCGTGCGCTCGCCGGACGGTATCTCGGTCGAACTCTTGCAGCGGGGCGATGCCTTGCCGCCTGCTGAGCCCTGGGCATCGATGGAAAACACCGGCAGCTGGTAGCCCCTGATCAGCCCGAAGACGTCAGTTCGATGGTGCGGGCTCCAAGGCCGGGGTCTCGCTTCCGTTGAGCGGCGGCAGTGGTAGGGCGGCCGGTGTTGGCAAGTCAGCTATTGCATCACGGCTACCGGCGGCAGCATCGGAAGCCACATCGGTGACGATGGGGCTTCGGGTCCAGTTCACAAAGGGTCCGGTCAAGGAAACATCCTGCCATTTCGGATGGAAGCGACCCACGAGTTGAAGATCATCCAGCCGATCTTTCAAGGTTGCGTAAAATGCGGCGAGAAGCTGGTAGCGGTCGCTGGTCCTCGGCCATCTATAGGTCAAGAGGATATTGGGTATGCTAAGCGTCCTGACCTCTTGACCCTCATTAAGGAGGTTGGGGTAGTCACCGCTGGTGAGCGACGCTTCCCCGTAGATGGGAGGATGGCCGATAAGCGGCACATCCAGAAGCTTCAGACCGTCTGTGGATTGAAGAGACGTAAGCGCTGGAAGCGGTTTTCCACCGCTTAAAACAACGGCCGCGATCTCGCCGCGCTGCAACTTCTCCAAGGCGACCTCGACAGGGTCACTTTTTTGTTCGACGGCCATGCCGAGCAGGGAAAACAGATTGGCTGCTGTGATTTCCGATGTCGATCCGGGACGTCCGAAATTGACGGGCTTGCCGGTCAGGTCTTTTAGGGTTTTTATATCGTTTCCGGCCAAGACGTGGACTTCACTCTCGTAGAGCCTGGCGAGATAGTGGAGCTGACGGGACAGCCATTCATTACCCTCCTCTCGCCGAAGATAGTCCAGCACGTCGGCTTGAACGATGCCGAGATCGACGCCCTTTAGATATAAGAGATCATTGATCGTTTGCGGTGATCCCTCGCCTCGCTGGACCACGACGCGAAGATCGCCTGGTGCCGAATTTACCACCACCGCAAGATCGCTCGCTGCTTTCAACGACGTCAGGTCCGGATCGACCATGATCCCGACGACATTTGTATTGGTGTCGATCCGTCGCTGCTCGGCATCGCTGGCATCGAGTGTAAAGACCGGAAACTCCGGGACGGCTGTCACCGCCTCATCGATCGCCAAGCCGAAGTCCCGGTAATAGCGGGCAGCACCTGGATGGAGAGGAAAGGGGAGATCATCGGTAGAACTCTCGAAATCCAGTGCTGCCATTGCAGGATGAATCGTCCTTAGAAACCCCACCTGCTCGAACATGATCTTAGCGACCTGGTAGACGACCTCATCATCCACGTCAGCGCGAGTTGCCAAGAAAACCGGTAAGACTGCCGTCTCGATCGGGTTCGTCTGCAAGGGGTAAGTCTCGGCGGGGATCGTTGCCGGTTTGAGCAGGCCAAAGCCCTTGTCAGCCTGGTCGAGTTGCTCATCGGTGATGCTCAAGATGGTGATCTTGTCCCCGGCCTCTTCGATGAGGTTAACGACCTGATCGGTGGGCAGGTTGCCGGTCGTGATAAGCGCGTCGATCTCACCTGTGCGAAATGCTGAGACGGCCTCCGTCTTATCTGACAGCATGTCATCGATACGACCGGTATCTGCACCGAGTTGCCGAAACAGGAAGCGGGCAACGCCAGCTGCTTCGGATGCGCCCAGACCGAGCTGCAGTTTTTGGTCACCGAGATCGAACAGATCGTCGAACCTGCCGGAGCTTACCGCTGATGTTCGAAGGAAGGCCTGAAAATAGGTCGGCACCAGCATCGCAATAGCGCGAAGTTCGCGTCGCGGACCGAGGGTTGCAACCGAGCCGGTGCCGGTTTTTGCGTGAAAGCCAAGGAGGCTCGGGATGATAGCAAAGTCGACCTCGCCCAATGACAGCAGTTCGAGATTCTCATGTACCCCTTCGGTCGATATTGAGGTGAGCCTGATGCCGGTTTCCGGCATGAGATAAATACTGGTCACGGCTTCAAGGGCAACGCCGGCTGAGTGATAGGTGCTGTTGATGGAGGAGGCCGCAAGCTTATGCTGATCGGCTTGCGCAGAAAATGGATAACCGACGATGGAGAGCATGACGCAAGTTCTGAGCGTCAATGACATCGACATATCTCCCGTTCTTTGACTATGGGTATGGTCAAATGACTTGGTTTTACGACGAAATCGAAACTTGTCTCAGCATCAGCAACTGATGCAACGGACCAGCCTTGTCTTGATTATGCCCGCAGCGCCAGCATTGCTGAACGATTTCTCGTGAAGATGTAGTTTACATGGTTTGCCGAACAAGAAGCAGCAAATCACGTCCGGGCGAGATCATCCTGGCTTGAGAGCTTGGCGCGCGGCTTAAGTCGACAGGGCACGCCTTACGTTTTCGGCCGTAACACCTGAGACACGGACATCAGATTGCACGGTTGGGCCGGCGACATGGGGGGTGAGGATAAGGTTCTCGATACCATTGAACCTGGCAACGCTCTCCCTGGTCGGTGGTTCGGTCGCCAGGACGTCGAGGGCAGCGCCACCCAGATGGCCTGACCTTAAAGCCTCTGCAAGGGCTTCCTCATCGACGATGCCGCCGCGCGCCGCGTTGATCAAAATGGCTCCGGGTTTCATCGTGGCAATCGCTGCTGCGTCGATCATATTCTTGGTGCTGTTCACAAAGGGGACATGCAGACTGATGATGTCGGCGTTGCTGAGAAGCGCTGCAAGCTCGGTCTCTCGGGTGATGCCCGACCAGGCGGGATCATCCGGCTCGACGAAAGGATCGAAGGCGCTGATCTCGATATCCATACCGGTCGCTTTCTTTGCGACATTGCGGGCAATCGAGCCAAAGCCGATCAGGCCCAGACGCCTTCCGGCGACCTCTTCGCCGAAATACGTTTCGCGCAGCCATTGGCCTTCCAGAACGCTTTTCGTTGCCGTGAAGACCCGGCGTACCAGATAAAGGGCGCTTCCGATCACATATTCTGCAACCGAGGCATCATTGGCTCCGGTGGCAGGAAAGACCGGGATCTGCCGTGCTGCGCAAGCCTGCATGTCAAGATTGTCGAGCCCGACGCCAAGTCGGCCGATAGCGCGCAATTTCGGGGCGGCATCCAGGAGTTCGGACCGAACCTGGGTGCGATTGCGCACGATCAGGCCATCCGCATCGGTAACCAGTTCTTTCAGATCATCCGGGCGCTCGAACAAATCGCGTTCATAGACGATGTCGAAGTCCTTCATCAGATCGTCGACAGCGCTTTGCGTCATGAACTCGGTGATAACGATCTTGGCCAAGACGGTTCCTCCTCTGGTCCTGAAAAGGGCATGGCGAATTCGAGGCTGAGCGTCAACGGGCGACGAGCCATTTTACAGTGATCGGATAAGCGTTTCCGGGACGGGACAGAGGTGGCAAACCTAGCCATATCGCACGACAACGATCACAATCATGATGGGACATGTTTCAAGGGATAGGCCAGAAATGATCCCTATTCGGGACTATAATCCAGCTACGCGGCGACCTTATGTGACCGTCACGCTGATCGTCATCTGCGTTCTTACTTATCTTTGGCAGGCGACGCTGGATGCTCGTGCCAGCGAGCAGGTGGTTCAGCTTTTCGGGTTCAAGCCGGTTTCTCTTTTCGGTTCCGATGCATTAGCCGGTGGCAATGCCCTTCTTGTGGCACTCTCGACATTGTTCACCTCGATGTTTCTCCATGGCAGCCTGATGCATCTCGGCGGCAACATTCTGTACCTCTGGATCTTCGGCAACAACATCGAAGACGTCACAGGTCACGGGCGATATCTGGTTTTCTATCTGCTTTGTGGTCTGGCCGCGGCTTTAGCTCAAGCCCTTCCGGATATGCACTCAGCCATCCCGATGATCGGCGCGAGTGGGGCGATCTCCGGCATTCTTGGGGCCTATTTGCTGCTGTTTCCCAAGGTCAAGGTGCAGGTCGTCATCCCGCTTGGTTTTTTCATGATGCGCACGATCCCAGCTGGATGGCTGCTTGGCCTCTGGATTGGTTTCCAGGTTTTCAGTGCTTTTGCCGCTGGTGTCGCATCGAGCGGGGTCGCCTGGTGGGCCCATGTTGGAGGCTTTCTCGCCGGCATGGCCTTGATCCATCTCTTTCGGCAAAGCAGCCACGATCCGACGGCCGTGGGATCGACTGGACGACCAAAATCCGAAACCTCCCCGACCGTCGCGGTTGGCCGCTCAAGAATTCCCAACAGCAACAGCAACAGCTCCTATTCCGAGCCCTCACCGCCTACAGTTGAGCGACGACGCGACCCTTGAGAGGAAGCGAGGAGACGGCATGGTAGCCAAGCGCCGGACGTCGATGGGATAAGCAGAAGAAAGCGTCTCGAACGAGACAAGTAAAAAGGACATTTGGTTAGATAAAAAAAGGGTCTTAAAGGAAAAATGCCTATACAGACGGTTCATCAGTAACGAACCATCGGCAACACAGAGGCTTGGTGCGACTGGCTAGTCGTCCTTTGCCTTCAACAAACACAACCCACTACAGCCCTTAAATACTAAGCTGTATATCGCCGACCTTGGCGATGCCTGCGGAAACCAAATGATGTGGTCACACCACTAGATTTGAAACTTGATGAAGACCGCGACCCCTAACCAGAGAAGACTTAGACATGCTAGCATGGAGAGGGTGACAACGGCTCGGGTCACATCGAATTGACCGCTCCATATGCCAGCGTCGAAACGCTGCTTAATTCTCTTTCCCCACATGTTTCTTCCCATCTCGTTAAAGTTTAGACCCCCGGAGGCTTCTCTCGTCTCGATGGAACGAACCCTCTAATCAATTAATAAACAGTTTCAGGCTACAATCATTCCCGTAATATTTACCAGTGCTTGCAATGTTAAAGCGCGGTTTTTGTTCGTGTTTTTCGCGTGGAGTAGGTGAGATTTCGAATTATCAAAGAGTTAGTTAAATTTCTTCGTGTATTACACGATTTGTATTTTTTTATATGCTTGGAGACAAAAAATTGGGGATAACTAATCTGTGGCATGACTAAGTGGCGATTCCAAGAGACTGAGGATCGTCAAGAATATCGAGCTAGAAGGGCGCGCGAAGAAGACTTGGTACTCGGGTTGCGTGTCGTTCATTGCAGCCTGGAAGGCATCGACCTCAGCGCGCCACGGAATCCCGGGGGGATAGGCTTGGCGATATTTTTCTGATGGTTTATGAACCATTCGGTGGGCGTGATCGCTTGGCGACCGCCTTCGCCCCAACCCAACACGCCAGCAAAATTGGGTGGTTGAGCGGGGGAGTGTGCTGGTTTGACCAGCAGAGGAGATGACGCGAACGTTTGATCCGTCTTGAGGCGGGTGCAGCCGTCAGTAGCGATCCCAACCGCGATGGCGACGATGGTGACGGTGTCCGTGGTGATGACCATGTCCGCGCCGCTTGTAATGATGGCCCCGATGGCTGTGATAACCGGGCTCTGACGCCACGGCGACCGTTGCGCCGACTAGGCCGCCGATCAGAGCACCACTCACCAGGCGTTCATGAGGCGTATGACCGCAAGCCGAGAGTGTTCCTACGACCGCCAACAAAAGAGCGCCTTTGCGCAACATGGTCTGTCCTTTCCGTCATCTAAGATCATGCCGAACGTAAAGGACGTCACCTGAACTCATCATGAACGTTTTTTAGGATAGAGCATGTCAGATCAGGTCAATGCGGCATCAGTCCGCATCCTCACCTTGAAAAGACCTAGTCAAAGCGGCCGTTAACGCAGGCCGCCCTGGGGCCTTAGGCGAGGTCGAGCAGGGATTGCAAATCCCGCCATTCGCGGGGCGAAAGCCCGCTTTCGGCCTGTTCGATTTTTTCGCCCTTGAGCATCCGCCTCACGACCGCGAGCGCTTTTGCGGAAAGCTCCGCACCTTCATGGCGGTAGTCGATGAAGGCGTCATACGTCAGCGGTACCCAGCGTTTCAACACATCCAGGAGCACGTCTGCATAGGCGCGGATTTCGTATTGCGCATGGCTGTCGGCGCGAAGGGCCGAGAAATGCAGAAGGTTGTGTAAGTCGATCTTCCAATACCATTCGGTATAGGCGTTGAGCGGCAGCGTCATGCGTGCCAACTCTCTAGCTAGGCCCTGCTTGTCCGCATCCTTGGTCTCGCCCTTTCGGTCCTCGTTCAGAAGATCGAGGTAAAGATCGTAGGCTTCGGCGCTATGGGTCCGGATGCGCTCCAGGGTCTCTTCGGACTCAAGACCTTCAAGAACCTCGGCGCGGCCTTGTCGATTGGTTTGGGATTGTGCCGCCAGATGTTCAGGCGCGGGCGTATAAAAAGCCTCTTCCAGCACTGAATAACGGGCAGAATATTCGTTCACATTGGCGGTGCGATGGCGAATCCATTGGCGCGCGATAAAAATCGGTAGCTTGATATGCAGCTTGATCTCGCACATCTCGAATGGGCTAGTGTGGCGATGGCGCATCAGATAGTTGATCAGCCCGCGATCATTGCTCACCTGCTTGGTGCCGCGTCCATAGGAGACCCTTGCTGCCTGCACGATCGCGGCATCATCGCCCATATAGTCGATCACTCGGATAAAACCCTGATCGAGCACCGGCAGCGGCTCATAGAGGATTTCCTCCAGCGCCGGCACCATCGCTCGCCTGGTTTCTTGGATGTTGGCGCGGGTTGCCTCGATTTCGGCAGCCTGCTCTTCCGTCAGCTGGTCGCGGCGTGCGACGTCGTTGACGTGGACCTCATTCTTCAAGGGTTTCGATGACGTCGACATAGTCTGCTCTCCAGCCTGAAGGGCTCGGAGTATAGACCGAAGCGCTCAGGCGAAAAGCCCCCACTGAGCATTCCGCTCTCAAGCTTGAGTTCTCACGCGATTTTTATCGCGCGAGATGGTTGATTGGTGACTTTGTCACATGATTCTCGACGTCGATCGCCATATATCTCCCCAAGATAGCTTGTATCTTCTTGTGCCGATATGGAGCCTCTATGGACGTGTTGCTCGGCTACGGAGCAGGTCTTCTTACGCTCATCAATCCCTGTGTTTTACCGGTTCTTCCGCTGGTTCTGGCGTCCGCAACACATAGCGGCAAGCATGGTCCGCTCGTGCTTGCCGCGGGCATGAGCATTACCTTCGTTTTTCTCGGCATGATCGTGATCACGATCGGCAGCTCGATAGGGCTGGACGAACGTCTGATGAGCCAGATCGGCGCTACGCTCATGGTGGCTTTCGGCTTGGTCCTGCTGGTGCCCAAGCTGAATGCGCAGTTCGCTTTGGCAACCGGTGGCATCGCCGAGCGCGCTGACACTCAAGTTGGCGAATTGCCACAATCCAATCTCGGCGGCGTCTTCATATCCGGCATGTTGCTGGGCGCGGTCTGGTCGCCTTGCATCGGCCCCACCCTGGGCGGTGCGATTTCCATTGCCTCGCAGGGGCAGAATCTCGGCTACGCTTTGATGGTCATGACTAGCTTTGCGTTCGGCGTTGCGACTGTCATCATAGCACTTGGCTATGGTACGCGCGAAGCGATCCGCAGCCGGCAATGCTGGCTCCAGCCTCTCGCCGAGCGGTCGAAATCGATCATGGGCATCGTGCTCTTGGCCGTCGGCCTCGCCATCCTGTTCGGTCTGCACCACGTGATCGAAGCCTGGCTCGTGCAGGTCTTGCCGATCTGGCTGCAGGACCTGTCGGTTGCCTTGTGATGGGCAGCCACTTTCATCTGTTCCCTCGTTTTGCAACTGATCAAGGAGCAATACTTATGAATCGTCGCCATGCCATCGTTCTCGGCTCCGCCGCCCTGATCGGCGCGTCCTTGTCCATGCCCGCCAAAGCTGGTGACGTCAAAGCCGGCGAAACCGTCGACTATGCGCCGGGTCTCATCCAGGAAGCGCTTGCGGACGGCAAGACCGTGTTCGTCGATTTTGCCGCTGATTGGTGCTCGACCTGCGCGCGCCAGGAGCGGGTGATCAACGCGCTGCGCGGTGAAAATCCCGCCTATAACGAGAACATCATGTTCGTCCGCGTCGATTGGGATGAGTTCGGCCGTGCAGAGGTCAGCACGTCACGCAATATTCCGCGCCGCTCGACACTGCTGGTCCTTCGGGGTGAGGAGGAACTTGGTCGGATTGTTGCAGGAACGGCAACCGAGGAGATCCAGGCCCTTCTCGACACAGCACTCTCCGCAGCTACGTCATAATCCATCGCTTACGTGCTGTCAGCCCTCATCCGGGCACGCCTGTCGAAGCAAGTGATTCTAACCGCCGGCCACCAGAGACATCCTCTGTGTTGCTGGAGGTTAGGATGCTTTCCCCTAAACATCACATGAACACCAGCCCGCTTCTCCTGCAGGATCCCTCAAGTCGATAACGCTCAAAAAGGAAAGAGACGTTGTCGGCTTGAGAGAAGCTGATGACGAGTAGTGGAAAAAAATCCTATTTGGGCCTAGGATGCTTTCCACAACAACCCGACAGCTTGACCGCATCGATATCGCCACAAGCCTTAAAAGAGCCAAACGAACCCGAGACGCGTAAAGGCTGGGTTTTTGCGGTCCATTGTTAGATGATCAAGAATCGGAAGAACGGGGAGACGGGAACGATATGAGCAATACCAAGGGGATATACCCGATCCTCTACGCCTTTTTTCAAGGCGACGGCGGACTGGATCGGGAAGCCATGCGCCTTCAGGCTGAAGCCTGCGTGGCGATGGGCGCCCATGGCGTGGCCGCTCTTGGCCTGGCGACTGAGGTGAGCAAGCTCTCGAAGGCGGAGCGTCATGATGTCATGACCTGGCTAGCAGAAGACATCGACGGCCGTTTGCCGATCGCAATCACGGTGTTCGGAGCAACGCCAGAGGAGCAGATCAGCTATGTGAAAGCTGCAGCCGACCTCAGAGCCGACTGGGTCATCCTGCAGCCGCCGCAAGGTGATCCCGTTGGTGAGGCCGACCTTATCCGCTTCTTTGGCAAGGTGATGGACGCCTCGCCCCTTCCGGTCGCTATCCAGAATGCGCCACAATATCTGGGCGTTGGCCTCTCGGATGAAGGCTTGCTCACCCTCTGCCGTAACCATGCCAATTTCCAACTTCTAAAAGGCGAGGGCTCCGCGCTCCAAATTGCGGATACCATCCAGGCAACCAATGGCGTCCTCGCCGTGTTCAACGGCCGAGGTGGGTTGGAGCTGACCGACAATCTCCGCGCCGGCTGTAAAGGCATGATCCCAGCGCCGGAATGCGCTGATCTTCAGGTCCAGATCTATAAGCTGATGCAGGCCGGCGACGAGGAGGAGGCCGAGCGGCAGTATCGAAAACTCCTGCCGTTGATCACATTTCTCATGCAATCGGTGGATCAATTTCTTTGTTACGGCAAGCGTCTGACCGCGAGACGGCTTGGTTTTGGTGAGGTAGTCGATCGCAAACCCGGTCAGCGCCCGACCGCCCTCGGACTCGCGATCCTGGATCGTTATAGCCGGGAGCTGGGCCCCTTTCCGAAGGCCGCACCATAGGACACCTCAATCGCGCACAGGTCTGGGTTTTCCGCGGTTTGGCTGTGGACAGGCGTTCATTTGCCTGCAAAGCTACAGCCCAGAACAAGTAATCGTCAGGGAGGCTTAATCAATGAAGCTACGTTCTGTTCTTGCGACCACCAGTTTCCTCACCGTCTTAGGTCTCGCAGGTGCTGCCAGCAGCCAGGAGATTGAGATCCGTTTTGGTACGGTGAACGATCCAGGCGGCGTGCAGTATGAAAGCGGCAATGAGTGGGTGAAGCGCATCAACGAAGCGGCTGCCGGCGCCGTCAAGGCCGACATCTACGGCTCGTCGCAGCTCGGCAACGACAAGGAGATGATGCAGAAGGTCAAGCTTGGCACCCAAGAAGTTGCCCAGCCCTCGTCGATCATGTCCACGATCCAAGCCGAATTCGGCGTGTTCGAGATGCCCTATATCATCAAAGACAGGGTGCATGCCGGCTGCGTCGCCAAAGAAATCGTGATGCCGGAACTGGCGCCCAAGCTCGAAGAGCAGGGCTACAAGCTGCTTGCGGTCTGGGAAAACGGTTTCCGCAGCATCAGCAATAATGTCCGCCCCATCAACACACCCGAAGATCTGCAGGACATCAAGCTCAGGACGCCCAAGAGCGTCTGGCGGGTCAAGATGTTCGAAGCTTACGGCGCCAATCCGACGCCTCTGCCCTTCTCCGAGGTGTTCGTGGCCCTTCAGACTGGCGTGATCGACGGCCAGGAAAATCCGTATGCCAACATCAACGCGGCGAAGTTCCAGGAGGTCCAAAAATACCTCTCGGAAACCAACCACGTCTACACGCCATCCTTCCCGACGGCCTCCAAGCAGTTGTTCGACAGCTGGCCCACTGAGGTTCAGGAAGCTGTGATGTCGACCGCGGCCGACGTCCAAAGTTGGACTTATGACTACGCGGCCAAGGTTGAAGGCGAACTCCGCGACTCGCTCCAGGCTGGCGGTATGGAGTTCAACGTCGCCGACCGTGACGCCTTCGTCGCAGCCTCACAGCCCATCTACGAGCAATTCGCAGCCGAAGTCGAAGGCGGTGGCGACCTCATCGACCGCGTCATGGCCCTCGCCGACGGCTGCTAGGCTAGGTGCAGACGTCCACATCGTTGACTTCTGGACGCTGTTGCTGAACCCGCTCCTCCTTTGAAGGGTATGCGGACCAAATAAACAAGAAACAGGGAGGGTGGTCTTCGGGCCGCCCTCTTTCGTCATGTGATCAGGTGATGGCCAAGCGCTTCGGTCTGGAGGAACCAAACGAACCTAGTGGTGTGATCACATCATTTGATTCACCTTGAGATCTGAATTTCATTCAGAATCAACAAGTTATGATATGGTCGGGTGAATCTCTTTGATGTGGTCACACCACTAGACGAGCGTGGGTATTCTATCGGCGGGGGGCAGTGAGATCGAGCGGTAGCTGGAGTTGGTCCTGCTGATTTCGGTCGAGCATATCGCTTACCGCGTAGCGTACGAGCCAGGCGAGAGACACACGGTATTTTTCGGCCAGTTTCGTCAACTGTGCGTGATCCTGCTCGTCGACGGTGACCGTGATCCGAGTTGCCAGCTTATTCTCCCGCCCGGCTCGCATAGCAGAGCTCGTCCTCCCAAGCGCTGCATCACTGTGGTGAACGTTTCAGCAACTTAATGCGCATTGATGACCCGGTCAATAAAGACTTTGGAATTTTTTACGATTGATAGTTGTTAATCAAAATTTTGCTCCATCCGCGAGAAAAACGGCGGAAAATCGCGGATTTGCAAAGAGAAAAAAGCTCTCGGCATTCATTTAAAGTTTTTAGGTTTTTTTTCTTTATTTGTTGCTGCGGTGACATTTCAAATAAAACGCAGGATCTATTTATTTCAATGAGTTAGTGCATTTTTTCGCCAAGTGTTCGCTGCGCCAACCCTCTCCCCCCCCAACAGGCCGAAACCAAGATGGTCGTGATACTACGGGTGGCCTGCGAGAGAAGACTGGTTCGCTTGTAACAAGCACTCATTCGACTTGATGCAGGCCATGTAGGCGAGCAGGCTTTCGGCGCTGATGGTGGCGGCGAACCTACTTGGTTCTGATGATTTCATCCGGACTGGCCCTTGGGTCGCGTTCTCTCCATTGGCCCTGTTCGACCTGCGCCAGAAATTCGACAAGAGCGCGATTGACCAAATCGGGTTCTTCGAGATTGAGGGTATGGCCGGTCTTCGGCAGCACCAGGAGCCCTGACGCCTTGAGGGTTCTCTTCAAGAAGATTCCGGGCTGCAAGGTGTGGTCATCCTCGTCGCCTGCGATGATCAGCGTCGGCAAATCGAGGGATTGCAGGCGGTTCTCCAGGGCGTAAAGCGATGGGCGTCGTGCTTGCACGCCGCGCATGGTATTGGCGCTGCCGGTTGCATCATGTTCGCCGAAGTGCTCGACGAATTCCTGCCAGCCGCGCGGATCCTTGTTTTGCAACTGTACCCGTGCCGCACTGATACCGTAGATCTTGGCGAAGTTTGCGCTGCCCTGCTCTTCGAAGGCCTTTGCGGCCTGCTCCGAGAGGCTGCGAAACTCGTCTTGGCGATCGAGTTCGGCGCCATAGCCGATGCCGGCCAGAACGAGTGAGTGGGCGCGATTCGGAGAATCGAGGCCGGCATGGAGGGTCGCAAACGCCCCCATCGAGAGGCCGACGATATGCGCCTGATCGACGGCCGCTGCATCCAGGACGGCGATGATGTCGGAGGCGGCGATCTCTTGGCTGTAACGCTCGACATCCGGCGGAACGTCGGAGGGAGGATAGCCGCGGGCGGCGAAGGCGATGCAGCGGTAGCGGCGGCTGAGAAAACGGATCTGTGGTTCGAAGCTTCGATGATCGCCGGCGAATTCATGGACGAAGATGATGGTCGTCCCCTTGCCCACCTCCTCGTAATAGAGCCGGGTGCCGTCTTCAGCGGTCGCGTAGGCCATGCGGGTCTCCTTTGGCAGACGAACCAGTCAAATCCTGAACAGATCACTTGACAAGTTAAGCCCCACCATGCCGGAAAGGAAAGGTGGCCTGGCGATCTGGTCGGATCGGTTTGTCTGGAGGCCAGAAGTCACCTCGGATAGGGTTCTATCCCACTTTGATGCCGTTGAGAGGATGATGAATGTTCAAAGCCCTGATGCTCACCAAGCCTGATGAAAAAACAGTCACGGCGGCCATCGAAACAGTCTCGGATGATCGCCTGCCGGCAGGCGATGTTCTGGTCGATATCGAGTATTCGACCTTGAACTACAAAGATGGCCTGATCATCCACAACAAAGCGCCCTTGGTGCGTGACTTTCCCCATATCCCCGGCATCGACTTTGCAGGCGTCGTGGCGGCGAGCGATCATGCAGGGTTCAAGCAAGGTGATAAGGTGATCTTGAATGGCTGGGGCGTCGGGGAGCGCCATTGGGGTGGCCTTGCCGAGCGGGCGAAGGTCAAAGGCGATTGGCTGGTGAAGATGCCATCGGGCTGGACGAGCAAGAATGCCATGGCGGTCGGCACGGCTGGCTACACCTCTATGCTGTCGATCCTCGATCTTGAAGAACATGGAATGGCGCCGGAAAAAGGCGAGGTGTTGGTGACCGGTGGGGCCGGCGGGGTGGGGTCAATCGCGATCACTCTGCTTGCCAAACTTGGTTATGAGGTGACCGCGTCGACAGGCCGGCCGGAAACCCGGGACTATTTGACCTCGCTCGGCGCCAACCAGTTGATCGATCGGGCAGAGCTTGCCGAGGAAACCAAACGTCCGCTGGAATCCACGCGCTTCCAGGCTTGCATCGACGCCGTAGGCGGATCGACGCTGGCCCGCGTCCTCGGTCAGTTGAAGCCCCAAGGCGCTCTCGCCGCTGTTGGCAATGCCGGCGGGCAGAGCTTCACAGGAAGTGTTCTTCCCTTCTTGCTGCGCGGCGTGAAGCTACTTGGCATCGATTCGGTTTACCAACCAACGGCGAGGCGTGAGGTGGCGTGGGATCGCTTGGCAAGGGATCTCGATCTTGCCTCTCTGGAAACCAATACCGCCGAAATCGGACTTGCCCAGGCAATCGATCATGCGGCTTCCATCCTGAAGGGGCAGATCCGCGGGCGCGTGGTCGTCGATGTGAGGCGATAAACGCTGCCGACTAGCCGAACCAGTTTGCTTCCCTACCCAACCACACCGGGTTTGCTGCCGATATCGGATGGATAGGTACGGGAGCAGGCCGGTCTGGAAATGCTTCAGCCCACGCAGATTATCAACATCGCCCCCAAGGCGATTTTACGAACAGAAAAACAATTTTAAGTATAAGTTTTGACAATCTAAAATAGAATTTTCATCATCTTGTTATCCTAAGAGGAACGAATAATGATAATTGCCGATATTACGGGTGTGCTTACTTGTCATTTAAATACTCATCTTTTAATGATTGTTCCATCTCACTCAAACAGACATTGACGCTGCATTTTTTTGCGGCGTGGTTTTATGTTTTTGTCGACTGAAAAGGCCTTGGGGGACGATGTTATGATGTGCCGCAACATTGCGGGAAGGCGTGCATTCAAGGGACGTGTTCTTCTGCGCAGTTTAGGTTCTTCGATCCTGTCGCTGGCACTCGCTGGTGCTGTTTCGCTGGTTGGTGCGCTGTCGGCGCCCGTCTCAGCGGCACCTGCGCTGGAAAGCGGTAAGGCGACACCGGTGATTGCTCAATTCCTCCCAGGATCCTTCGCACCTGCTCAACAGAATGTTGTCGTCGCTGCGGCCGATGGTGAAACGGCAAGTGATGCGACCGCTGAAGGTGCCGATGCGCAATCCGCTCATGACGATCTTTTTGGTGAGAGCCGCTATCCATCGGCTGCGACCTGCGGTACTTGCCATCCCAAGCAATATGAAGAATGGGCAATCTCACAGCATTCCTATGCGCAGCTCAGCCCGGTCTACATGGCCATCAATAATTTTCTTAACTTCTCGACATCGAGTTCGATGGGCGACTTTTGTCTGCGCTGCCATAACCAGGTCGGTGCCAATCTCGGCGAGAGCCCGTTCATCTCCAATCTCGAACGTCATCCGACATCGCGTGAGGGCATCACCTGCGTGGTCTGCCACCGCATCACCAAGGGCTATAATAAGGTGAGTGGCCGTTTGGCGCTCGCCGAAGGCAGCCTGCTTGATCCGGTCTATGGTCCCCAAGGTAATGAGGAGATGGAGCGGGTTCTTAAGGACGACAAATATCGCGTCGTCACCGAAGAAGAAGAACTTGGTCGGAAGATCCACACCGAAGCCAAGAAATTCTCGCCGATCTCCACGCCGACCTTCTGTGGGTCATGTCATGACGTGACCTTGTTCAATGGCTTTCGTCTGGAAGAGGCGTTCAGTGAGTATCGTCTGTCACCGGCGGCTGATCGTGGCGTGACCTGCCAGGATTGCCATATGGGCAAGATCCAAGGTATTCCCTCAGACTTCGATTACGGTCCGGCGGCTGTTGTTGGTGGTGTGCCGACCAAGCCTCGGAAACTTTCGAGCCATCTCTTCTCGGGGCCCGATTACTCGGTGATCCATCCGGGCATCTTCCCCCACAACGCGGATGCCCAGCAGCTCGCAACCCTTGAGCAGTGGCTTGAGTTTGACCATAAAGCAGGCTGGGGCACGGACGAGTTCGAGGATACTGTCGCTGACGACTATGAATTCCCCGAGACCTGGGCATCGATCGACGACCGTTATGATGCTCGAGAAATCCTCGACATTCAGTTCGAGCGTCTGGACTTTGCCCGCAAAAAACGCCTTGAGGTTCTGCGCAACGGCTATCACCTCGGTAATGTGACCATCGAGGAAGCCAGCGCTGACGGTATTGAGTTCGAGGTCGAGGTGAAGAACATCACCGACGGCCATAATGTGCCGACCGGATTTACCGGCGAGCGCCTCGTCTGGCTTGAGGTCGAGGTCAAGGATAATGACGGCAATGTCGTCTTTATCTCTGGTGATCGCGACCCCAATGGCGATTTGCGTGATCTGCATTCGCTCTACGTCCACAACGGCGAGCTGCCTGAAGATCCTTATCTCTTCAGCCTGCAATCCAAGTTTGTCGTGACCCAGGGCCGTGGCGGCGAGCGTGAGGCGGTCATTCCGATCCCCTATACCGTAACAGCGCTGCCCATCGTCAGGCCGACCACTTTGTCCTTAGTTTTTGCCGGCGAGCCGACGACGGAACGTAACCACAGAAAGGGTATCGAACCGCTCGGCAACCGTTGGGCTTCTTACGAGATCGACGGGGACAGTCTGACAGGAAAGGGGCCGTACACGGCGAGCATTCGTCTCAATTCCCAGATGGTGCCAGTGAACCTGATTACCGCGGTTCAACGTGTCGGCTTCGACTATGGCATGAGCGCTAAGGAAGTGGCGGATGCCGTCGTGGAAGGCTCAGATATCCTTTGGGAAAAGATGGTGACCTTCGACGTTCATAACGACAGCAATGTCAGCTTGAACGAGACGAGTGGTTGGGTCGAAGGGCAAAACCGCTAAGCGAAGGTTGATTTGGTATGTCTTGCAAAGACGGGAGGCTCGGCGAAGGCCGTCCTCCCGTCTTTTCATCAAGATAATGGTTCAAGACCTTCCGATCGATCTTGGGTCGAGTGTTCGACTATCGACTGGATGGATAAGTGAACCCAGCAAGCCAAAAAAACTGTGGTGAGCGCGCGACACTGAGGGGAGAGGGCTTCTTGGCACTCTGCGATAATCACATGTCGGGTGGACCGACCGCCCAAAAGAGCGTTATGGCAGGTCTTGCCGTGGCGCTGGTCATCACGGCGTCGGGAATGGTGCAGGCCGAGGCTTTCCTAGGTGAAAGCCGCGGATCGACCGAGATCAATGATAAGCCGACGAAGTTCTTCACCACAGGTGATATCCCGGAACGGCCGGCATTGTTGATCGAATGGGGCGATGCGTTTCTTGGCGAGGGTAATCTCGGCCAGGGTTTTACGTTGCCGGGCGGTGCTGTGTGGACACCAGCGCTTTGGGTCTTTGGCACCTTGCGCTCCGCCTTTCAAACGATCGACACTGGTATTGGCGATAGCGACCGCGTCACCGATTGGACCAATCGCTTCGATCTGTTTGCTAATTTGCAGCTGACTTCGACCGAGAAGATTGTTCTCGGCCTCCGTCCTTTGGATAAAAATCGCGGCGGTCAGTTCTCGGGTTATCGTTTTGAAGGCGAGGTTGCCGGCGAAGACGAAGGTTTTTTGGACTTTACCAACGGCAATATTCGCACCTTGTTTGCCGAAGGTGATTTTGGCAGCCTTCTGCCTAATCTGGATAAACAAGGGACGACATGGCTCGATTTCGGCTTTACCGTTGGCCGGCAGCCCCTGATCTTTCAAGACGGCATCTTGCTCAACGATACGCAGGATGCAGTCGGCTTGGTTCGAAATAACATTCGCCTGCCCGGTGTCTCCAATTGGCGTTCCAGCTTTCTCTATAGTTGGGACTCGGTCAATCGCGGTGCGACTGGTATCAACAATAACGGTGAGGACGAAGGCGACCTTCAGCAATTCGGCTTCTTCAACTCCTTCGATACCGAATTCAAGACCACCAATATCGACCTCATCTATACCCTGGATAGCGACGACGACAGCATTGACGATGATGGCGACAGCATCCATGCTGGTATCTCGATCGCCGAGCGTATCGGTCGCTACAGTTTGACCTGGCGGGCGAACGGTTCCTATGCCGTGCAGGATGAAAGCGACGTCGTCACCAATGGCGCCCTGCTCTCGACCGAGCTCTCCTGGACGCCGCATAAATCCGATGACACTATCTGGATCAACCCCTTCGTGTCGATCGGTAACTTCACCCAAGCTGGGCGTGAAAACGTCGATGGCGGCGGCCCACTTGCTGCTCTCGGCATTCTATTCGCGTCACCTAATATCGGTGCCTTTGGTTCCGAACTCGATAACAAGGCCAATGACAATGCGGGTGCGGCGATCGGTTACCAGGCTTTCTGGAACGATCACGCCACCAACCTTGCTCTCGAGATCGCAGGCTACAAAGACATCGGCCTGGAGGACGAATTCCAGGAAGGTTTCGACTGGCAGGTTGGCGTTGGTCTTCAGGCGCAGCAGAAGGTGACGCAGCAATCCCTGGTCCAGTTTGAACTCTTCTACGCCCTGCAAGAGGGTGAAGGTGATTTCGAAGCCGATGACGACGCCTATGGCGCCCGTTTGGAGTATCTCTACCAGTTTTAGTTTTTTCTGATTGAAAGAAAGCTGCTGTCAGCTGCGCACCCGAAGCCTCATACCATATCTGGTGACGTTTCGGAGGTGCTGGCTGGTAAGCTTGCATACGCTCGATCGGCAGGAGCTCCATCGATATGGGGATGAGCCCTCAATGTTGAGAGCTCTCCTGCACCGCAAGGGCTGGACCTAGAAGAACGACGCTCAATGCTCTGGTAGCGATCAGCGGGCGATGACGTTGCAGTCGTGGGTCCTGACCTGAGATCTGATGGCATCACAGACTTCCTGGGCGGCCGGATCAGACTCGAACGGTATGGTCAGAACCCGATAGAACGATCCCCCACCTTCCGGATAAGCAACCTCTTCGAGTTCCATGTTCTTATCAGCGAGGAGGTCGGGCACCTCCTCTTTTAGTGCCTGCCAATACCGCCTGGCTTCATCCTCCGACCAAAGTGTCGACAGATAGATGGCAAAATCCGGCTCACTTGGCCCAGCTGCAGGTTCCAGGGCCGGCAGTGCCGCCGTCTGGACCAGCGGTGTCGGCAGGGAAGTCTCGCTCTCGTCGGTTTCGTTGCTCGCTGATGGCGCCTCATTGTCGTCGGTGTTGCGTGTGGCTGCGGCTGTCTCACTTGCCGTGAGGTCGGCGAGAGCACGGGTCGCTTGGTCAACTTGATCACCACCGTCGTCGGGCCCGGGCACCGGAACAGGATTGTTGACCAGGGTCTCGGTATCAGCGAGCTCTTCGTTTGCTGCGGCCTCAGCTTCGGCTGCAAGGGCGATAATCTGGCTCGCCGCCACGGGTCCGATCGCCGCTTCAGCTGAACCGGTCGATTGATCAGCTCCTGCAGCCTGCTGTGTGGCACCGTCACCCGATGATTGGTCATTGGCCTCGCGTAGCCGCGCCAGCAACTCACGGCTCTTGACCACATCTTCATGCTCCGGACCGAGCAGTGTCTCCCAAATCGTCAAGGACCGGGCCAAGAGGGGCTCGGCATCGACATAGCGATCCTGGGATTGGTAAAGGGCGGCAAGATTGTTGAGCACGGTGGCCACAAAAGCATGATCGGGGCCGTGTAGCGTTTCCAGGGTTGAGAGGGCCTCCTTGAGCAGGGGCTCGGCGTCGTCGAAATTGCCCTGGAGATAGTAAATCGCCGCCAGATTCTTCTTGGTCTGAGCGACATCCGCATTCTCCGGGCCTAAGGAATCTTCGAGAATGCTCAATGAGCGCCGCATCAGCGGTCCGGCGCGATCGTAATCCTTTTGGCTGTAATAGACGGCAGCAAGGTTGTTCAGCGATCGGCCAAGCCTTGGATCACCTGGTGGAAATTGTTCCGCTGTCTCAAGCGCTTGCTCGAAATGACCCTCCGCTTCCGTAAAGTCGTTCCTCTGCAGCGCTTCTCTGCCGGCATTGATTAAACCATCCCAAGCAGCGTCCTGCGCTTGGGTCGGAAGTGACACTGGCAGAAGTCCGAGTGCGAGCGTGACAATCAGGCTTTTGCTTCTAAGCGTTCGATAAATCATTAGCCATAATCTACACAATTCGTTCAGATTGACCAACATAGTGTCAGAAATCGTGACGACCAGATCTAACTTTCAGCTATACACACCGTTGCGCCTTTTCGCATAGCTGAGTATCTTCTCGCCCATGAGCGCCCCAAGCGACGCTGGAATAGACAGAATGAGGCGATGGCTCATCATCACGATGATCTCGGCTGCTGACTGAAGGCGTTTAACACGACATGCAAAGATCTGTATGACCGCTTTCGCGGTGGTACGTCTTGGCGAAGGAAGAGGGAATAGCGAGACATCTGGCCTGTTATTGGCCTAGCGGTTCGGTAAACCGGTATGTCGCTATCCTACGGGGATCGAAAGCTGATGCTGCCATCGATGATGGAAGTCGCCGCGGTATTGATTGCAGGCGCTATTCTTTTTCAGGCTGGCGCTAGCCTGCTGGGCGGGATCCGACGTCGCTCGAAAATTGGCAAAGAAGATGTCTTTGCCATCAATTCTTTCCGCGAGACGACACAGGGATTGTTGACCCAGGCGCAGGCCGAGCGTGTTCCGGATGAGGCATCCTGGGGCGGCTTTCGTAAATTCTACATCCATCGTCGTGTCGATGAGGCCGATGGGATCACCTCATTCTATCTCAGGCCCTATGACGGCATGTCGGTGCAGCGCTTCCTGCCGGGGCAGCATCTGACCTTTCGCCTGCAGATACCTGGCCATGCCAAGCCTGTCGTCAGATGTTACTCGCTCTCCGATGCGCCGGTTTATGAAAATCAATATCGCGTCTCGATCAAACGGTTAGGCGCACCTCCTGGTTCCGAAGGCTTGCCGAACGGTCTGGGGTCCTGCTTTTTTCATGATATGTTGGAAGTTGATCGGATCGTCGATGTCAAAGCGCCCGGTGGCAACTTCTATCTCGACATGGCCGATCAGCGCCCGGCAGTGCTGATTGCAGGCGGTATCGGATTGACGCCGATGTTGAGCATGATCAACACCTTGGCGCATACCAAAAGCAACCGCGAGGTTTGGCTGTTCTATGCGCTGGTTGACAGACGCCAGCATGTCCAGCCCGAACACTTGAAGCGGCTGGCACGCGAACATCCTAATTTTAACATCGTGATCTGTTATGCCGAGCCGACGCGAAGTTGCGTCAAAGGGCGTGACTTTCACTATAGGGGCCGTGTCAACCTTCGCTTGTTCCAAGGCTTGTTACCCTCACGTGATTGCCAGTTCTATCTTTGCGGCCCGCCACCGATGCAGGACGGTGTGATCAAGGATCTCAAGCAATGGGGTGTGCCCGATAAAGACATCCGCTATGAGTCTTTTGGACGTCGCAAAGGGAAGAAACCAGCGGCTTCCGCTGTTGGTGACAGTGGCAAGCCTATCGAGCCTATCGAGATCGTCTTTGCGCGCTCGGGCAAGGTTGGTAAGTGGCACTCGGATGAAGAGACCGTGCTCGATGTGGCGGAAGCGGCCGGGGTGGTGATGGATTCCGGCTGTCGTGCTGGACAGTGCGGGACTTGCGTGACGCCAATCAAGCAAGGCTCGGTAACCTATCTGGAAGAACCTGGAACGCAGCCTGCACCTGGTACTTGTCTTACATGCATGGCTATTCCGAAAGAAGGCCTGGTTTTGGATGCTTGATGAACTAAATGCAGGTGTGAATCTCTCCATGTTAAGTTTCCAGTGGCTGAATACTCGAATGCAAGAGGTGATTAGATGAAGGTATGGCAGTTGCCGTCATGGATGTTGGGTTGTGCGATGGCATGGTGTCTGAGCCTTGGGCTGGTCATGCAAAGCGCCGATGTGGCGGCTCAGGGCGCACCCGAAGTCGAAAACGTTAAAGGGCCTGATGAATGTGCCGAATGCCATAAGAAAGAGACGGAGAACTGGAAAGCCACCCATCACTACAAGACCTTTTCCAGCTTGCCACGGAGCGATGAAGCAAAAAAGATCACCGAAAAGCTTGGTCTAAAACGCATCAAGTCGGAAAGCGTTTGTCTCAGCTGCCATTTCACCAGCAAGGAACGCAAGGGCAAGCCAAAGCCGATTGCGGGGATTACCTGCGAAAGCTGCCACAATGCCGGTGCCGAATGGATGAAGCGACATAGCGAATTCAGCGGTAAAAAGAAGGAAACGGAAAGCGAAGCCGAGGCGCAGCAACGCTGGGCCGATGCAGAGGCAGCGGGCATGATCCGCCCTCATATGCTCTACGACCTCGCCAAGAACTGCTACAGCTGCCATGTCGTTCCCCAGGAAGAATTGGTGAACAAGGGCGGGCATGCTGCAGGCAGTGCCTTCGAGCTGGTGTCATGGTCCCAAGGCGAAGTTCGTCACAATACTTGGCACAATGGCGGTAAGGAAAACCCGGTAGCGGATGCCAATCGCCAGCGCATGATGTATGCCGTCGGCGTTGCGGTGGAGCTGGAAGAAGCGTTGCGCGCAGTTGGCAAAGCGACAGAGCCGGCGCGTTATGCGGTGGCCATGGCCAAGCGGGCTCATGCGGCACGCAAGAAATTGCGGGAGGCAGCCCGTGTCTCGCAGATGCCCGAATTCATGGAAATGCTGCGTGCCGCCCATTCGGCCAATCTGAAGCTCAATAATGGTGCCAATCTGGAAGCGGCGGCAGATCGCGTGGCGGCGGCGGCAAGGCGAATGGCGAACGCCTATGATGGTGCACAGCTCGCGGCGATTGATAGTCTCATTCCCAGTGCTGACAAGTATAAAGGCAAGCCGTCTCAATGACCATCAAGAGACCCGATAGAGGTGAACCCGAGGGCGTCTTTTTGGCGGTGCAGGGCTCGTGGCTTTAAGCGTCGCCATTCCGCGCCCGCAACGGTGGGATCGCCCCTTCGGCCCGGAAATGACCGAAGGCGACGTCCTGCGCGTGTTGTTCACCTTGCGGGTTTTTGGTGCGATTGACCAAAGTCAATTCCCCTCGACCCTGTCGCTGCAGGATATCATCCGTAGCGATGCACGTATTCGGCGCTTTCGACGTGGTGATATCATCGTCAGGAAAGGCGATTACGGTAATGCGCTGTTCGTGATCATCGGTGGGGTGGTGCGCGAATTACTCGATCCTGTGGGGCTTGCTGCGCCGTCTGAGCCCGAAGAGCATAGCCGAAAGGGCTTTCTTGAGACCTGTCGTCAGTGGTGGCGTCAGCCTGACATGCCGGAGCTTCGTGATGTCACGCGATATCGCCAGCCCGATGACCAAAACGGTCATTATGGCCCAGGCAGTCGCGGCGAACGCGGATCGGTGGACGCGATCGAGACGCTGATCGTCCGCCAGCCGACCAGGGCGCTCAGTGAACAGGACATGTTCGGTGAGGTCGCCGCCCTTTCGCGAGCCCCTCATCTGTCGACTGTGATCGCCGAGACGGATGTTGAGGTGCTGGAACTTCGCTGGCAGGGGCTGCGCGATATCCGGCGGCGTGACAAAGGCTTTCGTGATCAGATCGACGCCCATTACCGCGCATCAAGCCTGAAGGCGCATCTTCGTGAATCGCCCTTGTTCCAAGGCTTGCACGAATCGGCTCTCGAGCATATCGCCCGCCATACCCTCTTCGAAACCCATGGTGAGTTCGAATGGTCCGGTGACTTCAAGGGAATGGCAGCGGACAACAGTAGCGATGTTCTCCATTCCGAGCCGGTAATCGCGGAGCATGGCGACTATCTCGATGGCTTGCTGCTCATCCGTTACGGCTTTGGCCGGATCAGCGAGCGCCTCGATCACGGCCATCGAACGGTGGGCTATGTCACCCATAACGAGGTCTTCGGTCTGCGCGAAATCGTCGATCATTGGCGTGACGGCATGGACCTCCGTCTACGCTATGGTTTGCGAGCGGTGGGCTTTGTCGATCTGCTCAGGGTACCGACGGCGTTGGTCGAAGACTATGTTCTGCCAAACATCCCGTCGCACAAACTGCCAGCCTCGCCAAGTTCGACCAGCATTCGCATGTCGGCGCATCTTGCTTGGGAAACGGAACTTCCGCTCGAGCAGGCAACCATCAATTTCCTGATGAACAATCGGACCATCAACGGAACGGCAGCGATGTTCATCGATACTGATCGCTGCACCGCCTGTGATGATTGCGTGCGAGCCTGTGCTGCCGCCCATGACAACAATCCGCGCTTTATTCGACATGGGCCTGAACACGACAATCTGATGGTCACCAATGCCTGCATGCATTGCGTTGATCCGGTCTGCCTGATCGGCTGCCCGACCGGTGCCATTCATCGAACTCAGGACGGTCTGGTGGTGATTGACGATGTCACGTGCATTGGCTGTGCTACCTGCGCCAATTCCTGTCCTTATGACAATATTCGCATGGTTGAGATCCGTGATCAGAAGGGCGACTTTATCGTCGACCAGGAGTCTCAGCTTCCGATTGTCAAAGCCACCAAATGTGATCTCTGCCTTGAGCAGCCAGGCGGACCTGCTTGCCAACGTGCTTGCCCCCACGATGCCATGGTCCGCATCGATCTCCGTGATCGCGAGCGTCTGGTGGATTGGCTGGCGAGATGACGACATTCGGGCAACGCCGCCTACGCAATTTGGCCCTGACCGGCATGACGATCGGCCTGCTCGTCGCCATCAATCTTCTCTATGACATGTCGCTGCGCGATTCGGCGTTCATGAATGGCTGGGTCTTGTTTGCCGGCATGGCACTTCTCTCGATCTTTAATCTGCGCAAGAAGCTCAATATTCTGCCGCTGTTAAGAATGTCAGTTTGGCTGCAGATCCATATCTATGCCGGCTTGATCTGTTTTCTTCTCTTCTTGCTGCATACGGACTTTTCGCTGCCCAACGGGGTCTTCGAGATTATCCTTTGGATGCTCTACGTCACCATGAGTATAAGCGGCCTGTTGGGCGTCATCTTGTCGAGGTTGCTGCCCCATCGGATCAGCGCTCGTGGCGAACGGGTGATTTTCGAGAGAATTCCCGTCTTGCGTGCTCAGATTGCCCGCGATGTCGAAGATCTCGCCATGACCTCGGTCAAGGAAACCAGAGCCTCAACCATCGCCGATTTCTATGCCGCTGAACTTTCGCCCTATTTGCGTGCGCCGAAACATGTTCTCGGCCATCTGCTCGGTGCCACCAAACCCGAGCGCCGGCTGCATGTCGCGATCCGTGAACTAGAGCGCTATCTCGATGCAAGGGGGCGGCAGATCCTGGAAGAGATCGATGCCTTGGTTTCGGCGAAGGCGGACCTCGACTACCAATACGCGACCCAATTGACACTTAAGGGCTGGTTATTTTTTCATCTGCCCTTGAACTACGGTCTGATGCTCTTCACCCTGGCTCACATCGTTATCGTCTACGCTTTTGCGACAGGAGCTCCATGAAGCCGCGCCTGCAAAACTTCGATCATCGGTCCAGCCATTATGAGAGACCGAACCAAAGCTGGGTCTGCGGCAGGGCCTCCAGTGGGAAGCCTTGTGCTTTGGGGCCGGATGGCGTGGGGCAATGCCGGACCTTGTCGGAATGTCGCCCCCGACGTTCGGGCGATACTTGGGCCTGTACGCGATCGAAGAGTGCTGGCGGTGCCTGTTATGATGGGCCATCATCGGATGGTCGCTGCTGTCGGGAGCTGCCACCTTGCCTGCCGGTGCGTTCCCTTCGAAGCCGGCGCGGGCGTTTTACGGCTTGGGTGACCGTGGCATGCTTGGGGCTGATTCTGCTTCTCTTCGGCAGCAGAATGAGTACCGATCTGGTTGATGCCGGAACGCTTTATACCGGACATGCCGAGATCGAAGCTTGCGCGGACTGCCATGTAGCCTTCAATAGCGGCCCGGTCGGCTGGGTGCGGGCAGCCTTCGCCGCCGCTAACCCGATTGCGGATAGCGACAAATGCCTGGCCTGCCACAAATGGGGCGGCAACGCGCTGAACCCCCACAATGTCTCAAGGCCCGAGCTTGCGGACCTGACCTCCAAGTTCTTTGATCGCCCCGACGCGGCCAATGCGCCATGGACCGTCCAGGTCAGCCGCGTCTTTTTCCCTGTTCCATCGGAAACCCATAACGGCACATTGGCTTGCGGGGCCTGCCACAAGGAACATGAAGGGGAAGATGCAGATCTTCTCGAGGTAACTAACGCGCGTTGCCAGTCCTGTCACGAAATGGCCTTCGAATCGTTCTCAGATGGCCACCCCTCCTTCGGCGATTATCCCTATCTGCAGCGCACGCAGCTGATTTTCGATCACGATTCGCACAATCGGAAGAATTTCCCCGAGAAGGTCAAGCAAGGTGTCAAGCCACCTGAAACCTGCGATAGCTGTCATATGCCTGATGGTACCGGACGTTTCATGTTGACCGCCAATTTCGAGGAAACATGCGGGCTTTGCCATGGGGAAGATATCATCGGTGAAACGGTTGCCGGACCCAAGGGCACCCCTATCATCGCGGTGCCTGAGCTCGATCTTCTGACGCTGCAGGAACGCAATGTGGCCATCGGCGAGTGGCCGGATACCCCTCTTGCGATCGATATCTCGCCCTACACCAAGCTTCTCATCGCAGCTGATAGCGTCGTTGCTGACGACCTTCTCGTGATCGAGGATGTCGATCTGCAGGATTTGAGCGATGCGAGCGATGCCGAAATTCAAGCTGTCGGCCGCGTTGCCTGGGCGATCAAGGAATTGCTTTTCGATCTCACCATTGCTGGCATGGAGATCCTCGAAGCCAAGGTCGAGGCTAGCCTGGATCGAGCTTTGGATACCGATACGCTTGGACGGTTGGTTGGGCATATCCCCCAGGACGTCGTTGCGGCAGCAGGTGAGGCTTGGTTCCCAAGCCTCAAGCAAGAGGTCGTTGCTTATCGTGCGGTTAAGCCGGCGAGTCTCTCAGTGCCTGCAACCCAAGGTCAGGCTGCCGATGATACCTTGTCCGAAGAGGCTGCCCTGGATGGCGCCGCCGCTGCCGGGGCTGATGGGATCGTCCTTGCTCAGGCGAGCACGATTCAGGTCGAGGAACTGCCGAACAACGAGGCAGCTGAAAACGAAGCCTTGGGCCTGCCGACCCTGGACCCCGAGGAATGGGCGAAGGCTGGTGGCTGGTATCGGAAGGACTTTATTCTTTACTATCGTCCGGTCGGTCATGAGGATGTAGTGCTTCGAACCTG
The DNA here is from genome assembly GCA_050633905.1 of Geminicoccales bacterium. Taxonomy (GTDB): domain Bacteria; phylum Pseudomonadota; class Alphaproteobacteria; order Geminicoccales; family Geminicoccaceae; genus JANQPX01. The sequence continues at coordinate 129,816 of JBOEHJ010000046.1, forward strand.
GCTTGATATCAGCGCCCGTTCTTTCGGCACGCCAGCTGAACGCTATGGTGATGCTCTTTTCGCTCTACTGGCAGACAAGAACACACCGGGTAAATGCACGAAATGTCATAGTGTCGACCAGCAGCAAGGCGGTGGTCTAGAAGTCAATTGGGCGCCGTTTCAGCCGCTTGTCGGCGAGACGAAGTTCACGACATTCGTGCATTCCACCCATTTCAGTTCGGTGGGCGATGATGGTTGCATTACCTGCCATCAGCTGAATGAAGACACTCAATATCAGGAGAGTTACAAAGGGCGCGACCCCCACGAATTCGTTTCAAATTTTGCCCCGATGAAGCGCGAGATCTGTGCCGATTGCCATGTTGAGAAATCAGCCGGCGACACCTGCATGATGTGCCATGAATACCATATTGGTGAATTCGCGACGGAAAGCATGCCGGACACGCGGTTTGATGAGTTGGACAAGGAAAAACCCGCGGGGGCGACGGAGGAGCTCGAGGGTGCGCGGAACGGTACCGATGCTCCGTCTGCCCATGATAGCGTCGTCGGCAGCGTCGCCGACGGCATTCTCTCTGCAATCGGTATGGGGAAGGACGAACCAGCCCCTGCTACGCCGCCCGATTTAGGCGAGCTTGCCGTACCGATTTTGGACTTCGACCCGCGGACGGGTGCCGTCAATCAAGGGGGCAGCGATGTGTTACCGGGCTTGCTGAGCGATCTCTTGGATCAGACGCAAGCATCGTCACATGTCGAACAAAACGGTATTGGCGGCCCCGAGATAAGACAACCGCCGCCAGAGGTCGATCAGCCCACTCAATAGGCATTTTTTCTTGCGTTGAGATCGACAAGAGATTGTTTTTCCACTATATTTTTTTGCTTGAAGGCGATGTAGCAGGACTTTGGAAACCTTTCCTTAAGCATAAATGCGATATTGTTGAATGGTTTTCTCGCGGATGGATCGAGGCACTCTTTTCGATCGATACCATTGAATGAAGAATCACGGTGGCCGTTATGGTTTCCCCTTAGCGGCGCGCAACGATTTCCCCTTGGAGGGTGTTTATGCTGGATGGGTTTAGCCTTTTTGTGCTGGTGGTGCTCGCTTTGGCCGTCACCGTGGTCTTCATGGGTGTCAAATCGGTGCCCCAAGGGCGTGAATTCACCGTCGAGCGTTTTGGCCGCTACACCAACACGCTCCGTCCTGGCCTGCATCTCATCGTTCCGTTCATCGATCGCATCGGTGCCAAGATCAATATGATGGAGCAGGTGATGGATGTCCCCTCGCAGGAGGTCATCACCAAAGACAACGCGATGGTAACCGTGGACGGGGTAGTGTTCTATCAAGTTCAAGAAGCAGCCTTGGCTGCCTACGAGGTGACCAATCTCGAGCGCGCGATCGTCAATCTCACCATGACCAATATCCGTACCGTCATGGGATCGATGGATCTGGACGAGCTGCTTTCCCAGCGCGATCGGATCAATGCCCAGCTTCTAACGGTCGTCGACGAGGCGACCGGTTCTTGGGGCGTGAAGGTAACGAGGATCGAAATTAAGGATATCGCGCCACCGGCCGATCTTGTGGAAAGCATGGCGCGCCAGATGAAGGCCGAGCGCGATAAACGTGCCAATATTCTGGACGCCGAGGGCTTTCGCCAAGCCGCCATCTTGAAGGCTGAGGGTGAAAAGCAATCGACGATCCTCGAAGCTGAGGGCAGGCGCGAAGGTGCCTTTCGCGATGCTGAAGCACGTGAGCGCGAGGCCGAAGCGGAGGCCAAGGCAACTGCCATGCTGTCTGAGGCGCTCGCCAAGGGCGACAGTCAGGCGATCAACTATTTCGTGGCCCAGCAATATGTCGAGGCCTTCGCCCAGTTTGCTACGTCGCCCAATCAAAAAGTGGTCTTCCTGCCCATGGAAGCGAGCGCCTTGGTCGGCTCACTCGGCGGCATCGGTGAGATCGCAAAGGAGGTCTTCAAAGGCAACAGCACCTCGAATGATGGCGTCGGGCCTCGGTCCTAATGTGGCCGTTTCCAATAGAAACTGTTCAATTCTGGCATTGGTGGGCGCTTGGCGGCATCCTCGGTGTACTCGAGATCATCGCACCTGGGTTTGCCCTGATATGGCTTGGCCTTGCTGGGATGCTCGTCGGGCTGATACTCCTTCTCTGGCCGGGCATGGATCTATCGCTTCAAATCCTCTGCTACGCCGCCTCTTCGGTGGCGAGCGTCACGATCTGGTATCGTTGGATGCAGGCTGACCCAAAGCCTTCCGACAAACCCGGTCTCAATCGACGCGCGGAACAGACCATCGGCCGACGTGCCGAGGTCGTCGAGGCTATCGTCAACGGCCGTGGGCGGATCAAGCTCGGAGACAGTACCTGGTCTGCGATGGGGCCAGATGTTGCAACAGGTCAAATGGTCGAGATCACCGGTGCCGACGGCGCGCTCCTCGAGGTCAAACCCGTCGATGACGTCGGCACGGCCGAAAAACCGGGCGGCTGAATGCCTGCAAGCCACGACACCGGCGACCTCCGCCGATCCAAGTCTTGACCGCCAGACACAACCGCCTAGTATCGCGATCATAACGCTTCACGGAGCCCCCGTGGCGGAATTGGTAGACGCGGCAGACTCAAAATCTGTTGTCTTCACGGACGTGCCTGTTCGAGTCAGGCCGGGGGCACCAATCATTTCAATACTCATCGGATGGCTCACGAGGCTGCATTTCAGTTGCTGACCATCGCGCTGTCTCCTGTGTTCAGATGGCGTTCGCTATCGGCAGCAAAATTCCTTGGCGAGTATGCAGGTCGTTGGGCAGGACCGAGAAAAGATTACTGAAGGAGAAAGCTGCGCTCTTTCCTTGAGCGTCACCATGTCCCTGCCTGTGCCCCTTGCTGCCGAATTCGTTGATCATGTGCTTACAGGGAAGGCGGATGATGGTCTCTCAGCTGTTTTACGAACTCGATTCCGTCCTGGACTAAATCAGCGTTTTTCTTGGCCAGCCGAACCTGAAAGCCTCGGCCCTGCAATTGCAGAAACAAATTCCAGGATGAGCCCCTGTGGATTGTCCAAGGTGGCTTCGATTTTGGCCATGTCGCCGTATTTCTCGGGGGTCAGTCTCCCGCTTTTGTCCTGGCCCTCCGTTATGTATCGGCTACGGATCATAGAACATGGCCCTATCGGCGATGATGCGAACAAAGCCACCTTTGACTGACCAATTCAAGGGGCCTGCTTTCAGCGCTTAGCGTCATGCAGAGCTAAGACACGCTGAGGTGCATTTTGCCTGATGCGGATCGTCAATAATGGTGGGGAGCCACTTGTCCGGCAGCTCTATAATAGCGCCCCACACAACGTTGGATATGTTGCCCGATCAGAGAAGACGGGCAGCTTGGCATCTCGCCAAATTCCAAACCCATGAAAGCTTGAGATGTTACAGTCTCTGAAAAAGGTTGCGTTTCGAGTGATTGCAGCAATGCGTTCAGTGCAGCGGCGACTTTTTTGTCCGTCCAATAGTAACGAATGCGGTCGCTATAGCTGAAGACTTTCAGCGTTTTCACTTCCTGGCCGGTGCCGCTGTAGTAGTCCTGCCAATATTCTGGATTGGCGTTCATTTGATCAAGGATGATATCACGGATATTCGAGGGACGATCCAGTTCCATCTGGTCTTCGATGGAAGCCAGGGCCCAAACAGCTTCGCGAAACCGGAATGTCAGTTCTGGGCCAACTTTCAGAAAGAAGAAGTGGTGCTTCACCAGATCAGCAAGGGCTGTGGTTGACTGGTAGTCTGTTGAATGCGCTTCGTAGGTCAGCCCGTCTTCCAACAGGATTGCCTCGCTCAACAGCTGCGCCTTTTCTGGCAGGAAGGGGTAGATCGAACTGTGCCCGAAATCTACGCCGGGCTGGGTTACAACGGACACGATGCGCGCCCAAGCGGCATCCAACCCCCGTGCGGCCCACGCCTCACGATGGGTGCGGATGGTGTCGCGAAAACGCGCAACCGAGGTGACGTCCAATGCGGCGGGTTCCTCGGTCTCTCCACCCGGGATCGGCACTTCGGTTCCGATCACATAGATCAGTTTTTCGGGATCAGGCGCGTAGGCTTCAGCGACAGCGCATAGATCTGCTGCGCGTTCTGCAACTTGCGTAAAGCTTGGGTTCCGCTCGCTGCCGCAAGCCATGCTGGCGTCGAGGTGGATCTTTGTGAAGCCCGCTTCGACATAGAGCTTTACCAGCTCACAGGCCTTTTCCATCGCTTGTTCGATGGGTTCTGATCTCCATGGATTCGGGCCAAGATGGTCGCCTCCGAGGATGAGTTGGTCCATCGGAACGTTTGCCTCATCCGTCATGCCGTTTAGCCACGACATGAAATCCTTCGGCGTCATACCTGTGTAGCCACCCTCCTGATTGACCTGGTTGCAGGTCGCCTCGATTACGATCGGAAAGCCGGTCTTGGCGCCATAGGCCAAAACCGAACGGAGCACGTGTTCGTTCGCGGTACAAAAGCAAGGCAAGCCAATGGCCTCACCGGCTCGATTGCGGGCGATCAAGTCGTGGATCAGGCTCATAAGGTCAGGTCCTATGACGTTGCGGTTGCGCGTTCGAGGAAACTTGCGATTTCGGTGGCGTCGGAATTGCCTTCCATCGGGCCACGGCGGGTTACCGCGATTGCGCCTGCCGCGTTGGCCAGGCGGCCTGCATCGAAGAGCGAAGCTCCTTTTGCAAGCAACGCGATGAATGTGCCGCCAAAGCAATCGCCAGCACCGGTCGGATCGAGTTCTTCAACGGCAATGCCTGGAAAATCATGCCGTTGATTGTTGCCGACCACCGTGGCGCCCGCCGAGCCGCGCTTGATCGCGATCACTTCGGCCTTGGCTTCGAGCAGCCGATCGATGGCGGCGTCTTCCGTCAAATCCGGGTACAGGACTTGAAGATCGCTGGTGCTGGGCAAGAGGCAATAGCTCTCATCCATAACGTCGCGCATGGCCTCCAAGCTCGAGGTATCTCGCATCAGTTCGGGCCGGGCATTTGGATCGCATGTGATCCGCCCGCCCGCTTTCGAGATGATGCGCACGGCCTCCATAATCTTACGTCGCATGGAGGGTGCTCCGAGAGAGGATGCCGAGACGTGAAGGGTCGTTCTCGCTGGATCAAGAAGCCTGTGTGGGACGTCAAAGGCATCGGCAGCCGTTCCGGAGAGATGGAAAATGAAGTCACGTTCGCCATTGTCGTAATAGGATACAAACGCGACGCCGGTGCTGTGATCCTTCGAGACCTGAACGCCTTCGATGCCAACGCCATCCTGACTGAGACGTTGCAGCACACTCCGGCCAAATCCATCTGCACCGACGCCACCAATCATCTGGGTGGCCGCACCCATACGGGCGGCCTGATCAAGAAAGATTGCGGGTGCACCGCTGGGATAGGGTCCGGAATATTCGGCAATCCGTTCCAGAGCGCAATTGCGGCTGTGGGACACAAACTCAACGAGGATTTCGCCAACAGTGGCAATGGTTCCGGCGTCGGACATTTATTCCTCCCATTTCGAAAACTATGTAGACAAATACTTTACATGTGTCAAAATTGATTTGCGCTTCATGCACAGTCAACGGATGTACTGTGGATGGGTACAGGGGAAACTCAACTGATGGAAAAAACCAAACAGAAAATCGGCACGATGAAAGAGCTGTCGGAAGCCATCGGAATCTCTCGGCCAACCTTGTCCCGCTACTTTCAAGACCCGTCTTCTGTGCGATCCACGACGTCGCGGAAAATCAAAGAACGGCTGGAAGAGGTTGATTACGTCTATAATTTCATCGCGACACGACAAAACAGAAAATCGTCTGGTTTGGTCGGCGTCATTATCCCTTACTACAATGATCTGTTCTTCACGAGCCTTCTAGAGGCCATCGAAGGTGCCGCAAGATATGCAGGTCTCACAGTCATAACGCAAAGTTCGGACGGGGATGCTGAAGGCGAGGTTCAAGCGATTGCGCGATTGCGATCCATGAATGCGGACGGAGCCATCATCGCCCCCTTGGGGCTGGCAAGTTCAACGGAAGCTTTTCAAATGGCGCGTGAGGACTTTCCCATCGTTTTCACGGACTCCCGCCCAGCCCAAGAGGTTCAAGATGCTGATTTTGTTGGCACGAACAACACACAAAGCATTGCTTCTATTGTCGAGTATCTCTGTCGTACGGGCGAGTCTCCGATCTTTCTTGGGATGCCGCGACTAAATTCCAACGCGATAGAACGTGAAGCAGCCTACACTAAAAAGATGCGCGATTTTGGCCTTGATCCGCGATTTGTTGATGCCGAAGGTGCGTCAGAATCTTGGGAATTCGAAGCCTACGGGCTTAGTGTCATGGACCGACATTTCAGCCGTCAAAAGCACATATCGGAGACGATCTTGTGTGCCAATGACCGCATTGCGATCGGTGCTATACGCGCTGCGAACAAGCATGGGCTTTTCGCGCGAAACCCAGAGCGTCGCAATGGTCTTCGGATCGCGGGACACGATGATCATCCACTTAGCGAGTATATGTACCCTGCAATCACGACGGCCGGGCAGGACATCTCGGGCATCGGTGAAGACGCGGTTCGCGTTCTTCTTGAACGTATTCGCGGCGAGCGTGTCGATGCGCCGGTTTCCATATTCAAAGACTCAGTTCTAAGAATTAGAGAATCGACCTGACTTTCGCAGGCGACGATTTTCCTTGTAGCTGCTTGTCAAGGCGCGCTAGATAAGGCTTGACGCAAGACGAATTCCGAGCAATTGTTTACATGTGTAAAAAGGGAGGACTTCATGTCAATGAAGCGAACACTGCTTAGCACGGCAGTCGGCATTGGGTTTGCGGCAGCGCTCGCGTCCATGGCCAATGCAGAAGAAATCACCATCGCCACGGTCAACAACGCCGACATGATCACGATGCAGGAGCTTGCTCCAGCTTGGGAAGAGGCGACCGGCAACACGATCAACTGGGTTGTTCTGGAAGAAAACGTTCTTCGTCAGCGGACAACGCAAGACATCGCCACAGGTGGCGGTTCTTTCGACATCATGTTCATCGGCGCCTATGAAACGCCGATCTGGGGTGCAAATGGTTGGTTGACGCCGCTTAACGACTTCGGCGATGACGCTGACTACGATCTCGAAGACGTCTTCCAGTTGGTCCGGAACGGCCTTTCTGCGGATGGCAATCTCTATGCTCTGCCGCTTTACTCCGAAACGTCGTTCACCTTCTACAGGACGGACATCTTCGAGGCAGCTGGAATCGAAGTGCCAACCGAGCAGATCACCTATACTGAGTTTGCGGAAATGGCCGCCAAGGCGCATGACCCGGACAACGGAATTTTTGGTACTTGCCAACGCGGTAAAGCCGGTTGGGGCGAGAACATGGCCTTTGTTGGCACCGTGGCGAACGCATTCGGTGCTGATTGGTTCGACATGGATTGGAACCCGCAGCTTGACTCGCCTGAGTGGAATGCCGCGATTACCTATTATGTCGACCTGATGACCGCATCGGGCCCTCCAGGCGCCTCGGCCAACGGTCACAACGAAAACCGCGCGCTGTTCAAAGATGGCAAATGTGCAACTTGGGTTGATGCGACATCGGCGGCTGGTGACGTGCGCAACCCTGAGACCTCGACCGTTGCGGACACCACGGACTTCTTTAAAGCGCCTATGCAGGTGACTGACAAAGGCACTGGCTGGTTCTGGTCCTGGGCGTTGGCTATCCCTGCGAGCTCGCAGAAAGTTGACTCTGCCAAGAGCTTCTTGAAATGGGCGACGTCGAAGGAATACTTCGAGTTGGTCGGCGAAACAAAGGGTTGGGTTGCTGTTCCTAGTGGAACGCGCCAGTCGGTTGAGGAGGACCCCCGTCGTCTGGAGGCTGCTCCTTTCGCCAACACCATCGTGGAAGCGATCCTCTCCGTGGACCCTGCAGACCCGACACGTGATCCGGTTCCCTATACCGGTGTCCAGTTCGTTGCGATCCCTGAGTTCCAGGGTATCGGCAACTATGTTGGACAGCAGGTCGCTGCAGCACTTGCCGGTCAGCAGACAGTTGAAACGGCTCTGGCCAACAGCCAGCAATTCGCCGTTCGTGAAATGACCAAAGCAGGTTACATCAAGTAATCTTCTCCCTGAACGGGCTGGGGCTTGATGCCTCGGCCCGTCTCAGATTCCAACCAGTAAGCGCTAGTATTTTGGCAAACGCCCTCCTTGGGCTTTTCTCCAAGTGCTAATCCGCACGCCGATTTGGTAGGTTGAAACGCATGGCTACGAAAGCGTCCAGGTCTGCTGCACGTCTGATGATTTCGCCAGCCGTTCTCTTACTTCTCGGCTGGATGCTCATCCCGCTGTGCATGACGATTTACTTTTCTTTCCTGCGCTACAACCTGCTGCAAACTGGAGCAACGCCGTTCGCGGGGTGGGAGAACTATTACTGGTTCATTACTGATCCCAGTTTCACGGCCGCAATCAAGAATACCCTGTTGCTTGTCGGAGGCGTGCTTTGCATCACGACAATCGGTGGGCTTGGAGCCGCCCTCTTGCTGGACAAACCGATGTTCGCCACCGGTTTGATCCGCATCATGGTCATTGCATCGTTTTTTGTGATGCCAACCGTGTCGGCGCTCGTCTGGAAGAATATGTTCATGAACCCGGTGAACGGGATCTTTGGGCGTATTGTTACGGGAATGGGCTTTCCGCCCATCGACTTCTTCGGCCAATACCCACTGGCCTCAATCACGTTTATCGTGTCTTGGATGTGGTTGCCGTTCGCAACGTTGATCCTTCTTACCGCGTTGCAATCGCTTGACCAGGAGCAATTGGAAGCCGCCGAGATGGATGGCGCGAAATGGTGGAACCGGTTCTTCTATATCATGCTCCCGCATCTTGCCCGTGCGATTACCGTGGTTATTCTCATCCAGACAATCTTTCTGTTGTCGATCTTCGCAGAAATCCTTGTGACGACGAATGGTGGTCCCGGCACCGCAACAACAAATCTGACATACCTGATTTACGTCTCGTCGCTGCTTCAATTTGATGTCGGGATGGGCAGCGCCGGTGGTGTTATCGCCATCATCCTCGCCAACATCGTTGCGATCTTCCTGATGCGGATGATCGGCAAAAACCTCGACGCTTGAGGAGAGGAAGACATGGCGCGCGCAGTTTCAAAAAACACCAAGATCTTCAACACTGCGATTGCAGGAACGCTCGGGTTCCTCATGTTTTTCCCGATCCTCTGGATCGTCGTTCTCTCGCTGAAAACCGAGGAAAATGCGATCCGCGCACCCCTGGAGGTTTTGTTCAGTTCCGGTTGGACGATAGAAAGCTTCAGTACGGTTCAGGCCCGTTCCGACTATTTTAAGCACTTTTCGAACTCGGTCATCATCTCGCTCGGCTCGACGTTTCTCGGATTGTTGATAGCGATACCCGCGGCTTGGTCGATGGCCTTTGTTCCGTCCAAACACACCAAGAACGTGCTGATGTGGATGTTGTCGACAAAGATGCTGCCGCCTGTTGGGGTCCTGGTGCCGATTTACCTCTTGTTTCGGGACTTCAACTTGCTGGATACCCGTATCGGGCTGACGGTTGTCCTTATGCTGGTCAATCTGCCAATTATCATCTGGATGCTCTACACCTACTTCAAGGAAATCCCAGCAGAGATACTGGAAGCAGGGCGTATGGATGGCGCAACGCTACGCGCGGAAATCGTTCATGTGTTGACGCCGATGGCGATCCCCGGCATCGCATCGACAGTTCTTTTGAACATCATCCTGGCCTGGAACGAAGCTTTCTGGACGATCAACCTAACGGCTGCAAATGCTGCTCCTTTGACGGCGTTCATCACAAGCTATTCCAGTCCCGAAGGGCTTTTTTACGCTAAGCTAAGCGCCGCCTCGGTCATGGCCATCGCGCCCATTTTGATCATGGGCTGGTTCAGCCAGAAACAACTCGTCAGGGGTCTGACTTTCGGTGCTGTGAAGTAAGGAACAAGAAAATAGGATGACCTTGGCCGACAAGATCGTGGGCTTGCAGGCTCGCTTGATCGAGCAGGTGGGCAGACTATTGGCATTGCACCCCAATCCACACATCGTGTTTGTCGCCGATTTTTTCGGCAGCCGCGAGATGAACCTTCTCGAAGGGGCCGGGCATCTTAGTTCGGACACCTTCATCCCTATCCACAAGTCCGACACCGATGGGTTGTGCATGTTATGAAATCACTCGACGGGAAAGTAGCGCTTGTGACGGGTGGTGCACGCGGCATCGGTCGCGCAGTCTGTGAGGCGATGGCTGACGCAGGCGCAAGGGTTGCTGTCGCCGATCTGCGCGAAGATGAGGCGGCAAAAACGGCTCAAGCGATTGGCGGCATGGCGGTGGCGATGAACGTGACAGCGTTCGATACCATCGCCTGCGTTGTGCAAAAAATCGAAGCGACTTATGGCGGGATCGACATCCTGGTCAACAACGCGGGCATCTTCAATATGGCGTCCATCGACAAGGTCACGCCCGAAGACTATCGCCGCCAATACGACGTCAATGTTGGCGGTACGATCTTTGCCTGCCAGGCGGTTGTGCCTTCCATGAAGAAACGCGGCGGCGGATCGATCATCAATTTCTCAAGCCAGGCGGGGCGCAGGGGCGAGCCCAACATCACGCTCTATTGCTCGACCAAAGCGGCCGTGATCTCGGTCACGCAGTCGCTGGCGCTTGAGCTTGCGGGGGTCAATATCCGTGTGAACGCGATTGCGCCCGGTGTCATCGATACGCCGATGTGGGATGTTGTTGATGCGCAGTTTGCAGAATACGAGAACAGACCCAAAGGCCAGAAAAAACGCGAAGTCGGTGAGGCCGTTCCGCTTGGTCGCATGGGGGATCCCCGTGACGTCGCCGACCCGTGCGTGTTTCTCGCCTCGGATGCAGCCCGTTACATCACCGCACAGACGCTGAATGTCGATGGCGGGAACTGGATGAGCTGATGCTGAACGCGATGCGGAAACTATCCAACACTGTCCTGAAGGATCTGCCAAAGGGCGTTGCCGGTCCGACCTATGATCGCTCCGAAATCTCGCCCGGCATCGTCCATATCGGTCTCGGCAACTTTCATCGTGCCCACCAATCCTGGTATCTGCACCGGCTCATGCAACAGGGCGACGCGCAGGACTGGGGCATCATCGGCGCAGGCGTGCGTCCAGGTGACGAGGCGCAACGCCAGCGGTTAGCGGAGCAGGACTATCTGACAACGTTGATCGAATTGGACCCTAAAGGGCGTTCGGCGGAAATTGTTGGCTCGATGATCGGCTTCGTTCCGGTCGAAATCGACAACGCCGCATTGATCGCTCAAATGTCTGCCCCAGCGATCCGTATCGTTACCCTGACCGTGACCGAGGGCGGGTATTACATCGACCCCGTGACCAAGGCGTTCGATGCCGACCATCCCGATATCCAATTCGACGCGGCCCATCCCGATACCCCAAGGACGGCCTTTGGCGCAATGATCGCCGCGCTCAAGAAACGATGCTCCAACGGTGTTGGGCCGTTTACCGGGCAAAGCTGTGACAATCTGCAAGGCAACGGCGATATCCTGCGCCGGACAGTGGTGTCTCTCGCCCGTCTCTCTGATCCGGAGCTCGCCGAATGGATCGACACCAAGTGCAGCTTTCCCAATTCCATGGTGGATTGCATCGTCCCTGCTACAGGGCCAAAGGAGTTGGCGCTTGTCAAAGGCTTCGGGATCGAAGATGCCGCTCCCGTGACCCACGAGAATTTTCGCCAATGGGTCATCGAAGATGATTTCTGTGCCGGTAGACCCGATTGGGACAAGGCCGGCGCCACCTTCACAGATGACGTCCACATTTACGAGGCGATGAAAATCCGCATTCTGAATGGCGGTCATCAACTGATCGCGGATGCGGGTGAAGTTCTGTCGATCGAGTACATCTCCAGCTGCATGGATCATCCGCTGATCGGCGATTTCTTCCGCAAGATTGCCCGCGACGAGATCGCACCGCAGGTGGAACCCGTGCCCGGTATGACGCCTAAGGCCTATGTTGATCTGATCGACAGCCGCTTTTCCAACGCGCAGATCATCGACACCGTCCGCCGCGTGGCCTTCGACGGCTCGTCCCGACAGACTGGGTTTGTCCTGCCAATCTTACGCGACGCGCTGCAAAAAGGGGATGCTATGGACGGCCTCGCCTTGTCGCAGGCGATCTGGGCACGGATGTGCGAGGGCAAGCGCGAAGACGGCACCAGCATCGAGCCCAACGATCCGATTTGGGAAACCCTCACGTCAAGAGCGCAAGCCGCAAAATCTGACCCGCAGGCCTGGCTTGGCCAACGCGACCTCTACGGCGATCTCGCCGACAACGCTACATTCCAAGGCCGCTTCCACCACTGGCTTTCGTTGATCTATTTACATGGCCTGGAGGCGACACTCCGAAATTACCTCCAGGGATAACCGAGCCATGAGAGCTGTCGTTTTCACGGGAAAGAACGAAGTTCAATTCACTGACCTTGCTGATCCGAAACCGGGTCCAGGCGACGTTTTGGTCGAGGTCAAGGCCAGCGGGATTTGCCACACCGACTATGAAGTCCTGAAGGACAACTACGGAACCGGCGCTTTCCCCGTCGTCCCCGGCCATGAATACGCGGGCGTCATTGCCGATGTCGGGTCCGATGTCGACAACCTGTCCATCGGTGACCGTGTTGCCGTTGATCCCAATTTTGAATGTGGCAACTGCCGCGCATGCCAGCGCGGATGGGCGCATCTTTGCGAAGAACTCCGCGCCTATGGTGTGACCACCCATGGCGGCTTCGCCGAGTTGAGCCTTGTAAGCGCTGCGAACGTTCATCCCATCGGCGCCATGAGTTTCAGGAAAGCTGCCCTGGCCGAACCCATGGGCTGTGTCCTGAACGGTCTTGATGCGGTTCACGCAGACTGGATGGAAGAGGCGTTGATCTTCGGCGCTGGACCCATGGGCCTGCTCATGGGCATGGCGCTGAAATCAGAGGGCGTTTCAAAGGTGGCGTTCTGCGACATCTCGGAAAGCCGCCTCGAACTGGCGTCCAGCTTTGGCTTCGATGCCGTTGCAAGCGGCTCGGACGACCTGCGGAAATGGCATCACCGCGCCGATCTGGCGGTGGAAGCCACCGGCGTTCCGGTGGTCGCCGGTGGACTGACCAATTATATGGTAAACGGCGGCAAAGGCCTGTTCTTTGGCGTTTGTCCTTCCGATGCAAAGATAGACGTAGCGCCGTTTGACATATTCCGCAGGCAGCTAACGCTCGCAGGATCCCATTCACTGAACCACAATATCCCGCGATCGCTGGACGTCATTGCGGGACTTGGGCCTCACGTAGATCGGGTGGTCTCACACAGCTTGCCTCTAAAAGAGATTTCCGATTTCCTGGCAACCACGCCGCCAGCCGAAAGCCTGAAGCTTCAGTGGGTGCATGATTGAGCGCGCTTGGCTTTGCCCAAAGGTGCCCTGCCATCACCATTCAGAATTCTCCTGACGTCATAAGCTGATGGTTCGTTTTCCCGGCAGCAAATGTCGGGCGTATGTCAAAAATCACCCGAAATACCATCAGGTCCCTTTGCTGCTTGACGATGATGGCTATGCGCCCACCCTATTTGAGAGCGGACTGCACCATTCTATCGACCTAATTCATTGAAAAGATGGCAGGGGCGGAGGGATTCGAACCCACGATGCCGGGATCAAAACCCGGTGCCTTAACCACTTGGCTACGCCCCAGCAACGAACATTATGCTTGAAGAATGCGGCGGAAACCGGAGGCTGACCACCACGGTTTCGGACATATCATAAGGCCTATCGACGGTCAATCTCAGGATGCTGGCGACAGGCCCGCACTGGGTGTGGGGGCAGTTGATGTCCGATATCGAGAAAGTACCGGGCTGTCACCAGCCCGGCACCTCATTTCAAGTCAACGGTCAAGCGCGTCGCTTGTTACGCAGCGGCTTTGGTTTTCTTGTTCTCGATCACCTTGGCCTTGGCGCCGCCGCCGATCGTGATTTGCTGCGGCTTCATGCGCTCCGGCAACTCGCGCACCAGGTCGATGTCGAGGAGGCCGTTATTGAGATCAGCCCCGTTGACCCGCACATAATCGGCGAGTTGGAAGCGATGCTCGAAGGCGCGCTTGGCGATACCGCGATGGAGATAGGCGGTCTCCTTATCGGTCTCGGCACCCTTGCCGCGCACAGTCAGGAGGTTTTCCTTGGAGATGATCTCCAGGTCTTCTTCACCAAAACCGGCGACAGCCAGCGTAATCCGGTAAGTATCTTCGCCCGTTTTCGCGATATTGTAGGGGGGGTAGGAGTTCTCTTGAGCGGCATTTCTAAAAGCCGTCTCAAACAACTCATCCAGTCGGTCGAAACCAACTGAGTGACGGAAGAGTGGTGTTAAGTCAAAGCTTCGCATGGTCATATCCTCATTAGAGCGATTGACTGTTGCCCGTCTTGAAGACCGGGCAGTTTACACTTTGTCAGGCCCAGTTTGGCACCCGACAACCGTGTATTTGGGAAGTAGATAGCAAGGTTCAAGAGGTTTTTTTGAATTTTTTGTGACTGGACGTCGTCACCTTGGCGGGCCGTAGCGCTGGCCTTATATGAGGGGTGCAATGGATATTGATTTTCTTCTCACGCTCAAAGTCTTGCTGGTTGCCGGCGTCTTGGCGGTCTTCGTCGTCTATGAACGTGTCAGGCCTGCTGCGGGCGGTCCTTTGCTGCTGCGTATCGGGCGGGCGACCCTGGGAGCCTGGCACCGATTGCTGAGAAATCTCAGTCTATTTGGCATCAATGCTGCCCTTTCGCCCTTGATCGTGGTGCCGATCACCATTTTCGCTGCCGATCATAGTGTTGGCCTTCGCCCGAGCTGGTGGAGCGGCTGGTTTGGGCTTGGCCTCGACATCGTTTTGCTGGATCTCTGGATCTATTGGTGGCATCGCGCCAATCACGAGCTGCAGTTTTTGTGGCGCTTCCACAGCGTCCATCATCTCGATGAAACCCTCGACACATCGAGCGCCCTTCGCTTCCATTTCGGCGAGGTTGTGTTATCCGCCTGTGTGCGCGGCGTGGTGATTGTCGTCTTAGACCTACCGCTCGCCTCGGTCCTCCTCTACGAAGGCATCGTCCTGGCTTCTGCCATCTTCCATCATAGCGATGCCAAGTTACCCCAGCGGCTGGAAACAGCACTCGCCAAGGTGATCATCACCCCCTCGATCCACTGGGTGCATCACCATGCCATTCGCGAGGATACCGACAGCAATTACGGCACCTTGTTCAGCTTTTGGGATCGGTTGTTCCGCTCGTCCAGCAAGACCAAACGTTGGGCCGAGATGCCGATTGGTGTCGAGGGCCTCCGCGATCGCCCGCTGGTTCGCCTGATAACCACCCCCCTCAAGTCGCCCGGTTCGGCTCGGCCGAAACCGGAGGATTAAGGAAACCGTCACGTCGTTCCAAGCGCCAATAGACGATGCCGAGCCAGAGTCCGCGGGTGATCATAAAGGCGTGATAGGTCAGCCAGAGCCCGTGATTACCGAAGGGTGGCGTCAACAGCCAGGCGCCGAGCGCGAAGACCAGCAATGCGGCCACCATGCCGTTTCGCATTTCTGCCGTTCGTGTCGCCCCTACATAGACGCCGTCGAACAGGAAAGCGGCGGCGCCGAGCAGCGGTCCGGCGATAGCATAGGGTAGGTAGATGAGGGCTGCGCGCCGCACTTCCTCGATATCGGTGAGCAGCCGAATAAGGGGAGGTCCGCTGAGCGCGAAGATCAGGGTCATCACCAGGGCGAACAGAAAACTCCAGACCAGGCCCGCCTTGACGGCAGTGCGCATGGCCGGGCGATCCCCAGCACCGGCATGGCGGCCGACCAGGGTGCTCGCGGCGAAGGCGAAGCCATCGAGGGCGAAAGCCGAGAGATGCAGCATGTTGAGCAGCAAGGCGTTGACCGCGAGGATGACCTCACCCTGACGCGATCCGAGAGCGGCGAGCGAGACGAACGCGATCTGCAGCGTCAGACTGCGCAGCATGATATCGCCGTTGACCGCCGCCAGCCGGCGGATGGCTGATAAGTTCAGGAGGTGGTGCCAAGTGAGGGAGGGGTGCAGGCCGCCCAAGCGCCGCCAGACCAGCCAGCTCCCCAGAACGAGCGTGGCGTATTCGGCGATCACCGTCGCCCAGGCGACGCCCGCGACCTCGAAGCCTAGGCCGAACACGAACAGAATATCGAGTGCCATGTTCAAACCATTGCCGAGCAGCAGAAGATAGAGCGGGCTTTTGGCATCCTGCACCCCGAGCAGCCAGCCGAGAATGACCATATTGGCCAGCGCGGCTGGTGCGGCGAGAAGGCGGATTTGCAGATAGACCCCAAGGCCAACCTCAACCCGCTCACTCGGCGAGAAGATCCAGCCGGCGATGCTGAGGACAGGTTTGGTTAGGAGGATCAGGATGAAGGCCAGTATGAAGGCGAGTGCCAGGGTGCGGAACAGCCCGGCCTGAAGTTCGAGCCTGTCGCCCGCGCCGAAAGCCTGGGCAATCAGGCCGGTTGTGCCCATGCGCAAAGCAATGACGGTATAGAAAAGAGCGCTGAACGTGCTCGCACCGAGCGCAACAGCGCCAAGGTGATGAGGACCGGGAAGATGGCCGACGACGGCGGTATCCACCATGCCCAGCATGGGAACGGTGATGTTCGAGAGGATCAATGGCCAGGCGAGGCGCCAGGCATCATTGTAGGGTCCGGCAGCGTTCAACACGCGGCAATCCGGTGGCGAAGCGGAGCGATCCAAGGGACATAGATGCGATGGAAGGGTTGTAAGCGCATTCGAGGGTTCACAGCTTGATGCTGACGATCATCGCATCATTATAGAAAGGAAAGTCTGCACCATGTCTTATGAACCCATCAATCTCCAGGGAAAGTTCAGCCTGTTCGATGAACAATGGACACCCAAAGTGATCGCTGAGATGAATGACGATCAGTTCAAGACCGTTAAGTTGGAAGGCGATTTCGTCTGGCATGATCATCCGAAAACGGATGAGACCTTCCTGGTGATTGAGGGTAGCCTGCGGATCGATTTTCGGGATGGCCAGGTTCATCTCGGTGCTGGAGAGATGCTCGTCATCCCCAAGGGGGTTGAGCACAAGCCCTATGCTGAAAACGAGGCCAAGGTGATGCTCATCGAGCCGCGGGGCGTCCTTAACACCGGCGATGCCGACAGTGAGCGGACGGCTGAGGATGACGTCTGGATCTAATGGTCGATGTGAAAATGCTGACAATCATGAGCTTTCCTGGAGGAGATCCGTTGACGGACGGCCTCTGAGAAACTAGAGCCTGCGCATCGGCCGACCATGAAAACGACCGAGACGCCCTCAAAGCAACGGACCGAACAGATGACCCTGGACCTTCCCGCTCTACTCCCCGAAATTGTCACCCTTGCCGATCAGGCCGGTGCGGTGATCATGGATCACTACCATGGCGAGATTGAGGTCAAGTCCAAGGCCGATGCCTCACCCGTGACTGTAGCCGATGAGGCTGGCGAGGCGATCATCCTCGAAGGTCTGGCCAAACTTACGCCCGACATTCCGGTGGTGGCCGAGGAAAAGGTTGCCGCAGGCGACATCCCGGATCTCGATGCCGGCCCTTTCTGGCTGGTCGATCCGCTTGACGGGACCAAGGAGTTCATCAGCAAGAACGGCGAATTCACCGTCAATATCGCACTGATCGGCAGCGAAGGCCCGATCCTCGGTGTAGTCTTGGCTCCCGCCCGCGAAAAGGCCTGGTGGGGTCTGCGAGGTGCCGGCGCCCATACAAGAAATGCTGACGATGCGCCAACACCAATCCAAGTTCGGCCCGCCCCCGCCGGGGGCCCGACGGCGGTGGCCAGCCGGTCACACCGCGACGGGGAGACCGAGGCGTTTTTGGCAAAGGCTGGCGTCGTTGAGACGATTTCCGCCGGCAGTTCGTTGAAATTCTGCTTGGTTGCGGAAGGTAAGGCCGATCTCTATCCCCGTTTCGGACCAACGATGGAATGGGATGTCGCGGCCGGCCATGCAGTTCTGCTCGCAGCAGGCGGCCATGTGACCACGCTGGATGGCGACCCGTTCGTCTACCGCAAGCCCGAGTTTCGCAATGCCGGCTTTATTGCTAGGGCGGCTTGATCGACGAAGTCGGGGGGCACATGACTAGGAGCGGGGTACGCGCCGGCGTAGCGCCTGGATCAGCCCGTCGGCCTGTTCTCTCCCGATCACGGCGGCGAACTCGGCCCGCTGCGAGACCAACAAGCTGATCCCCTCAATGACGAGATCGATGATAAAGGGGCCTTCGTCGGATTCTCTTAGGCGCCAATCGACGGAGAGAGGTGCATCAGCGAGCGCAATGACTTTGGATCGGACCAGAACATCGCGTTTGCCGACGCGCATGCTGTCAACCACCTTGAAATGCTGGTCAAGCGGTCCTGAAAGCTCGCCGAGCAAGAGATCCAGCCTGCCTGCTAGAGCATCCATGATCACGATCGAGAACAGGCGCTGATACTCGTTTTGCTGCTCGGGGTTCAGGCGTCGCCAGTTTTTGCCAAGCGAAAGGCGGCTCAGAATATCGACATTAGTTTTAGCCTTGATGGCATCCGCCAGACGCCGCCGCCGGCCTTCTGCCTTCGCCTTGCCGATATTAGCCCAGATGTCGCTTGCCAGATCGGAAACCACTGCTTGGGCGCGATCGGTGGCCTCATCCGCCAGGGCTTGCTTGAAAGGCGATAACGCCATCGCAGCCACAAGGGCTAGAACGAAGCGAAAGCTGAGTGGCACCCAGGATGGTGCTCTCATCACAATAATGTCTCCCCGTTGCGCATCACGTCCCCGAACAGCCGTGATTGACGCGTCGTTGTTTGATCTTGACCAGAGCGCCATATCGATAAACGAGGCCTCTGATCGACGCATCCCAACGTCGTGCAGGATAAGCCAGATCATCCCCTCTCGGTCAGGAAAATGGAAGGTTTCAAACGATCACGACTGCGCGCGCACTATTTGATGTCACGTTCTCGATGACGGAGGTGCAAATCGACCAGATCCGAAGGACCTCTACGTCACCTCATCGATTTCCAGTTCGCTCAATTGGCCTGGAACGAGGATTACTGGTACCCTCATATTGCCGCCCATCTGGCTGATCAGATAGGTCACCAGCGGACCTGGATCTTCATGCCCGGCAGCCGTTCCGACGACGAGAACGGAAATTTCTGGGTCCTCATTGATCAGGGACAATAGCTCGTCGCGCCGCCGACCCTGGCGGAGATGCAGGACCGGCATCTTGCCGACGATGGCTTGAACATTCTGCGCCATCGCCTGCAAGGTTCTTTCCGCTTCCTCGCGCGCTTCGGCCTCCATCACACGTTCGACGCCGAGCCAGTGCTGAAATTCTGGGGGTTCGATCACGAAGAGCAAGGCCACGCGCCCACCGGTCCGAAGGGCCCGGCGACAGGCGAAATAGAGAGCTGTCCTCATTTCCTCAGTCTGATCGACGACCACCAAAAACATGCGTTCCGATTGACGGGGAGCCGGGTTGGCGTCGCCCGCTTCTTCTGCAGGTAAATCGGTATTTTCTGGCATCATCAGGCCTTTCGGAAAACGACGCCTGCAAGCCATCCAGCGGAGATGGCGATCAAGATAGCCACAAGCCCATAAAGGGCAGCACTTTCCCTGGCGAAATCATAGACTTCGGCTTCCATGCCGACTTTGCTGATCTGCAAGGCACTTTGTTGTGCATCGATCACAAGACCATCCTTCAACTGGAAAACCTCAACCCGATACAAGCCTGGCGGCACATTGGCAGGAAATTCGAAGGTAGCCCGAAAGAGCTTCGGACCAGGAAAGTTTATCGTTACCGGGGTGACCGTGTACAGCCCCTTGCGTTCTTTATTGCGGATCAGCGCTTCGGTGAAAGCGTCGAGTTCTTCTGGCGTGTAGCCGGCACCGTCGACGGGCTTCAAGCGCAGATGCTCAACCCCGAGCTCAAGCTGGTCGCGCACGGCGTTATTGACGATATCCTGAAGAGGGTCGCTGGCCGCTATCGCAAAGAAGCTTGGCACATCGCCGAACTCGACACGGTCGCGATTGATCCAGATGCCGGCGACGCGGGCTTTGCGCCGCACCATCTGGTTCTCTCTCGGCCCCTGTATGGTGATGACGATATCACCGCCGGTCTCTGTTGAGCCGAAGACCACGACATCATCACCGACGAAGGCAGTGGTGATCGCGATCAAGCGGTCCGATACATCCGCGGCAAGGCCATTGGCGCGCGCGGGCATCGTCTCGATGGCGCCGAGAACGAAAACGCCGAGCCAGGCCAAGGTCATCAGAAGTTGGTTAGAGCGGTGATGCTTCATGGTCAATGACCAGCTGCGCCCAGAGAAAAGAGATCGTCAGGCGTTACAATGACATCGTAGCCAAGCTTTGCGCAGACCACCAGCACGATAACGGCGAGCAGAATTCGGATTTGCTCACCGCGTAGGCGCGCCCCGACGCTGGTGCCGATCTGGGCACCGATGACGCCGCCAACGATCAAGGAGAGTGCCAGGACGATGTCGACGGTGTAATTGTTGACGGCATGAAGGAAGGTGGTGACCGCGGTGACGAAGGCGATCTGAAAGAGGGAGGTGCCGACAACCACCTGGGTCGGCATACCGATGACGTAGATCATGGCGGGCACCATGAGAAAGCCGCCGCCGACACCCATGATCGCGGCCAGAATACCCACGAGAAAACCCAGGACCAACGGCGTCAAGGCGCTGATATAGAGGCGCGAACGCTGAAAACGCATCTTGAACGGTAGGCCATGAAGCCAATGGTGACGGTGCAACTTGCCGCGACTACCGGTTTGCTTGATCTTGAACCAGGCGCGAACCGATTCGATGAACATCAAGCTGCCGACCGTGCCCAGGAAGATCAGGTAGGACAGCGCGATCACAAGGTCGATCTGGCCAAGCTCGCGCAGCTCGCGAAACAACCAGACGCCGAAAGCCGAGCCGATCGCACCGCCGACGACTAGGACGGCGCCCATTTTGACATCGACATTATTGCGGCGCATATGCGCCATCACACCGGAGCTGGATGATGCCAGGATCTGGCTTGCCTCGGAACCGACCGCGACAGCTGGCGGGATGCCGATGAAGATCAGAAGGGGGGTCATCAAGAAGCCGCCGCCGACACCAAAAATTCCCGATAAAAAACCGACGGCGCCGCCCATTCCTAGTAATAGGAATAGATTAACCGAGACTTCCGCAATCGGAAGATAGATATCCATCGGGTACTCAAATCAGATCGGAGAAGTCACAAGGCGCGAACGCCGCCACAACATCGCCGGGCACTAGAGTTGCGTCAAGTGTTTCTCTCGTCCGAGGCGATCGATTGCTCATTATTCTCGGCCATTGAAAAAGTTTTCAGTTCCGAAGGCGGCTTTATCGGTTTTCCTCGCTGTTTTCCATGTCGAAGCTTCTATCGATCGGTAGCTGCAGACTATTAGCGAGATGGTTGGTCCTGGCTGCCAATGAGACCACGCGCAAAAAGTCCGCATGCATGGCATCCGTCATACCCTTCGCCTTGGCGGCAGCGCTATGGGAATGGACGCAATAGCTGCAGGAATTGGCGATCGACACCGCCATATAGAGCATTTCCTTGACTAGGGGATCGAGCTCGCTTGGCGTCGCCATGACATCTTTGACATCCCGCCAGACATCCTCGAGCAGCTTGGGATCGAAGGCGAGATAATGCCACAGGTTGTTGATGAAATCGCTGCCTCGGGTTTGACGAATATCGTCAAAAACGGCTTTGACGCGAGGATTACTCTCGGGGTCGTTGACGCGGGCGATAACTGACATGATGTGGGCTCAGCTCCTATTTTGTGGGATGGGTTTGGCGCATGGGAAGAGATAGCAGAATCCGACCTCGGCAAGGCCGTGGCAAGTTTTAGTCATTGCGAAACAACCCCATCCAGCCGCGGATCGGGGTATGGGCAGCGATTGGCACGCGAAAACTCCAGCCGGTGCGTTGCTCCTGGGGAAGATCGATCGGGGGGTCCAACCGGCGGATCAGGCGGAAGGCGGCAGTGATGGCGATGAGGCCGAAGACGATGCCACCTAGGGCTTGTCCGGCGAGAACGCCCTCAGCGCCAAGATAATGGGCGCCTAGCCAGGCGAAGGGAATCGTGCCCAAGGTCGATCGCCCCCAATTGGCAAAGGTCGACCATTGAGGCTTGCCGAGGTTGTTGAAGGCAGCATTGGCGGTAAAGAGCGCTCCGTTGAAAATGAAGGTCAGGGCGATGAAGGTGCAAAAGAAGGCGATTAGCCCTGCTGCGTCCTCGCCTGTATTGAAGAGTGAGGCGATCTGGCCCTGCGCGAGATAGAGCAGCAACGAAACGACGCCGGTATAGAGAACGAGAAGCAGGAGTGCTTGGGCGAGCGCGCGGCTTACCCGATCCAGTTTGCTTGCGCCGAAATTTTGACCGACGATCGGTCCTATCGCGCCGGACATCGCAAAGACCGCACCGAAGGCGACGGGAATGATCCTGCCGATCACCGAATAACCGGCAACGGGTCCGTCGCCGAATTGGGCGATACTTGCGGTGACATAGGCATTGCCTACCGGCGTTGCGACATTGGTGAGCACGGCTGGCCCTGCGATCTTGCTAATGAGCCCGAGATCCTCTCTCACATGTTGCAAGCTGCAAGGTTTGATCATGCGATGCACCTTCACGACACCGATGAGGCTGACGATGAGAACGGCGAAACGCGACAGTACGGAGGCGATTGCCGCACCTTGAACGCCAAGTCCGAAGGTGAAGATGAACAGCGGGTCGAGCGCTGCGTTGACCAGGCCACCAATCAGCGTCGAATACATTGCGCGCTTCGGATCACCGATTGCGCGCAGCACGCCTCCACCCGCCATGGCAAGGGCGAGAACCGGCATGGATGGCACAATGATCCTTAGATAGTCGGAGGCCAGCTCATGGGCACGGCCCTCAGCACCAAGTGCAGTCAAGAAAAAAGGGACCGTCAACCAGATCACCAGGGCTATCGGTATGGTGACCAGGAGCGCGAAGAGGCCAACGGTTCCGACATATCGTCTTGCGCGTTCTTCCTCACCGGCACCGATGGCGCGTGCGACCAGCGCGCCCATGGCAATTGCGATCCCAATCGAGATCGATGTGGTGAAAAACAAGATGGAGCCCGCATAGCCGATGGCTGCTGCAAGCTCAGTTTCGCCGAGCAGACTGAGAAAATACATATCGGCAAGATCGACCAGAAAAATCGCCATAAGACCCAAGGTAGCGGTCGAGGTCATGACGGTGATGTGCTTCATGGTTGATCCAGAAGCGAATAATGCTTCCTTCATTGGTTGAACGATGCCGGTTTGGCCTTGCCGATGGGTGATGTAAAAGCTGTAAAAAGAGGCATCCTTGCCACCAAACACGATAGAATCATTCAGTTTTCCCCGCCCTGTCTTTCGATCCGCTATCTGGACATGCTATGAGCTTAGCCGTCGGTCAAGCTGACTGATATCAAAAGAAATAGCCTATTGGTCGGAGGCGCCGCCCTGCGAAAGCGAAAACCGATTGCCACGTCGTTGCCGATTGGCGACGACGTCAAAACGACGACGTGTCATTTATGCGCCGGTCGTTGTGGCATGAAGGTCCATTTGAAAGACGGCAAGGTAAGATTCATCGAGGGCAACCGTGATCACCCGGTGAACGAGGGCGCTTTGTGTGCCAAAGGGTCAGCCGCCATCCAGCAGCAAGATAGCCCGGCGAAGCTTACTCGCCCGATGAAGCGGATCGGCCCGAGGGGCAAGGGGCGGTTCAAGGAGATCGGCTGGGATGAGGCTCTCCGCATTGCGACCAACTGGCTGAGCAAGATCAGGAATGTCGATCCAAAGCAGCTCGCCTTTTTTACCGGCCAGGACCAAAGCCAGGCGCTGACCAGCTGGTGGGCCGAACAATTCGGCACGCCCAATTATGCGACCAATGGTGGTGTTTGTTCAGTCAACATGGCTGCAGCCGGCCATTACACAATCGGTGGATCTTTTTGGGAGGCGGGCGAGCCGGATTGGGACCGTTCGCGTTACGTCATGATGTTCGGCTGTGCCGAGGATCATGCAAGCAATCCGATCAAGCGCGGCCTTTCGAAGCTGAAAGAGAGGGGGGCCAAGGTCGTTTCGGTGAACCCGGTGCGGACCGGCTATGCAGCGATCGCCGATGAATGGCTCAGCATTCGACCGGGAACTGACGGCCTGTTCATCCTGTCGATTGTTCAGGAATTGCTCAAAGCCGGCAAAATCGATGTCGACTATCTGATCCGCTATACCAATGTTTCCTGGCTGGTTTTTGTTGAAGAGGGGGCCGCGCATGGCATGTTCGTGCGCACGGCGGATGAGAAGCCGATTGTCTGGGATCGGGAGAGAAGCCAACCGCGCGCCTATGACGACCTCGATGCCAAGCCGGCGCTCTATGGGGAAGTTAAACTGGCCAGCGGTCGAAGGGCAGCACCCGCCTTTCAGCTTCTTGTCGAGCGTTATCTCGATCCGATCTACAGCCCCGATCAGGTGGCCGAGGAGACCGGCATTCCCGCCGCGACGATCCGACGAATCGCCGCCGAACTCGCGACGGTCGCTTTCGAACAAGCGATCCTGCTGGATCAGCCCTGGACCGACGTCTTTGGCCGGCGTCATGACAAGATGATCGGGCGCCCCATCGCGATCCATGCGATGCGCGGTATTTCGGCCCATACCAACGGATTCCATACCTGCCGGGCGCTGCATCTTCTCCAAGCGCTCTTGGGATCGATCGATTGTCCGGGCGGTTTTCGCTACAAGCCGCCTTTTCCAGGGCCGATACCACCTGTGACGAGGCCAGCTACCAAGGCGACACCGGGCACGTCGTCGCATCGCCCACCACTTGGTTTTCCGGCGGGCCCCGAAGATCTCTTCATCGATGAGGAAGGCAGCCCTTCCAGGCTCGATAAGGCGCTGTCCTGGGAAGCCCCACTTGCCGTTCACGGTATGATCCAAAGCGTGATCTCCAACGCCTATAACCGCGATCCCTACCCGATCGATACTTTACTGATCCATATGGCAGATATGGCTGGCAATTCGGCCATGAATAGAGACGAAGCCGCCCGTATGCTGTCCGAACTGGACGAAGAAAGTGGTGAATATCGTATCCCGAGAATTATCTGTTCGGACGCTTATTTCTCGGAAACGGCTGCTTTTGCGGATCTCATCTTGCCTGACACCACGTTCCTCGAACGTTGGGATTGTCTCTCGATCCTGGATAGTTCGATTAGCACCGCGGACGGGCCGGCTGATGCGATCCGACAACCGGTGCTGGCGCCAGATCGCGATGTGCGGCCGTTTCAGGATGTTTTGCTGGATCTTGGCGCGCGCCTGAGCCTGCCGGGTTTTGTCGATGAAGATGGCGCTGCGCTCTATCCAGATGGTTATGGCGACTATTTGGTTAACCATGAGCGAAAGCCCGGCCAGGGCAGTTTGATGGGTTGGCGTGGCGATGATGGAACGATGAAGGGGAAGGGAGCCCCTAATCCGGATCAGTTGCAGCTTTATATCGATAACGGTTGCTTTTGGCAGGATCAGCTCCCGCCAGAAGCCCGGTATTTCAAACATGCCAACCGAGCCTATCTCGACTACGCAGTCGATATGGGTTTCATCGACGACGCCGAACCGATCATCCATCAGCTCTATAGCGAGGTGCTGCAGAAGTTCAGGCTTGCGGCCGAAGGCCATAGCTATATTCGCCCCCCAGACCGTCATCAGGAACGCATCCGGGCATTCTTCGATCCTTTGCCGTTCTGGTATCCCCCGTTCGAGGATCCCAACAGCAACGACGACGATTTTCCAATACATGCAATCACGCAGCGCCCTATGGCGATGTCCCCTAACCGGTCTTCCGAAAGCGCTTGGCTTTCCAAGGTCGAAGGCCCTCCCCGTCTCTATATGAACCGTCTTCTTGGCAAAGAACTTGGCCTCCAAGACGATGATTGGGCCTGGGTCACGTCATGCCACGGTAGCGTAAAAGGACAAATTCGGCTGATGGAAGGGGTTAACGATCGGACGGTCTGGACTTGGAATGCCGTTGATAAGCGCAAGCGTTTTCGGCAATCACCGCCCGCATCTGATCAAGGATCGAAGACGAACCTCTCGTTCAATCGCCTGATCGATGAGTTGCTGCCAGCCCAGCCTGGAGGGCATCGATATGCTCTGGCCGATCCGGTGACCGGCCAGGCCGCCTGGTACGACCTCCGTGTTCGTGTCGAACCTGCTGATGCAAAAGGCGGAAGAGCTGTCGTGCCATTGAGCAGAGAGCCGCGTTCGACAGGCTCGACAAAAGGTGCCAAGGACCTCGTTGTTGCGCCATTGCCGTTGAACGCCTCAACCACTGAAGTCCCTGAAGAGTCTGTTCTGATCACCCTCGAGGGAAGAAAGGCGTCATGACCAGCTTGCCGATGAAAAGGCCGGCAAAGCGCCTAGGTTTGGTAACTGATCTCGACATCTGCGTGGGGTGCCATGCCTGCACGGTCAGCTGCCAGCAATGGAATGCCGATGCTGCCGCCGATCAAGACGCTCTGAACCCGGCGATGCTTACCACTTCGTTGAACCGGGTTTTCACCTACGAGGCGGGCGATGGTGCAGAGGGACGAACAGTCCATTTTCCAAAGTCTTGCCTGCATTGCGAGGACGCTGCCTGCGTCACCGTCTGCCCGACGGGTGCTGCCTATAAGCGTGATCAAGACGGTGTCGTCCTGGTGGATGAAGAGCGGTGCATCGGTTGTGGCTTTTGCGCCTGGGCCTGCCCTTACGGCGCCTGCGAATTGGATGCAAATGAAGGCGTCATGAAGAAATGTACGCTCTGTATCGACCGTATCTACAACGAAACGCTGCCGGCCGAAGACCAGGAACCAGCCTGTGTCACAAGCTGTCCAGCTCATGCCCGACATTTCGGCGACTTCGCCGATCCCCATTCGGTCGTCTCGAAGCTCACGGCAGGCCGAGAGGGTTATGATCTCATGCCGGCGCTGAATTATCATCCGACCAACAAATATCTGCCGCCTCGTAAGCCGGTCGCATCGAACAAAAACATCAACGCGCCCAAAGCGCTTACCCCCAAACCCGAAGGCAGCTTTCTCGGCTGGTTGGATCGGGTGCTTTCCGATTTGCCATGAATCCCAGCCTTTCGACGATCGTCTTCACGATAAGTTCGGGCCTCGGCTACGGTATGCTGGTGATCTTGGCGCTTTTGGCTGTCACCGGCGCAATTCCGACATCTTCTTGGCTGGGCTTTGTCGGTCTTGGCTCGGCTCTCGCCGCCGTAACAGTTGGTCTGCTGCTGTCGTTATCTCGTCTTGGGCGAGCAAGACGTGCCTGGATGGTGCTGACGCAAATCCGAAGCTCGTGGCTATCAAGAGAGGGCTTGTCAGGGCTTATGACCTACGTCCCGGCACTGCTGTTTGCTTTTGGCTGGATCTTTCTTAGAGACACTTCCGGGATCTTCACGATATTTGCTTTGGCGACGGTGTTCGGTGCGATCACGACGGTTTATTGCACGGGCAAGAAATTCGCCTCGCTGCGCACGGTCCAGGCTTGGCATCAGAGGCTGACGGTGCCGGTCTACCTGGCCTTTGCCTTGATGACAGGCGCGCTTGCAACTCATCTGCTCGTTGCGATGTTCGGTCTACCGAATGGATTGATCGGATTCCTTACCTTAATCGCGGTCGCGTCGGCATTCGGCTTGAAGACCCTCGCTTGGCAACAGCAGTCCGAAGGCCAGCCAGTTGCAACCATTGAAAACGCCACCGGATTAGGTGATTTCGGCCCGATACGGACATTTGATCCGCCCAGAACACAATCTCATTATCTGTTGCGTGAAATGGGCTTCGAAATCGGTCGCAAACATGCCCAGCGCCTTAGAAAATATGCCGTGTATTCCGGCTTGATCGGATCGTTGCTGTTGACGCTACTGGCAATATTTCTCAATGGCTGGCTCAGCTTGATCACGGCACTTTTGGCCTTCGCCACGGGCATGGTTGGCGTGCTCTTGGAGCGCTGGTTGTTCTTTGCCGAAGCCGAACATGTGTCGATGCTGTTCTACGGGCAAAGCGCTGAGGATGAGGTTAGCGTAGAAGCCGATCGAGCAAAGCCACCAACGGAAATGATCCGCCGTCAGCGGCGACCGAGATCAGCGCTCGCGTCGGGTAAACCGATATCGTGACGACACCAATTCCTCATCGGAACATCGTAGATTAAGCTCGATCAAGGTGCTTTGCGTCGGGATCGTCGCGAATTCGTCGATGCTCATGCTGCTTTGACTGCCCGGCTCCCCCTTTTGGAAAGACCGAGCAGCAGGCAAAGCGTCAGGCGGCGGAACGTTCCAGCCTGCGGGCAGCTTCGGCCATCGGAATAGCCGGCAACGGCATTTCCTGCTCATCGCTGCCACAATAGAGCTTATGCAAAGTCGCCAGAACGGCTGGGGCTTCGGCACCGGCAACCCGATAGTAGATCGTTTGCGAGGCACGGCGGGTCTGCACCAGCCCGTCGCGTCTCAAACGGGCGAGATGTTGCGAAAGTGCGGACTGGCTAAGACCGATCTTTTCGACCAGATCACCGACCGATCGTTCGCCTTCCAGCAATGTGCACAGGATCATCAGGCGGTGTTCATTTCCCAGGGTCTTCAAAAGCCCTGAAGCCTCTCTCGCTAGAGGCTGCAACTCTGTCGAGTCCATCCCGCATCCCCAAATCATTGGGCATCCCCGAAGGGAAGCTTTGATCACATTCTCTTCACGAAATCATGAGGAGAAATGACCTGCTGAAAAAGACATAGTCCGGTCATAGCACGCTTTCCAGTGTGGATAGCTTTGGCCGGTCGTGCCGCTCGTTGAGTGTTGCTCTGTTGCTACTATCGGGGGCAGCGGCAGCCTGGTGAATCAGGTTCGTCCGGTGCCGAAAGCCCAAACGAGATAGCGCCCCGTATCCAAAAATTTGGCTGGATCGTAAGCGTTACCGTCAAAACGAACTTCGTAGTGTAAGTGTCGGCCAGTGCTACGTCCTGTGCTGCCGATAACCCCGATGACATCCCGAAACTGGATGTCTTGTCCGGCTTTAACGTTAACGGATTTCATATGGCCGTATCGGGTCGTAACCCCGAGACCATGATCGATNNTCGACGGTGTTGCCATAGGGCCCCAAAGGCCCGGCATGAATGACACGGCCAGGGGCTGTTGCGCGGATCTGCGAATCGGGCGCAGCACCAAAGTCTAGCCCGCCGTGGTAGGCCAATTCGCCGGTGATCGGATCGCTGCGTTTTCCGAATGAACTCGTGATGTTGTAGTGGTCCATCGGCGCGCCTAGCGGCAGCGAACGGGCCAATGTTTGGAGCGCTGCCAGCTTTTGGATATTCTGCGTAACGCTGTCGCCGGCCGGATTGCTCTGTCCTTCGGTGCTCGCAAGCTGGAAGGGGCCGCCCTGCCCAATTTCCGCCTCGCTGGCACGCGTTATCAGGATGTTGAGATCAATGCCGGTATGTAAAAACAAATCTTCGAGCGCAGCCGCCCGTCCTAACGCCCAATCCTGTAGCCAGACCTGAGCGCCGCCACCTTCATTTTGGCGTTGCCTGAGTTCATCCTCAAGCTTGGTCAGACGCCAACGAAGACCCATCTCGACGCGTTCACTGGCATCGCGTTGCTGGCTGATCTCGACGAGCTTGGCTTGAGCGCTGTCCAGCCTCTTCTTGAGCGTGGTCTTCTCTACGGCTGCATTTTCCAGGAGATCCTCCGTCTCTCCGATGGAAGCTTCGAAGGCGGAAATCAAATCCTGAACCGTCTGCTTTTGCGTTGTGACCTGCGCGAGTTGCTGTTGCTGCTGCTCGACCTGATCGAGCAGCGTGCGCCGAAGAGTACGCATCGCATGAATGGTACCCAGCTGCTGATCGCCACTATTCTCGAAGTCTTCGATTTTATCGAGAAATGCGATCTGGGAATTCTGAGCATCGTTCAGCAGTGATGTGTAAGCGCGCTCTAGATCAGCAACATCCTCGACGGTCTGTTCCCAGAACGTCTGCGTCTTGAAATAGGTGACCGTCGTGATCGTCATCCAGGCCGACAAAACGAACAGCCCGCATGCCAGGGCAAACGTCTTCCTGTGCGAACAGAGCCAGATGCCCAAATTCGTTTCCATCAACCGATCACTTAACAGGCGCCAAAACGCCTTAACTGCCGCCATCGTCTACCTCACCTTGACACTGCCCCGGACGACGTCATGTTTGCCTTGACAGTGGAGCGGCGCTCAAACTACCCCAGCCTTTTTCTCCAGCTTCTATTATGGGGCTTAATACGGCGCGGATTATGTTGAGGAAGCTTCAGGTCGACAAGGCCCAATTTTCGTTCCCCGGGCAAAAAAGTAGAACAGACATACAATATTTTCGTCTTGTTCCTGTTAAGTTCATTCTAAACGAATGACATGACGCCGCTTGATCAACCAAGAGTTTATCTTTGCTTGGTGGTCATCGAGAGGCCAATTACTGGGGCAATTGCTGGAAATAACGCATCAGCACTCGTCTCCAGAACGCAGGATCGACCTCATCAGGAAACGCTCCGGCGAGGCCATGAATTGACGCCAACTGCCGGCTTGGCTCTTTACCGTCCCGCCTCTTATGGTTACGCCTCCGATTAGCAGACAAAAAATGAACACGGTAGGGAAGGCGATGATGGCGGGTAGGCAGCTCATCTTTCAGCTCGGAACCAACAATTGGCAGCGAGGCGGCGAATTCGCGCCAGGCTCCGGCATTCTGCATGAGGCGCATCATCGGGCTTACAATACCCTTCCAGATGTTCAGGGTTTTTCGATCTACCCTTCGAAAACCCAACGATTTGAGGCTGATGACGTCAAAATCTTCGAGCTGGATCACGATATTCCCATCTGCGAGTCGATTTCGCCGGTAAGCAGTTTTCGCTGGCATGGCATGACTGACGATGAAGTGACGGCCTATCGGCAGAGGCTCACCGAAACCGTCGATCGCTGGATGGAGGACATCGAAGCCAGGCTTGGCGCTGAGTTTTCCCTGGCGATTGCCCACCATACATTTCTCAATCCGGTCGTCTTAAGGGATGTCATCAGGGCAAGGGAAGCTCGGGGCAAGTCTCGCATGCCGCTTCTCTGTTTTGCTCATGGCACAGCCCTCAAGATGTTCGCGAAGGAGCGGACCGGCGACAATCCTGAGGAATTTCCCAACCGCTTCTTGCCGATGATCGAAAGCGAGGGAATCTTCGATTATGGCCAAACCAACCACGGCGTCGATCTCTGTGCTGCCATCTCGACCCAGCAGATTGACGCTCTCGTCGATATCTTTCCGACCTTTCCAAGAGACCGAGTGGTGCTCTCGCCCAACGGATTCAATCAAGAGGCGTTCCAAATGCAAACGCCGCCGGATGGTGGTCTAGGGGATCGCTTGACCCTGCTCGAGCGCTTCGAAACCATGCCTTATGAGGGCAGTCCCCATCCCGCGCGCAAGATCGACACCGATGTCGACGCTGTTGTGGTATTTTGCGGTAAGTTTGCCGATTGGAAACGCCTTGATGCCCTGTTGCAGGCGGCCGCCCTTTACGAACAGGTTGAGACTAAGATCGCGACCTTGATCATCGGCTCCGGGCCCCACGAGGATCAGGTTAAGATGCAGACCCTTGGCCTCGATCAGCTCGGTCTGCGCCGGACCTATTTTCTCGGTCCGCGTGGCCAGGATGAGCTGGCGACGCTGTTCAATGCGGCGGATATCGGATGCTTTCCCTCCTATAATGAGCCCTTCGGTTTGGTCTTCATCGAGTGTATGGCCTGCGGCACACCCGTGATCGGTGCCAACTCCGGCGGGCCAAGGGATTTCGTCAACCCCGACGTCGGCGTTCTAGTGCCTGAAACCGATGATCGAAAGGCACTTGCAGCCTCTCTTTCAAGCGCCATTCAGCAGGCGATTGCCGAGAATTGGAAGGCTGGCAAAGGCAAGAATGCTGCTGCCTACGCCGAACAGAATTTCAGCGTCGTGACCCAGGTCAAGAATCTGCTGGAGGCCGTCGATCGGCTTTGTGTCTGAGGGTTAGGGGACATTCATAAGAGCTGGTGGTATCTTTGCGGAAATTCTTCCCGATGAAAGGCTCTATACCTCTGGGTTTCTTGGCATGTTCATCGGCAGCGGTGGAAACCAAATGAGGTGGCCATGCCACTAGGTCGCTGGAGGTGCCATGCTGGATGCGTTGTTTTCGAGGATCGACAATCAGGCGAATGCCTTGGTAGAGCTGACCCGCGATCTCGTGCGCGTGCCGACGATCAATCCGCCCGGTGATGCTTACGGTGCCTGCGCCGAACTGCTGGGCGATCGCCTCCAAGCATCAAATTTTGACGTCAGCTATATTCGGGCCGAAGGCGAAGTCGGGGACAGCGACCGCTATCCTCGGATGAACGTCGTCTGCCGCCGGCAAGGTGCTGGCCCCGGTCCCACCGTACACTTCAATGGGCATATCGATGTGGTCGAGGCGGGCTTGGGCTGGACCGTCGATCCGTTTGAGGGCGTCGTCAAAGACGGCAAGATCTACGGCCGTGGCACTTGCGATATGAAAGCTGGTATCGCAGCCTCCGTGATCGCGGTTGAGGCGATTTTGGCCGAAGGTATCTTGTTCAACGGCGCACTTGAGATCTCCGGCACAGTGGATGAGGAATCGGGCGGCTATGGCGGGGTTGCCTATCTCGCGAAACAGGGATTGTTCTCCAAACCGCGCGTCGACCATGTCATCATCCCCGAGCCCCTCAACGTGGATCGGATCTGCATCGGCCATCGCGGCGTTTGGTGGGCGGAGGTCGAAACCTTCGGCCGGATCGCCCATGGCTCCATGCCTTTTCTCGGTGATTGCGCGATCCGCCATATGGGCGCCTTCATGCAGTCCCTCGAAGATCAGCTTCTTCCTATTCTTGCATCGCGGCGTACCGCGATGCCGGTGGTGCCAGAGGGGGCGCGGCATTCGACATTGAACCTGGCGGCCATCCATGGCGGCCTGCCGGAACAATTCGACGGGTTGCCCAGCCCAAACGTACCCGATCGTTGCCGGCTGCTTTTGGACCGGCGTTTTTTGATCGAAGAGGATTTAGCTGCCGTCAAAGGTGAGATCGTCGCGATGCTCGATGATCTCACGCGGACGCGCCCCGGCTTTCGTTACAAGATCGAGGATGTGATGGAAGTTCTGCCGACCATGACCCCTGAAAACGCCGACGTTGTCCAGGCCGTCTCTGATGGCATCGAGCGCGTTCTGGGCAAGGCGGCGGAACTGATCGTTTCGCCCGGGACTTATGATCAAAAACATGTGCATCGCATCGGCCATCTCAAGGAGTGCATCGCCTATGGACCGGGCATTCTAGACCTTGCGCATCAGCCCGATGAATATGTCGAGATCGATCACCTGGTGGCATCCACCAAGGTAATGGCGGCCTCAGCCCTTCGTCTTTTGGGTGTGCCGCTCCATTGATCCGCGTCGGCCAGAAAAATCTCCTGACTGATGTGCCCGGTATTCTTGTTGGTAACAGTGAAGACCAGGCGGTCCAAAGCGGCGTCACGGTCGTGCTACCAGATGAGCGTGTGACGGCTGCCATCGATGTGCGTGGCGGCGCGCCTGGCACACGGGAGATCGAAGCACTCGATCCGACCTGTCTCGTAGATAAGATCGATGCCGTTGTTCTTTCCGGTGGTTCTGGCTTTGGTCTGGATGCCGCTGGCGGCGTTATGACATGGTTGGCCGCAGGTGGTCGTGGCTATCCGGTCGGCAAGGCCATCGTGCCGATCGTGCCTTCAGCTATTCTCTTCGATCTTCAAGATCATGCTTATCAAAGCTGGGGCCAAGAGCCACCATATCGCGCGCTGGGCATTGAAGCCGCTAGGAATGCAGCGGAACATTTCAGCCTCGGCAATGTCGGCGCTGGCCTCGGCGCAACCGTTGGCGCCGCATCCATTGGCCATATCAACGGCGGTCTCGGCAGTGCGTCCTTCGTCATCGAGGCTGATGGTCGGCCGGCCGTTACGATCGCTGCGCTTGCTGCTGTTAATCCGGTGGGCAATGTACTGATGCCGGGCAGCGACGTTTTTTGGGCCTGGCCCTTCGAGCAAGACGGTGAATTCGGGGGACGCCGGCCCTCTGGCAACCTTATCAATCCCGTGGTCGATGACCGCTTTCCGGGCGAGGTTGCGGGCAATACGACCCTTGTGGTGGTGGCGACCGATGCGGCGTTGAGCAAAGCTGAGGCCCAGCGGGTTGCGATCATGGCTCATGATGGGATGGCGCGGGCGATCCGGCCGGTGCACACGCCCTATGACGGAGATACGGTCTTCGTGCTGTCAACCGGCATGCATCGGCTCGATACTCTGGTAGCAGACCTTGCAAGGATCGGATCCCTCGCTGCCGACTGCACAGCGCGCGCAATTGCCCGAGGCGTTTTTGAAGCCGATGACTTGGATAACATCTCCTCTTATCGTAGCTTATATCCCACTCCCTAGAATGTGGACGAGGAAAGCGAAGATGACGTTGTCGTCAAATGGCGCCCTGGCGGGTGCTGCCTTCATTATCGCAGCAAGCATTGCAACACCTATTTTAGCCAAGGACCAGATCAGCCTCGGCATGGTGCTGGAGCCCCCTCATCTCGACCCAACTGCAGGGGCCGCCGCCGCCATCGATGAGGTGGTCTATGCCAATGTCTTCGAGGGTCTCACCCGCATTGACCAGGACGGTGTCGTCCAGCCAGGCCTTGCCAAGGCCTGGGTCGTCAGCGATGACGGGCTGACTTATACGTTCGAGCTGGCTGATGGCGTCACGTTCCATGATGGCAGCACATTGGATGCCGAAGACGTGATCTTCTCCTTCGAGCGAGCCATGGCTGAGGACAGTGTCAACGCACAAAAGGCGCTGTTCGAACCGATCGCGTCGGTTGCGGCGGACGGAGCGAACAATGTTATCGTCACCCTGAAGCGCCCAACTGGCCATTTCCTCTTTAATCTAGGCTGGGGCGATGCGGTAATCGTTGCGCCAGAAAGCGCTGGAAGTAACAAAAACCTCCCCATCGGCACAGGCCCGTTCCAGTTGGACCGCTGGGTCCAAGGCGATCGTATCGAGCTCAAACGCAACCCGAATTATTGGGGCGAAGCCGTCCAGCTAGAAGGTGCCACCTTCCAGATTGTGCCGGATCCGGCAGCCGCGATGGCGGCGATGATGGCGGGTGACCTGGATGCGTTTCCGAATTTCCCGGCACCGGAAAGCATGAGCCAGTTCGAGGCCGATCCACGTTTTGCCGTGAAAATTGGCTCGACCGAGGGTGAAACCATCCTCGCGATCAACAACGGCAAGGCGCCCTTCGATGATGTGAAAGTCCGCCAGGCGATTGCCCATGCCATCGACCGTAACGCCATCGTCGATGGTGCGATGTTCGGTTACGGCACCCCGATCGGCAGTCACTTTGCGCCCCATCACCCGGCCTATGTCGATCTGACCGGGATGTATCCCCATGACCCTGAAATGGCCAAGGCGCTGCTCGCCGAAGCCGGCCATGCCGATGGCCTTAGCCTCACCCTGAAGCTGCCGCCGCCTTCCTATGCAAGGCGCGGCGGTGAGATCATCGCCGCGCAGCTCGCCGAGGTTGGCATCACCGCCGAAATCATCCCGGTGGAATGGGCGCAATGGCTGGAGCAAGTGTTTAAGGGCAAGGACTATGACCTCACCATCGTCTCACACACTGAACCGCTGGACATCGAGATCTACAGCCGTGGCTCAGGCTACTATTTCGACTACCAAAAGCCCGAATTCAAAGCCCTGATCGACGATCTCGCCGAAACCGCCGACGACGCCACGCGCAACAAGATCCTTGCCGACGCGCAAACCATGCTCGCGGAAGACAGCGT
Organism: Geminicoccales bacterium; assembly: GCA_050633905.1. GTDB lineage: Bacteria > Pseudomonadota > Alphaproteobacteria > Geminicoccales > Geminicoccaceae > JANQPX01. Next base: position 165,795 of record JBOEHJ010000046.1, read on the forward strand.
CAACGCCTTCCTATTCCAGCTCGCCAAACACGGCGTCTGGGACGCCAAGCTCACCGGCCTCTGGGAAAACAGCCCGGTCCAGGCCAATGACCTGACCGGTGTCGCCTGGACCGATTAATCGGAGGGTCCGATAGCCTTGACGGTTGCCTAGGCCTTGCGACGGCGTCTGGCGATGGCGCCGATTCTGAGGCTGCCGATGCCGATGCCGAGGGCGGAGAGGGTTGAGGGTTCGGGAAAAGGGGGGGCATGACTGCTGTCGAAAGAAGGGTAGGGCCGCTATGATTACCCTGCACTGTAAGGTGTGTCGTGCGCGCAAATCCGTTGCTCGGATCGTATGAAAAAAGGTCGCCGCCAAAATCAGCGTCTGCGCTCCGGTCGAACGATCGATTTCGTATAAGTCGCCGGGGCCGGTGTCCGTGCCCGCCAAACGGTCGTTCGTATTGTCATCGGCTAGTCTGCCGATCCGACGGGACATTGTAGCAATTGGCGTGGCCGTTCCGATCAGAAAGTCCAAGGTAAAGAAACCATTGCTCGAGAACTGGGTGCCATTGAGCACGTTGTTCAGACTATAGAAGACAAGGGCCAAACAAGTCATTGACACCATGGTTGCCAACAATCGATGCAGCGCCAGTATTTCTGCTGACGGTGAAGAGATTGTTGTTGCTGCGATCTCCAATCATGTCCGTATTGGGATCGTGGCCCAGGCCGCTGAAGGACGCATCGGTGCCCAAGGAACCGATCGTCGTTGTCGCGAAGCGTGATGTCTCAATTGTGAACAGCGTATCGGCCTGATCATTAATCCCATAAAGCAAGCCGGCGTTCGCTGGAGCAGCTACGGCCAGGAAGCCAACGCCCGCGATCGCGCTCAAGAAACTTTTCATCGTTTATGTTCCCCGTCGTTCGTTTCGATCATGTTTCTTGAGCAACAAGTATTCCATCAAATGCTGCATGGCTTGCGTGTCTTTTAACCCTTTGATGTCTTGATAAGAATTCCAGTTCTTGTGAGTTGCCCTTTAAGCCGTTGGTGAGAACAAGCTGTCGGTATTTTTTACATGCGTAAGATCTTTTTTGCGCACGGTGCTTGTCTCTGTTCGAATGGATCGAACAATGGCATGGATAACTCATGCTCCTCTTCGTCCTCAAACGCCTGACTGCCCTCCTCCTGACGCTCCTGGTCGCCACGATCGTGGTGTTCGTCGTCATGGAAATTCTTCCAGGCGATCCAGCGGCGATCATTTTGGGGGTGAGTGCGAGGGAGGACACGCTTGCAGCACTCCGCGCCGAGATGGGGCTGGATCAGCCAGCGTTTTTTCGTTACGTCGCCTGGATTGGCGGGCTGGCGATCGGCGATCTGGGGGAGAGCTATACCTATGGCGTGCCGGTCAGCCAGTTGATTTTGGACCGTCTTGTGATCTCACTTCCGCTCGCCTTGATTGCGATAACGCTCTCCACGCTCATCGCCATACCCCTTGGCGTGGTCGCTGCCGCACGTCGCGGCCGTGGCACGGACCTTGGGGTGATGGGGTTTAGCCAGCTTGGCGTTGCCGTGCCAAATTTCTGGTTTGCGTTGCTGCTGATCTTGTTGTTTTCAGTGCAGCTCGGCTGGCTGCCGGCCGGCGGGTTTGCCGGTTGGGATGGCGGGGTTTGGCCAGCGCTCAAATCCCTGATGCTGCCTGCACTATCTTTGGCCCTGCCGCAGGCGGCGATCCTTGCTAGGGTCACGCGTTCCTCGGTGTTGGAAACATTGGGCGAAGATTACATCCGAACAGCGCGTGCGAAAGGGCTTTCCAAGGGGGCTACGCTTTGGCGCCATGCGCTGCGCAACGCGCTTATTCCCGTAGTCACGATCATGGGTCTGCAGTTTTCCTTTTTGCTGGCGGGCACCATCATCATCGAGAATGTTTTTTATCTCCCAGGTCTCGGCCGCCTGATTTTCCAGGCAATCGCGCAGCGGGATTTGATTGTTGTACGTGACCTCGTGGTATTGCTGGCAGGCACGGTGATCCTGGTCAATTTCGTGGTCGATCTCCTCTACGCCGTCATCGACCCCCGCCTCCGCCACGGCACGGTCGGCGATTAAGATGACCACGCCTCTACAAGCCCCGCCAACTCCTAAACCAAAGCAGGTGCTGCTAGCACCGCCGGCTTTGGTGATTGGGCTGGTGATTAGTTTGGTGGTGATCGCGCTTGGGCTTCTCTCCCTGATCTGGACGCCTTTTCCGTTTGCCGCGCAGAACATCGCCAATAAATTTGCGCCCATCGGTCCAGACCATTGGCTGGGGACGGATCAATACGGGCGGGACGTCGCCTCGATGATGATGGCGGGGGCGGCGAATTCGATCCTGGTGTCGTTGGTCGCTGTCGTAATCGGTGCCGGGATCGGTGTGCCACTCGGTGCGCTCGCGGCGGCGAAGCGGGGTTGGGTGGACGAAGTGGTGATGCGTTTCAGCGACTTCGCTTTTGCCTTTCCAGCCTTGCTCTCCGCCGTGATGATTACCGCGATTTATGGGCCGGGTGCGGTCAATTCGATGATCGCGATCGGTATTTTTAATATTCCGGTGTTTGCCAGGGTGACGCGGGGGGCGGCGCTTTCCATCTGGCCCAGGGAGTTCATTGCGGCGGCCAGGGTTGCCGGCAAAGGCAAAACGCGTATCACCATCGATCACATCCTGCCTAATATCACCGGTATTCTGGTGGTACAGGCGACGATCCAATTCGCGCTCGCCATCCTCGCCGAAGCGGGCCTCAGTTATCTCGGTCTCGGCACCCAACCGCCGAACCCGTCCTGGGGCAAGATGCTGAACGATGCGCAAACGCTGATGCATCTTGCGCCGACACTTGCAATCTTTCCGGGCCTTGCGATCGTGATCACGGTGATGGGCCTCAATCTCCTGGGCGACGGTTTTCGCGATCTGCTTGATCCAAGGATCCGCCGACAGCGTTGACTTCTTGGTTTTTCCGCACCGGTCCACTCCCTCATCGAACCAAGCTTTCTAGGTTGGGCCAATGCGGAAAAACCAAAAGACTGTCCCGGCAGTCGAATCAGGTCTATGACGGCGTTTATGTGGCAATCCCTGCAAAGTCTTGGTCGATCAAAAGGCATCGCTATGGCGCCATCGATCCAAGGTGCGCTCTGGATGTCGGCGGGCGCCCTTTCCTTTGCCGTCATGATCAATCTCGTACGCCATCTGACCGATCATTTCGATCCGCTGCAGGTGGTGTTTTTTCGCAATCTCTTCGGCCTGCTCGCCGTCACGCCCTGGCTTTATCGACAAGGGATTGCAGCCCTCAGAACCGAACGGTTCGATCTCCATCTCTACCGTGCATTGATGGGGATTGTGGCCATGGTCCTCTGGTTCTTTACCCTATCCCTGATGCCCCTTGCCGAGGCGACGGCGCTGAGCTTTACCGCACCGATCTTCACCAGCATTCTAGCAGTCTTCTTCCTGAAAGAGCTGATGCAGCGCCATCGCTGGATCGCGATCGGCCTGGGTTTCTTAGGCGCCTTGATTATTATCCGTCCCGGTCTTGCCGCGATTAATCCTGTGGCGCTAATTGCCATCGCCACGGCTATTGTGTGGGGCAGCAGCACAGTGCTCGTGAAGCATATGTCGAAGAGCGAGACGACATCGGCGATCGTGATCTATTTACCGCTCCTCCTGACGCCGCTTTCGCTGGTACCGGCGGTCCTGGTCTGGACATGGCCGACACCGGAACTTTGGCTTATGGCGGTGTTGTTCGGTCTCGTCGGTACAACTGGGCATTTTTGCCTGACACGAGCGCTTACCCTGTCGGAGGCAACCTCAGTCATGCCGTTCGACTATCTCCGGCTGCCCTTTGTCGCGATCATCGCTTATGCTGTTTTTGGTGAAGTTGCCGATCTTTGGGTATGGCTTGGTGGTGGCCTGATTGCGGGCAGCGCGCTCTATGCCGCAAGAGGTGATGCGATGGCGGCGCGAGCCACGTTGATCGAGGATGAGACGGGCATGAAGAAGGCGGACCCGCCACCGACGTCCTGAACCTAGAGGAGGCTTAGAGCCGATGTTTCAGCCCGATCTTCTCGCCGGCAAGCGTATCCTGATCACCGGCGGTGGTACCGGTCTTGGGAAAAGCATGGCGCGGCATCTTTTGGAACTTGGCGCCGTGGTCGCGATCTGCGGGCGGCGCCTGGAGGTTCTGAAGGCGACAGCAAAAGAGCTCCAGGACGCAACCGGCGGCAAGGTGATCCTGCATCATCTCGATATTCGCGATGTCGATGCAGTCGAGGCGATGATGACTGATCTTTTCGAGGAACTGCCGCTGGATGGTCTGATCAACAATGCCGCCGGCAATATTCTTGCTCGAAGCGAGGATCTATCGCCTCGAGCCGTTGATGCGGTCATCAGCATTGTCCTCAAGGGCTCGGCGAACTGCACCCTGGCGGCAGGCCGGCGATGGCTTGAGGCCAAACATTCGGGCACCGTGCTCAGCATCACCACGACCTATGCCTGGACCGGTTCGGCCTTTGTTTTGCCATCCGCCATGGCGAAAGCCGGCGTGCTCGCCATGACCCAGAGTCTTGCGGTGGAATGGGGTGACCGCGGTATTCGTCTGAATGCTATCGCACCCGGCCCGTTCCCGACCAAGGGTGCTTGGGAGCGCCTCGTGCCCAGACCCGACATAGCGAAAACCTTCGAAACCAGAAACCCGCTGGGACGGCCTGGCGACCATCGCGAACTCACCAACCTCGTCGCGTTCCTGCTCGCCGACGGCAGCGCTTATGTGAATGGCGATGTGATCACGATCGATGGCGGTGAATGGCTGAAGGGGGCCGGGCAATTCAGTTTTTTGCAAGATATGATGAGCGACGAAGACTGGGAAGCGATGCGGACCAAGAAGACCACCTAGTGACACGGCCACCTCATTTGGTTGCCGACCGTGCTGGCTTGGTTTGATGAAATACGGCCAAGTTTTCGACCGTTGGTAGTGGATGGATTTGGTGACGACGCGTCGCCTGGGGCCATGGCGATCCTGGTTTGACGGAGCGCCAATCCCGCTCACGCAGATATGTTTTTCCTGTGCTGGCGATTGACGAACCGTCGTGCCATATCAGTCATGTCTTTTCGGCCTCATGAGGTTCGATCATCATCCCTTTGGAGTTCTTGATGCCAACACGTCTTCTCGTGATCGCTGTTGCCCTGCTAATCGTCCTGGGCAGTCTCGTCGGCCTCTCCTTCGTCTGGCAAAACGGCAAAGTCGGGAGCATGAGTGGCGGCAAGGCGCTGATTGGCGGCCCTTTTAGCATGGTCAATCATCATGGCGAACGCGTGACCGAGAAGGACTTCGCCGGTAAATTTATGTTGGCCTATTTTGGTTACACATTCTGTCCGGATTTTTGCCCGCTTGGTCTCTCCACGATCACCGAGGCCTTAGAGCTCCTTGATGAGGATCAGGCCGGACAAGTGACTCCTGTCTTTTTCTCGGTCGACCCCGCGCGCGATACCGTCGAGCAGCTCGCCGACTATGCCACCCATTTCCACCCCCGCCTCATCGCGCTCACCGGAACCGACGAGGAAGTCAAAGCCGCGGCGCAAGCGTACCGCATCTACTACGCGATCCCATCAAAGGAGGATGAGAATTACGCCGTCGATCATTCCACCTTCATCTACTTGATGGGTCCCGACGGCACCTACCGCACCCACTTCAACCACAATGCCAGCCCGGAAGAGATTGCCGAGCAGCTTAGAAAAGAGACGAAAAAGGCTGATCTCACCCGAATCAAACCCTTGCCGATCGACCAATGGTCGGCTAAAAGCTGACCTCCATACGACCCGAAGCGCCCGTAGCTCAACTGGATAGAGCGTCTGACTACGGATCAGGAGGTTGGGGGTTCGAATCCTCCCGGGCGCGCCAATCTTTTCAATAAGTTAGCAAACACAGAGCCGAAGTGTTGCCCAGGAAAGTCGCTTTTGGGCTACATATGGGCAACACTGCGCAAAATTGTTGTCCTAGCCGATCATGGGTTGCCGCTGGATATCTAAAACAAATGATGACGTTAATACTCAAGGCCTGAAATTATTCAGCCCGCTATGTTCTTTTCTCTTCGATCGCTAAAAAATGCGATCCTCTAAACAATGACAAAATGATGCTGATTGTTCTCAGCTGAGCTCGCCCTCGGACAGTTGCTGCAGGCGTTTGAGGTCGGCAATCGATACCTCGTGTCCCTCCACGGTCACACCGCAATCCCGAAGCTTGGCTATCGCCCGCGAAAAGGTCTCCGGCTGCATGCCGAGCCTGCCGGCGATCAGCACCTTGTCGACCGGCAAATGCAGGCGGATCGGCGGATCCTCATTCTTTGCGAGGCCGGCGAGGAAGCCTGCCAGGCGTTGCGCCGATGTCCGGGCGGTCAATTGCTCGATCTGTTGGACGAGTCGACGCATGTGACGCGACAACGAGCCGATAAGCTTGAACATTAGCTCCGGGTGTTCGGCGAGACGTCGCCGGAAGGAGCCGGCCGGAATTGTCAGGAGGCGCGACCTTTCGATGACTGCGCCATCGACTGGGAAGGTCTCGCTCTCGAACATGGCGGCCTCGGCGAAGCTCTCGCCTTTGCTGAACAAACCGATGACGCTTTCATGACCGTCACGGGTCTCGCGAGAAAGCTTCACCCAGCCATCCAGAACAATGAAGAAGCGATCCGCCGGTTCTTCGCGGGCGAACAGAACGACGCCGCGGTTATGCTCACGGGCTATTGCGTCGTGCAAAAGGTTGTAGATCTCGTCGCTCTGCAAACCGCCTAGAAACGGCACGCGCTGGAGTTGCCCTAACTCATCGACACGAAGGCCCGTACGCCGCAGGAATTGCTGCTCATCGGTTTCTCCCTGCTTCATCTTACCGCCCTTTCCGATCGGTTCTTACGAGCCTCTTTTTTTTGAGATGACTTCAGGCAGGAAAGAAAACGAGAATTGCTTGTCGAGCAGAATATCCTGTTCGAATAGTGATTTAAACACTGGTGCTATCGTGACGCAAGTTAGCTTTGGCAATCGAAGTATCACGGCGTTCTCGACGCTTTCGCCGCTCGATCAGCGCGGGGCAGACATGATCGTCCTGATATTTGACCTGACAGGCGAGACAGTAGATGCACTCGCTCGGGTTAATCTGGCCTTCGGGATGGATCGCCTGCACCGGACAGCCGACGGCGCAGATCTGACACTGGCGGCCACATTGCCAGCGACGCTTCAGCCACTCGAACTGGCGGAGTTTCGACGGGATCGCGAAAGCAGCACCCAATGGGCAGAGATATCGGCAAAAAAAGCGCTCGATGAACAGGCCGGCGGCCAGAAGGGCGACAGCATAGGCGACATAGGGCCAGGCTCGATCGAAGCGCAGCACGATCGCGGTCTTGAACGGCTCGACCTCGGCAAGCTCGAGCGCCCAGGCCATCGGGCCGAGCGATAGCGCGAACAGCCCCAAGAAAAGAACGAACTTGATCGGCCAGAGACGCTCATGCAGGCCAAACGGCAGGCGGATCTGAGGGATGGAGAGGCGCTTGGCTACATGATGGGTGAGCTCCTGTAACGCGCCGAACGGGCAGAGCCAGCCGCAGAAAACGCCGCGTCCCCAGAACAACAACGCCACGGCGACATAAGCCCAAAGGATGAAAATCAGCGGCTCGAGTAAGAAGAACTCCCAGTCGAAGCCGGTCAACAGGGCATGAGCAAAAGTCAGCACGTTCAGCACCGAGAGCTGGGCGCTTGCATACCAGCCGAGCCATAGGAGCACGAAGTTGAGAAAGCCGAGGCGCAGCCAGCGATGCCAGACGGGTCGCGCGGCGATGGCGTTCTGAAAGATCAGGATGCCCGTGAGCACGATGAGCGCCGCGACGAGAATGCCAATATCGACGGCTCGGTCCCGCCAGACCGTCTGCCACAGCGGCAGTGGCTCGGTCACTGCGGTTGGTTGAGCGAAATACCGGGTCGGCAGGTCGTAGGGCAGCATGAAACTTGCGGCCGGACTGTCGCCCTTGCCGAGCGGTGTAACCAGCAACTCCAGCGTCCAGGGTTCCGTGACTTCGAAACCCTTGTCTGCGCCGATCATGAAAACCGCGATTTCACGTAACTCGGGCCCACCTTCGATCTCAAGCGCATCGATTCTGACGTGGTCATCCTTTTCGAATTGCAACGCTTGGGCGCCCTGCAGGAGACGGAAACGGTCGAACCGACCTTCCCGCACATAGCGTGTTCCTTTAAAGGAAAAAGCGCCGTCGGCGGCGATGAAGACGAGTTGCCCGCCGACATCCATCTCGTTGATCAGGCGATTGTAGAGCTTGTCGCCCAGCAGGCTTCGCCCTATCCGGGCAGGGGTCGCAATGCCGGTGTAGAGTTCGACGAACGGCGCGTCGCCAGGTGGGGCCGCTCCCGGTGGATAGAGCTTGCCTCCGAACGCGTCGATCGCATCGGTGGCTTGCTGGACATCGACGCCCAGTCTTCTGATCGAGCCCTCGTCCAGCAAGGCCTGCCAGGCCGCTAGACCGCCCCCTTCGAAGTTCACCGCCCGTCCGGAGTCCCCAAGCAGCCCGCGGCTGCTGGCGACCGCTCTTGCTGCACGCAGAATGACGTCGCCGATCACCACCGAACTGATCGTCGCACCACTTACCGCGTCGATATCGCCATCGCGTTCAGCAGCGCGGGTAACATGAACGGCGTCGCGCAGATCGAGGTCGGCGAACCGACCGACGAAGGCTTCCAGATCTTCAGGGCGAACGCCGGTTTTCAGGATCGGCTCATTCTGCTCGATCAGCTTGGCGCCAACCAGGCGTGCCTTCAGGTCGATACCGAGCAGGATATCGAGGACGCCGCCGGCATAACCCCGCGCCCCGATCGCCTCCTTGGTCGAGATGACATAGCCAACCAGCTCACCATCCCGAAAGGCAGGTGCCGCCGGCGGCGATCCTTCCACCGGACCAACGGCGGTCGCCGCCGGCAGAACGGTACGCCAAGTCTCTTGGTCGGCGATGAGATCGGTGCTCGCTCCGCTGACGAATGCAAGAGCGAGAACGAGGCCGAGATTTGGTCGACGCAACATGGTGAGCATGACGCTCCTATGTAAACGCGCCGCCGCACGACTCCTATGTAAACGCACCGCCGCGCGGTCGGCCGGCCCAATCCAGGCAATTTACTCGTATTCATGCCAATCGCGCTTGACGGTCGTCAAGGATGTGCTGCACCGGCAGGCCAAGACTGAGGAGAGGTCAATCATCGTACAAGGGGAAGATCGATGGCGTTGTTGGGGAAGGCAGTGTTGAAGGCAAGCGCGGCTTCGTTCGCCCTAGCCTTGGCCTGGAGCGCGCAGGTGAATGCGCAGGATCCAAAACAGGAAGATCTCTCCAAGCACGACACCAGCCCGGGCGATCAGTACCAGCCGAGCCTCGACGTGCTTCCCGAAGGCGAGGTCGAAGCGCCCGGCGCCAAGGAAGGCGTGCCCGAGATGAACGCCGAGGAGTTCAACCGCGCCAAGGACATCTACTTTCAGCGCTGCGCCGGCTGCCACGGCGTGCTCCGAAACGGTGCCACCGGCAAGGCGCTGACCACGGACATTACCCGCGAGCTTGGCTACGATTACCTGAACGCTTTCATCACTTACGGTTCGCCTGCGGGCATGCCGAACTGGGGCACCTCGGGCGACATGACCGAGGACGACATCGACCTGATGTCCCGCTACCTCCTGAACGAACCGCCCACGCCACCGGAGTTCGGGATGCCGGAAATGCGGGAGACATGGACGGTCCATGTCGCACCTGAGGATCGGCCGATCGAGAAGATGAACGATCTCGACGTCGACAATCTGTTTTCCGTCACTCTTCGTGACAGCGGCGAGGTTGCCCTGATCGACGGCGGCACCTACGAGATCGTCACCATCCTCGAGACCGGCTATGCCGTGCACATCTCGCGCATGTCGGCATCGGGGCGCTACATCTTCGCTATCGGCAGGGACGCCAAGATCGATCTGATCGACCTTTGGATGGAAACGCCGGAAGTGGTAGCCGAGATCAAGGTTGGCATCGAGGCGAGGTCGATCGAGACCTCGAAGATGGAAGGCTGGGAAGACAAATACGCCATCGCCGGCGCTTACTGGCCGCCGCAATATGTTATCATGGACGGCGACACCTTGGAGCCACTCAAGGTCGTTTCGACCCGTGGCATGATCTACGACACCCAGGAGTATCATCCCGAGCCGCGCGTCGCCGCGATCGTCGCGTCGCACAAGCACCCGGAATTCGTGGTCAACGTCAAGGAAACCGGCAAGATCCTCATGGTGAACTACGAGGACATCAAGAACCTCAAGGTCACCACCATCGAGGCCGAACGCTTCCTGCATGACGGCGGCTTCGACGAGACGGGTCGCTACTTCCTGGTGGCCGCCAATGCCCGTAACAAGGTTGCCGTGGTCGACACCGAGACTGATCAGCTGGTGAAGGTGCTGGAGACCGGCGGCACGACGCCACACCCTGGCCGCGGCGCTAATTTCGAGCATCCCGAATTCGGCCCGGTCTGGGCGACCAGCCATCTCGGCGACGAGATTGTTTCGCTGATTGGTACTGATCCCGAGGACCATCCGGATCAGGCCTGGGAGGTCGTGCAGACCTTGGAAGGGCAGGGCGGCGGTTCGCTCTTTATCAAGACCCATCCGAACTCGAAGAACCTTTGGGTCGACACGCCGCTCAATCCTGAGGCCGAGCTCGCCTCTTCGGTGGCCGTCTTCAATCTCGACGACCTCGAAGCTGGCTACGAGGTCGTTCCGATCGGCGAGTTGTCCGGCATCACCGAGGGCGTGCGCCGCGTCGTCCAGGGTGAGTACAACAAGGAAGGCACCGAAATCTGGTTCTCGGTCTGGAATGCCAAGGACCAGGAGAGCGCGATCGTCGTGATCGACGACGCAACCCGTGAGGTGAAGCATGTGATCAAGGATCCGCGCCTGATCACGCCGACCGGGAAGTTCAACGTCTTCAACACGAGGAATGATGTTTATTAGAGCACCGGCACGATATTAGCCGGCCCCATCGGGACGGCGGCCTCCCCAGCAAGTTTCGCTGCTGCCGTCCCGACATTTACTCCATCGATCGCGTCGAACCAACGAGCAGTGGAGGCGAGACCCTGATGCCCAAAGTCTATCTGGTCGGTGCTGGTCCTGGTGATCCCGAACTCCTGACGATGAAGGCGACACGCCTTCTCGAAAATGCCGACGCCGTGGTCTACGATCGCCTGGTCGGCGACGGTATCATGGATCTCGTTCCCCAAGGTGCTGCCAGGATCTATGTCGGCAAGGAACCCGGCCGCCATCACATGGCGCAGGACGAGATCAACGAACTCCTCTATCGCACCGCACGCGCCGGCCGCACCGTCGTGCGCCTGAAGGGCGGTGACCCCTTCATCTTCGGGCGTGGCAGCGAGGAAGCCCTCTATCTCCGGACGCGCGGCGTCAGCGTCGACATCGTGCCAGGCATAACCGCAGCCTCCGGTTGCTGCAGTGCGATCGGCGTGCCGCTCACCCATCGGGGCTATGCCACAGGCTTTCGCATCATCACCGGTCATTGCGGCGGCGATCTGCCGCTGGATTACGACTGGCATTGCTTGGCCGACCCCAAGACTACGCTGGTGGTGTATATGGGTTCTTCGAATCTGCCGGAGATTGCCCATCAGCTCATGGCTAACGGTCTTCCAGGATCGACGCCCGCAGCCGCCATCGCAAGCGGCACGCTGCCGGGACAGAAGATCTGTCGCGGCACGCTGACCGATCTTTCAGGCCGCATCGAAGAAGCCGACCTGCCATCACCGATCCTGATCGTGATCGGCAAGGTCGTCGCCTTGATGGACGAGCTTGCGCCTGAAGAACTGTTCGAGTTTGCGCTGGAGCACGCCGGCCATGCCTAGTGGTGGAATGTCCACATCATTGGGTTCTGACCGTTGGGGTCTGGCCCGACAGTATGCGGCTCCGTTCTGGCGCACGTTCGGCCTGGTGCTTGCTGTCACTTCCATCCCGACGTTCGCGGGCGCGAATGCCGACGAGCCGGCGGCCGGCCGTCAAAAAGAAATCCTGCACCTCCTGAAACATGACTGCGGTTCCTGCCACGGCATGACACTGAAAGGCGGGCTCGGCCCCTCCCTTCTCCCCGCGGCAATCCGCGAGGCCAGCGACGAGGCGCTGGTCGAAACGATCATGAACGGCCGCCCCGGCACGCCGATGGCGCCCTGGAGGATCAGTCTCGATGAGAACGAGGCCGGCTGGTTGGTTGGCCGATTGAAGGAAGGTTTCGATGACGCTGAATAAAGGCATCCTGGCGCTCGTCGCCATCCTGATTCTTCTGATGATCGCCGCGCTCGGCGCCAAGGCCGATGACTTGCGCGGCACCGGCGATCTCGGCCTGGTGATCGAACGCGAGGCAGGCAGCATTGCGATCGTCGACACCACGGCGCAGACCGTGCTCGGCAAGGTCGACGGCCTCGGCGACCTCTCCCACGCCTCCGCCGTCTTCGACCGCAGCGGTCGCTTCGCCTACGTTTTCGGCCGCGACGGCGGGCTCACAAAAATCGACCTGCTCAAGCGAACCATCACCAAGCGTATCATCCAGGCCGGCAACTCCATCGGCGGCGCCATCTCCCAGGACGGCAAGCTGATCGCCGTCTCCAACTACGAGCCCGGCGGCGTCAACGTGTTCGACGCAAACCTCATTTTGGTTGCCGACATTCCCGCCACCTATGGCGATGACGGTACCGCATCAAAAGTCGTTGGACTGGTCGATGCGCCGGGGCAGAAATTTCTGTTCAGCCTCTACGACGCCGGAGAGATCTGGAGCGCCGACTTTTCCGAACCGTCCACGCCTGAAATCAACAAGTACGAAAAAATTGGCCTCCAGCCCTATGATGGGCTGATCACGCCTGACGGTCGCCATTATCTCGCCGGGCTGTTCGGCGAGGACGGCCTCTCGCTGCTCGACCTTTGGCACGAGGACAAGGGACCGACCCGCATCCTCGATGGTTACGGCAAGGGTGAGGAATCCTTGCCGGTCTACAAGATGCCCCACCTCGAAGGCTGGGCCGCCGCCGGCGACTTTCTGTTCCTGCCCGCCGTCGGTCGTCATGAACTCCTGGTGGTTGATCGCCGGACGTTCGAGGAGATGGGGCGCATCGAGGTTCACGGTCAGCCGATCTTCGCGGTCGCGCGGCCGGATGGCCGCCAGATCTGGGTGAACTTCGCTCATCCCGACAACGACACCATCCAGGTGATCGACGTCCCCAGCTTGTCGATCGTCGAGAGCTTCAAGCCCGGCAAGACCGCCCTCCACATGGAGTTCACCCCGCGCGGCGAAGCCGTCTGGATTTCCGTCCGAGATGAAGACCGGGTGGACGTCTACGACACGACAAATTTTGATCGCATCGCCACGTTGGCGATCGACAAGCCGAGCGGCATCTTCTTCACCGCTCGCGCCAACCGGATCGGCCTCTGATGACCGAGGCCTTGCTCCAGGACCCCATCAATCAGGCACTGCTCGATCGCTACCAGCGCGATTTTCCGATGATGGCAGCGCCCTATGCCGTGATAGGCGAAGCTCTTGGCCTGGATGAATGCGAGGTGATCGCGCGTCTCGATATGCTGAAGCAAAGCGGCGCGATCTCGCGCATCGGCGCCGTAGTCGCCCCTCACCGCGCCGGCTGGAGTACGCTCGCCGCGCTTGCCGTGCCGCCGGCGAGGCTCGAGGAGGTTGCCGACCTGGTCTCGGCTTTTCCGGAAGTTAATCACAACTACGAGCGCGAGCACGTTTACAATCTTTGGTTCGTGGTGACTGGCAAAGACGAAGCTCATGTCGCTGCAACTCTCGATGCGATCAGCGACCGCACCGCCCTCGACGTCCTTGACCTACCGTTGGAACAAGCCTTCCACATCGATCTCGGGTTTCCACTTCGATGGTCATGACCGACCAGGACAGGACGCTGCTCGCCGCCATCGAGAATGGCCTGCCGCTCTCTGCCCGTCCCTATGCCGAGATCGCCGACCAGATTGGTTGGGAGGAAGGCAGGGTGATCGAACGGCTCCAGCATCTCACCGCCGACGGCACCATCAAGCGCTTCGGCGTCATCGTCCGCCATCACGAACTCGGCTACCGCGCCAACGCCATGACCGTGTTCGATATCGACGATGCGCGGATCGCAGCCTCAGGCGAAAAATTGGCAGCGTTACCTTACGTGACACTCTGTTACCTCCGGCCGGCTCGGCCGCCGAACTGGCCCTACAACCTGTTCTGTATGATCCACGGGCGTAACGAGGACGACGTTCGAACCCAAGTCCACGAGGCGGCCGTCGCCGCAGGCATTGCCGATGCTCCGAGAGCGATTTTGTTCAGCCGGCGGCGGTTCAAACAGCGGGGTGCGCAATACCAATCGGCGGTGCCGAACTGAACGGGAGCTCTGGTGTGATTGATGCTATCGACAAGAAATTGATCGACCGCCTCCAGGGCGGCATCCCGATCACGGAAACACCATTCACCGCGATTGCGACGGAACTGGATCTCGACGAGGACGAGATCATCCAGCGTGTCCAGATCCTCCTCGACCAAAAAATCCTGTCCCGCTTTGGCCCGATGTACGACGCTGTTCGCCTCGGCGGTGGTCTATCCCTTGCTGCAATGGCTGTCCCGGCAGACCGCTTCACCGAGGTCACCGAGCTGGTCAACGCCCACCCCGAGGTTGCGCACAATTACCGACGCGACCACCGTCTCAACATGTGGTTCGTCCTCGCCACCGAGCGATCCGAGCGGATCGGGGCGGTACTTGAGGAGATTGAGTCTGAGAGTGGCATTCCCGTGCTCAATCTCCCGAAGCTCGAAGAATATTTTCTGGATTTGAGGCTGAAGGCATGAGCGACGATCTTCTCGATCTCGATGCCACCGACCGTGCGCTGATCAAGGCGACCCAAGCGGGAATGCCCCTCGCTCATCGGCCATTTGCAGCCATCGGCGAGCGTGTCGGCTTAAGCGAACGCGAGGTGATGGACCGGCTGGAACGGATGCAGGTCGCAGGTGCTATCCGGCGCATCGCGGCCGTGCCGAACCACTACGCGCTCGGCTACGGCGCCAATGGTATGTCGGTCTGGGATGTCGAGGATGACGAGGTCGACCGGCTTGGCCGCAAGATTGGTGCCCTCCGTTTCGTCAGCCATTGCTACAGGCGGCCGCGTCGCCTGCCAGACTGGCAATACAACCTGTTCGCCATGGTCCATGGAAAGTCGAAGGGCGACGTCGAAACCGAGGTCGAGGAAATCGCATCGCTGCTCGGCGAGGCCGCGCGCAGCCACGACATCCTCTACAGCACCGAAATCCTGAAAAAGACCGGCCTCCGTCTGGTCGGCTAGGAGAAGCTCATGTTCCGCCTTAGCCAATACATGCAGGAACTGATCCAACCAACGCCCTTGCGCGCTCGCAGGCCGTCGGGACCGGTCGTCATCTGGAACCTGATCCGGCGCTGTAATCTGAACTGCATCCACTGCTACTCGCTGTCCGCCGATGTCGATTTTCCGGGCGAGCTTTCCACCGCTGAGATCTACGATGTGATGGACGATCTCCGCGCCTTCGGCGTGCCGGTCCTCATCCTTTCTGGCGGCGAGCCCCTGCTGCGCCCGGATATTTTCGAGATCTCCAAGCGTGCGAAAGACAAGGGCTTTTACACCGGCCTTTCCTCCAACGGCGCCCTGATCGACGAACCCACCGCGGATAAGATCGTCGAGATCGGTT
The DNA here is from genome assembly GCA_050633905.1 of Geminicoccales bacterium. Taxonomy (GTDB): domain Bacteria; phylum Pseudomonadota; class Alphaproteobacteria; order Geminicoccales; family Geminicoccaceae; genus JANQPX01. The sequence continues at coordinate 181,558 of JBOEHJ010000046.1, forward strand.
ACGACTATGTCGGCGTCAGCCTGGATGGCATCGGCGAAGTCCATGACCGCTTCCGCCGACAAAAGGGCTCGTTCGACGCGGCGCTCAAAGGCATGAGCCTTTGCAAGTCGCGAAAAATCAAAGTCGGGCTGCGCTTCACCATGACCGAGCGCAATGTCGAGAGCCTGCCCGAGATGCTCGACCTTATGGACCAGGAAGCGATCGACAAATTCTATCTCTCCCACCTCGTCTATGCCGGCCGCGGCAATCGCTATCGCGGCGACGATGCCTATCACCGCACCACGCGAGACTCGATGAACCTGGTTTTCGAGCGCTGCTGGGACTATGTCCAGCGCGGTATCAAGAAGGAGTTCGTCACCGGCAACAACGACGCCGACGGCGTGTTTTTTCTACATTGGGTCCGAGAAAACTTTCCGGACAAAGCGGAGCATATCGAGAAGAAACTGCAGCTCTGGGGCGGGAATGCGTCGGGCGTCAACGTCGCCAATATCGACAATCTCGGCAACGTCCATCCCGACACCTTCTGGTGGCACTACAATCTCGGCAACGTCAAGGAGCGCCCGTTTTCCGAGATCTGGCAGGACATGTCCGATCCGATCATGGCCGGTCTCAAGGCGAAGCCACGGCAGATCTCCGGGCGCTGCGGTGAATGCAAACACTTCGCGATCTGCGGCGGCAATACCCGGGTTCGCGCCATGCAGATCAGCGGCGATCCCTGGGCGGAAGATCCAGCCTGTTACCTCAGCGATGAAGAAATCGGTGTCACGTCCGGGCCGCGATTGGAGCTCACGCCCTATTCCAGGAAAGCGGAGAAAACAGCCAGGAAGACCGCCGATGCTATTCTTCAGGCTTAGCCTCGCTGCCCTGGCCTTCTTGCCCGCAATCACCTCGGCAAGTGCGGAGGAGGCGACAGATCTCTATGTCGTCCACTGCGCCGAATGCCACGGTGCCGATCGCCTTGGCGGCACAGGACCGGCGCTGATTCCGGAAAGCCTCGGCCGTCTGAAACCCGACAAAGCCAAGGCGACCATCGCGGAGGGGCGCGCGCAAACCCAAATGCCCGCCTTCGGTGACGTGCTCGACAATCAACAAATCCAAGCGCTGGTCGCACTGGTGTTCGAGTCATTGCCAGAGATGCCGACGCTCGACATGGCGGCCATCGAGGTGACGCGTAGCGTTACAAAAAAACCGTTCGTCGATGCACCCGTCCATGACGGGGACCTCATGAACCTGTTCGTCGTGGTCGAGAGCGGCGATCATCACGTCACCATTCTGGACGGTGACCGCTTCGAGCCGATCACCCGATTTCCTTCGCGCTACGCCTTACATGGCGGCCCGAAATTCTCGCCCGATGGTCGCTTCGTTCACTTCGCCTCGCGCGACGGCTGGATCACCCGTTACGATCTTTGGGGCCTGGAAACGGTCGCTGAGATCAGAGCCGGGATCAACACCCGCAACATCGCGATCTCTGCCGACGGCACCGTGCTCGCTGTCGCCAACTATTTGCCGCACAGCCTCGTTCTTCTGGACGCAGCAACGCTTGCCCCGCTGAAAGTCATTGAGACGACGGACCTCCGTGGCGAGGAGAGCTCTCGAGTCAGCGCCGTCTATCAGGCGGCTCCAAGGGACAGCTTCGTCGTCGCCATGAAGGACATCCCCGAACTCTGGGAAGTGTCCTACGCCGACCCGCCGCCAGAGGGGTACGGGAGTTTCGTGCATAGCCACGAAACCGGCATGATCGAGGCTGCCGACGAGGGCCGGTTCCCGATACGCCGAACCGAGCTGAAAGAACCGCTCGACGATTTCTTCTTCGATCAAAGCTACCGTCATGTCATCGGTTCCGCGCGCGATGGCGGGCGCGGCGTGGTCGTGCAGCTCGACGTCCGCCGCGAGATCGCGGAGCTGCCGCTCCCCGGTCTCCCCCATCTCGGCTCAGGCATCAGTTGGGACTGGCAAGGCAAGCGCATCATGGCGACCCCGCATCTCAAGGAAAACGCGATCAGCGTAATCGACATGGCCGACTGGCAGGTGATCAAGACCATTGAGACCGAAGGCCCGGGCTTCTTCATGCGCAGCCATCAGGCGAGCCCGCATGCCTTCGTCGACGTGTTCTTCGGGCCGAACAAGGACGCCGTCCACGTCATCGACAAGGAGACGTTGGAGATCACGCAGACGCTGCGTCCGGAGCCCGGCAAGACCGCAGCCCATGTCGAATTCACCCGCGATGGCCGTCACGCCCTCCTCAGCATCTGGGACATGGACGGCGCCGTGATTGTCTACGACGCCGAGACGCTCGAAGAGGTCAAACGCCTGCCCATGGTCAAGCCGTCTGGAAAATATAATGTCTGGAACAAGATCAGCCGCGACGAAGGCACCAGCCACTAGCCGGACGCCGGCTTGCGATCACTTGGCGCTGGTCATTGCCGTCCATGGTATCCGCGGCCAGGCTGGCGGCGCCGTCGAGCATGCAGAACGTCTTGCCGGCAGCGGCCGGTTCGACGATGTTCGCGTCGCGTGTCTGAAAGGCACGCCGGAACTCGTTGACGTCGTCGCCGACCTCGCCGGCCGACAGGTGATCGTAGCGCCGTTGCTGATGGCCGAAGGCTACACCCTCAAAGCCATGCAGAAACGCCTTGCACCCATCGAACCGACCCTTCGTTCTCTTCGTATAGCAACGCCGCTCGGCGCCCATACGGCGCTCGCCGCTCGGATCGTCGAAACAGCGAAGAATGCTTGCCGCGCGAAAAGCTGGTTGCTCGCCAGCACCGACCTCCTGATCGCCGCCCATGGTACGCGCCGTGATCCCAATTCAGGCAANNAGCGCCTTCGATCACGTCGAAACGATCCGCGCAAAGAATATCTTCGCTGCCGTTCGCACAGGCTTTCTCGACCAGGGTCCGACGCTCAAGGACGTCATCGCTGCAAGCCGCGCTAGCAATCATGTGGTGGTTGGGCTGTTCATCGATCGAGGCGAACATGGTGAGGAGGACATTCCGGCGATCCTCGACGAGGCCGACCCAGATGCCGTCTACACTGGCCCGATCGGGCGCGATCCCGGCATTGTGGATCTCCTGCTGGCTCAGATCGATGCGGTGCGGGCGGTTATGCCGATCGCTTGAGGCGTCGCTGCTCAAACAGCGCGGGCATGGCGGGCTTCGTTTGTGGAAAGATATTGATCGAAAATGGCTGCAGCTACTCTTACGAGCGGCCGCGCTGGCTCCGGAATCTTGATGGTCATGCCCTCACGCTCGACGATGCCGTCGGCGGCAAGCTTGTCGAGGCGCTCGATCTCGCCAGCGAAATGGTCGACGTCTCTATCGAATGCGGCGAGGCTTGCGGCGAGGTCAACCTCTAGGTCGCACATCAGCCGCTCGATCACCGAGCGGCGCAGCCGATCCTCATCGTCCAGAACGAGACAGCGTGTGATGGCAAAACGGCCGTCTGAAATGGCATCGCGCCAGGCGAGCAAAGGAACCTGATTTTGTACATAGGCCAACGGAAGAGCGCTAATTGCGGAAGGGCCGAGGCCGATCAAGGTCTCAGCGGTATCGACCGTGTAACCTTGAAAATTTCGCCGAAGACGACCCCTTAACTGGGCTTGGGCGAGCGGATCATCCGCCTTGGCGAAATGATCGAGTCCGATCGGCTGGTAGTCTTTGGCCGTTAGATGGGTGCTGGCGCACTCGAATTGCCGCCATCGCATGACCGCATCGGGCAGCAGCTTCTCATCAAGCAGCCGTTGATGACGTTTGAGCCAGGGCATATGGGCGTAGCCGAACAGAGCCAGACGATCCGGCTCCAGGCTGGTCGCAGCATCAACCGTCCTCTCAATGCCATCGAGATCCTGATGCGGCAGGCCGTACATCAGATCGATATTGATGGCCTCGATAGAGGCCTCGCGCAGCCACTCGATGACCTGGCGCGTCGTCGAAAGCGGTTGGACCCGATTGACGGCTTGCTGGACGTCAGGGTTGATATCCTGCAGGCCTACACTGGCACGGGTGACACCGATCGCGGCCAAAGTTGCGATTTTGTCATGTGAGACGCCGCGGGGATCGATCTCGATCGCGATTTCCGCATCGTTATCGATCTTGAAACAGCGATGGAAATGTTCGCCCAGTCGGCAAATGTCATCGCCTTCTAGAATGGTGGGACTGCCGCCGCCAAAATGGAGATGGCTAACGGTCCGGTCAGGACCGATCGTTGCCACAAACAGGTCGATTTCTTTGATCAGTAAATCAACATAGCGGGCGATCGGTTCATAGCGCTTCACGATTTTGGTGTGGCAACCGCAGAACCAACAGAGCGAATCGCAAAATGGTACATGGACATAGAGCGATATCGGCGCGTTCGCAGGTAGCGAGCGCAGCCACTTGGCATAGCGTTTGGTACTGACACCTGATTGGAAATGCGGCGCAGTCGGGTAACTCGTGTAGCGCGGTACGCGCTGATCGAAACGGGCAAGAAGTTCAGGAGTCATATTGGAACGCTCTCAGATCTTGTACGGATGGTGATTGATCGAGATCAAGATGGCGCCCGATCGGACAATCGGTCGCGCTCCGCCCACAACTCACGGGCGGCCACCTCGGCGTCTTTCGGGTTGCCGGCGCGGCCGAGCACATGGAGGGCTATGGCAACCGTGCCGATCACCGCATCGACCGGCGCCGGGTTCTCCCAATCGCCTGCCCAAAGCGTTGCAAGACGCGCTACGTCCAGCGGCTCGTTGCGCCAGGGATAGCTTTCGCCGTCTTGCAAAGCCGTCCATTCCAGCTCGGACCGAACACCGTCGACGACGACCAGCGTCCGGCAGGGCTTGTCAGGATTGCGCTGGGCTTCGCCGCCACCGCCCTTGAAGATCGCGCCGCTCGGTTGCCCGAGCAGCAAAGCCGTTTCGGCATGCAATGGCAGATAAGTTGGGTGAAACACGCCCTGAATCTGGGCGGGCGCCTCTGCGGGATTCAGCTCGCGCGCCAGGGAATTGACGGGGGTGCGCAAGCCGAGCAACGGCCGAAGCTCGAACAGGTCGGCGAGCCTTGGGCAAAAGTCTTCGAGCGGCAAATAGCAAAAATTCTCGCGATCGAGTGCTTCGGCAGCAGCCTCGAAACTGGAGACGATCGGCAAACCGAGGGCCGTGACGGCAGCACGGGTGGTCGCCGGGCCTTCGCCTTTGATACCGTGCATAAGAATGCGCACACCGGCACCTGCCAGCAGCTTCGCGGCGAGCACGAAATAGGGCAGCTGTTTGTGACGGTCGGCATAGGACGGCCAATCAAGATCGACGGCGCCGAAACTGCCTGCGGCTCCAACAAACCGCCTGCGCGCGGCGCGCACAAAGCCGGCGAGTTCGCTCGGGGCTTCGGTGCGATAGCGCAGCACCAGGAGGAACGCGCCAAGCTGTATGGACTCGAGCTGGTCGTTCAGGATCATGTCGAAGGCGGCCTCGGCCTCGGCTTCATCCAATGGCCGGCCAACATTGGAACCCCGCCCAACCGTTCTCAAGAACGCGGCAAACGGGTGAGTTTCCTGGAATGACAGCACCGTTCCCGATGTGGTTTCGACTTTTGCCGCCAAGGTTCGTCTCCTGATTGTCGGTCGAGCGTCGAACACGACGGCATTGCCTGCCTTGACCGCCGTCAAGGACTGCTCCGCACTCGTCGCTAGCGTTGACGGAAGATCTGATGCAATCGCGACGAGATGGCGGTGC